>NZ_JBITIJ010000019.1:0-154927 GCF_044458825.1 Nocardia sp. NPDC050412
CGACGTCCTCTGGCACTGCCTGACCCACGGCCTGCGTTACGACGAAAACACCCACCTCAGCAACCGCCAACGCGCCCAAGCAGCCCTCACCGCCGCCTGAGGTTGACAGAAGGTGTCTCATGACTCCACCTCGCTAGCGCTCGGCTCCGCCACGAGCGAGGGCTCGGCTGTACCTACTGTTCGCTCGCTGCGCTCGCTCATGACTCCACCTCGCTAGCGCTCGGCTCCGCCACGAGCGAGGGCTCGGCTGTACCTACTGTTCGCTCACTGCGCTCGCTCATGACTCCACCTCGCTAGCGCTCGGCTCCGCCACGAGCGAGGGCTCGGCTGTACCTACTGCTCGCTCACTGCGCTCGCTCATGACTCCACCTCGCTAGCGCTCGGCTCCGCCACGAGCGAGGGCTCGGCTGTACCTACTGCTCGCTCACTGCGGTCGCTCATGCGAGGTCCGCGACAGTGCGGGCCGACTCGTTCATCGCTTCGAGAATACGTCGCCGGTATTTTGCTACGCGGGTGTCTGCAACGAGTCTGCAAGACCGCGCTGCCCGCCTTGCGCAGCCATTTGTCTCCCTATCGTCCGACATCGTGAGCAACAACTTCGTCTTGTCCGATCGGCGCCCGCGCAACGGCGCCCGTGTTGCGCTGACCTTCCTCGCGCTGCTCGTCGCCGCGGCGACCGGGGTGACACCGGGGGCGGCGACACCGTCCTTCCAGCCCTCCGGCCAGGTCGAAGCCACCTATTACGCGCCGGGCCCCTGGGCGGTGGCCGAGCGGACCGGTGTCGACTGCTGCACGTCGACCGGCGACAGCTACGACATCTGGTATCCGGCCGATCTCGGGGCGGGCGGCGTCGTCCATCCGGTCATCACCTGGGGCAACGGCACCATGGCCCACCCTCGCGAATACGCGTATCTGCTCTCGCACCTCGCGTCGTGGGGATTCGTGGTCATCGCCGCCGACCGGACCGACACCGGCACCGGCATTCAGATGCTCGACGCGGTGCTGTATCTGGCCCGCCAGAACAGCGACCCGAACAGCATCTTCAGGGGCAAGATCGACACCGGCCGGGCCGGGGCGACGGGGCATTCGCAGGGTGGTCTCGGCGCGATCAACGCGCTCGCGCGCGGTGGCGGCGCCGTCAGCACCGCGGTGACTCTCGAGATGCCGTTGTCGGCGGTCTGCGCGTCGCTGCCGTCCGTCGAGGGCCAGAGCGCCTGTATCGACCCCACCGCGGTGAGCTCGGGTTCGGTGCTGCTGGTGAACGGTTCGGCCGACGGCATCTCGCCCGTGACTCAGCCGGCCCCGCCGGAGTTGATCGGGGCACAGTCGATGCAGGCGTACTACGACGCGCTGCCCCCTGGACTACCCAAGGCCCGCGCGGCGGTGGTCGGCGCCCAGCACAACGACGTCCAGGGCCAGCCGGACTGCACCAACTTCAGCTGCACCGAGGGCGTCTACCGCTACCTCGGCTACCTGACCGCCTGGTTCATGGACCGATTGCGCGGCGATTCCGCGGCCCGCGGCGCGTTCCTCGCCAACACCGGCGAGCTCCTGCACAACCCCCACTGGTCCGATCAAGCCAGCACCATCACCCGCTGACCGAAAGGCTGCATTTTTCATGGAAGACGACATCGAGAAACTACTCGCCAAGCTGGATCTGGACGGCAAGCTGCGACTGATCTCCGGCGCGAGCCTGTTCCGGATGGCCGGTGACTCCTCGATCGGCCTCGCCGAGATGCCGGTCTCGGACGGACCCTCCGGTGTGCGTGGCGAGAATTGGGACGAGCGCGATCCGTCGGTGAGCCTGCCCTCGGGCACCGCGATCGCCGCGACCTGGAATCCGGCGCTGCTCACCGAGATCGGTGCCCTCATCGCCGCCGAGGCCCGCCGCAAAGACGTCTACGCGGTCCTCGGCCCGACGATGAACCTGCACCGTTCCCCGCTGGGCGGCAGGCATTTCGAGTGCTTCTCCGAAGACCCGCTACTCACCGCCGAGATGGCCCATGCCTACGTGCGGGCCGTGCAGGCGCACGGGGTCAGCGCGTGCCCGAAGCACTACGTGGCCAACGATTCCGAGACCGATCGCTTCACCGTCGACGTCCGCGTCGACGACCGGGCACTGCGTGAGCTGTACCTCTACCCGTTCGAGCGCACCGTCGAGGCGGGGGCGTGGATGATCATGGACGCCTACAACTCCGTCAACGGCACCACCATGACCGAGAACCCCCTGCTCGACGAACCACTCAAAGGCACATGGGGATTCGACGGCGTGGTGGTCTCGGACTGGACCGCAGTCCGCACCACCGAGAGCGCGGCGCAGGGCACCGACCTGTGCATGCCCGGGCCGCCGCACCTGTGGGGTGAACCGCTGGCCGCCGCCGTGCGCGCGGGCGAGATCGCCGAGTATGCCATCGACGACAAGGTGCGCCGCATCCTGCGCTTCGCCCAGCGCGTCGGTGCCCTGGACGGAACCCCGCAGCCCACACCGGTTTTCAGTGACGAGCAAGCACAGGATCTGGTCCGCCGGGTCGCCGCGCAAGCGATGGTTCTGGTGCGCAACGACGGCCTCCTGCCCCTGGCACCGGACACGGCGGTCGCCCTGCTGGGCCCGTCGGCGGGCGAACCCCGCTTTCTCGGCGGTGGCAGCGCGACCGTGATCCCCGGCCACACCACCACCCCGGTGCAGGGCCTGACCGGCCGGCTGCCGCTGACCCACACCGCGGGCGTCCACCTATCCGAGGACCTGATTCCGGCCCCTGTGGCGATCATGACCGATCCCGCGACCGGCGAACCGGGCCTATCCGCGCGGTACCTGAAAGACGACGCCGTGCTCGGCACCCAGCACCGCACCACCAGCCGCCTCGTGCTGCTCGGCGAACCGCTGGCCGCACGATCGAACATGGTCGAGATGCGCACCCGCCTGCGGGCCGACATGGCCGGTGACTGGCAGATCGGTTTCGGCGGCGTCGGCCACATCCGGCTCGACATCGACGGCGAGACCGTACTGGACGAGAACGTGCCGCTGGATTCCGGCGATCCGGCCGCGGCGCTGCTCAACCCGCCTCAACGTCACGTGACCCGAACCCTCGCCGTCGGCGACGAGGTCGAAGTACGGCTCGTGACCAGCATCGAGGAGGCGATGCCCGGCCTCGGCATCATTCTCGGCGCGACCCTCGGTATCCGGCGGCCTCAGCGCGCTGACGACGAGGAGTTCGCGGCCGCGATCGAACTGGCGCGCGCGGCCGAGGTGGCCGTGGTCGTGGTCGGCACGACCGAGCAGATCGAGAGCGAGGGCGTCGACCGCACCTCCGTGCGACTGCCCGGCCGTCAGGACGACCTGGTCGCCGCCGTCGCGGCGGTGAACCCGCGCACCGTCGTGGTGGTGAATTCCGGTGCGCCGGTGGAGATGCCGTGGCGCGACGAGGTCGCCGCGGTGATGCTGGCCTGGTTCCCGGGCCAGGAGTTCGGCGCGGCGCTGGCCGACGTGCTCACCGGCACGGCCGAACCCGGCGGCCGGCTGCCGACCACCTGGCCGAAGACCATGGCCGACGTCCCGGTCCTGAACACCACACCCGTCGATGGCGTCCTCGACTACACCGAAGGCATCCACATCGGTTACCGCGCGTGGCTGCGGGCAGGGACCGAACCCGCCTACCCCTTCGGCCACGGCCTCGGCTACACGACCTGGTCGACCGACGATCTGGTCGTCGAAGGGCGCACCGTCTCGATCACGGTGACCAACACCGGAGATCGCGAAGGCAAACAGGTCGTCCAGGTCTACCTCTCACGCCCGGACAGTGCCGTGGATCGACCGGTCCGCTGGCTGGCCGGCTTCACCGCCGTCACCCTGGCGTCAGGCGAATCCCGGACCGTAGCGATCCCCTTGCCCGAGCGCGCCTTCCAGCATTGGGGACCAGCCAGCTGGGAGACCGAGCCCGGCGAGTTCACCGTCCAGGTAGGCACCTCGGTCGCCGATCTCCCCCACACCGCCTATATCTACTGACCCTTCTGATCGACCATCTCGAACGCAGTTCCCGAACAACGGAGCGTGGCCATGTCCACCAGTACCTCTCAACTCGACAACGACGATGACACCGGTCGGCTCGACGGTGCCTCGCGCACAAGGATTTTCACGGTTCTGACGGTGATCGTCCTGTTCTCCGAAATCGCCCCGATGCAGTACACGATCGTTGCGGCGGCACTACAGAAGATCGCGCCGAGCTTCCCCGGCGTCGGGGCCAACATCAACTGGGCCATCATCGTGTTCGGGTTGGTCGGCGCGGCCGCGTCTCCATTGATCGGCAAGATGAGTGACGTGTGGGGCAAGAAGCGGATGTTCCTCATCTGCGGTGTGCTGTTCGTCATCGGCTGCGTGCTCGACGCGACCACCTCGAACTGGGCCGTCTTCCTGTTCGGTCGCTGCCTGCAGGCCACCGCCATCGCGACCGCGGTGATCGCCTACGGCCTCATCCGAGACCTGATGCCGCGCGACATGGTGCCCCTCGCACTCGGTTTCACGGCCACCGGTTTCGGTGTCGCCTCCATCGCGGGCCCGATCCTGGGCGGCTACCTGGTCGACAACTACAGCTGGCGTGCGATCTTCTGGGTACTCGCTTCGTTCAGCTTGGTGCTGCTGCCGATGGTGTGGCTGATCGTGCCCGAATCCGAGCTGCGGTTGTCCGAGCGGATCGACGTCGTCGGCGCCGCGCTGCTGTCCGGTGGCGCCGCGCTCACCCTGATCTACGTCGACAAGGGTCATGACTGGGGTTGGGCGAGGCCGACCACGCTGGCCTGGCTGATCGCGGGCATCGCGCTGCTCGTACTGTTCGTCGTTGTCGAAAAACGCGTCTCGACACCGGTCATGGACATGAAACTGCTGTTCCATCCGCGCGTCGCGTTGGTGCTTGCCGGTGCGCTCTTCGCGTCCCTGCAAATCGGCATCGTCTCCTACGCCATTGCCTACATGGCCCAGACCCCACCCGAGCCGACCGTCGTCACCGGCGTCCAGCAGGGCACGTTGGCCAAGATCCAGGAGATGACGGGTCGGGTGCTGCCGCCCGAGGCCGTGCAGGTCAGCCTCGATCCCGGGTACACCTACGGCAGTGGGTACACCCTGCTCGAGTTCGCCTTCCGGATCGCGCTGCTCGGCTCGGTGATCACCATGATCTTCGGCGCGGTGTCAGGTCTGCTGGCCAAGCGCGTCGGCGCCCGACTGCCGCTGGTTGCCGCCCTGTTCATCTTCGCCGGTGCAGGGCTCGCCTTCGCGGTGCTGCCGCTGACCACCACCAACTTCCTGATCGTGAACTCGATCTTCAGCATCGGATTCGGGATGTATTACGCCTGCATGCCAATCCTGCTGGTCGATGCGGTTCCACAGGAACAACAGGGCATCAGTCTCGGCATGCTCGGTGTCATGCAATCCATGGGAGTCGCGATCGGCCTGGCCATCGTTACCGCATTTCTGCACAACAACGGCATGAGCGCCCTGGTGAGCGTCGGCGGGCAAGCCCAACCGGCCACCCCGCTGCCGGACCTGTTCGGTGATCACGGTTATCAGTTGGGTTTCTGGGTCTGCGCGGCCGCTTCGGTGCTCGCCCTCTCGCTCGCGCTGGTAATGAAGCACGGCCGTACCCCGGCCACCGGCGGCATCGCCCACTGACATCGTGGTGCCGGTCGGTCACGGCCGGCTCCACCACGCAACGAGCGGCGACAAGACGTAGCGGTGGCCTACCGAAGCGTCGTCCCTCTCGACACGATATGTGACACCTACGGCTTGGCCGACGAGGTGATCGGCGGTCCAGCCAGGGCTCCGGAGTCCGGCACCCCTGCGTAGTCGGGCAGCTCGACGCCGTTGATCGCACGCCCGACCAGTTCGGTGAACCATTCGCTGTCGAAATCGATGTTCGGCTCGGCGTCCGGCCCGGGGACGTCGCGGCTGCGCGCGTTCAACCGGCCGATCTCCTGGTTGGCCTCGACGAACGAGCGCATCCGCCGCTCGTAGCCGGCGAACCCGGCTTCCGGGTTCCACCCGGCGGCGGCCAGCTCTCCGGCCAGCAGGTAGGCGCCGACCATGGCCAGCCCGGTGCCCTGCCCAGACATCGGTGACGAGCTGAACGCCGCGTCCCCGAGCAGCACCACCCGTCCGCTCGACCAGCGGTCCATCACCACCTGGGCGACCTGGTCGAGGTAGAAGTCCGGGGTGTCGTCCAGGTGCGCGAGGATGCCCGGGGTCAACCAGCCCATGCCGGCCATCCGCTCGCGCAGCAGGCGCTTCTGGGCCGCGACGTCGCGGTAGTCGACGTCGAGGTCGGCTGAGGGGAAGGAGAACATGGCCATCGCCCGGGTGGCGTCCTGGATCGGCCGCAGCCCGGCGGAGCGCCCGGACTCCTGGTAGTCGATCAGCCAGCGGTCCAGCCCGAACTCGTTGGGCACACTGTAGAAGGCCAGCACGTGCCCGAGATGGCGGACGAACCGCTCACGCGGCCCGAAGACCATCGCGCGCAGCGCCGAGTGCAGCCCGTCCGCCCCGACCACCAGATCGAAACGCCGCCGGTCACCGCCCTCGAAGGCCACATCGACCCCGTCCGCGTCCTGGGTGAGTTCGGCGATCCGGTCGCCGAAGATGTACTCGACGCCGTCGCGGGTGTCGTCGTAGAGCACCTGGGACAGGTCCCCGCGCAGGATCTCGATCTCCGAGATGAACCCGTCGCCGCCGTCGTCGTCCGCGCGATAGGTCTCCAGCACTTTCCCATCCGCGTCCACGGTGTACGCGCCGGCGGTCTCGGTGCGGGCCGCGCGCACCGCCGCGTCGAGCCCCATTCGCCGGATGACCTCCTTGGTCACCCCGCGCGCGTCCACCGCCTGCCCACCGGGACGCAGCTCGGGTGCCCGCTCCACCACGGTCACCTCGGCCCCCCGCCGATGCAGCCAGTGGGCCAGCGCGGGCCCCGCGATGCTCGCCCCCGCCACCAACACCCTGGGGCTGTTCACTGCGCCTTGCTCACCTGTCCAGACCGTTTGCTCGTGCGCAGGGTTGTCGACGCTCATCGTTGCCTCCATAAGTTTCTTCCCGCGCTGGAACGGTCCCAGCACAGGCCCACCGCTGTCGGTGTATTCAGAGATATCGACGACGGATCCACACAAAATTCATCGGTGGTACTCCTCACGCACCAGTTGGAGATACGGTCCCGCAGTCGGGAACAGCGCAGGGGACGACGGGGTCAGTAATCCGCTAGCCGGATGGCGTTGGCCGCGCGCTCCAGCGGCTTGATGATCGGCCGCAGGGCCAGGCCCTTCCACGGCATGTGCCGCAGCATGCGCAACATGGTGGTCTGGGTCCGGATCGCACGCCGGTCGGCCGCCACCATCTGGGTGGCATTGTTCCAGCCCAGCGTCAGGTTCTCGGTGACGTAATCCTGCATGGCGCGCTGGTAGCGATCGAACGCGACGAGGTGGTCTCCCGCGGCTGCTTTCAGTTCGCCCGCAAGGACATACGCGCCGACCAGCGCCATGCTCGTGCCCTGCCCGGACAGCGGTGACGGACAGTAGGCGGCGTCACCGACGACCGCGACGCGGCCGTCGGACCACCGATCGAGATCGATCTGGCTGACCGAATCGAAGTAGAAGTCCGGGGATTCCGGCATTGCGCGCACCAGACTCGGTGTCTCCCAACCGGCATCGGCGAACGCGTCGGTCACCAGCTGTTGCTGGGCGGCGCGGTCGCGTCTGTCCGGTAGTTGTGCCGGCGCCTGGAAGATGAACTGGGCCTTGGCCGTTGTCCGCTGGGTGCTGTACACCTGCACCACGCGCCCGGGTGTGGGATGCACCAGTTCCCAGTGGTCGAGGTTCAGGTGGTTGGGCACCGAGATCACACAGGCGGCCATGCCGGTATGCCGGGCGAATTGCTCGGTCGGCCCGAATGCCAGCCTGCGCACCGCCGAGTGCATGCCGTCGGCCCCCATCACCAGGTCGAATACACGTGGCGCGGAGTTGCGGAACCGCACCGTTACACCATCGGCCTGCTGCACCAGGCCGGTGATCGAGTCGCCGAACAGGTACTCGACCTCGCCCTTGGTGGCGTCGAACAGGATGTGGGCGAGATCGCCGCGCAAGATCTCGTCGTCGCCGGGTGAGCGCAGGCCGATGAGTTCGGGTCCGAGCGTTGCCAGCTTCTTGCCCGCATCGTCGACCCAGGCGCCGCCCCGCATCGCCGTAGACGCTGCGCGGACTTGCGGCATCAGCCCCATCCGGTCGACGACTTCCATTGCCACACCACGGATGTCGACCTTGTAGCCGCCCTCGCGCAGAGTCGGCGCCTGTTCGACGACGGTGACGGTGAACCCGTAGCGGGCCAGCCAGTAGGCGAGCGCCGGCCCGGCGACGCTGGCGCCGGAGATGAGGACGGTCTTGCTGGTGAACTGCTGCCTTGTTGTCATGCACACAGCGTCGGACACCGCGATCACCGTGCCCTCACCATCGGCTCACCACCACTCACCGAGCAACTCGGTGACCTCCTCGGCCGAATATCGGGCGCCACGCTCGAGGGCCGCACGGACCTCCGGTTCACCGAGTTCGGCTCGGCATCTTGCGGCGGTGTCGGCCACCGCACCGTCACACGCCCCGGGCATGCCGCGCAGCGCGTCGGCAGCACCGAGCAACAGCGCGCCCCGCATCGTCGCACCGAGTGCCACCGCGATCCCGGCCATGCCCTCCACCGCTGCCGCGGCCACCGGCCGCGATCGGTCGCGCGCCAGTTCGAACGCCTCGCGGTGCGCCGCCCGCGCACGCTCGATATTCGCCTCCGCGAGCCAGATCCAGCCCGATCCGATGAGGCTGCGGGCCCGGGCCTCGGCCGCGCCGAACGTGTCGTTGCCGGACACAGTGATGGCGGTGTCGTAGTACTCCCGGGCGACGGACAGGTCACCCGCCACCCGGGCGAGATCGCCGAGCCCGCGTAGTGCGTTCGCGTACATGTCCATTGCGCCTGTTGCGCGGGCCAGTTCCGCGGCGCGGCGGTAAGCGGCACCCGCATCATCACGACACGCGGCGGACCCGCGGGCGAGGATGTCACCGCGCCGGTTGAGCAGGTCAGCGGCGTCATCGCCGGCGCCCAGCTCGGTCTGCAGGACAACGGCCTCGTCGATGAGGTCCAGGGCGGCCTCGCGTTCGCCACGCCAGTCGGCGACCGCGGCGAGTTTGTCGAGCGTGGTCGCGATTGCCCACCGGTCGCCGGTAGCGCGGAAATCCTCTAGGGCACAGCGTAATTCGGGCTCGGCGAGCAGTGGCGCACCGGACATGAGATGTCGCAGTCCGGTACCGAGCCGCACGAAGGACTGCGACCAGCGATCAGGACCGAACAGCACATGTTGCCACTGCGACGGCAGGTCCAGCAGCCCGCCGACAGTTGCCAGCAGGAACACCAGATGTGGTCGCCGCAAGGGTCTTTCTATGGTGGAAAGGGCCGCGGCAGCCCGGGTGACCGGCACCGGCGACCCGGTTCTGGCACGCGCGGCGACCGCCACGCAGAAGGCGTATTCCTCGACGTCCGCCGCCGGGTCGAGTGCGGGCAGCAGTTTGGCGGCCAGTTCGACGGCCTCCCCCCAGTAACCGCGCAGCCACCATTGCCACGCATGGGCGGCGATGAACCGCTGTGCCAGTGCGGGATCCATGCTCACCGCCCAGCGCAGTGCCGCCTGCATGTTGTCGTGCTCGGCCGTCAGCCGCGCCAGCCAGCCGAGCTGCTCCCGGCCGCGCAGCAGCGGATCAGCCCGCTCGGCCAGCTCGGTCGAGAAACCGGCGAGGGCACGTTGCAACCGTTCGCGCTCGCCGGCCTCGGTCAACCGTGCCAAGCCGTAGGCCCGGATGGTCTCCAGCATCCGGTAACGGCCGTTGTGCACTTCCACCAGCGATTTGTCGGCCAGGCCGTCCAACAGTTCGTCGGCGTCATCGAGCTCGCAAACGGATGCGACCATGGCGGCGGTGGCCCCGCCCGCGAAGACGGCGAAGCGTCGCGCCAGCAGGCGTTCGGACGGTTCGAGCAGGTCCCAGCTCCATTCCACCACCGCCTGCAGGGTCCGGTGGCGTGGTTCGGCGGTGCGATCCCCGCGCGCCAACAGCCGGAACCGATCGGCGAGCCGCGCGTCGATCTCGCCGACGTCGAGAGTGCGCAGCCGGGCGGCAGCGAGTTCCAGTGCCAACGGCAGCCCGTCCAGCCGCTCGCATATGCGCCGCACCGCCGCGATCGTGCCCGCGTCGACGGTGAATCCCGGCCGCGCGGCAGCGGCACGATCGGCGAACAGGCGGACCGCGGTGCAGCCGAGTTGGTCGGCCAGTGCCGCCTCGGCAGCCGCGACCGGCAGCTGCCCGATCGCGAGTACGGTCTCGCCGGTGATACGCAAGGCTTCCCGGCTCGTCGCCAGCACCCGCAAGCCCGGACAGTCACGCAACAGCCGGTGCACGAGCCGGGCTGCATCGAGCACCAGATGCTCGCAGTTGTCGAGAATGATCAACTGCGACCGGTCGGCGAGCATGGCACGCACCCGAGCTTCGGCATCCTCGTGATCGCCGCTCGCGCGGCCACCGAGCGTCACCGCAATCTCCGGCGCCACCTGTGCGCCGTCCACCAACGGCGACAAATCCACGAAACAAACCTCGCCCCGAACCCGAGCGCCGGCTTCCATCGCCAACCGGGTCTTACCGGTACCGCCGGGACCAGTGAGCGTTACCAGGCGGGCCCGGGCAAGCAACGACGCGACCTGCGCCAGCTCGTCGTCTCGGCCGACGAAACTGGTGAGCTGGGCGGGTAGGCGGCGCATCGTGGTAGCGACGACGGTGTCCGCACGCAGGATCGTCAAGTGCGCCTGCGTCAGCTCGGCGCAGGGGTCGGCGCCCAGTTCGTCGGCGAGCAGTTGCCGCCCGTGCTCGAACAGCTCCAGCGCTTCCGCCTGCCGCCCGCCGGCGTAGAGCCCGCGCATCAGCAGCGCCCTGGCCCGCTCCCGAAGCGGCTGTGCGGCAACGAGTTCTGGCAGCGTAGCGACTACCGCCCGGTGATCACCCAGCGCCAGCGCGGCTTCCGCACGATCCTCCTGGGCCGCCAGCCATGCCTCGGTGAGGCGGGCGACCACCGCGGCGGCGAACGGCGCGTCGCGCACGTCGGCCAGCGCCGCGCCACGCCACACACCGGCGGCCTGGTCGAGCAACGCGACAGCGGCAAGGGAATCCCGGTCGCGCAACGCGGTTCGCCCCTCCTCGGCGAGCCGAAGGAACCGATGCATATCCACCATCTCCGGATCGACCGCGAGCCGGTAGCCCGCCGCCGAGGACTCCACGAGACCATCGGCACCCGCGGCGCGCAGCGCGCGCCGCAACCGCGACACCTGGGACTGCAGGGCATGCCCGGCATCGCCCGGCGGCTGCTGTCCATAGAGGTCGTCGATCAACCGATCCCGAGACACCACCCGCCCGGCCTCCGACACCAGAACCGCCAGCAGCGACCGCACTTGCGGCCCGCCCACCGCGACCGGAGTCCCATCGGTTCCCCGCACCTCCACCTGCCCCAGGATCCCGAACTGCACGGCCGCCAGTATGCATCGACCGACCGGCCGCTGCACCCGGCGAGTCGGCCACCGCCGCAAGCGTTCACACCTGCGCCCCCGCGCACAACGAACAGGGCAAAGGTTCCCCGCTCAGCCTTGACGGATGTCGCGGGGCCTGGCGTTGAAGCGTTGGCGGAAGGCTGTGCTGAAGGCGCTGGCCGAGTCGAAGCCGAGTCCCGGGGCGATGGCGGAAATGCTCCAGCGCCGGTATGCCGGATTCCGCAGCCGTAGATAGGCCAGGCGGAGGCGTTTTTCTTTGATGAGTTCGCGGGGCGTGGTGCCGGAGTTCTGGAGGGCGAGCTGGATTCGGCGCGGGACCAGCCGAGGGCATGGGCGATGGTGGTGCCGGTGAGGCCCGGATCCTCGACGTAGGTGCGAATGTATTGCCGGGATATAGATTTCGCGGCTCGAGCGGTCGACGTGCCATGTCAGGACCAGCATTCGTACCCACCGCTGGCGGGGACTGCTGCCCTCGACGTCCTGGCTAGGCTGCAGGATGTAATGAGCCGAAAGCGAAAGGTAGCAATATGATCCGGAAGGTTCTGCTGGCGGTTACCGCCGGTGTTCTGATCAGCACACCCGCGACGGCGTCGGCCGAGGTGACCGCCGTCGAGCAGCCGGCCACCGCACAGGAGGTGGCGATCAACACCGGATCGGGCGTTGCGGACACCGTCATCAATGGGCTGATCGCGCTTATCTTCGGTCCGAACGACCCGTCGACCTGCAAGTTCCCCTACTGCTTCTGAATTTGCCGGTGCACCAGCCGCTGGCAATTATCTGAAAATAACGGGTACCGGGCGCACTGCCCGGTACCCGTTTTATTCATCGGTTCAGCTGAAACGCGCCGCGAGGATCGGCACGTCGGCACCGCGGGCCTCGCCCGCGATACACGACCCCGCCATGGCCAGAACATTGCCGATCGGCCCCTGTTCGACCACCAGGCGCCCGCCCGCACCGGGGCCATCGGTAATGATCACGGTGTTGGACATCGAACTGCCGACACCACCCCCCACATGCCACGGCCCGCTGATCCGGCTGACCGCACCATTGGCCCAGTAGACCTTGCCGTCGATCTGACCGTCGACATCGGCGCAGCTACCGCGTCCATCGAAGGTGCCACTCACGGTTGCTCCGGACGCAGGCGTACCCGTGCAGCCGGTGAGGTTGCCGTCCCAGGTGGCCGTGGCGGGCGCGACCGTCATCCCGAGCGGGCTTGTGCTGTAACTGAATCGGCCGCCGGAGCAGCCACCCGAAATCGGATCGGCCGCGGCTTGCTGAGTTCCGACGAATGCGGCGGCGAGTGCGGCGACAGCGACCGACGCTGTCGCGATCTTCCGGGAAATTGCCATGACGAATACCTCTCCTTTTGATCGAACTTGATCTGATGGAGCAGCTGACGACAAGCAAACGCGAAGATCGTAGACGGCGCGTTCAGCGCAGTCTAATCAGACCACACCCTTTCCTCGGGAAATGCACGTCGGGCATAGGTATTCGCCGGGTTGACAGTGATCACGTCGCACGCCCGCACAAGTTCTTCCGGTCGATCGTCCAAATGCGCAAGATTCGGCATAATCACCGCTTCCGCATCCGTCCGGCGGATGACCTCGCGCAATGCCGCGAGAATTTCCGTACCCGCGTCCGCTAGCCGCACGATCTCGGCAAGGTCGTATCCGTATCGCGTTGCCAACTTACGGATCTGGGCCATGTCCCAGTCCCTGGCATCGCCCGACACGTCCTGACGAAGAAATCCGATCGCGGTCGGCGTCGGCCTCATCGACTTGCCTCGTTCCGTCGTGTATCAGATCTTCTAATACTCGATCGTGTAGCAGATCTTCTAGTGCTCGATCCATATAGGTCGGGAGCAGCTACCGTCATTGGCGCCCAGCCACCGCACACTGTCAACGCAAACAAAACGCAACCGTAGCAATTTCCCACACCGAATACAACAGGTATGTATGTCCTCGACATGGAAAGTCGTTCGGTCGAAACGCCCTCGCAGACCTTCGTGTTCGAGGCACGGCGTTTCATGCGGTGAGTCGTTTTGCGAGATGTGCGGACAGTGTGCGAGGCGTGAACCGACCGCGTCAGCGACCGGCAACCTTGGCGAGATGTTCCGGATAGCGCGCGCCGGAGAATGCGGTGGCGGGGGCGGCGGCATCGATGCGCGCGAGATCGTCTGCGGTCAGGACGATCTCGGCGGCGGCCACATTCTCTTCGAGATAGGTGCGACGCTTGGTGCCCGGAATGGGAACCACATCGTCGCCGCGGCTCTGCACCCAAGCGAGCGCCAATTGTCCTGCGGTAATGCCCTTTTCGGCGGCAAGCTCGCGCAGCGCCGCGACGATGGCGAGGTTGTTGTCCAGGTTGTCCTCGGCGAATCGCGGTAAGCGACGGCGCATATCGTCGGCGGGCAGATCGGCGGTGGAGGTGATGGCCCCGGTCAAGAAGCCGCGGCCGAGCGGCGAGAAGGGCACGATGCCGATGCCGAGCTCACGGCAGGTCGGCAGCACTTCGGCCTCGATATCCCTTGTCCACAGCGACCATTCGCTCTGCAGCGCGGTCACCGGATGGACCGCGTGCGCGCGGCGGATGGTCGGCGCCGAAGCCTCCGAAATGCCGAGGTAGCGCACCTTGCCCGCCTGCACCAGCTCGGACAGCGCGCCCCAGGTTTCCTCGACCGGGACATTCGGATCGACGCGGTGCTGATAGTAGAGGTCGATGTGGTCGACACCGAGCCGGGCCAGCGAGGCGTCGCAGCTCTGCTTGACATATGCGGCGTCGCCACGGGCTCCCATGCTTCCGTCCTCGCCCCATACGATGCCGAATTTGGTCGCGAGCACCACCCGGTCGCGGCGGTCGGCGATAGCCTTGCCGACCAGTCGCTCGTTGGTCTCCGGGCCGTAGACATTCGCGGTGTCCAGCAGCGTCACGCCCAGATCCAGCGCACGATGGATGGTGGCAATGGATTCGTCGTCGTTATCGCGCACGCCGTAGGCCTGGCTCATACCCATGCAGCCCAGACCCTGTGCACCAACGGTCAACTGACCGAGCTTCCTGGTCGGAATCATGCGGGACTCTCCTCCTTGGTCGACGATTTCGTCATCGACGCTACGACTTGGAGTGCGCTCCAAGTCAAGTGCCGGGAGGTCTGGCGAGTTCGGCGATCACCTCGGCGCGGGCCTCAATGAGCGCGAGCCGGTCTGCTCACCGCCTATCCGGCGGATGTCAGTTCGCGAATGCGCCGACGACGACCGGTGCGACGAAGTGCTCCAGCATGACCCGCTCATCCGTCTCGTCGCGACCGGGCGCGGTGAGCAGCGACATGATGACACGAGCCAACCAGCGGGCCAGTCGGAAGCGATCCGGATCGGCCGTCGGTGGCAGCAGCCCGGCGGCAATGGCCTCGATGACCTCGGAGGATTGACCGATTTCATTGGCTATGCCCGCATCACCCGCGGTGAACCACGCGATCAGCGTCGGGTCGGCGCGGACCTCGCGCAGCGATGCGAGCATGACCGCGACAATGCGCTCCCCCGGATCGGCGATCTCGCGAGCCTGCTCGGCGACCGCGGCGCCGACCCGACGAGCTTCGCGGTGCACGAAGGCGATTCGCAGCGCTTGACGGTTCGGGAAATAGCGATACAGGGTGGCGCGCGAGCAGCCCGCCGCCTTCGCGACATCGCCCATACCGGTATTGGTGACACCGCGCTCGACGAACAGCCGCGCAGCGGCATCTAGAATCTGCTCTGCCGCGATATCGGCGCGCTTGGGGCGCAACCAATCTCCCGGCCCGCCCGAGGCCGCCGTCATCGGGATACCCGGAACGGCACACGATCCGGCCAGCGCACATAACTGCCGGGCGCGTAACGCACGCGGTCGATATCGACGACGAAATCCGGGCAGCGCGAGAGCAATTCCTCCAGCGCGACGTATGCGACCATGCGCGCAGCCGCCGCGCCGAGACAGTGATGGTTGCCGTGACTGAAGGTCAGGATCTGCTTGGGCCGCCGCAGCACATCGAGTTCGCCTGCATTGGAACCGAATTCGAGTTCGTCTCGATTGGCCGAGGCATACAGCAACAGCACGCGACGTCCTGCCGGAATGGTGGTGTCGTGAATCTCGATGTCGCGCGTCATGGTTCGTGCCAAACCCTGCACCGGCGAGGTGAGCCGCAAAAACTCCTCGACCGCATCCGGGATGAGTGCCGGATTCTCGATCAGCAGCCGACGCTGATCCGGCCGCTCGGTCAGCAATTGCACGGCGCCGCCGAGATTGCCTGTGGTGGTGTCGTTTCCGCCGGTGATCATGGTGAAGGCGAAGCCGAGAATCGAGATGATGCCCGCATAGTCGCCGTCTGCGCCGAGCCCGGCAGCCACCAGATGCGAGATCGTATCGTCGGCGGGTTCGGCGCGCCGGCGTTCGATCAACTGGGTGAAGTACTGCATCAATTCGCCGATGGCATCTTGGGCATCGAGGGGACTGCCGCCCGCGGAGGCGGTCATGATGTGATCGGTCCACTCATCGAATTTCGGCCGATCCGGTTCCGGCACACCGAGATAATGTGCGACCACCATGCTCGGCAGCGGCTTGAATAGTTCGACGACGATATCGCCCTCGCCCGCCGCCCGCAGCCGCTCCAACCGCTCGACGACGAACGCGCGCACCTGCGGTTCGACCGAGCGCACCTGCCGCGGCGTGAAGCCCTTCATGACCTGTTTGCGGAAGGTGGTGTGATCCGGCGGATCAGTGAAGACGAACGGCCGCGGTTCGGGCAACCCGATCTCGCCGAGGTCGCGGTAGTCGACGGTCAGACCGCCCGCCGAGGAGAAGGTCGCGACATCCCGCGCCGCCGCATACACATCGGAATAGCGGGACAGGACGTAATAGTCGCTCGCCGGATCATCCTGGGGCACAACGTGATGCACGGGGTCGTGGGCGCGCAGTCCGGCATACATCTGCCACGGGTCGCGCCAAGTCGCTGCGGATCTCAACTCGAAACTCGGTCGATGAGACAACTCTGTCGTCATGACCCGAGCGTAAGACAAAATGACAATTCTGTCTAGAACGCGTTCTACCAACAGGAGCAGCGGTAGTCCGCGGCACGCCCACGCGTTCAGACCAGCGTTATCACCAGCAACACCGCCACCACGATGAACAGGATCGCCAGTACCGCGGCCATGGCGATGAAGCCGACTCCGGTCGGCGGGAAGTGCCAACTGGTCCGCGGTTCGGGTGCGGACAGGCCGGAGGTCTGCGCCGTCTCGGGCGGGGTCGAGCCGGGGCTGACGCCGCCACCCGCCTCGAGATCGGGAGTGCGTCGGGGATCAGGATCCATCGACATGGCGATGCCCTTCGTTGCCGGTGATCATTTCCGGGTCCGTCGGCTTCCCGGCACGTTTACGCCGCAATACCACGATGGCGACGATCACCGGTATCACGACGAGTACCAATAGAAGTTCCATATTCGGCGCATACCCGGACTCGCACCGCTTAAAGGTCATCGTTCACTCGAAGATTGCCAGACCCCCGAGCGGGTTGCCCCGAACGGCGAGGGGCCGCATCCACGCGTTTTCTGTAGCCGTTGCCGTGGCATAGGTCGGCGGTACCGTAGAAGAAGACGCGGGGAGGCGACGATGGTGCAGATGGACCGGCCGCCCAGGGTGCAGACACCGGATGCGGATGCGCCGTGGAACGAGATCGTGCCGCAACTGTGGATGGGTGGGCATCATTACGGGAATGCCGAGGGCGTGCGGGTGCCCGCGATCGTCGGGGCCGAATTCGATGTGGTGATCAGCCTGTACCAGGCCGAGGGGCACGGGCCGGGACCCGATGTCGAACACCATCACCTCGCCATTCCGGATGCGGTACTGCACGCCGAGCAGCGGGCGGCGGCGCGCGCGTTGGCCAGGATCGCCGCCGCCGCGGTTCGTGCCGACCGCAGCGTCATGGTGCGCTGCCAGTACGGATACAACCGCTCGGGTTTGGTGGTCGCGCAGACGCTGCTCGACCTGGGGCATTCGGTCGATGACGCCATCGCCCTGATCCGGCTGCGACGCTCGCGCTATGCGCTCAACAACGAGTTCTTCGTGAAATATCTGACGATCGGGCTCGGCGGAGGCTGAAATACCAAGCGCCCCAACCACAAGAGATATGGTCGGGGCACTCCGGTTCCGACATCAACGCGGCGCGTTGGCCGGATCGGCAACGGTCGGGTGCGCCCCTTCGCGATGCGCCCGGCGCACATCCTCGAAGAACTCCCGCGAGAACATTGCCGACAGCACGGCGATACCCGCACGGTGCACCCGGAATTCGCTGCGGTTGCTGGTGCCGGTGAGCCGGATGACGCGACCCGCCGCGTTCTGGGGCCGCGCGAAATCCTTCACCCGGCCGCGGCCGGTCCAGTGCAGGTCGGTCTGGTCGATGACGGCGTCGTCCGGGACGAGCAGTTTCACCATGGCGTGGTCGAGATCGGCGTGCACGACGATCTCGCCGTCGCCGGTGATCCGCGGCGAGCGCAGGTCGATCACCACGCTGCCGTAGCGGGCGGTGATGTCGAAGGTGTCGGCGTCGGTCCAGTTGCCGAGGCGCTTGGCGGTCTCGTGGTCGACGTGGACGTGGGTGGCGGTCTTGGCGGTCATTTTTCGATCCTTTCGGGCGGCTTCCGCTGGTGAAGCAATAGTGGCATACAAACTAGTATCTTTGCAACTAGTTTGTATGAACCTAGTTGCCGAAACACCATTAGAATGAGCGGTATGACGGCATCGACGCAGTTCAAGCGCTCTCCCCTGGCGATGGCGCTGCTCGGCATCCTGCATCTGGAACCGATGCACCCCTATGCGATCCAGCGACGGATCAAGGAGTGGGGCAAGGACAAGGTCGTCAATGTCACCCAACGCGCGGCGCTCTACAAGACGATCGGCAGGCTGCAGGAGGCCGGACTGGTCACGGTCCGCGAAACCGGCCGCGATCAGCAATATCCGGAGCGCACCGTCTACGAAATCACCGACGCGGGCCGCGCGGCCTGCGCGAATTGGCTGGCCGAGATGATCGGCGACCCGCGCAACGAGTATCCGGAATTCCCTGCGGCGCTGTCGTTCCTGATGCTGCTCGGACCCGAAGGCGCGCGCACCGAACTGCAGCGGCGCGCAAAGTCTGTGCGCGCCGAGCTCGCCGAGATGGACGCGGATGCGAAACAGGCCGCCGCGATGCAACTGCCCAGGGTGGTCATGCTGGAGGACGAGTACCAACGCGCGGTCACCGAGGCCGAATTGCGTTGGCTCGACGCCGTTATCGCGGATTTAGCGGCGGGCACCCTCACTTGGTCGAAGGAATCCCTACTGCCGCACCAGCAGCCGTAGTTCACATCGCGACCCGACACCGGAATACCAACCGGCGCCGCCGATGGATCATGCCAGGATGTGGCGCGACCGTTACCGCGACAACGGCCCCGCCCTGCGCGAGGTGAATCTCGTCCGCCCCGGTGCGTGCACTCACTCCGCCGATAACGAGCAACGCGCGATCGATCTCGAATTCACCAGCACCGCACCGGATTCGATAACCATCACCCTGCCGTCGAATCCGACACTCGCGCCGCTGGGCGGGTACCCGGTGTTGGTCGTGAACGATCAAGGTGTGCCGCCGACAGGGACAGTGGCCGCAGCTGAGCCGATTGTGATCGATCACAGTCCCGGACCGCCACGATGGTGGCGCCGACTGTCACCTGCCCCGTTGCCGCCATGGGCGCTAGCTCGGCCCGTAATGTAGGCGATCATGGTTCCCACCGAGATATCCGAGCTGGTCGAGTCGGTCGTGGAGTCGTATCTGCTCGACGGACCGCGCCACTACAACCGGACCGAGGTCGCCGAACAATCCGGGGCGACCACCGACCTGACCAAGCGGCTGTGGATGGCACTCGGCTTCCCGGCCGGTCTCGACGATGCCGCCGTCGACTACGCCGATGCCGATATCGCCGCGGTGCGCAATTTCCGCGCGCTCAATGTGCTCGCCTCGGCGGACTCACGGCAACAGGCCGCGACCGCGCGCACCCTCGGCCAGGGTATGGCGCGCCTGGCCGAATGGCAGGTCGACGTGGTGCTGGCCGAAATCAGCACTCGGATGGCAGAGGCCGCGCCCGGCACCGATCTGGCCGAAACCGCGCGCGCCGCGACCGAGGCGGCCATCTCCACGCTCGAACAGCTCAATACCTACGCATGGCGCCGCCACCTCGCCGCCGCCCTGGCCCGATCCCTCGACCCGGGCACCACGGCGGGCGAGGCGGTGCGCGAGTTGGCGGTCGGCTTCGCCGATATGGTCGGTTACACCCGGCTCACCAGGCATCTGCATCCGGACGAACTGTCCATGCTGCTGGAGGCATTCGAATCCACCACCACCGCCGCGATCACCGAGAACGGCGGTTGGGTGATCAAGAATGTCGGCGACGAGGTCATGTTCGCGGCCGAGGATCCGGCCGATGCGGCCCGGATCGCGCTGGCCATCCAGGAGAGCACGATGATGGTCGGCGGCACGCCGGAGCTGCGGGTCGCCGTGGCATATGGGCCGGTGCTGCAGCGCTTCGGCGATCTGTACGGTTCGGTGGTCAATATCGCCTCCCGGCTCACCGGCGTCGCCCGACCCGGCACCGTTCTCGTCGATGACGAGGCCGCCGCCGCCCTGGACGGGAATCCGGAGTTCGATATCCGCAATCTGCGCAGCGTGCGCGTCCGCGGATTCAACCGCCTGCGGCCCCACACCCTGCGCCGCAACGGCAAGTACAGATAGCCCCACGACCTGAGCTCACCACCTGCGTCCGCCATACCCTGCGCCGCAACCACAAGCACCGGCAACGCACGACCTAAGCTCGTCCGGTGGAGTTCGAGTGGGCCGAGTTGCGGGAGAGGTGCGTCATCGAGGAGGACGCGGCGGTGTTGGCGTTGAACAAGCCCGCCGGGATTTCGGTGACCGGGGAGCGGCACGACAGCGATATCGTCGAGGCGGCGGCCGCTGCCGGGGAAACTCTGTATCCGGTGCACCGCATCGACAAGGTGACCTCCGGACTCGTGCTGCTGGCCAAGGAACTCGGCGCGCACGGGCAGCTGACCAGGCAGTTCAATAAGCAGACGGCCGAGAAGGCGTATCTGGCGATCGTCGAATCGACCGGCCTGCCCGATCGCGGCGTCATCGAACTGCCGCTCAGTGTCGGCCGCAAGAACCGCGTGCGGATCGCCGCACCCCGCGAATCCATTCGCGAGCAGGCGGGACGCTGGTTCGTCGATGAGGCGGATCTATTGGCCACTAAGAACTACCCGTCGACAACCCGGTTCACAACGGTCCTGCGCACCGATACCCACACCCTCCTCGCAGTCCGCCCGGTCACCGGCCGCCGTCACCAGATCCGCGTGCACCTGGCCTGGATCGGACACCCCATCCTCGGCGACCCCCTATTCGACAAATCCGCCCGATACGACCGCACCTACCTCCACTCCTGGCAACTCGCCCTAACCGCCCCCTGGCGCACACCCCCAACCCTCACCCTCCAAGCAACCCCATCCTCCGACTTCTGGCACCCCTTCCATCCCATCCCCGACCCCGCCGCCCTCCTCCAACGCGCCGCCGAATCCTTGCTCCCCCCAATCGAATAGCCCCGCCCAACACCACACACGGAATGCCGGGCAATTCCCATGCGCGCCACCCTGAATCGCGCCCGGCGATGACCAGAGCCGATGTACCGCAGCAGCCGAACCGCGACCTCCGCGCGCAACAATCACCGGCGCGAATGCGCCCGAGGCGTCGGCTCCTCACGCGTCAGCTCGGTCGACGGGCGGCGGCTATTCCGGCCAACTCGGGGAGCGCCCAAGCATGGCGACGATCTCGTCGAGCGCGGAGTCACTCGACCAGTTGATGACCGGTCCGAAGGCCGCACCGGGTGCCAGCCGAGCCGCGCCGCCGGGGACGACTTCGGCTACCGATAGTGCGACCGCGAGCAGGTCGTCGTCGAAATGCACTGTGCGGCCGAGGGTTCGGGCGACGTCCCAGGAGTGCACGACGTAGTCGATGAAGTGGAAGCTGACTGCCTCGGCTCCGGAGAATTCGAAGGCACGGGTGAACTCCGGTAACGGGAAGGTTCGGTCGAGCACGCCGTCCTCGGCGAAAGATGCCAGTACATGTTCGGCGGCGGCACGGTAGTCCGCGACCGGGTCCGCGCCCAGCGGGCGCAGCCGCCACAGCGACAGGTCACCCTCGCCGCGGGAGGCGGCCGCGAAGCCATAGTGCTGGGTGATCATGTGCGCCAGCAATCCGTGCAGCGTCCACCCGGCGCATGGCGTCGGCTTGGCCAGATCAGCGGCGGTCAGCTGGGAAACAACTTCGATGCTGGTGCGCACGGCTTGCGCATTGAGGGCGAGCAGATCGACCTGTGTCCCCAGCGACTTGAGGGTCTGCAGTTCGGCGGCGGTGTCGGAATCGGTGGTCATCGCTGTCCTCTCGATACATCCAATAATAAGCGCATGCTTATCATAAGCTCATGATTATCATAAGCCAAGCGGTATTTTCTACCCATGCCGGAAAAGCGCCCTGACCTCGCCGCGATGATCGCGCCGCTCGGCCGCGCCCTCGCCGCGGCGGAACTGCCCGTACTCGAGCGACACGGCCTGACCATGTGGGGCTACGTGGTCCTACTCGGACTCGGCGACGAACCCGTCTACACCCAGGCCGCGCTGGCCAAGAAGATCCGCGCGGACAAGACGCGCATCATCGGCACACTCGATGAGCTCCAGCAGCGCGGCCTCATCCACCGCGATGCCGATCCAGCCGACCGGCGCGCACGCCTGATTTCGCTCACCGCCGCCGGTCGGACCACCCGCGACCAGGCACAACGCGATATCCAGGAGCAGGAGAACCAACTGCTTTCCCAGCTGCCCGCCGCCGATCGCAAGTCGTTCCTGCGGTCACTGCAGACGCTGTGGGCATCGGTCGTCGACCCGTCGAGCTGACCCGGTGTGCGCGCGAGCACTTCCGACCCCGCGGCCTTCTACCGGTGGTCAGCCTCATGGCGACGCGGAACCCGCAGGTCATCTAGCCTGTAAACGTGCCAGCACGCGATGCCGACACCCTCTGACGCAATGTAGCGATCCCCCAGAGAAAGCGAACGCCGATGATCCTGGTGGCTCAGGTCAGCGATACCCATTTCGATCTCGGCACCCGCAATGCCGAACGCGCCGAGCGGGTCATGGCCTATCTCGCCGAGCTGCGACGCAGGCCCGATGCCATCTTGGTGACCGGCGATATAACCGATTCGGGTAAAGCCGAGCAGTACGCCGAGGCGCGTGTCGCACTCGACGCCGATATCCCGGTCTACGCCCTGCCCGGCAATCACGACGACCGAGCCGCCTTCCGCGCGATCCTCCTCGGCGAACCCGCATCGACCGCACCGATCAACCACGCCCATCGAGTCGGCAATCTGACCGTGGCCCTGCTGGATTCGAGCGTCCCCGGCGAATCCGGTGGCCGACTCAGCGAAGAAACCTACGACTGGCTGCGCGGCGTACTCGTCGCCGCGCCCGCAGCCGCGCCCATACTTCTTGCGCTGCATCATCCACCCGCACATCTGTTCAGTCCGGTCATCGATGAGATCTCGCTGGCCGAGCCCGAGAAATTGGCGGAGGTGGTCGCCGCCGACGAACGCATTGTCGGCGTGGTCACCGGACATGCGCATTCCGCCGCCGTGACCACCTTCGCGGGCCGCCCGCTGCTGATCGCGCCGAGCACCGCCTCCGTACTCGGCGGGGAGTGGGAACTCGAACTCCCGCACCGCGTCATGGACTATGCGCCGGATCCCGCCGTCGCACTGCACGTCATCGACGAAAATCACCGCATCACAACGCATTTCCGCAATATCGCAATGAACGGTTGGATCAGCGTGCAGCCGAATTAGCGCCGCACCGCGCGTTCGCGGCGGTAGGCGGCCGGTGTCGCTCCGGTCCAGCGCTTGAAGGCGTAGATGAAGGTGGAGGATTCGGCATAGCCGAGCCGGATGGCCACGTCACTCACCGAAAGCGGTGTGGCGGTGAGCATTTCCTCGGCGAGCGCGCGGCGCACCTCGTCCAGCAGTGCGCGATAGCTGGTACCGGCGGCATCGAGGTGGCGACGCAAGGTGCGGGTGCTCATATTGAGATCGCGTGCGACGGAATCGATCCCGCGCGGAGCCGCGAACCCGTCCGCACCACCGGGCACCAGAAGTTCGCGCACCTCGGCCGCGATACCCGTGCGGGCGCGGCGGCGGTCCACCAAGCCCCGGCATTGCGCTAGGCACATCGCCCAGGTGTGCTCATTCGCCTGCGGCAGTGGCTGTTCCAGCATGGCCGGATCGATGGTGAAAAGATTGTGCGCCCGCCCGAAACGCGGTCGCACCTGGGTGACCTCCATGATCCGATCGACGTATGTCGGCTCCGGAAAACGGAATTCGGCCCTGGTGAGCGGCAGCTGTTTGCCGATCAGATCGCTCATGACCTGATGCATGGCAGTCACATCGCGTTCGACCAGGAACTGGCGCACATCGGCCGGAATCGATTCGTCGTGCACCCAGGCGATGAACTCGCCCTCCCCCCATTCCGCGACGGGCAGGCAGAAGGTGAAGCTCAGTTCCAGATAGCGCAGCGCGAACGAGATGGCCTCACCGAGCGTCGGACTGCTGACGCACGCGAAGCCGAAAATACCGAAGGTGGTGATTCGATACCGGCGACCGATCTCGACACCGAGCGCGGGCGTATCGGCGAGTTCGCGGACGAGATTGCGGATGACGGCGAGTTCGATTCGCGCATCGATCTGCGCGTCAGGATCGTGCAGCATGGCCTCGGTCAGCCCGGTTCCGGCGAGCATGCGCGCGACGGGCACGCCCTGCTCACCGGCATAGCCGACCATAAGTGCCACGCTGGCGATGCCGCGCGGAAAGTTCCAGTCGCGGATGCCCGGATCCTGTACCCGCTCCACAGCGGACATTATGGCCGAAAATCTCGATCCGCCGACCCGTACGACAGGCAGTCTTAGAGTGGAACTCATCTACAGTGCTGTGAGGAGTGCCACATATGACAGCTGGTGAGCGGCCCTCGGTCATCATCATCGGCGCCGGTTTCGGCGGCATCGGGATGGCAATCGAATTGCGGCGCAACGGTTTCGATGATATCACCATCCTGGAGCGCGGCACGGACATCGGCGGGGTATGGCGGGAGAACACCTACCCCGGCGCGGCTTGTGATGTGCCGTCGCCGCTGTACTCGTTCTCCTACGAGCCCAAGCCGGACTGGCCGCAGCGGTATTCCGGACAGGCCGCGATCCACGACTACCTGCGCGAGGTCGCCCAACGGCACCGCCTGCTGGAGGCGATCCATTTCGGCGCCGAGGTGACCGACGCCGAATTCGACGACAGTTCCGGCCGCTGGACCGTACGGACCAAGGACGGCACGGCCCGAACCGCCGACGTGCTCATCTCAGCGGTCGGCCAACTGTCCCGGCCCGCCCTGCCGAACATTCCCGGCATCGGCACCTTCACCGGTCAGGCCTTCCACTCCGCCGAATGGGATCACGGCGTCGGCCTGGCCGGTAAACGCGTCGCCTGCATCGGCACCGGCGCCAGCGCCATCCAGTACATTCCGGAGATCCAGCCGCAGGTCGAACACCTCACCCTGTTCCAGCGCACAGCGGCCTGGGTGCTGCCCAAATTCGATACCAACTACACCCCGGTCCAGCACAAACTTTTCGCCCGGCTGCCCGGCGCCCTGCTCGTCGAACGCTTCGGTTGGTGGGCCATCGCCGAATTCATCGCGCTCGGCCTTGTCGAATTCCCGTGGATCGTACGATTGGTCGCGAAAATCGCGTCGAAACATCTGGAAGAACAGGTCCCGGATCCGGAACTGCGCGCCAAACTCACCCCCGACTATCCGATCGGCTGTAAGCGCGGACTGTTCTCCAACAACTACTACCCAGCTCTGCTCGAGCAGAACGTGCAGGTCGAGACCACCGCCATCACCGAAATCGTGCCGAACGGCGTGCGCACCGCCGACGGCACGGTGCACGAGGTAGAGGTGATCATCTACGGCACCGGCTTCAAGGGCACCGAATTCCTCTGGCCCATGAATATTTACGGCCGCGCGGGCCGCAAACTCTCCGATGCCTGGCAGGACGGCGCGCACGCCTACTGCGGCATTACCGTGCCCGACTTCCCGAATCTGTTCCTGGTCTACGGACCGAATACCAATCTCGGCGTCGGCTCGATCATCTACATGATCGAATCGCAGGCCCGCTATATCCGCCAGGCCGTCCAACTGCTCGCCGAACGTCCCGGCCATGTGCTCGAGGTGCGTCCCGAGGCGGAGGCGCAATTCAATACCGCGGTTCAGCAGCGCCTCGCGCGCACACCGTGGAACTTCTGCTCCAGCTGGTATCGAACCGCTTCGGGCCGGATCACCAATAATTGGCCGGGCCCGCAGCTCGCCTATCGCCGTCGCGTGCGCAAGCTGAAGGCCGCCGATTACGAGCTGACCCGGGTCGCCTGACGCTCACTCTCTCCACAGAAAGACCACACGAACTGTCCACAGGATGCTGGCAGACTTGACCCGTGAGTGATCTGCCCGTCCGCCCCACCGAGCGCGGACCACTGCGCCCGATCGAATTGGCGGTGGGGGCGGTGCTCGGGGGTGCCTCCGTCGCCCTGGTCACCGTCGGCGCGTTGATTCCGATAGCCGCGGCGCTGCAGTTGGTCGCCGCGGTGCCGCTGGCCATGATCGCGCATCGCTATCGGCTGCGCGTCCTGATCACCGCGACCGGCTCGGCCGTGCTGGTCTGCTTTGTCGCGGCGGGCCTCGTGCCCGCATTCGGCATTCTCAGCTCAGCCACCATCGCGGGGATTATCGGCACGGTCAAACGGCGACGTGGCGGCCTGCCCGCGGTGCTCGGATTATCGACACTCGCCGGTCTCGGCTTCGCAGCCTTCGCCATCGGATCGCTGCTCGTGTTGTCCCGCTCCCGGAATCTGCTGTTCGACACCATCCGCAGCACCGCGGAAGGCCTGGAGCGGACGGCAGCACAGCAACCCCAGCTGGAACCGCTCGGACGCGGGGTCTCCGACGCCGCCGACGCCGCGATCCGCTGGTGGTGGGTCCTGATCGGTGGTGGCGTGCTGGCGGGCATCATCGTGACGGCGGTGTTCTCCTGGTTCGTCCTCGGCTCGGTACTCGATCGGCTGGCATGGCTGCCGAGTCACGACCGGCTCGACGCACCGCCTGACGACCGGCCGATCGCGCCGTTGCCGGTGCGACTACGCGAGGTCGGTTTCCGCTATCCGGGAGCGCCGGTGGACGCACTGTCCGGGATCGATTTCACCGTCGACATCGGCGAATTCGTGGCCATTGTCGGCCACAACGGGTCCGGCAAATCGACACTGACCCGGCTGCTCGCGGGACAACCGCCGACCACCGGTGGCGTTGACCGCCCTGGCGCGGCGGGCCTCGGTCACCTGGGTGGCACCGCACTGGTGCTGCAGCGGCCGGAGAGTCAAACGCTCGGTGTGCTCGTCGCCGACGATGTGGTGTGGGGTCTGTCCACCGAACTCGCCACCGCGGTCGATATCGCCGCCCTGCTGCGCGAGGTCGGCCTGGACGGTATGGGCGATCGCGAGACTGCGACCCTGTCCGGCGGTCAGCAGCAGCGACTCGCGGTGGCCGCGGCATTGGCCCGCCGCCCCGCGCTGCTCATTGCCGACGAGGCCACCTCGATGATCGATCCGGACGGTCGCCACGATCTCGTCGCACTCCTGGCCGAACTGCCTAAACGCCATCCGATGGCGGTGGTGCTGGTCACCCACCATGAGGCCGATGCGGCCGCCGCCGATCGGGTGGTGCACCTGGCAGGTGGCCGGACCGTCGAGCGGCTGCCCGCCTGGCCGCAGCCGGTCGGCGAGATCCGGCGTCGGCCGATGGGTGAAACCATCCTGCGACTGAGCGAGGTGCGCCACACCTACAACCACGGAACACCGTGGGCCGCACCGGCTTTGCACGGTGTCGATCTGACGGTTCGGCGCGGCGAGGCACTACTCGTAGTGGGCGGCAATGGATCCGGCAAATCGACGCTGGCCTGGATCATGGCGGGATTGATCGAACCCAGTTCCGGCCGTTGCGAATTGAGCGATAAGCCGATCGCAAAACAGATCGGCCGGGTGGAATTGGCGTTCCAGCACTCCCGGCTGCAGTTGCAGAAGCAGACGGTCGGCGACGAAATCGCGGACTGGGGCGGACGGGCCGCCGGATCCGGTGCGGTCGGACGCGCACTGGATGCGGTGGGTTTGGATCGCGCACTCGCCGCACGCTCAATCGAGGAACTCAGCGGCGGCCAAGCCAAACGCGTGGTGCTCGCAGCCATTGTGGCCAGCCATTCGCCGGTGGTCGTGCTGGACGAACCGCTGGCCGGATTGGACCCTCAGGGCCGCGCGGAGATCGTGGAACTGCTTGCCCGCCTGCGCGATTCCGGCCTCACCTTGATCGTCATCTCACATGACGTGCACGATATGGCCACGGTCTGCGATCGGACTGTACATCTCGAGGCCGGACGCATTCTGGAGACCGATCCGATCCGCGATACCGCGAATGTGCCCGCGCACCAGCCGGATACCCACTCGACGATGCCGGGAACCCGCCCGGGCGATCCAGCCTGGCGGCTCGGGGACGGAGGTCGATAATGAGCGAGCGAACAATAGACACAGCCACATACGTGGTCATGACGGAGCCGAGCGCCAGCGAGGCGCAGTCAATGAGCGAGCGTAGCGAGCGAACAATAGGCACAGCCACATACGTGGTCATGACGGAGCCGAGCGCCAGCGAGGCGCAGTCATGACCACGGTGCTGTTCCGCGAAGTGCCGGTTTCCAGTCCGGTGCACAGCCTCTGGGCCGGAACCAAGATCATCGGCGCGTTCCTGATCAGTGTGGTGCTGATGTTCCTGCCGTCCTGGCCGGTACTCGGCTTGATGGTCGTATTCCTGATCGCGATCGGGGTGGTGGCCCGACTGCCACTGAGCACACTTCCTCGCCTGCCATGGTGGTTCTGGGCAATACTCGGTATCGGCGCCCTGCTCAATGTGCCGGTGGGCAGCGAATCCTTACTGCGCTACATCAATGTCACCGTCTTCGGCCTGATCCTGCTGGCATCCTCGTTCCTGATCGCCTGGACCACCCCGATGGGGGATATCGCACCCGCGCTGGCCAAACTCGGCTCCCCGCTACGCAGATTCCACGTGCCCGTGGACGAATGGGCCGTGGTCATCGCGCTGACACTGCGCGGACTGCCACTGCTGATGGACGAGATCCGGGTGCTGCGGGCGGCGCGGCGACTTCGCCCGAAGGACGGCCTGCTCAATCGCGCCGCCGACAATCCGCTCGTCGATATCCTCACCGCCGCCATGGCGGTATCCAGCCGCCGGGCAACCGAACTGGGCGAGGCCATTACCGCACGTGGCGGCACCGGCCAGCTGACTGCCCGCCCGAGCGCCCCTGGCCGCAATGACGTGATCGCGCTGACCATTGTTATCACGGTCTGCCTCGGCGCGGTCGTCCTCGATCTGCTGACCTGATCGGCGATACTGGCCTCTGTGCCGGACCAAGACGAGGATGTGCCTGCCTGGCAACGCAGGACGGAGGGTGAGTCGCGGTTGGCCGCGACGCTCGCCGTGCTGGTGATCGTGGTGTTGCAGGTGGCGCCGAAGGAGCTCCGGCAGCAGCCCGCCTGGCTGGTCCTGCCCGTGCTCGAGGTCCTGTTGCTCGGCGTGCTGGTGGTGGCGAATCCGTTCCGGCTCAACCGGGAAGAGCGCTGGTTGCGCAGCGGCGGCCTGCTGCTGACCGGGTTGCTGAGTCTGGCCACGGCGGTGTCGGCGGGTCGACTGGTGTTCCAACTGATCGATGGGACACTCACCGATCCCATGCGACTGCTCGTCTCGGGCGGTGCGGTGTGGTTGACCAATGTGGTGGTATTCGGCCTCTGGTATTGGGAGTTCGATCGCGGCGGACCCGCGGCACGCGCGCATGCGCGAAAGCCATTGCCGGACTTCCTGTTCGTGCAGATGCAGAGCCCGGACCTGGCCGGACTCGACTGGGAGCCACAGTTCCTGGACTATCTGTATCTGGCGTTCACCAATGCGACGGCGTTCAGTCCGACCGATGTGATGCCGATGTCGCGGTGGGCGAAGGCGACGATGATGCTGCAATCGGCGATCTCGCTGGTGCTGGTGATCCTGGTGATCGCCCGCGCGATCAATGTCTTGCAGCAGCCGGGGTCCTGACCGAATAGCGAAGAGCTATAACAAGACTCATCATGTGAGTAATACCGGATACCCCGAAAAGCATTCCTCTAAACCTTTTTTACGCGGTACGGTGTCCTCGGAGTGTGTTCTCTAGATCACATCGTGACTCTGCACAGCGTCGGGGGGAGGATTTTTCGTGTGCGGAGCGTTGCTACGGCTTGCAAAACCTGATGAAGATTGGACCCCGGAATGATTCTCCGCAAGATCACTGCGGCAGCCGTGCCGATCGTCGCCGCTGTCGCGGTCGGCTCGGGCACTTCCTATGCACAGCCGGATGCCGCGCCCGTACCGGATATCGGATACGAGGCAAAACTGGTTGGCGACAAGATCGTCACCACGCTGACCAACGGATCCTTCCAGATGTCGGCGAACACCGTGGATGTCAAGGACATCGCGGGCAATACGGTGGTCACGCTGCCACTGGTGTTCCGGCAGGACGGTCTGGAGTTCGCCATGCCGCACGAGATTCGCGACGCGGGCCGGGTGCTGGAGTTGACCGCGGTCAAGGACTACACGACGGCGCGGCAGGCGGCCACGCCGGTCGCGTCGCCGCGAGAGAATCTGCGCGCGCAGGATAGCTTCCTGTCCCAGTTCAGCATTGCCGCCGCCATCGGCGGCTTCCTCGGCACGGTTATCGGCGCCCTGGTCGGGCTCACCGGCATCATCGGCGGACCGACCGTCATCGCCAGCGTCATCGCGGGCGCGGGCATCGGCGGCATTATCGGTACCCTCGTGGTCGGTGGGCCGGCACTGATCATCGCGGGCATCGATCTGCTCAGCACCCTGTCCGCCCCGCCCGGCACCACCAAATGGCAGGACGCTCCGGTCAAGTAAGACCACGCACAGCACTGCGAACGCGGCGCGCGGCGAATCCTCGTAGCGCGCCGCATCTTTCGTTTATCGCCCGTGACAGCCGGGCGCTACCGGGACACCCGCGAAGCGATCGGCGAGGAAGCCCATCGCACCGGCCGTCTCACCGATGGCGGCCACATCGTGTCCGGGCAGCACCGAATGCACCGAGGTGAGATCGGCACCCTGTGCGCAGTATCGCCCGACCAGATCGGTAAAGCCCGCGACCGGGATCACATCGTCAGTTGTGCTGTGGTACAGGTACATCGGCATGACCGGTGCACTGCCGCCGAGCTCCTGCCGGTCGGTCGCCGCCCGCAATACCGGATGGGACAACACGTCCGACACCGCCGCGAAATCGTCCACATGCGCATTGAAGTACTTGAAGAGGAGATCCGGACCACAAGCCGAGGCATCCTCGACAAGGGCGATCCGACCGCGTTCGTTGAGCAGGTCCGGCACACCGGAATTCGGCTCGTCCTTCGCGATCGCGATCAAGACGAGCATTGCCAGCCCCGCTTGCGCGGTGCCATCGACACCATGGGCCATCGCCGTCCAATCGGTGGGCACACCACCCGAGGTGATTCCGGCGAATTGGATATCGGGCGCGTACTCCGGTTGTATCTGCGCCGCCCACAGCGTCGCGAAGGCACCGCCCGAATAGCCCCACGCCCCAATGGGACTCCCCGGACCGACGCCATCCGGTGCGAGCGCCCGAGCGGCGCGGATGCCGTCGAGCACCGCACGGCCGGAGTTGACGCCGTCCAGGAATCGCGAGTCCGGCCCCTCGTAATCGCTTGCCACCACCGCCCAGCCGCGACGCAGCGCCTCGGCGATGAACGGTGTGTCGATATAGGTATTCACGCCGCCGAGATCCCAGCCGCCTCGCAGCGCGTACGACGGCGCGCACCGAGTGTCGAGGCTGTCTTCAGCGATCTGATACGACAGCAGCGGCCGCTGCCCCGGACCGAACCACGGCCAGTTCGGCACCAGCACGGTCGCCATCCCCGCGGTCGGCGAGCCGTTCGTGTCGTTGGTCCGGTATTGCACCTGCCAGGCCGAAACCGGAAGCGGTAGACCGTACAACGCGATCGAGCGAGTCCGCAGGACAGCACCGTCGGGCTGCGAAGCCAGATCGACCGGTGCCGCGTAGAACGGGTCCTGATCCGGCGGCGGCAAAGCTCGGGCAACGGGCACGAATGCGAACGCCACGACCGCTAGGACGATAAGGATCGATATCGCACCGGATTTCCGGTCAGCGCCGACGAATGACGCAGACAAAATTTTCATCGCGGCCTCCAGCGTTCCGACGCGGCGCGACGCATAATGCGCCTGGGATGCGTCGGCGCCGACTTCGCCCGGACTCGAATACCACCACCGTACTGCCTGCTCAGAGGCCCTAGCAACGGTCACGGGCGGACATCGGCGACGCCCTGCATGTCCGATTTCCGACATGGTTACAGTTGGGACGAGGCGGGCCTGAAGCACGCTTCGAAAGTGGCTATCGCGCAACGGAATCACCGTCGGTACCCCGAAGGTGACCGGTACCGAACAGGAGTGAGCTGACCATGCGGCATGGCAACGGACTGGACATTCCCGAAGATCTCGCCGATGTGTGTGCGCCGCACCGCATGGCGGTGATCGTCTACGACATGCAGGTCGGTGTGCTGTCCCAATTACCGGACGGTCCGCAGATCATCGAGCGGGTGGCGCGGGTGGTCGAAGCGGCACGGCGCGGCGGTTATCCGGTCATTTTCCTGCGGCATTTCTTCCTGCCGCGCCGCCTGAGTGGTGCCTTCGCGCTGCGCATGGCGATGAGCTGGCAGCAGGTCGACGATGTCGATGACGTGAAATTCATTCTGCAGCGTGACACCCCGGCCTTCGAACTGGTGCCGGAGCTGCGGCCGACAGCCGATGAAGTGATCTTCGACAAGACCTCCATGTCGGCATTCGAGGGCACGCCCTTGGCCGCGGTGCTGCGCGATCTCGGCATCGGCGCATACGCGATCACAGGTGTCGCACTGGAGATCGGCATCGCGCCGACTGTCACCCATTCGACCGATCTCGGCTTCGTGCCGGTGATCATCAGCGATGCCGTCGGCGGCCGCGATAAGGAGGCAATGGCGCGCGCCTACGACGATTTCGAATTCCAGGGGCACGCGATGGTCACCGATAGCGCGACCATCATTGCGCTGCTCGCCCGCGAACAGAGCTGACCGCGGAAATGGCGGATCGGTACGCCCGGTCCGCCACGCCGTAGCGACTGCTTGCAGGTCGCTCGAAAGGGTCGGGCGACTCAGCCGTCCTTGTGGATGGCCTTCTTGGCGGCATCCTGCGCGGCGTCGACCTGGCCGGCGAACTTGCCGTCGGTCTGCTTGTCGACGAGATCGCCCACCTTATCGATGGCGGTATCCACCTTGTCCGCATTCTGCTGGGCCAGGTCCAGCGCCTTATTCGCCAGGTTCTTGAAATCCACCGTGCACTCCTCGTTTTCGAGCCGACACAACCGCGAACAAACGATACCCAGCGAACTCCCCGATGACCCGGCAAACCATCAGCGACCGCCGTCACATCTCGCCGAGCCAGGCCGGATGCCAGAGGCGGCCGGTCTCGGTCCAGTTCATGAAGCGCACGGTTCCGCTCAGTTTCGGGGTGACCCACACCGCGTCCTCGCGCTCCTCGGCGGTGAGATCGTTGTCGAACGGGGTGGTCTTGCGCTCCAACTTGCCCAGCTTTTCGGCCAGATCCCGCATCACCGACTCGCTGAACCCGGTGCCGACCCGCCCCACGTAATACAACCTGCCCTCGTGCGGAATGCCGACCAGCAGCGATTTGAAGTTGCGGGCGTCACTGCGTCGCCAGCCGCCGATCAGCACCCGCTGGGTGCGCCAGTTGCGGTGCTTAACCCACGAATGCCCGCGCTTACCGGGCAGATACACCGAATCCTTGCGCTTGGCGACTACACCCTCCAGGCCCTGCTCCTGGCTGTAGCGCAGCGCTTCGGCGCCGGAGCCGTCCAGTCGCGGCGGCACCCGCAGTGACGGTGCGTTGCCCGCGATCGCTTCCAATACCCGACGCCGATCCGAATACCGTTTGCGGATAAGGGAAGTCCCGTCCAAATACAGCACATCGAAGGCGACGAAGACCGCACGGGCCGCATCGGCCTGCAACAGACCGACATTGGCGATGCCGTGATCGTCGAACACCACGGCCTCACCGTCGAGCACCACATTGTGTCCGGCCAACTCCTCGGCCAGCACGGCCATGCAGGGATAGCGTTCGGTCACCACATTGCCCGCCCGGCTGCGCAACGTCAGTGTTCCGGAATCTATTTCGGCGATCAGCCGGAAGCCGTCCCATTTGGTTTCGAAGCACCACTCGACATCATCGAGATCGGCGACCTCACCGTGCGTGGCCAGCATCGGCCGCAGGCCACGCGGAAAGGGCGCGGGCCCAGCCGGTCTCGGCACGATGAACGCGGCCTCGGGGCCGACCGGACCACTGGAGACCCGGTCGGTGCCCTCCTCGGCCGGATTCTGCTCGCGCATGAGATGCATCAGCCACTGGGTGCCATTGGTTCGGATCATCGCGTAGCGGCCGCGCAGTCGCTTGCCGTAGAAGGTGACGATGACCTCGTCCGCGCGCCACTTCTCGGTGTCATAGGTACCGGAATCCCAGATGGTCATCTCCCCCGCGCCGTACTGTCCCTTCGGGATGGCACCGTGGAAGTTCAAGTACTCCAACGGATGGTCCTCGGTGTGCACGGCGAGCCGGTTCTGATCCGATGAGGTCGGCGGCCCCTTCGGCACGGCCCACGACACCAATACACCGTCGCGTTCGAGCCGCACGTCCCAATGCAGCCGCCGCGCATGATGTTCCTGGACGACGAACCGATTATTCGTTCCCGGCGCCGGTTTTTCGGAGGGCACGGGTTCGGGGGTCGCCGAAGCATCACGCATCGAGCGGTATTTCGTCAGCGCATCGCTGTCCGAGCTGGGCGGATCCAACTCGGCGAGCAGATCGCCATCATCGCGCCAGCGGGCCAGCACTTCGTCGAAGCGCAAGTGTCGCAGCTTCTTCCGGTTCTCCAACTCGGCCCAGGTGCGCGGTGCGGCCGCATTCGGTTCGGTGCGGCCGCGCAGCGAATACGGTGCGATGGTGGTCTTGGCCGGATTGTTCTGACTCCAGTCCAGGAAGACCTTCCCGCCGCGCGCCGATTTCGCCATCGTCGCGGTCACCAGATCCGGGTGCAGCTTTTCCAGATTCGTCGCCACCTGTTTGGCCACGGTGGACGCACCACCCGGACTCAACTCCCGTTCCAGCGGCACATAGATGTGAATTCCCTTGCTACCACTGGTAACCGGAAAGGCGTGCAGCCCGATGCCCTCGACCATCTCGCGCACCGCGAGCGCGACCCGCGCGCATTCCGCGAGTCCCGCGCCCGGCCCGGGATCCAAATCGAATACCAACCGGGTGGCGTAGCCGACCTTGTCACCGTCGAAACGCCATTGCGGCACATGGACTTCCAGCGCCGCCTGCTGTCCGATCCAGGCCAGTCCGGCCTCGGAATCGATGACCGGGTAGGCAACCTTGCGATCGGAATGTTCGATGGCATGGCGCTCGAGCCACGACGGCGCGTGTTCGGGGAGATTCTTTTCGAAAAAGGATGATTCGTCGACCCCGTTGGGCCAACGCTTCCGGGTGACCGGCCGCCCGGCGATGTGTGGCAGCATCGCGGGCGCGATGGCCGAGTAGTAGGCGATGACCTCGCCCTTGGTGGTTCCTGTTGCCGGATACAGCACCTTGTCGAGGTTGCTCAGCTCAACCTCGATGCCCGGCCGGCCCGGGCTGCCACCGAATTCCCGGCGGGTCACCATAAATGAAGTTTAGGGGCGGGGACCGACAGATACCGGTCCCCGCCACATATCAGGCCTACGGCTGCCCCGGCTCTCCCGGCTCGGGGGCGGGCTTGGGAGCGGGCGGCACAGGCGGCTCCTCTGGCACGGGCGGCTTCGGTGCGGGCGCGGGCGGTTCCGATGCGGAGTGGTCCGTCGGGACCGCCTTCTTGGCGGCCTCCTGCACCTTGCCGATCTTGTCGGAGTATTTGTGGCCGGTTTTCTCGTCGATGAACCCGCCGGCCTTGTCGACCGCTTCGTTGATTTTGTCGGCGTTCTTGGCCGCCGTTTCCTTACCCTTGCCGACCAGGCCTTTCAGGGTGTCCACGACACTCATACCTGCATTCCTTCCTGTCGACGAACCTAGGTATTCACCCAATATCCTCCCACCAGGAATCCCGGCTCGGCAGGTCATTGGGATCGATGCGCTGGCCGGGCATCGGCACCGCCACCGCGGTACCGGCCGACCGCGCCGCCTCGACCATCCGGCGCACCGGCTCCGACCACCCGTGGAAGGCCAGATTGAAGGTCGCCCAGTGAATGGGCACCAGCAGTCCGTGTCCCGGATCGCCGACGCCGAGGTCGGCATGTGCCCGCACCGCCTCCTCCGGGTTCATATGCACATCCGGCCAGGCCTCGTCATAGGCCCCGATCGGCAGCAGCGTCAGATCGAACGGTCCGAGCGCGGCACCGGCTTCGGCGAAAGCCTTGGTGTATCCGGTATCACCGCCGAAGTAGACCCGCCGCGTCGGGCCGATGATGGACCAGGACGCCCACAGTGTGGTGTTGCGCACCAGGCCGCGGCCGGAGAAGTGGCGCGCCTCGGTACAGGTGAGCACCAGATCGGTGCCATCGCGCTCGCGCCCCAGCGAGGCAAGGGAAACCGAACCGCCCCAATCCAATTCGACGATCCGATGTTCGGGCACACCCCAGTGCCGCAGATGTGCGCCGATGCCGATCGGCACCAGGAAGGGCGCGGCCTGTCCGACCACCAGCTGACGCACCGTCGCCTTGTCCAGATGGTCGTAGTGATCGTGCGAGATCAGCACCGCGTCCACCTGCGGCAGCTCCGATAGCGGCGTCGGCACCGGATGCAGCCGCGCCGGCCCGACCAGCGCCGACGGCGAAACCCGTTCGCTCCAAACCGGATCGGTGAGAATCCGATACCCGTCCACCTCGATGAGCGCCGATGCGTGCCCGTACCAGGTGACCGCGAGATCGGCGGCATCGGTCGGTACGTCGGGCGTCGCCAGCGGAACCGCGGTGCGTGGACGACCGGCATTACGCCGAGTCAGCACCGAAAACAACAGGGACGGAGCGGCGCCCGAGACGAACTGGGTGCTCGGCTCGGTGTTGTGGAACTGACGATTGCGATAGCTCACCGCGCCGGTGGCGTATGGCGCAATGGCGTTGATGGAGGCGCCGATCGCCGAGGGGATGTCCCAGACCGCGCGTGCCACCCAGGCGAGGCCGAGAGCACCGGCGGCAATACCGACTATCTTCTTCGGATTCATTTATCGTCCCACGAATTTCGCCGCGCGCTTCTCTGCCCTGGCCAGCCGCCCCTCCTGGGCGTCCTGACTGGTCCACGCCGCCTCCAGCGCCGCACGCTGCTGCGTGTTCTCCGGATCCCGGGTGCCGTCATCGTTGAACTCCAACTTCATATGCCGCAGCGAGAGCGGTGCCAGTTGGGCGATCGATTTGGCCCACGCCTGCGCATCGGCCAGGGTGCCGAGCCGGTTGGCGAAGCCGAAGGAGTAGGCGTCGGCGGCCGATACCGGTTCCGCGCCCAGCAGCACGGTCCGTGCCGGGCCGCCGCCGATCAGCGATACCAACCGCCGCACGGTCCAGCGGTCGACGGTGATACCGAGCTTGGCGGCCGGAATGGCGATATAGGAATCGGGTTCCATGACCCGCAGATCCGAGGCCAGCGCGATCTGCACGCCCGCGCCGAGTGCACCGCCATTGATCGCCGCGATCACCGGGACCGGTACGGATTCGATGGTGTGCAGCATGTCGGGCAGGGCCGCCAGGAATTCCTCCACGTAGACCCCGGACAGATCCGCGCCCGCGCTGAAGAGGGTGCCCCGACCGGTGAGCACAATCACCCTGGCGTCCTCGGCCGCGGTCAACACCGCTTCGCGCAGCCGCGTGACAAGTTCGATGTTCAGCGCGTTACGCCGCTGCTCGCGCTGTAGTTCGATGGTGACGACATCGCCATCGCGGCTAACGTCGAGCATGCATCCTCCCCAACTGACCGGTTCGACTGGTTACATCAACTCTGCCACAGGTGGTCGAACATACCGACCAAGCCGATACGATCTCGGTTTGTGCCGACAGACTTCTCCATCCTGGTGATCGGTGCTGGTCAGGCCGGGCTGTCGGCCGGTTACCACCTGCAGCGCCTCGGCCTGCGCCCGGAACGGGATTTCCTGATCGTCGATCACGCACCGGGACCCGGTGGGGCCTGGCAGTTCCGGTGGACATCGCTCACCCTCACCACCGTCAACCGGGTACACGACCTCCCGGGCATGCCGTTCGCCGAGACACTGCCACCCGATTCCGACGCCGTGCCAGCGGCCACCGCGGTGCCGCGCTATTACGAGTTGTACGAGAAGCGATTCGATCTGCGGGTGCGCAGACCGGTCTCGGTGACCGTTGTCTGCGACCGCGATTCCGACGGAACCCCCTGTGCCACAGGGGCGGACCTCACGGCGGGGCGAGGCACGATACTGAATGTCGAGACCGATACCGCGGGCACGATCCGGGTGCGCGGCCTGATCAATGGCACCGGCACCTGGGAGCGTCCCTTCATTCCGCACTATCCGGGCGCGGAGACCTTCGCCGGACGCCAATTGCACACACACGACTACCGCATAGCCGATGAGTTCGTGGACAAACATGTCGTGGTGGTCGGCGGCGGAGTGTCGGCGGTTCAGTTGCTCGATGAGATCTCCCAGGTCACCACCACGACCTGGGTGACTCGACGCGAACCGGTATTCCGAGACACATCATTCGCCGACGAGGACGGCCGGGCCGCCGTCGCCATCGTGGAGGACCGTGTGCGCCGCGGCCTACCGCCGGGTTCTGTGGTTTCGGTCACCGGTTTGCGGCTCGACGATCGATTGCGCGCCGCTCAGGCTCGCGGCGCGCTGCAGCGGCATCCGATGTTCGCGAGCATCGAACCGGATGGGGTGCGCTGGGCCGACGGCTGGTTCCAGCACGCCGACGTGATCCTCTGGGCAACCGGATTCCGCAGTGCCCTGGACCATTTGGCCCCGCTACGCCTGCGCGGCCCAGGCGGCGGCATCACCATGACCGGTCGGCTCGCCACCCAGGTCGCCGTCGATCCGCGCATCCACCTGATCGGCTACGGACCATCCGCCAGCACCATCGGCGCGAACCGAGCCGGGCGCGCCGCCGCCCAGGAACTGACGGCCTATCTCGGCCTTCGTTAGGCGAGCCCTGCGGTGAAAGTGGTCGGATCGGGGCCTATGCGGGCGCCCTTGTCGAGTGCGTTGATGGCGTTCATCTGGTCGCCGGTGAGTTCGAAACCGAAGACGTCGAAGTTGCCGGCAATGCGCGACGGAGTGACCGACTTCGGTATGACGACAATGCCCTGCTGAAGATGCCAGCGGATAATCACCTGGGCCGGAGTGCGGTCGACCTCATCGGCGATGGCGACGATGGTGTGATCGTCGAGCAGCGTGCCCTGCCCCAGCGGACTCCACGCCTCGGTGGCAATGGCATTCGCATCATGGAATGCGCGTAGCTCGCGCTGCGCCAGCCGTGGATGCAGTTCGACCTGGTTGACGGCCGGGATCTCGCCGGTCTCACCGATGATCCGCTCCAGATCGGCGACGGTGAAATTCGACACACCGATCGAACGCACCCGGCCCTGCGCCTTCAGTGTCTGGAAGGCCTTGAAGGTCTCGACGAAACGATCGGCCTGCGCCACCGGCCAGTGGATGAGAAAGAGATCGAGATAGTCCAGGCCGAGCCGAGCCATACTGGCGTCGAAGGCGCGCAGCGTGGCGTCGTACCCCTGATCGGAATTCCACAGCTTGGTGGTGACGTAGACCTCGTCACGCGGCAGGCCGGATTCGCGGATGGCACGGCCGGTGCCCTCCTCATTGCCGTAGATAGCGGCGGTATCGATGCTGCGATAGCCCGCCTCCAGCGCGGCGGTGACGACCGGCTGGACGTCCTGCGGCGGTACTTGGAACACCCCGAAGCCGAGCTGCGGGATCACGTGCCCGTCGTTCAGCACGATCGAGGGAATGGCGCTGGTCTCGCTTCTGAAGGTCACATTCCGACCGTAGAAGTGCCGCGCCGCGTCGTCAACGAGGACCCCTGGTGTGTTGACCACCGGTTTTCCGAACGGGACTCGTTCGCGCTGGTTACCGGAGGTTGTCAGGCTGGCCGAGGCGGCGATAGCGGGTGCGGCGGGAGGCACGAATTTCCTCGTGCGGGCGGGCGCGCAGCGCGGTGAGCTCTTCGGCGATGGCGGCGACCATGCGGCGGGCGAAGTCGACCGGTTCGTCGGCGGCGTCGGGAAATTCCGGGACGATGCGGTCGACGACACCGTCGGCGAGCAGGTCGGTGGCGCGGATGCCCTGTGCGGCGGCCAGCTGGGGGGCATGGTCGGTATCGCGGTAGACGATGGCGCTCGCCCCTTCGGGCGGCAGCGGCGCGAGCCAGCCGTGGGTGGCGGCCAGGACCCGGTCGGCGGGCAGCAGTGCCAATGCGCCGCCGCCGGTGCCCTGACCGAGCAGGACCGAGACGGTCGGGGTATCCAGGGTCACCAGATCGGCTATGCAGCGGGCGATTTCAGGGGCGAGCCCACGCTCCTCGGCTTCCTTCGACAGAGCCGCGCCAACCGTGTCGATCACCAGCACCAGCGGCAGCCGCAATTCCTGGGCCAGCGCCATACTGCGCCGGGCCTCGCGCAATGCGGCGGGGCCCATGGTCTGTTCGCCATCCTGACCCGAGCGGTCGTGGCCGAATACAATGCACGGCTGTCCACGAAAGCGGGCCAGTGCGTGCACTATTGTGCGATCGGATTCACCCTGACCGGTGCCGCTGAGCGGAACCCGTTGCTTCACATGGCGTAACAGGTCACGAATGCCGGGTCGACCTGGGCGGCGCGAGATCTGGACCGATTCCCAAGCCGGAACATCCGGGCTCGCTTTCCCGGTACCACGCACGGGCACGGCCCAAGCAGGTTCCGCCGCAACAGAATCCGGCACGCCACTGAGCACACTCAACGCACGATGCGCGATGCGGCGGAACACCGAAACCGGCAGCACACCGTCGATTACACCGTTGCGGTACAGATTCTCCGCGACCTGCACGCCCTCCGGAAAATCCCTGCCGTACAACGCTTTATAGACGCGCGGGCCGAGAAAGCCGATGAGTGCACCGGGTTCGGCGAAGGTGATGTGCCCCAGCGAACCCCAGGACGCGAAGACGCCGCCCATCGTGGGATTGCGCAGATAGACCAGATACGGATGCCCGGCCGCCTTGTGCGCCGCGACCGCACCCGCGATCTTCACCATCTGCACGAAAGCGACTGTGCCCTCCTGCATTCTGGTACCGCCGGAGGTCGGCGACGCGACCAGGGGCAGGCCGAGTTCGGTGGCGCGCTCGACCGCCGAGACGATGCGCTCGGCCGCCGCCACCCCGATCGAACCCGCCAGAAATCCGAACTCGCAGGCGATTACGGCCACGCGTCGACCACGCAGCAGACCTTCGCCGGTCAGCACCGCCTCATCTGTACCGGCCGCCAGCTCGGCCTTGTGCAGATCCGCACGGTATCGCGGGGACGCGGCCACCGTCACCGGTGGCCGGTCCCAGCTGATGTACGAGTCCGAGTCGAGCAGTTGCCCGAGCAACTCCCGCGCCGAAATCCTCACCGAGCGAGCTTAGCCACTCGATTCGGTGCCGACGCGTCAAGCGCGAACGCTCAGTAGCCCTGCATGACTTTGCGTAGGGCGTACTCGGTGAGCGAGACCAACGCCTGCTTGGCCGGCTCGCGACGGCGGGCATCGATGGACAGGATCGGCACATCCGCAGGCACCGCGAGGGCCTGCCGAATGTCCTCGATCGGATACCGCGGCGCGTCGTCGAATTCGTTGAGCGCAACCAGGAACGGTAGATTGCGCGCTTCGAAGTAGTCGACGGCCGCGAAGCTGTCCTCGAGCCTGCGGGTGTCGACCAGCACCACGGCGCCGATGGCGCCGCGGATCAGGTCGTCCCACATGAACCAGAAGCGGTACTGGCCCGGCGTCCCGAACAGGTAAAGCACCAGATCGTCGGCGAGGCTGATCCGGCCGAAGTCCATCGCCACCGTGGTGGTCGACTTCATCGGAATACCGGTCAGATTGTCGATTCCGGTACTGGCATTGGTCACCAATGCCTCGGTGCGCAGCGGAACAATCTCCGAGACGGCACCCACCAACGTGGTCTTACCGACACCGAAGCCGCCAGCGACCACGATCTTCGCCGAAGTCGGTTTACTGGTGCGGGTATCGACCTGTGCCGTCGAATCAAATACGCCGGAGTCCACTGAGAACCCTTTCGATCAGCTCGCGACGTTCATCGTCGCTGGAATCGTCTTTCAAAGTCGCCGAAACTCGCACATGCCCGGCCTCGATGAGGTCGGCCACGAGCACGCGGGCCACCCCGATGGGGATACCCAAACGCGCCGCTACTTCAGCAACGGACGGCGATTCTCTGCACAACTCCACGATGGACGTCTCGATGTTGGTCAGTTCGAACTGCCGCTCCAGGGCGACCGGATGCGATGCGACAAGTGCCTCCAACGCCAACTCGACCGCGGGCCTGGTACGGCCCGCAGTCAAGGAGTATGGGCGAACGAGACTCGGCTCGGCGCTCCCCATGCGGTGATCGTCTATGTCCATCCCACCATCAGGAACCCATCGTGACGCGTGGCGTGGCCTGCACCGTCTGGCCAACACGCTCGACCAACAGAGCCATTTCGTAGCCCACCTGGCCGATATCGCAGGAAGTATTGGTCAGCACCGCGAGATACGAGCCGTCGCCGACTGCCATGAGTAGCAGGTAGCCGTGCTCCATCTCGACTACCGACTGCAGCACGGTGCCGCCTTCGAATAGATTCGAGACGCCTACCGAGAGGCTGGCCAGTCCGGCGGTGACAGCCGAGAGCTGTTCGGCACGGTCCACCGGCAGCTGCGCGCTCGCCGCCATGAGTAGGCCGTCAGCCGAGACCAGGACGGCATGAGCTACGCCAGGAACCTCGTTGGCGAAGTTCGAAACCAGCCAATCCAGCTGACGATTCGTACCACCTAGATCGGGGTTCATCGGTCTCCTTTATCTCCGGTTAGGTTCATTGCCTTCATTGCGCGGCCATCCCGGACGCCCTGCTGGTGACGACTCAAGCTGGACCTGATCGTTTCTGGATCGCGACGTGGCGTGCGATCGGCGTTGCCGGTGACACCGCCGGGGACCAGCCTCCCGCCCGGATTGCGTTGGGGCAACCCGGCGGCCGTCTTTGTTTCGGCCTGGGCCTCGCTGGCGCGGCGAGCCGCCTGCCAGCCTTCGTCGCCCGGTGATTCGAAGGAGGCCGCCACCTGGGACCGGTCCGAGTTCGGATCCGAGAGCCACGCCGACATCATTTCGGCGAAGATCGGTGTCCCGCCCATGACCGAATCGGAGTCGACCGCGGGCTGCAACCTGGTCTGGAAGAACGATGCCGCCTTCTCCGGATCGGGCTTGAAGCTGTGCCGTCCCGGATCGCGCGGTGTGGTCGTCGCCCCGCCCTCGGAAACCGCGGGGGTCTCGCCGCTGGCCGCGGGCTGGGCCGCACCGCGATCGCGTCGCGGCAGACCGACACCCGGCGGAACTTCCTTGCGCGGCAGTACCGTCGCTCCCGGATCGCGCTGGGGCAGACCGGTCGGACCCGTCTCCCGCTGCGGGAGACTATCGCGGGACGGCAGCAGACCATCACGCTGGGGTAGCCCGCTCGCCGTATGCGCACCCGACTGACGCTGCGGCAGGCCGTTCGGGGTCTCACGCTGCGGCAAACCGTTCCCGGGCGACTGACGCTGCGGCAGGCCGTTGGCACCGGACTCACGCTGCGGTAGACCACCCAGAGCATCACGCTGCGGCAAACCACCGGTGCTCTCCCGCTGCGGCAGACCACCCGTGCTCTCACGCTGCGGCAAACCACCCAGAGCATCACGCTGCGGCAGACCACCGGAAGCGGAATCCCGCTGCGGCAAACCCGAACCGGTGTCCCGCGGCGGGATACCGGTCAGACCGGACTCCCGCTGCGGCAGGCCATTCGATGCCGACTCGCGTTGCGGCCGACCGCCGGCGCTCTCCCGCTGCGGCAAGCCACCAGTGCTTTCGCGTTGCGGCAAACCGCCAGAGCTCTCACGCTGCGGCAAACTGCTCAACGGATCACGCAACGGATCGCGCTTCGGCAGACCACCAGTGCCCTCACGCTGCGGCAACCCACCAGAGCTTTCGCGTTGCGGCAGACCACCAGAGCTCTCATGCTGCGGCAGACCACCCGTGGTATCCCGCTGCGGCAAACTGCTCAACGGATCACGCAACGGATCGCGCTTCGGCAGACCACCAGTGCCCTCACGCTGCGGCAGACCACCCGTGGTATCCCGCTGCGGCAAACCGCCTGTGCTCTCACGCTGCGGCAGACCCCCGGGGGCTTCCCGCTGCGGCAGGCCACCCAGAGCATCACGCTGTGGCAGACCACTGGCGCTCTCACGCTGCGGCAAACCATTCGACGTTTCCCGCTGCGGCAAGCCACTCGCGGGCGACTGGCGCTGCGGCAGACCGGTCGCACCCGGCTCTCGCTGCGGCAATCCGCCGGCGGCCGAATCCCGCTGCGGGAGTCCGCCGGCAGCCGAATCCCGCTGCGGCAGACCGCTCGAACCAGCCTCACGCTGCGGCAACCCACCCGAGGCAGCACGCTGCGGCAGGCTCGAACCGGTATCGCGCTGCGGCACACCACCGGCACCCGGTTCGCGCTGCGGCAGACCATTCAGCCCCGAAGCACGCTGCGGCGCCCCACTAGTACCCGGCTGACGCTGCGGCAGTCCGCCACTGGGCTGACCGCCCTCGGGCTGCGGCACACCATTCGTGCCCGGCTGACGCTGCGGCAGCCCACCGGAGTTCAGATTCCGCGGTGGCAGACCACCACCGGAAACCGTCGGCTCGGCGCCCGGCCGGTTCGGCGGCGGACCGCCCGGCGTGACACTGCGCCTTGGCAGATTCGCCGCGGCGAGCTTGCCACGCTGCGGAGCGCTCGGCGCCTGTCCGCCCGATGGGCGCAGGGCCGGATTCGATGGTGCCTGGTCCTGACGCAGCCCCGAGGCTCCCGAGGACATGGTGGAGCCGGGCGAACGCTGCGGCAGCCCGCCCGCCGTCGGAATCGGACCACTGCTCGCGGCCGGTGCCGGACTGCTGATCGGAATCGGCCCGCTCACACCGGGATCGACGGTGACAACGACATTGCCACCCGGCGTCCTGGTGATCGCGCGCGTCTGCATCGACGCCGCGGCGGACGGTCGCTGCGGACTGGCCGCGGCGACCTGCGGTGTCGCCTGCGGCATCGCGGTGGTCTGGCCTTGGCCGAGCACGATCAGACTCATCGGAACGTGCACGGTGACCGTGACGCCGGGATCCCGCGCGGTGTCGAAGGTCGGGCGCAGACGCACGGTGAGTCCGTGTCGCTCGGCCAATCGGCCGACCACGAAAAGACCCATGTGCCGCGCGGTATCCGGCCCCGGCTCGGCGGTCTGCTCGAGCCGCCGGTTGATATCGGCCATTTCACTGGGCGGCATACCGATGCCGCGGTCCGCGACCTCGATGAGCATGCCCTGGTCGTGTCCCTGCGCGAAGGTGAACTTCACGTCGGTCTCCGGCGGCGACGCGCGTAGCGCGTTGTCCAATAGCTCGGCGAACAGGTGCGCCATATCCGAGGCGGCGGGCTCGACCAGCGAACCACGCGGTGTCGCACCGAGCTTCACGCGCTCGTAGTCCTCGACCTCGGAGATCGCCGCACGCAGCACGTCCGCGATCTCGACCGGCGCGGACTTGCTGCGCCGCTGCCGGGTACCGGCGAGGATCAGCAAGTTGTCACCGTTACGGCGCATACGAGCCGCGAGATGGTCCAGCCGGAACAGGTTTTCCAGCAGGCGCGGATCCTTCTCGTCGTACTCCATCGCCTCGATCAAACTGAGCTGATGGTCGACGAGCGACTTGGAGCGCCGGGCCAGGGTTTCGAACATGTCGTTGACCTGAGCACGCATCTGCGCCTGGTCACTGGCCAAACGCAGCGCCTGGCCGTGGATATCGTCGACGGCGCGGGCCAGCTGACCGATTTCCTCGTGGCTGCGGATCGGCATCGGCTCCAGCGGCACATCCTCAGGGGACGCGCCGTTACGCAGCTGGGCGACCTCGTGCGGCAGATCGCTCTCGGCCACGCGCAGCGCGGCCAGACGCAGCCGGTGCAGCGGCACGATCATCGAGCGCGCGACGAATACCGCGAGCAACAGCGCGGCGAGAATGGTCGCGATGACGACCGCGGTGTAGGTCCACGCCCCGGTATTGGCGTTGGACACCAGCGAGCTCATCGCCGAGTCGATGTCCTTGGTGGACTTGTTGACCACGCGCTCGTAGACGTCCAGGCTGCCGGTGAGCGAGTTCTTCAGATCACCGACCGGGATCTTGCCGGACTGCGCCTCCGGGCTGGTCAGCAGCGAGATCCGGTTATCGATACCGGCCCGCAGATCGGCGATCGAGGTGTCGCCGTCGGAAAAGCGGTGGGCGAGCACGTTGAGCATCGCCCGCTCGGTATTGGCCGCGGTGATCGCGTTCTGCACGCCCGCCGCCGAACCGCGCAGCACCTCGGGGAATGCGGCAACCTCACCGACCAGTGCGGCACGGGTGTTCAGCGAGTCGACCAGCCGCAGCTTCGACTGTTCGATGGCCTGGTCGCTGACCTGGCCGACCGTCGTCTCGACGATGTGCACACTGTCGTTGCGGACCTGGTCGATCAGCCCGATGACTTCGGCCGGTGTCTGCGTCGTGACGTTCTTGCCCTGGGCACGAACGGCCTTGGCCTGGGTGATCATGCTGTCCAGCGACGCGCGCGCACCGGCGACACCGTCGAGCTTGCCGCCCGACTGTTCGGCATCGGCGATGACCTTGTCGAGGTCGGCCAGGTTCTTGTCCGACACGATCGACACGTTCGGCATGATCGAAATCATCTGCGAAGCGGCGGTCGTCGCCGTCTGCGCGCTCAGCGCGGTGACGGCAGGGATCGTCTCGATGTTCTTCGCGGCAGCGTCCAGTCGGTTCGCGTCGGCGAACTCGGTGGTAATCCTGGACACGCCGAGGCCAACCGCGACTGCCAGCGGAACGGCCAGGACCGCCGTAACCTTCCAGCGCAGGTCCCAGTTGCCGAGCGCCCAGCGTTTGCTGCCGGACCTTGCGGCGTCACGCATCTCCCACTCACTTTCCAAACTGGCCCCAACCACGTGCCATCAGCGAACCTAGACAATCGCATGCTGGCTCGACAGGCAGAGCTGGCCGAGGAACTGCGGCTGGCCGAGAAATTGCGTCTACGACGGCCCAAATAAGTGACATCAGATTCTAACGGATCAATAACAGCTTGGGTGACGTTGAGTGTAGCTACGGGCTTTGACCTGCCGGTAATCGGCAAAACCAAAGGTCGCGGCACCCACCCGGGCGTCGCGTGAAGTCTGCCACAATCGTGCTGATCTATCGAGGCGGGCATCGAAGCGAGGCTAGGGAGTCACAAGTTTGGGTACAGCATCGCGCAGTGATTCCGCGGGGGGCGGTGGTCGGGCGACGGGCGGGCGTGAGAACCGCGCCTACCGGCCGGTCTATCAGACCAGCTTGGTCGATCCCGCTGAGTTCTGGGCCGAGGCGGCCGAGACGATCGATTGGGTGACCCCGCCGACCCACATCGTCGACACCACGACTCGCTCGATGGCCAGGTGGTTTCCGGACGCTCGCCTCAATACCTCCTTCAACGCCCTCGACCGGCATGTGCACGGCGACACTTCGGAGGAGGCGGGCCGAGCCGATCAGCCCGCCCTAATATACGACTCCGCTATGACCGGCGCCAGAGGTGTTTTCACCTACGCCGAACTACTCGCGAAGGTTGCCGAGTTCGCCGGTGCGATGGTGCGTTTGGGGGTCGACACGGGTGACCGAGTGGTCATCTACCTGCCGATGATCCCGGAGGCGGTGATCGCGATGCTGGCCTGCGCCCGCATCGGCGCGGTGCATTCGGTGGTCTTCGGCGGCTTCGCCGCACCCGAACTCGCCGCCCGCATCGACGATGCCGAACCTGTGTTGATAATCACTGCCTCGGGCGGCTTGGAGCCGGGCCGGACGATCGACTACCCGCCGATCGTGTTGCAGGCCCTGGACCTCGCCGAGACGAGCGCGCCGCGTCACGTGATCGTCAAGCAGCGGCCGGAATTTCCGACTATCCACTTCTCCACGCCGCAGCCCGCCACCGAATCACTACCGAGTTCCACACAAACCGTCGCAGTGCAATGGCTGGATTGGGAAGACGCCGTCCGCGATGCCCAACCCGCCGATCCGGTTCCGGTCGCCGCGACTGATCCGCTCTACATCCTCTACACCTCCGGCACCACTGGAAAGCCCAAGGGCGTGGTTCGCGACAACGGCGGACATGCGGTCGCTCTGGCCTGGTCCATGCGCAATATCTACAACGTCGGGCCGGGCCAGGTGATGTGGGCCGCCTCGGATGTCGGCTGGGTCGTCGGGCATTCGTACATCGTCTACGCGCCGCTGCTCGTCGGCGCGACAACCCTGCTCTACGAAGGCAAACCGGTCGGGACGCCGGATGCGGGCGCGTTCTGGCGCGTGGTCGCCGAACACAACGTGCGTGTGCTGTTCACCGCGCCGACCGCGCTGCGCGCCATCCGCAAGGCTGATCCGGATGCCGCACTCGCCCACCGCTACGACCTGTCCTCGCTGCGCGCACTGTTCTGCGCCGGTGAGCGCCTGGATCCGGCCACCTACGAATGGGCCAGCGAAACGCTGCTGGCCGATCGGCCCGACTGCCCGGTGGTCGACCACTGGTGGCAGACCGAGACCGGCTGGCCGATCTGCGCGAATCTGCTCGGCCTGCAAGAACTTCCGATCAAGGCGGGTTCGGCGTCGGTGCCGGTGCCCGGCTACCGGCTGCGGGTCCTCGATGCCGAGGGCAATCCGGTCGCACCGGGCACCGAGGGCAATATCGTCATCGGCCTGCCACTACCGCCGGGCACGCTAACCGGGCTATGGCGCGACGAAGATCGTTTCCAACGCTCCTACATGTCGGCGTTTCCCGGCCACTACCTCACGGGTGACTCCGGATATTTCGATGACGACGGGTACCTCTACGTGCTCGGCCGCAGCGACGATGTGATCAATATGGCCGGGCACCGGTTGTCGGCGGGCAGCATCGAGGCCGCGATCGCCGGACACGAAGCCGTGGCCGAATGCGCGGTGATCGGCCTTCCCGACGAACTCAAGGGCCAACGGCCGATCGCTTATGTAGTGCTCAAGTCCGGCGTCGAGATCGATCCGGAACGCCTGCGCGACGAACTGATCGCCCGGGTGCGCGAGCAGATCGGCGCGATCGCCACACTGCACGACGCCGTCGTCGTCACCGCACTGCCCAAAACCAGATCGGGCAAGATCCTGCGCAAGACGATCCGGCAGATCACCGCGGGCGATACCTACGACGTACCGTCCACCATCGAAGATCCCTCGGTGCTCGCCGCGCTGGAGGTACAGATCCGGGCCAGCCGACCGCAGGGGCCCGGTCCGGAAGTCGTTGCGCCCAACGGCGATCCGATCGTGCCCTGATACTTTGCGATCGCATTTCGTTTCACCCCTTAGGGAATCCTCAGGGATAGTTCACACATGTGCCAGTGCGGGGCAATAGCGTCTAGGGCGCTGTATCCACAGCACCCCTCGAAGCAACACCCCTCGAAATTCTGGAGGCACGCACCATGAAGCTCTACCGCAGTCGCCCGGCCGTCGCCGCTCTCGCCGCGGGTGGCATGGCCAGTGTGGCCGTGTTGCTCTCCCCGGCCATCGCGGCCGCGGATCCGATGACACTGGCCGGGCCGCTGCTGAACTCCGACTGCTCCTTCGCCCAGGTCGACGCGGCGCTGCACGCCAAGGCCCCGCAGCTGGCGGCCATGCTCGACGCGAACCCGACCCAGAAGGCCGAACTGCAGCGCAAGTTCGACCAGCCGGTCGAACAGCGTCGCGCGGAACTCCAGGCCACCATCAACGAGAACCCGGGCGCAGCGCAGGACGCCGAAAACGACCCACGTTCCGCCAGCCTGGCCGAGACCATCCGCACCGTGGCCGAAACCTGCCACAGCTACTGACGGCACACCCGGCTTGCTGACCGACTCGAGCGATACGTGCCTGCACAATGAGTGATGTGACCGAGCGGAGCGCGAAGCCGACCGTCCTTGTCGTCGACGATGACGAGGACGTGCTCGCATCGGTCGAGCGCGGGCTGCGCCTGTCCGGCTTCCAGGTGCGGGTCGCTCGCGACGGCGCCGAGGCACTGCGCAGCGTGACCGAGCAGGCGCCCGACGCAGTGGTACTCGATATGAATATGCCGGTGCTCGACGGCGCGGGCGTGGTGACGGCACTTCGGGCCTTGGGCAATGAAGTCCCGATCTGTGTGCTCAGCGCCCGCGCCTCCGTCGACGACCGAATCTCCGGGTTGGAGTCCGGCGCCGACGACTATCTGACCAAGCCGTTCGTGCTCGCCGAGTTGGTGGCGCGGATCAAGGCGCTGCTGCGCCGCCGCTCGGACGTTCCGGCCCCCGCCACACCGGGCGCGATCGCGGTCGGTCCGCTCGAGGTCGACGTCGCCGGATACCGCGCATTGCTCAACGGCCGCGAAATCGAGCTCACCAAGCGCGAATTCGAGCTGCTGTCCACCCTGGCCCACAATGCGGGCGTGGTGCTGAGCCGGGAGCGGTTACTGGAATTGGTGTGGGGCTATGACTTCGCCGCCGACACCAATGTGGTCGATGTCTTCGTCGGATACCTGCGGCGCAAGCTGGAGGTCGAAGGCACGCCACGGCTGCTGCACACGGTCCGCGGCGTCGGATTCGTGCTGCGAGCGCCCAAGTGAGTTGGCAATGACGTCGCAGCTCCCCGGGAAACGACGGCGGCGCACGTTCTCCCTGCGCACCCGGGTGGCAGGTGCGGCCGCGGTCGGCGCAATCATCATCGTCACGATCATCGGCGTGATCTCATCCCGGGCCATCGAGCGCAATAACCTGGCCCAGACCGACCAGCAATTGACCATCGCGTCGCGATTGGTGCTCATCGACTCGGTCTTGGCCGTCGGCGTGCTCGGACTGGTCGGTCCGAACTACGACATGGCGGTGACGGTCCGCGACAACAACACGATCGTGGCCAGCACACCCATTCGCCTGCCCGAACAGCCGATCGGATCGCATACCGTAACCGTGAACGGCACCCCGTTCCGTGTACTCACCACCACCGCGAACCAACCTGCGGGACGCGTTGTTTCCCTTGGTATTCCGTCCACAGCGGCGGCACGCACAACCGCCGAGCAACAGCGCTGGGTGCTCGCGGGAGCCGGACTGGCGATCGCCACCGCCGCCGGACTCGGCTGGCTGCTCGCAGGCCGCGCAGTGCGCCCGATCGTCGATCTCACCCGACAGGTCGGCACACGCAGCGGCTACCGCGATCCGGACAATCCACAGCCACCGGTCGACGGTTCCGGAGTCCGAGAGGCGGAAAAACTCGCCGAAGCAGTGAACACCCTGCTGCAACGGGTTGATCAAGCACAGACCGAAACCGCCGCCGCACTGGAGACCGCACGCGATTTCGCGGCCGTCTCAGCCCACGAACTGCGCACCCCGCTCACCGCCATGCGCACCGACCTCGAGGTGCTGCGCACCCTGGACCTGGACGAGCCCCAACGCGCCGAAATCCTCGCTGACCTGCAACGCAGCCAGGGCCGCGTCGAAACCACCTTGGCCGCACTGGAACGTCTCGCCTCGGGCGACCTCACGCACGAGCGCGATCACGTCGACACCGACGTCGGCGACCTCTGCGATCAGGCCGCCCACGACGCCATGCGCCACTTTCCGGGCGTCACCGTCCGCATCGATACCGACGCCGAATTGATCACCCGCGGCCTGCCCGCCGGGCTGCGCCTAGCGGTCGACAACGCTTTGACCAACTCCGTCAAACACGGCCGCGCCACCGAAGCCGTCGTCTCGGCCCGTCGAATCCCCAACGGTCACATACTGATAACCGTCGACGACAACGGCCGAGGAATCCCCGTCGAAGAACGCACCGACGTCTTCGAACGCTTCTTCCGCGGCAGCCAAGCCAGCAAAGGCGGCTCCGGACTAGGCCTCGCCCTGGTCGCCCAACAGGCCCAATTACACGGCGGCCGAGCCTATTTCGACGACAGTCCGCTCGGCGGTGTGCGCTTGGTACTGGACCTTCCGGAACGCCGAACCACCACCTGACCCGAAAGAGCGCTTGCGGCTTGCGGTTCCACGCTCTTCGGCCAGGGGCAGCAGTTGCCTCTCAACGGCCGCGGAGCCGTCGGTCAGCCGGTCGCACCGTCGGGACGGGTAACCGCAATGATCGTTACAAGTTCCTCCAGACCGGTGAAGTCCTTCGGATTCGTCGTATACAGCGGCAAACTGTTGCGTGCGGCTGTGGCGGCGATCATCAGGTCGGCCGTGCGCCGTCGCGGTTGCCGGCCTATCGCGTAGACCGCGGCGCAGATCAAGCCGAAAGTTCGGGCGGTTTCGCTGTCGTAGGGCAACGCCTCGCCGAATGTCGCTTCCACGTGTCGCAGTACCGCGATCCGACGCGCACGCATGACCGGATCATCGGTTGCATACGGCCCTCGCGACAACTCTCCCAGCGTGACTGCCGTGATTGCGGACTCGATCGGCAAATCGGCCGGATCGAAAAAGGGAGAGAGTCGCGATTATGCCAGCGTCGAGTACGCCCCTCGCATTGCGGCTCACAGACCCTTTTTTTCGAGCGGATCGTCGGACAGTTCGTCGCCGACCACAGCATCCAAGTCGCGTCGGAGTTCGTCGTAGTCGAGTATCGGAGCCTTCGCGAACATCTCCTGGGCCTGACTGGTGGGCACGAAGCGTCGGCGCCTGATGGGCGTTACTTCGGCCAACGGCTCGCCGTTGATGGTGAGCATATATCGACTTCCCTCCCGCAGACCACGGGTAACACTGCCGGACTCATTGACGAACTGGCGCACACTGACCTCGGTCCGAGGCGGCATCTCGGGAGCAGGCGTACCCACACCGTACCGCGCTGTGCCCCACCCAGGTGGCCGGATGTGCGCGGGCTCTATCAGTTGCGAACCACCTCGACCGGGTCGGTCAACGCAAGCGCCAGTGCGGACTGCTGGGTGCTGCTGCGCTGAGGCAGCGCTGCGATGGCCTTATCGGTTTGGGTGCTGAGGTTGGTCACGATCTGTTGTAGTTGGGTGACGCCACCGGTCAGTTGGCTTATGGCGCTGACCAATTGAGCACCGCCCTGGTCGGCCAGTTGCGGTAGCCCCTCGGCGAGTTTCGCACCTTCGGCTAATTGCGCACTGGCACCGGTCAATCGGTCCACAACCGTGCGCAGGAGCGTGCCGAGATCGGTGTTCGGATCGACCGCAGCACCAACCAGACCGCCGAGATCGGTCAGCTGCGAACCGGCCTGGCTCGAAACATTATGCAATCCTTCGAGTTTCGCGATGATATCGGCGACCTGGGGATCGCCTGCGAAGGGAAGCGCGCGCATCAGCGGCAGGATCTGGTCCAGACCGCCGTTTACCGTATTCGCAGTCTGCTGCACCTGTCCGATCGTGACGCCGGTCGAATCCAATGCCGAGGCAAGTTGATTCGCCTGTGCGGCGGCACCCGAGACGGTCGAGTTCAGCAATGCGATCGCCGAAGTCAGTTGTGCCGAACCTTCTTTGGCGTAGGCCAGGAAGCCGAGTAGCTGATCCGCACCCGAGCTGAACTGGTCGGCGCCCGCGGCCGCGGCACTCACCCCGGCGTTCAGCAGTTGAGTGGTGAGCTGCACCGAGGTCATCTGGGTGCGCGCCTGCGCGACCGCGGCCAAAGCGGCGTCGACACCGGCCGCGCCGACTCGGTGCGTCACCGTATTCACCGCGCCGTTCACCACATCCGCGTCCGCGCCCTTATGCGTATCCACCGTGACCTTGGCCCGCTTCGGCTGCGCACTCGCCAGCGTGCCCATGGATTGGGTCAGATCGGCGGGCAGGGTGATCACCGCAGCGTAGTCATCCGCGTCGAGCTCACCCGGCTTGCCTACGGTCCACTCGTAACCGCCGCCGTCCTGCTGCAGCCCTTGCGCGATGCGCGCACCAGTAGGCCCGGTATCGGCGTTCACCAGCGCGAGACCGCTGGGTGAGCCGGATGATCTCGAGCAAGCGGTAACGGCGCTCCCGAGCGCCCCGGCAATGACAACGACAACGGCGAGCAGTGCGCACCGGGTGCGTATTCCAGTCACAACTCCGCCGCGCTAGCGCTCGGCTCCGCCGTGACCGGCAGCGCTGTGTCTTTGGTTCCTTCGCTACGCTTAGTCACACCTGCCGACCCTAGAGCTCAGAATTGGCATCGTCGCTTACCGAAGTCTGAGAGTTCGGTAAGGACCGCAGATGATCAGGCGAGCTCGGCGCCGGTGGGTTCCTCGGTCCGCTTCGCCTCGACCACCCTGCCGAAATCGAGTTTGACCAACTGGTCTGCGTGGTGGAAGTAGCGATCGTCGTGGGTGATCACGATGACGGTCTTCCCGCGCTGTTTGAGTTCGGTGAGGATTTCTTGATAGAAGACATCACGGAACTTGGGCTCCTGGTCGGCGGCCCACTCGTCGAAGACATAGATCTGCCGGTCCTCGAGCAGGGCGGTCAACAGCGCGAGCCGTTTGCGTTGGCCCTGCGACAGATCGATGGTGGACAATCGCCCGTCCTGCACCGTCACCTTGTGCGCGATCTGCAACTCCTCGAGATAACGGCGCACCTCACCATCGAGTCCGGGCCGATCGAACCCCAGGTATTCCTCGAACAGGTGGAAGTCGGTGAAGATCGCCGAGGAGTTCTGCCGGAACCACTCGATATTCTCGTGGTCGATCGGCTCACCATTGAGCGACAGCGTGCCCGTCTGTGGCACGTACAGTCCCGTGATCAGCTTGGCCAGCGTGGATTTGCCGCTGCCGTTACCGCCGACGATGAAGGTGATCTGGCCGGGTTCGAAGACCAGATCGAGCGGACCGAGCCGGAACCCGGCCTCGCCATTGCTCGCCTCCGGTGGCGGGCCGAGCGGCATCGGCCGATTGTCGTGTCCGCTGTGGTCGACGAACCGATGCCCGTTGACATCCGGCAGCGGCCCGCCGGGACGTGGACCCCGGCCGGGCGGATGCGCGCCACCTCTCGGCCCACGAGGCCCAGGCCCGCCCGGCCCCGGCGGGAACGGCGGTGGTGGCTCCATCCGGTAGCCGTAGGTGACATTCGTCAGCTCCAGCCGCGCCGCATCGACGGTGGGACGGTCCGTGAACGGCAACCGCTGCTCATCGTGCATGGTCTCCATCGACAGATTCATCGCGCGTATCTTCGCCAGCGCCACATCACCGCGCAGCAGATCCGGGATGCGGTGCATGAAGTTCTGCATCGGCATCGCCAGGAATGTCGTCACCAGGACATACCCGACCATCACATCACGCGACAGATCCAAGGGGGCGACCAGCACGAACAGGATCAGCGCCATGGTGCCGAGCTGCAGCGCCTGCCCGAAGCCCTGTGCCACTGAGAATTTGGAGCCGGCATCGACATTCTGTGCACGCAGCGTCGCGGCCGAACCGAGCAGATGCCGCTGCATGAAATCGCGGCGGCGCCCCCGATGCAGCTTCAACTCTTTGATGCCCAGCGTCACGGCCTGGTACGACCGCAACAGCGCGTCCTCGTTCTCCCGCGCCTCGCGGTAGATATTGCGCACCCGCCTGAGAATCAGCTCGACACAAGCGATTCCGAGCAGCGTGCCCGCGACGGTCACCGCGAACAGCGGACCCGACACCGCCAGCAGGAAGACGAAGCAGCCCACGATGGTGGCCACGTCGATGCAGATGCTCGGAATGGCGGTCACCGCCTGCGAGAGCGAACGCACATCCTCGGTCAGCGTCGCCATCAGGCGGTGCATGCCGAGCCGTTCCAGATGCTCTAGCGGAGCCGAGACAATCCCGGAACTCAGATCCGCGCGCAGCCGGTAGATCGCCTCTTGGGCAAGGCGAATCAGCAGCACCTGCGACACCACGCCACTGACCAGAATGACCAGGCCCGTGAGGGCGAAGCTCTGGATATTGATGTGCGGATGCGGTTCCGGCGACACCACACCCCTGATGAGGGTCACCAAATAGGTGTTGGCTGCACCGCAGATGAGACCCGCGGCGATGACGGCCGCGATCCGCATCCAGGAGATCGAGATGAGGAATCGGATGAGTTGCATGGTTGCTGCGCTCCTCAACGGGCAATTTGGCTCAACAGGCGATTTGGCTCAACGGGCGATTTTGGCTGAGAACGGTGCTTACTATCGGCGAATGATGTCGAAGATCATGCCTTCGAGGGTGACCCCCGGGGCGAAGGAGAACGCCACACCGGTCGAGATCGGCTTCGCCGTCTCCTGCTGAACCAGCCCGCCCGTCGCCCGACCACTCCCCAAACAGTCGCCGAGCGACACTGCTTTTTCGAGCACGAAAATCAACGACACGCTCAGCATATTGCCGAACCTGGCCAGCACGTCCCAGCTCAGCGCCGCCCGCTCCGGCGCGATACCGAGCGAATGCACGGACTCCTCGATGATCTTCGGACCCCCCGGGTGGATGGCCCACAGATCGACATCGGATTTCTGCAATCCATTGCGGCCCAAGACCTCGGTGACCACGGGATCGACCCCGGCGTAGATGTACTGGGGCAGATTCTCCGACAGCTCGCAGGTGATGCCGTTGTGATTGACACCGAGCACGATGCCGTCCTCGGCACCGTCGAAGAGCTGGCTGAAGCTGTCCCGGATCACCACTTTGCCCGGCGCCAGCGGCTGCTGGACCTGACTGGCGCCGATGACCACCGCACCGCAGCCGTCACCGAACAGGCTGTGGATGATCACATCGTTGACGTTGTCGTCGAAGACGGCGTTAACCGAGCTCAGCTCGATGCAAACGACCATCGCCTTCTTATCCGGATGCGCCCGAACATAATCCACGGCGGTTCGAATGCCGTTCATCGCGGCCGCACAGCCCATGAAGTTCACCACGACCCGTCCGACCGACGGCGACAGCCCCAGCTGCTTGACCACCGCGACGTCCACGCCCGGTGCGATGAAACCGGTGCTGGTCACGAAGACCAGCAAGCCGATCTCCGCCGCCGCGTCCTCGATACCGGCGAGGGCACGCCCCGCGACATCGACGGCCAGCGGAACCGCGTGGCGGTAGAACAGATTCATCCGGTCCCGGATCGTGCCGCGTTCCCTGCCGAACTGCAGGAATTCGGGATCGAGCGGATCGACCACCAGGCGGCGGCTGTCGATCTTCGTCTTCTGGTAGATCCGCGAAATCCGCGCCCGCTGTTGCGGATCGGTGAACAGCTCGGCCACCCGATCGGCGGCGTCGGCTTGGTCGACGAGCTGACTCGGCGCACCGGTCGCGATGCTCTCGATCACCCCGACCGTGGTCGGCGGCGCGGGCGGCAGCCCGTACTGCACGAGGCCGTGGCCGCGCTCGTCCCCCTGACGAGCCGCCGACGTTCCCTCATCGATAGTGATTGACACGAAATTCTCCCCGTTCTTGTGAAAAATGGTGATCGGCGCCGCGCCAACCCAGCGGTTCGATCGGTCGATCTCCGGAATCGATTCAGACCGTGCCGATTCCGGTGAATCCCTGCACTGTGTAGACGGCACAGGTTTTCAGCGCCCCCGGCGAGCAATGCTCGCGGACGAAGCCCCAATTCCGTTCCTCGGCTTCGCGTGAGGGCGACAGCAGGTAGGTGCGGCAGAGTTTCGGGAACCGATCGGTGAAGAAGCTTTTCGCCGGCAGCCACTCGACGCCGAATTTCGCAGACTCCTCGCGTAATACGTCCTCGGTGGCGATATTCGCGAAACCACTACGCTGGAACGGCAGGACGTGATGGACGCGGTGCGAACTCAAGCCGGCCGCGAGAAAGCAGTCGATATAACGATTTCCGATCACCTTCAGGTCGTAGGCCTGCTCCACCTGATTGACGGCCCAGTCCTCGGTATCGGAGGCGGGAAGTTCCTCGGCCTCGACTTCGAAATCATGGCTAGCGACAACCAGGAAGGTACTGATCCACAATGTCACCACGAATTGCAGTGCCCAGGCCCAGAAGTCGCCCGCCAGGGTGAAGGCCACCAACTCGCCGAGCAATAGCCCGCGCACACCGAACGAACCGATGAAGTGCGGCAGCGCACCACCCCAGGTGCCGTACATGTCTTTGATGCCGACTTTGCGGGTGAGGCGGCAGACATCGAGGAGCCGAATGGTCATGCCGGTCACCGTGTGCCCGAATTTGTGCAGGGTGTGAATCGGCACCCGATACAACCGGGGCACCCGCATCATCATGGTGAAGACGTTCTTCTTGATATCGACTTCACTCTGGGTATGCGGATGGTGCAGCAGCGCGTGTCCGTCCGCGGTGACGAAAGCCAGTGCGACGTAATTGAAATCGAAGGTATTCGTATAGATCTTGTTCAGACCCTTTTGCGCGCGATGGATCGCGTAGTGGCCGAATCCGGCCAGTGAGCTGCGCAGCAGCACCATCAGGATGACGAAGACGGGCAGCGGCATCCAGCTGCGCTCGAACAGGCGCAAACCCTGCACCGCGAAGTACGCGACGGCCAGTACGGCGACCACGAGGTTGAAGATCGTATCCATGCGCTGCAGTCGCGCGGCCAACTCCGGCTCTTTCAGCCGAGCCTTGACCTGGTGCAGCAGATCGTCTTTATTGTCGAATCGGTACTTCGGAGTGTCCTGCCAGCTGTCGAAACCCTCTTTGAACAGAAAGTCGGGTGCGTTGGCCTTCGGATGAATGTCCTCAGGTAATGCGTTGCGCCCCAACGCATACCGTTCGAGCATTCGCCCGATTCGCTCGGGATCACGGTGATAGGAGCCGATGATGGAAGTGATATCGCGATTTTTTGTTCGCCCGATGAAGAACTCGCCGCCGGGATGTTTGGAGATCCATTCGCTCAGATCGTAGGCTTTTCCGTTGTAAACCCACACATTCGACAGTTGCGGGCCACCGCCAGGAGGCGGGCCGGGCGGTCTATGGAAGTCCCGCTCCTCCGCTTCTGGCTGGCTGTTCGTCATCGCATTCCTCCGTGTCTGATCCGCGGTTCGGTGGCCGTTGTCGGCCCCGTGGTTATGGCGTGTATCGCGGACAGGCGCGGGGACGCTTCATCCGGCGAACCGGATGTCCCCCCCGAAGTCACCACACCGTCTGAGCCTTCGTGACAGCATCGTGCTTGCAGCGCCTTACATCTCACTAAACAATCCCTTAACCCGGTAACTTTCGCGTCGGATTCCCCCCGATCTGTGCGAGAAGACCGAACCAAGGGTAACGTCGGCACCCGCAGCATGCGCGGCTCGCCTGGACTTCGCTTTGCGAACCGGGTCGAGTTAGCCTGCGCGACAGGCTAATCTGGCGGGCGAAATGCTGCACTACACCGGGCGGCAGCACCAGCTGTCCCCGTCAAACCATCCGGTCGTACCCGACCTCGCACTCTTCTGGGGGCAGAACATTGAGTGATCTGACAGCGCGAGCACACACCTCGCACCGAATCCGACTTCGCCGACCGGGACTCGTGCCCGCCGTGGTCGCGGCGTCGATGTTCGCTGCACTGGTGACAGGCTGCGACTCCAGCTCCGACTCGAAGACCACCTCTTCCGCGCCGCCTTCGGGGCAACTGCCCGAGGCCGCGCAGATCGTGCAGGAGTCCGCGCGGACCACCCAGACCTTGCAGGCCGTGCACCTGAATCTGAAGGTGGACAACCTCACCAACCTCCCGGTGGAGAGCGTCTCGGCCGATGTGACCAACCAGCCGCAGGGCGCCGGACAGGCGATCGGCGAGGCGAAGGTCCGGACCAAGCCCGAGGCCGACTTCATCCAGGCCAAGTTCCTGGTCGTCGACAAGGAAATGTACGCACAGACCGGTGGCTCCTCCGCCTACGCCAAAATCGGTCCGGCGGAACAGATCTACGACCCGGGCGTAATCCTGGACAAGGACAAGGGTCTGGCCAACCTCATCGCCCAGGTGAAGAACCCGAAGGTGGAGGGCCGGGAGAAGGTCGACGGCACCGACACCGTGAAGTTGACCGGAACCATCGACTCCACGGTCATCGATCCCATCGTCCCGAAGTCCGGTGACCCGGCGGGCACGTTCCCGATCACCCTGTGGATCGCGGATGTCGCCCCGCCGTCGGGTTCGGCTTCGGCCCTGCCGTCGAACGCCGCCTCCCCCGGCAACGGCCCGAACCTGGTTCAGGCTGTCGTCAAGCGGGATCCGGGCACCATCAAGGTGACCCTGTCGGCATGGGGTAAGCCGGTCAAGGTCACCGCACCGCCGAAGTAAGGCACACATACCGCAAACCGGTCCGGGATGCATGACGGTGGCAGCAGCCGTCATCCGCACTCCCGGACCGGTTTTCGCGTCTCAGGCATCGCGCCGTGCACACGTCCCGCAAAGCGACACCAGCACTGAATGCCCACTGCCGCGCACGAATTGCGCCGCCACGCACCGATTGTCCCCACGAAATCGTGCGTGGCGCGCTAAATCGTGCGCGGCGCGAATACGGCATTAGGAGATGACCGCGGCCCGTGCTTCCAACGGGATGGAAGCACGGGCCGCGGTGGAGGATTCAGGTCAGTTGACGACGTTGAGCAGGTCGATCACGAAGACCAGGGTCTTGCCGGAGAGTTTGTGGCCGGAACCGACGGGGCCGTAGGCGAGCTGCGGCGGGATGGTGAGTTGCCGGCGTCCGCCGACTTTCATGCCGGGGATGCCATCCTGCCAGCCCTGGATCAGGCCGCGCAGCGGGAAGCTGATGGATTCACCGCGGTTCCAGGAGGAGTCGAATTCCTCACCGGAGTCGAATTCCACGCCGACATAGTGCACCTCGACGGTGCCGCCGGGCACTGCCTCGGCGCCCTCGCCCTCGACGATGTCCTTGATAACCAGCTCGGTGGGAGCTGGGCCCGCCTGGAATTCGATCTCCGGCTTGGTCATTCGGCTATCCCCTCTGATAGGTGATGGTGGATTCGGTTGAAATTAGCGGCCGTCGATCTCGTGGTAATCACGGTGACCGTAACCGGTGTAGATCTGGCGCGGACGGCCGATCTTCAAAGGCTCACTGTGCATTTCCCGCCAGTGCGCGATCCAGCCCGGCAGCCGGCCCATGGCGAACAGCACGGTGAACATGCGGGTCGGGAAGCCCATGGCCTTGTAGATGACACCGGTGTAGAAGTCGACGTTCGGGTACAGCTGGCGCGAGATGAAGTACTCGTCGGTGAGCGCGGCCTCTTCGAGAGACTTTGCGATATCGAACAATTCGTCGTCGCCGCCGAGCTTGGACAGAATCGCGTCGGCATGCTTCTTGGCGATCGAGGCGCGCGGGTCGTAGTTGCGGTAGACGCGGTGTCCGAAGCCCATGAGCTTCACGCCGTCTTCCTTGTTCTTGACCTTGCGGATGAATTCCTTGACGTTGCCGCCCTCGGCCTTGATGCCGTCCAGCATCTCCAGCACCGCCTGGTTGGCGCCACCGTGCAGCGGGCCCCACAGCGCGTTGATGCCGCCGGAGACGGAGGTGAACAGGTTGGCGTCGGAGGAGCCGACCAGGCGCACGGTCGAGGTCGAGCAGTTCTGCTCGTGGTCGGCGTGCAGGATCAGCAGCATGTCGAGGGCGGCGGCGATCTCGGGGTCGACCTCGTAGGGTTCGGCCGGGAAGCCGAAGGTCATCCGCAGGAAGTTCTCCACCAGGCTCAGCGAGTTGTCCGGGTAGAGGAAGGGCTGGCCGACCGACTTCTTGTACGAGTAGGCCGCGATGGTGGGCAGCTTCGCCAGTAGTCGGATGGTCGACAGCTCGACCTGTTCGGGATCCTTCGGGTCCAGCGAGTCCTGGTAGTACGCCGAAAGCGCGTTCACCGCCGAGGACAGCACCGGCATCGGGTGCGCGTTGCGAGGGAAGCCGTCGAAGAACCGCTTGAGGTCCTCGTGCAGCAGGGTGTGGCGGCGGATCCGGTCGGTGAACTCGTCCAGCTGTGCCTGGGTCGGCAGCTCGCCGTAGATCAGCAGGTAGCTGACCTCGATGAAGGTCGAGGACTCGGCGAGCTGGTCGATCGGGTAGCCGCGGTAGCGCAGGATGCCCGCTTCGCCGTCGATGTAGGTGATCGCCGACTTGGTCGGCGCGGTGTTCATGAATCCGGGGTCGTAGGTCACGTACCCGGTGCTGGCCAGCATTTTGCCGAGATCGACGCCGTCATTGCCTTCTTTGGCTTCGGCGATCGTCATGGCATATTCGCCGCCGGGGTAGCTCAAAACCGGCTTGGCGTCGTTGATGTGGTCTTTTTCGGGCACGGAAGGATCCCTCTCAGGCTAGGACCGTCGGCATCGGGGTGCGGTCGGCACGGCGGTGCTCTCACGTAGACGCTAGTCGCTACTCGCGCGGCCCGAGAACGAGGGTGCCCACCGGCCGACCTCACAAACAACTTCTGCTCAGGTGAGGTTTATGACTCATCCCGGCACGGTCACCGACTGCGATCTGGCCACGCGATAGCGCACAAAGGCCGGGAACACGAGCGCAGCCAGCACCACCCCGATAACGACCAGCACACCGCCGCCCGCCGCGGCCACCGCCGTACCCAAGCTCGCTGCGGCAAAACCGTGGGCAACATCACCGATGCGCGGACCGCCCGCGACGATCACGATGAAGACCCCTTGCAGACGACCGCGCATCTCGTCGGTGGTGACCGTCTGCAACATGGCGATGCGCAGCGCGGCCGAAACCATATCGACCGCGCCGCCGAAGGCCGAGCAGGCCAATGCGATCCACAGTCCCGGCCCGACGCCGAGGCCGTGCCCGGTCCAGCCGACGGCCACACCGAAGCCGACCATCGCCAGCCCCCACAGCCCGATGCAAACCACCACCGCAAGCCCCTGGCGGCGCACATGCGAGATCCAACCGGAGAACACCCCACCCAGCACCGCCCCGACCGACATCGAGGCGAACAGCAGACCGAGCGCGACGCCGCCGCTTGCCGGATCGCCGAAAGTCTCATGCGCGATCTGCGGGTAGAGCGCCCGCGGCATGCCGAAGACCATGGCGATCACATCGACCACGAAGGAGGCCAGCAGGATGCGCTGCGTCGCCAGATAGGCGAAACCGTCCAGGACGGTGCGGAATCCGGCCTTTCGCGCGGTTCCGGTCGGTGGGATGGCAGGCAGCCGCCACACCGCCCAGATGGTGGCGAGCAGCGCGATCGCGTCGATCAGATACAGGGTCGACAGGCCGACAACGGGGATCAGCACACCCGCGAGCACGGGTCCGGCAATGGCGCCGGTCTGCTGCACGGTCATGCTTAGCGCACTGGCGGCGGCCAGATGTTCGGTGGGCAGCAGCCGCGGAATTGCGGCGCTGCGCGTCGGCTGATTCACCGCGAACAGCGCCTGCTGTACGGCGAAAAGGCCGAGCACAATCCAGACGCTCTCGAGTCCGGCCGCGGCCTGCACCCAGAAGGCGACTGCGGTCACGCCGGTGCCGCAGTTGGTGATGAGCATGAGTTTGCGCCGGTCCATCACATCGGCCAGCGCACCGCCCCACAGACCGAACACGATCAGCGGGACCAGGCCGAACAGTCCGGCCAGACCGACATAGCCGGAGCTGCCGGTGATCTCGAATATCTGCTGCGGCACGGCCACCACGGCCAACTGCGAACCGACGACGGTGACGATGTTGCTGGTCCACAGCCGTCGGAACTCGGGATAGCGCAGGGGGGTGGTGTCGGCGAGCAGTTTCACCGATCGCAGCGTAATGAGTCGGTCAGCAGCCCAACAATGTTGGGGTCTGACGATACAGATACAGCATCGCGGAGCGATTCGATGACGGGTGGTGGCCGGGTGACGGGTGGGCTTTCTAGGGTTGTAGTCGGTCGACCGTCATGACGTCGCCGCTGACCCGTACCCGGATCCGGTTGTGCAGCCGACCCCGGCGGCCCTGCCAGAACTCCACCTCGTCGGGGCGGATCAGATAGCCGCCCCAGTGCGGCGGCACCGGGATCTCGTCCACCTCGGCGAAGCGGGCCGTGCTCTCGGCCAGCGTGCGATCGAGTTCGGCGCGCGAGGCGATCGGCCGGGACTGGCGCGAGGCCCAGGCGCCCAACTGCGAATCGCGTGGCCGGGAACGCCAGTAAATGGCGGTTGTCTCGGCGGAAACCTGCTCGACCGGCCCGCGCACGTGCACCTGTCGACCCAGTGCGGGCCAGACGAAGGTCGCGGCGGCGAATGGGACACCAGCCAGCTGGTTGCCCTTGGCCGAGTCGTAATTCGTGTAAAAAGTCACACCTTCCGGCGAGAGGCCTTTACACAGCACCGTCCTGGCGACCGGACGCGGCCCGATATCGGTGAGTGCCACAGTCGCGACCACCATGGCATTCGGCTCGGCGATGCCGACCGCGGTGGCCTGTTCGATCCAGTGCCGAAGCAGCGGCTCCCAGCCGCCTGCCAGCCAGGTTTCGTCCAGATCGGTGTCCTCACCGCTGCCGAATGGCATGCCGCCGTAGTCGACTCGCATGGCGGCCAAATCGCTCGCCGGGAAAAGCACCCGATCGTTTGCGGCCATTTCCTGACCGAGAGATGAATTGTCCAGGTCACGCATGGGCCAGACGTTACTCCGCGGTAGCAGGGAGCTAAGGTTTTGTTGATCGGCATGTGCTCGGCGAGCCACACCCTCCTCGACGAGAACAGGCCTTTTCCAGCGACCTGCGAGCCAGTCGCTGCTGGTCCTTTCGAGCGACCTGCAGGCAGTCGCTACGGATAACGAACCGAAGTGCAAGGAGAGTCACAGAATGACTACCAGCCATGCGGTGCCCAGCGGGCAAACCGCCGTACCCCCTGATTTCGTCAGCGGCCTGGAAGGCGTGGTGGCATTCACCACCGATATCGCCGAACCCGATAAGGACGGCGGCGCGCTGCGTTATCGCGGCGTCGATATCCAGGACCTGGTCGGCTCGCGGGTGACCTTCGGCGATGTGTGGGCACTGCTGGTAGACGGTGAATTCGGTCGCGGCCTGCCGCCCGCGGAACCATTCCCGCTGCCGGTGCACACCGGTGACGTGCGCGTCGACGTGCAGGCCGGACTCGCCATGCTCGCCCCGATCTGGGGCTACCAGCCGCTGCTGGATATCGACGACGAGACCGCGCGGGAGAATCTGGCGCGCGCCTCGGTGATGGCGCTGTCCTATGTCGCGCAGTCCGCGCGCGGCATATACCAGCCCGCCGTGCCGCAGCAGAAGATCGACGAATGCACCACGGTGACCGAACGGTTCATGACCCGCTGGAAGGGCGATCCGGATCCGCGGCACACCGAGGCCATCGATGCCTACTGGGTTTCCGCGGCCGAGCACGGCATGAACGCCTCCACCTTCACCGCCCGGGTTATCGCCTCGACCGGCGCCGATGTCGCCGCGGCGCTGTCCGGTGCGATCGGCGCGATGTCGGGTCCGCTGCACGGCGGTGCGCCCGCTCGCGTGCTGCCGATGATCGAGGCCGTCGAAAAGTCCGGTGACGCACGCGCTTTGGTCAAGGGCATCCTGGACCGCAAGGAAAAGCTGATGGGCTTCGGCCACCGGGTCTACCGGGCCGAGGATCCGCGGGCGCGTGTGCTGCGCGCCACCGCGCAGCGCCTGAACGCCCCGCGCTTCGAGGTCGCCGCCGCGCTCGAGCAGGCCGCGCTCGCCGAACTGCGCGAGCGCCGTCCGGACCGCGCCATCGAGACCAATGTCGAATTCTGGGCGGCGGTCATCCTCGACTTCGCCGAGGTCCCGGCGCACATGATGCCCGCGATGTTCACCTGTGGCCGCACTGCCGGTTGGTGTGCCCACATCCTGGAGCAGAAGCAGCTGGGCAAGCTGGTCCGCCCGGCTGCCATCTACACCGGTCCCGGCCCGCGCCAGCCGCAGGACGTCGCCGGCTGGTCCACCATCGCGCACGTGTGATTCAAACCACAATTGAATAGCGCTTCCGCGAGCCGGATGTCGCGGTGGGTTCTCATGCCCACCACGGTGTCCGGCTCGCGTAGCATCCGGGGGAAGCTGTGAGAGAGAGTTAACGGGGAATGCTGGATAGGAATGTGTCGCGGCGGCGACTGATCGGATTCGGTGCCGCGGCTGCGGCTTTCGTCGCTGGTTGCAGTACCGATAAGAGCAATACGACTGGCGCGCAGTCGAGAACGACCACCGCCGCGAACGCCGTTGACGTGCAAGCCATTCCGAGATCTCCCTTGCAGCAGGTGCCCGCGGCCAACTCCCCCGCGGCGGTGGCCGCCCGGCACGCGGGTGCGCAACCGACCCAGTGGGGCATGAAGATGGACGGCATCACAAGCACTTTCGCGGCGACCGGCAAACAGATGGCGGTCACCTTCGACGCGTGCGGCGGCCCCGGCAACAACGATATCGATGAGACATTGCTGAATCTGCTCATCTCCCAGCAGATTCCGGCCACGCTCTTCCTCAATAAACGCTGGATCGACGCGAATCCCGATCGCGCCGTGCAATTGGCCGCCAATCCGCTGTTCGAGCTGGCCAATCACGGTGTGGCACATAAGCCGCTCTCGGTAACCGGCCGGGCCGCCTACGAAATCCCGGGCACCGGCTCGCCGCAGGAGGCCGTCGACGAGGTCTGGGCCAATCACGAGCGGCTCACCAAGCTGCTCGGCAAACCGCCGCGGTTCTTTCGCGCGGGTACCGCGCACTATGACGACGTCGCGGTCGCGATCGTCAACGAATTGGGTGAGCGGCCAGTCGGTTTCAGCATCAATGCAGATTACGGCGCCACCGCGAGCGCGGCACGGGTGCAGAATGCGATGAAAGCCGCCGCGCCCGGCACGATCTCGCTGGCGCATATGCACAGACCGAATTCCGGAACGGCCGCCGGGATGACCGCGGCGCTGCCCGCGCTGCGATCTGCGGGGTTCACCTTTGTCCATCTCTGAGCCCCGTTGCCGCCCGTAGTCGGGCTCGGCGCACCATCGTGCCGGTGAACCCCGGGGTGCAATTATTACGGTATGGAGTGCACGCCCCTGCGATCGCGCCAATAACGCGCAACCCTCGGCGGCAAGCCAGTATGGTACCGATGCTGACTGGTGTCCCGACGTCAGCCGACCGCCTGACGGTCGCTCGAAAAAACAAAGGTGAGACGGATTTCGGCCGTGCACCGGGCATTTCGCCAGCGCGAGATGACCGGATCGGCCGGATCCGAGCGGAAGGCGGTATGTAGGGTGGCGCAGGGAATCTTCGCGCACACTCGATGGCGGAATCTCGAGCAATGGCGAGTCCGCTGGAAAGTCGGCGCGGCCGTTGCGCTTCCACTGGCCGCGGCCATTTTGCTCGGCGGTCTGCGCCTGACGGTCTTCTTCCGCGATTACTCCGAATACGACAGTGCGGCCGATCGCATCTCCGATATTCCGGCGATCACCGCACTCGAATCGGCGGCCTCGACCGTCGCCGGTGGGCAGGTCTATGGCACCACCACCGACCAGGACCTGGTCGAATTGTCAACGGCTATTACCGAAGCCACGGTGCGCGCCGGACGCAAGGGCATCGACGCGTCGGTCGCCAGAGCGCTGAAGCAGATGACCGCGACCAGCGAGGTCATCCGCTCCGGCGGTAAGGGCGGCGGCGATCCGGTGAAGGCCATCGAGCTCAACAACGCGATCGTCGCCGATGCCATCGGCACCGTGGACAAATTGCTCACCCCGATCGGCGTCAGCTCGGTCGTTGCCGCGAAGGCGCAGCTCTCCGATGTGCTAGCTGGCAAGGTCGAGGGCTTCAACTGGCTGATGGCAGCCATATCGGCGATCCAACAGCCATCTCAGGCCGAGAGTTTTCAAACCGCGCAGGGACGCATCCTGGCCATGGGCGAAGCGATCGAACGGGTAATGCCCGCCGCCAAGCCCGACCTCGATCGGGTGGTGCGGCCGAATAACGCCGTGCTCAAGGACATGATCGATGTCGCGATGCGCACCCACGTCGTCGACCTGGTGGAGTTGCGGCGGCTGGCCATCGAATCCCGCGATGTCTTCACCGGATTGACGCGCCAGATCGTGCAGGGCGTTATCCATGATGTCGACGACAAGGTCGCCGAGTCCCGATCCGCGGCCGTGCAGGCCTCACTGGTCGTGCTCGGGACCGTGATCGCGGCGCTCGCACTCGCGCTGTGGGTCGCGCACTCGCTGCTGCAGCCGCTGCGCAGGCTGCGGGCGGGTGCCAGCGAACTTGCCGATAAGGACCTTCCGAGTGAGGTCGAGCGGATCATGCGCGGCGCCCAACTCGAGGACATCGAGGTGAAACCGGTGCCGGTGCACACCGGTGAGGAGATCGGCGAAATCGCCCGCACCGTAGACGGTTTGCACACTCAGGCACTCAAACTCGCCGCACAGCAGCAACTGCTGCGCGATCAGGTCAACGACATGTTCGAGACCATGGCGCGACGCAACCAGACGCTGGTGGATCGCCAGCTCAGCATGATCGAGGCGCTCGAATTCGAGGAGAAGGACCCCGAGCGACTCGGCCACCTCTTCCGGCTCGATCACCTGGCCGCGCGCATGCGGCGCAATAGCGCCAATCTGCTGGTGCTGGCCGGAACGCGGTCACGGCACGACCGGTCCGGACCGGTCGAGGTGCGCGATATTCTGCGCGCTGCGGTCTCCGAGGTCGAGGACTATCAGCGGGTCAAATCCGGTGCCACACCCGATGGTTGGGTCGCGGGCATCGCGGCTACCGATGTGGTGCATCTGATCGCAGAGATGTTGGAGAACGCGCTGCGGGCGTCACCGCCCGATAGCGATGTCACCTTCGCCTACAGCCGGACCTCCGAGGGCGGCCTGCTCATCGAGGTCGTCGATGAGGGCATCGGCATCGTGGCCAACGAACTGAACGAGATCAACGAGCGGTTGGCGGTGCCGACCGTGGTCACCGTCGCGACGACGCGGCAGATGGGCATGTTCGTCGTCGGCAAACTCGCCGAGCGCCACGGCATCACGGTTCGGCTGCGCCGGACCCACGATCGTGCGCTCAGCCCGGGAATCACCGCGAGCCTGCACATTCCGCCGGCGCTGATCGAGGTGCCGTCGCAGGATTCGCAGGATCCGGCGACGCTGAAGCCGTTGATTCCGGTGCATCGGGACACGCTCGGTACCAGGGCGAAGGCCGAGGCCGGCGAGGGTCTTGCCAAGGCGAAGGCCGAGGCAGGCGCGGATGTTGCCAAGCCCGCGGCCAAGGCGGTCGCGGCCAAGGCCGAGCCTGCGGCACGTCGGATCGGTGCGCCGCTGTCAGCGGCACCCAAGCCCGCCGAACCGGAGGCCGATGCCCCCGCGGCACCGCCGGTGATCACCAGTTATGGTCTGCCGAAACGGGTTCCGGGAGTCAATCGCAAGGGGCGTCGCAAAGCGGGCGGGGCCGCCGCGAAGCCTGCGAGCACAACCGCGGTGTCCGCAGCGCCGACGCCGTCGGCTAGCGTGGCCGATTCGGGTTCCCCGACCGGTCCGCAGGATCGGGTGACCAAGACGACCTCGTTCTTCCAATCCGAAGAAGCGGATTCGCCGGAATCCCCGTCGAACGGATCCGCGCAGCCCACCAAGGGGGAAGCGGCGACGCCGATTTTCGCCGGCATGATGTCGGCGTGGTTGGCTGATCCGACTACAGGGGAGCTACCGGTTTTGGACAATTGGCATTCGGCGGCGGATGAAGGCTGGTCCGCGGCACAGCGGGCGGCGGATGCCACGATCACGGAAAGGACAACGTCCGGGCTACCGAAACGAGATCCAGGGAATCAGTTGGTGCCGGGTGGGGCCGAGTCGGGGTCGGCGGCAACGGAATCTGCGGCGAGCACGCGCCGCGACCCGGAAGCGATCCGCACAGGATTGAACCGGTATCAGCGGGGGGTACGTGACGGAAGAGCCACTGGTAAGTTGAAACCCCTTGCAGCCGAGGATGTTCGATGACCGCACCTGAACAAGCACCACCCGAAACCACGTCCCGCGCGGTCTCGGCGAAAATCGTGATAGCCGGCGAGATGGGGGTCGGCAAAACTACGCTGGTCGGCGCGGTTTCGGATATCGTTCCGCTGAAAACCGAAGCGCTGATGACCGATCTGAGCTCCGAAATCGACGACACTTCAGGGGTCCCGGATAAGACCACCACCACGGTGGCCATGGATTTCGGCCGGATCACTCTGAACGACGATCTGGTGTTGTACCTGTTCGGTACTCCGGGCCAGCACCGGTTCTGGTTCATGTGGGACGACCTGAGCCTCGGTGCGATCGGCGCCATCCTGCTGGTCGACACCCGTCGGGTGGACGAAAGTTTCGCCGCGGTCGACTATTTCGAAGAACTCGGACTACCGTTCCTGGTCGCGGTCAACGAATTCGAAGGTGCCCCCAAGTTTCCCGAGGAGGCCATCCGCGATGCCCTCTCGCTATCGGCCGACGTTCCGGTGATGATGATCGACGCAAGGGATCGAGAATCCGCCAAGACCGCGCTCATCGCACTCACCGGACACGCACTGGCCCGCGTGAAAGCCAAGAGTTAGCGAAATGGCGGCTCGAACATCGAGCCGCCTCGCTAATCCTCGCCGAGGGAGGCAAGCCAGTCGACCGCGACGGATTCGCCGCGGTCGACTGTGAAGAAGGCCACCTCGAGGTGTTGGCCGAGATCGACGAGGCCGATCGCGGCCAGCGGTATCGGTTGGATCAGGCGCACGCGCCAGGGTTTCACCTCGTCCCAGGCGCGCAGTTCGAGATCCAGTCGCAGCACCGGGTCGTCGCGCCCGGCGTAGTCGGCGGCGACCGGTGCGGCGGCGAGCACGGTGGCATCGGCGCGGCGGCCGTCGGCGAGGATCTTCGAAATGCTCGCCCGGCCGGTCTCGGCGATATCGGGCACGTAGAGCACCACGCGGTCGCGATCGCCCGGATCGACCCGGCAGCCGACCACATCACCGGGCTGCATCCACTCCAGGTCGTCCTCGCGCATCCGCTGCCGCACCCGGGCCTCGTATGGCAGCGCGCCTTCTACCTGCACTCGAACCCAGAAAACGTGTCCGGGTTCGCTGCGTCGCGGACGCACACCGAGGATGGTCGCCGTGCCCATCACGCCGTGAATGAGCAATTCGCGCCGCTGCGAATTCGATAACGCACCCGCGCGCAATCCAAAGTTCCGCGGCCCCCTGCTACGTGCTCGCCACCCGGAGTTAGCCGACGCAAGGTTCATAGGCGATAACGTTAGCCGGAGTGTGGTCAGAGTCACAGCATTACCACCGTCTACCCTGTTGGCCATGACCGCTGAGTTCCCGATCATTCCCGACGATCTCAAGCCCGCCGACGGACGGTTCGGCTGTGGCCCCTCCAAGGTGCGCCCGGAGCAGTTGCAGTCTCTGGTATCCGTCGGCGCCTCAGTGTTCGGAACCAGTCACCGGCAGAAGCCGGTCAAGGATGTGGTCGCGCGCGTGCGCGGCGGCCTGCGCGAACTTTTCGCGCTGCCCGACGACTACGAAGTGGTGCTCGGCAACGGTGGCACCACGGCGTTCTGGGATGCCGCCGCCTTCGGCCTGATCCGCGAGCGCTCGCTGCACCTGACCAATGGCGAGTTCAGCTCGAAGTTCGCCGCGGTGGCCAAGGGCAACCCGTTCATCGGCGATCCGATCGTGGTCTCGGCGGAGCCGGGCAGTGCGCCCGAGCCGGTTTCGGACCCGTCGGCAGACCTCATCGGGTGGGCGCACAACGAAACCTCCACCGGTGTTTCGATCCCGGTGCAGCGTCCGGCGGGTTCGGAGAACGCGCTGATCGCCATCGATGCCACCTCCGGCGCGGGCGGTCTGCCGGTCAACATCACCGATGCCGACGTCTACTACTTCGCGCCGCAGAAGTGCTTTGCCTCCGACGGCGGCCTGTGGGTCGCGCTGATGAGCCCGGCCGCGCTGGCCCGGGTCGAGGAGATCAAGGCCTCGGGTCGCTGGACTCCGGACTTCCTTTCGCTGCCGATCGCGATCGACAACAGCACCAAGGACCAGACCTACAACACCCCCGCACTCGGCACCCTGCTGCTGTTCGCCGACCAGATCGAGTGGATCAACGGCAACGGCGGGCTGGACTGGGCGGTCAAGCGGACGCTGGATTCCTCGTCGCGGCTGTACTCCTGGGCCGAGTCGAGCTCCTTCGCCACCCCGTACGTCGCCGATCCGGCGCACCGCTCACAGGTCGTGGGCACCATCGACTTCGCCGACTCGGTCGATGCGGCCGCCGTCGCCAAGGTGCTGCGCGCCAATGGAATCGTGGACACCGAGCCCTACCGCAAGCTCGGCCGCAACCAGCTGCGCGTCGGCATGTTCCCCGCCATCGACCCCGAGGATGTTTCGCAGCTGACGCGTAGCATCGACTGGGTTGTCGAAAAGCTGGGGTAAATCGAGCTCGGTTATTGCGACACGCCCACTTTCGACACGCTGTTTCTTGTAGCGCTGCGAGTTGAATAGAGCAGATTAGCGGGGCGCGGAGGGTCTTTCGCAGATTTCCGCCCCGCGTGTCTTGCCTCGAGATCATCAGTAGTGCACTACTGTTTCGGAAAGTGGGCGGTGTCGCGAGCCGACGCGATAAGGAGGTAACGGTGCGTGAACTTCGAGTGATCGGGGTGACGCCCGACTCCACGCACATCGTGTGCATCGACACCGAGACCGGCACCAAGTACCGGCTGCCCGCCGACGACAAGCTTCGAGCCGCGGCACGCGGAGACCTTGCCCGATTCGGCCAGATTGAGATCGAGATGGAAGCAACTATGCGTCCCCGCGATATTCAAGCTCGTATCCGTGCCGGGGCATCCGTTGAACAGGTCACCGAAGAATCCGGTATGCCGCTGAGTCGCGTGGAGCGATTCGCCTATCCGGTGCTGCTGGAACGGGCCCGCGCCGCCGAACTCGCGCAGAAGGCGCATCCGGTGCGCGCCGACGGTCCGGCCGTGGAAATCCTGATCGATATCGTCACCGCCGCGTTCACCGAGCGCGGGCACACGCTCGAGAATGCCGAGTGGGATGCCTGGAAGGACGAAAAGGGCTTCTGGGTCGCGCAATTGCAATGGCAGAACGGCCGTTCCGAGATCGCGGCGCATTGGCGCTACCAGCCCGACGCGCACGGCGGCTCGGTTTCCCCGCTCGACGATCCGGCCTCGGATCTGATCGATCCCGACTTCGGCCGTGCCCTGCGCGGGCTCGCCACCATCCTGCCGCCGCAGGCGGAGATCGAGGCGCCGGCGGCGCCCGAACCGCCGGTAGAGACCCAGTCGGTGGAAACTCGTCCGGCCGAGGCGCGTCCAGCCCGCGAGGCCGCAGCGGCACCCGCACGTCCGGCTGCCCGGACCCAGCCGACGTTGGACGAGTACTACGAGCAGCGTTCCGTCGTGGCCGGTGGTAGCAATACGCCGGTCAGCGCCGGTGGTGCGGCGGCCGCGATCCCGGCCGCCGCGAGCACGAATGCCATTCCGGCCGCGAGCGGTTCCGCTTCGGTCACCGCGGGGACGAATACGGCTCCCGCCGCCGGTGGCGCTCCGGCTGCTGCGGGCACCGCCCCGGCCGCGCCCGCCGCTGTCCCGGCCGCGCCCGCCGCTACCCCAGCCAAGGCTTCGAAGCCTGCCGCTAAGCCCGCTGCTTCGGACGAAGCGGCGAAGAAGGTGCCCGCGAAGGCGGCTCGGACCAAGCGGGGGAAGGCGCCGATGCCGTCTTGGGAGGATGTGTTGCTCGGGGTGCGTAGCTCAGGGCACTGAGTTTCATTCCCACGCTGGGGTTTCGGGGTGTTTGCCGAAGTCTCGGTGCGAGGCCTCCGGAGCCGGATACCGGGCGTCGGCCATTTTGAGAGCGGTCAGGGCGTAGTCGGCAAATCCAGGAACAGTTGGGTCCGCACATCTGGCGGCGATAAGTACGTCGGATATAGCCCACTTCGGGCTGCCGGGTTCAGGCACCCGATTTTCAGGCACACCCCGTCTTCAGGCACATCCCGTCTTCAGGCACAGCGGCCGAGGAGAACATCGGCCCGAACGCCTCCGCCGTCTGCTACGACACCACCGCGCTGACGCGGGACCCGGACAAGCCCGACGATCCGCGCAACGGCTTGAACTGTGGCGCGATCACCTGATCAAGATCAGGTGGAGCTGATGGCGGGGGGCTTCTCGCTCGGGTTCAAGGGGTGATTGCAACAGCACCGTCGAGTTGATCGGAGGGGTTGTTGGATGGAAGTCGTTGGGGCCGAGCCGGGTGGTGGTGCGATAGGTGCCACCTGATCTTGATTCCGGTCGCGCGGGGGATTGGTCGCTGCGAATTTCTTGGGGCTGCGGGCGTGTTCGAATGCGGAAGGGGGGACGTCGGCACGGCAGTGCGGGTAGATTTTCGGTGTGTCGACAACTTGATAAGTCGACGTCGGGTGGTTCACGGTAGCGGGAGTTGCTAGAGGACGCCGTGGGTTGCTCAGAGTTTGCGGAGCTGGTTTGGTGCAACCATCGGGAGGTGCCGGAAATGCTGTCCAAGGCTTCGTCTATCTGGTACGTCGACGCACAGGATCCGTTGGCGGTACTCCGCGCGAACCACGACCCGGATCCCGAAGCCGCGCTCGCACTGGCGAAACAGCTGCACACGGACCGCGATGTCATGCCGATCATGGTCGGCACGCTGGGCGGTTGCGCCGGACCGGATGCCGACGAGGTGTACATCGGCTGCTATCCCGGGGTCACGGTGATGTGCTCGGCACAGGCCGCGCGGGCGCATCCGACAGCGCTGCCGGAGTTGCTGGTTCGCCCACTCGCCTCGGAGCACACCTATCTGATCTCGTTCGACGCGCATCACGGCTGGGGCGCATTCGCCCATTGGGAGCGTGGCGAATTCCGGCGCTCGTTCAGCTCCACGCGGGTGAACATCCTGGAAGACGACGGCCTTCCGCTGGTGTGGGAACGTTCGTTTTGGGCCGGTGACCATCCGGTGCGGTGGCAGGCGGGCGAACTGCCCGACCCGCAGACCCTCCCCTTCGACCCACCCGATTTCGCCGACGCCGCCAATAACGAATGGCTCGGGTTCACCTACCGCGCCGCCACCCCCGAAGGTGCGCTGGTACCAGGCGATATCGCGGTATGTGGATTCACCCTCTACCCCAAGGGCCAAGCGCCCGACCCCGCCGACCTGATCCCGCTGGCAGAGCAGAACGGCGACGCGAAACCGAGACGAGGTCTGCTCCACTGGCTGCGCGGCAAGGATCGCGTCTCGTGAGCGAACGTCAGCGAGTGAACCATCAGCCCAGCGCGCTGCGGCACGCGACGGAGCCCGAGCGCCCGCGAGGCGAAGTCGTGAGCGGGGTCGACGAGTACTGCTAGTGCCTAGTCCTAGATAGCTTGCCGCGCCACCCGCTCCGGCTGTTCGCCGAGCGTAGTGATGTGGCGGTCGATGCGGCGTGGGCGACCACCATTCGACTGCGTTCGATGGAACTCTCCGAACCAAGGCTCGATACGGCAGGAGCTATCTGAACGCGGCACTAGCTCGACAGGCCGCCGATGATCAGGACCAGCCAGCCGAGCAACACGCCGGCCACGCCCCCACCGATTACCCAGCGGGTCACGGGGGCGAGGCGCCAGCGCCAGGCCGTGGGAGCGGCGCCGCCGACCGCGACGAGGTTGACCAGGATCGCGAGCAGCGGATGCACTTCCGCCAGTGCCGATCCGAAGGCGTACACCGCGACGGCCGTCAGCAGCGCGACCATGGTCGCGACGGTGAGTCCAGCGGCCCACGGTGTCGGATCCTGGTCCGGCTGATAGGGCCGGTACGCCCCGTTCGGGAAGTAACTCACGACAGGATCCCCCTCATGACGTCCTCACCCGCTCATAGAACGCCATGGCGGCCGCGGTCGCCACATTGAGCGAATCGGTGCCTGGTGACATCGGGATGCGGGCACGAATATCGGTGGCCCGCATGGCTTCCTCGGTCAATCCGGGCCCCTCCGCGCCGAGCAGCAGCGCCACCCGCTCCCCGGTCATCGCCGTAGCCAAATTCACCGCAGCCGGGTTCGGGGTGAGCGCGATGATCTGGAACCCGTTGCTCCGCAACACATCCAGCCCCTCGGGCCATTTCGGCAGTTGCGCGAACGGCACCCGCAGCACATGCCCCATCGACACTCGCACCGCGCGCCGATACAGCGGATCGGCGCACCGATCGCCGAACAAAATCGCTTCGACGCCGAGTCCGGCCGCATTCCGGAACATCGAGCCGAGATTCTCGTGATCGTTCACGCCCTCCAACACCGCGACCGTGCGGGCCCGCTCGATGACGTCGTGCACGCTCAATTCCGCGGGCCTGCGCGCCACCGCGAGCACCCCGCGATTGAGATGGAATCCGACCACCTCCGCCATCACCTCGGCGCTCGCCCGGTAGAACGGCACGTCGATCCGCGCCAGCTCTTGCGCGAGTTCGGCCCGCCGCTTCTCCACCCCGAGCAACGCACTCGGCCGAAACCGCGAACCCAACATCCGCTGGACGACCACCACCCCCTCCGCGATCACCAACCCCTTGCGCCCCGGCAGATCCGGCCGCCGATCCGCCGACTTCAGATCGCGAAAGTCATCGACCCGCGGATCAGCGGGATCGTCGATATCGATCACATCAGCCACCGCTACATCCTGCCGTCCCCCGACGCTTCCCCGGACACCGGTGGCCTTTCCTGACGCAGACCTTCGTGCACGGACATCGGCGAGTTACGTGGCGAGTCGGTGTGTGAGGTGTACGGAGCGTCTGCGACAGTGGAAATTCGAGTGCGGGCGGAATGGGGGCGTGCGATCGTCGAAGGATGACGCTGATACCCGGCATCACCATTCGGTCGGCCACCGACGATGACGTGGCGGACATTCAATTGCTCGGCGATACCGCATTCGGGATGCGCAGCGAACCGGAATATGCGCAATTGCGGGCGCAGGTCTTTCCGACCGAGGAAGCGATCGTCGCCATCGACGCGGGGCGTGTCGTCGGGCATGCCAGGTCCACTCGGATGACACTGACGGTGCCCGGGGAGCGCACGGTCGAGGCCTGCGGGATCGCCGGGGTCGCGGTTGCGCCGACGCACCGACGGCGCGGAATTCTGCGGGCTATCTACACCGAGCAGCATCGGCGCACCGAGGCCGCTGGGCTCCCGTTGACCATCTTCACCGCGAGTCAGGGCGCCATCTACGGCCGGTTCGGCTACGGGCCGACAATTCGGCAGAACGCGGTCTCGATCGATCGGCGGTTCATCGAATTCCTGCCGTCCGCACCCAACCCTGGTGGTGTGGTGCTCAGCACCATGGCCGATGCGGGCGAGGCGGTGCGGGCGATCTACGACCGGTGGCGGCGCTTGGTGCCCGGTGCGCAGGCACGACCCGAAGCCCGCTGGCAGATGGACCTCGCCGATTCGCCCGCGTTCCGCGACGGCGGCACCGAGCTCTTCGCATTCCTGCACCCGGACGGTTATGTGCTGTATCGCTATCACCGCCGCGAACAAGGCAAGTCAGCGGTGGTCGAGGAGATGCGCGCGGTGACCCCGGAAGCGCAAATCGCGTTGTGGCGGGCGCTATTCGGGTTGGAGCTGTGCAGTCACGTCGAGGCGGCGATCACCGATAACGATCCGCTCCCGTATCTGCTCACTGATCACCGACTGGTGCGTACGAAGGCGCGCTTCGACGATTTGTGGTTGCGGCTCATGGATGTTCCCGCCGCCCTGACTGCTCGCTCATACCTGCGCGACCTCGATGTCGTTTTCGCAGTGCAGGATCCGTTCCGCAACGCGGGCGGCACCTTCGCACTCACGGTGCGCGACGGCATTGCCGAATGCACACCGACCACCCGACCACCCGACTTCGAACTCGGCATCGACGTCCTGGCCTCTATGTACCTCGGCGTGTACCCGGCGCGGGTCTTCGCTGCCGCCAATCGCCTGCAAGCCAAGGACGCGGTGCAACTACGCAACCTCGATGAGGCATTCGGCGCGGAGCGAGATGCGGTGCTCGGCTGGTTCTTCTGAGCGTGACTGCCGGTCCGAACTCGTCGAGCGCAGCCAGGATGCGGTAGCCCACTTCGCCGAAGCGGTCGGACGCCGACCAGTGCGCGTGCGCTGCCAACGGGGTGAGCAGCCGACGGCTTCAACGTCAGGCGTGCGGTGTGATCCACGACATCACCAGACTTCATTGGCGCAACCAACAAAACCTCGTATAGTTGGCGATGCCAATGTTGGCAATACCAATGAAAGAGGATGTCATGTCCACGTCCACGGACACTCTGATCGCCGACCGCATCGAAATCGCCGACTTGTTCACTCGCTTCGCCCGCCTGCTCGACGAGGTGCGATATGAGGATGTCGACACTGTCTTCACCGACGATGTGGCGGTCCACTCGCCGCGAATCCAAGTCCGAGGCATCGACAAGGTCGCCGACTTCATTCGACAGTCTCAGGTCGAGGGTGAGCTCGCTCAGCACACGACCACCGATCTGCTGGTGAATGTCGACGGCGACCAGGCCGCGGCCTCAGCGAACTCGCTCGTGTACTACTACCGCGACGGCAAACCCCCGCACCAAACCGGCGGGCTCCGACTGGCCGGCACGGCAGCGCGGACCTCGGCGGGCTGGCGACTCCGCGAGGTACGGATCATGCTCGCCTGGATGCGCAAGGATTGATCTCTGGCCGCACGTACCGCCATGGCCACCGCTGCTGCCGATCGGGGATATCCCTGAGTCCACCTCGTACTCCGGAGTGATGTCCGATGCGAGGTGGCCTGGCATGCTTGATTCATGAAGCCGATTCAGCTGGTGCTCAATATCCTATGGCTCGTATTTGTCGGGTTCTGGATGGCGCTCGGCTACATCCTGGCGGGCATCATCTGCTGCATTCTGATCATCACGATCCCCTGGGGTATCGCCTCGTTCCGGATCGCGACCTATGTGCTCTGGCCATTCGGACGCACCACGGTCGAAAAGCCTTCCGCGGGTGTCGGATCGATGATCGGCAACATCATCTGGTTCATCGTCGCCGGTTGGTGGCTGGCGCTGGGCCACTTGTTCACCAGCATCCCGCTGTTCATCTCGATCATCGGCATCCCCTTCGGCTGGGCGAACCTCAAACTCATCCCGATCTCGCTGTTCACCCTCGGTCGCGAAATCGTGGACAGCGACCAACCATTCGGCGCCCAATACGCCCGCGGCGGCTACGTACCTCGCTAGCAACCAGGGCCCGGGACGGGACGGTTACTCCGAGTCAGTTACTCCGAGTCGTCGACGAGTTGCTTCATGATGCCGACGGCGCGGGTCAGCACGACCAGTTGCTCGTCGGTGAGGGTCGAGAGCTGTTCGGTCATCCAGGCTTCGCGGGCGCTGGTTTCATCGGCGATCAGTGCGCGGCCCGCATCCGAGAGCGAGACAATGATCTGGCGGCCATCGGTCGGATGCGGCTTGCGCTCCACCAATTCCAGATCGGTGAGTGAGGCGATCACGCGCGTCATCGATGGTGGCTGTACGCGCTCCTTGGCGGCCAACGCACCCGGCGTCATCGCCCCTTCCCGGTGCAGGGTGGCGAGTGCGGAGAGCTGCGTCAGCGAGATCTGCGCGTCGGCGCGCCGCCCCCGCAGATGTCGCGTCAAGCGCACCACCGCGAGCGACAGCTCACCCGCGAGAGCTCGAACATCCGATGGCGTTGTCACAGAGCAGAACGATACGGGACACGCTGGCCGGTGATCGCCTGTTCCCGCAGCTACCCTGTGACTGTGACCCAGAATGTCCCGCAGATCCCGCCGCGCTTCACCGATCCACGGCCGGTACTCGCGGTCGGCAGCGCCCTCTGGCTGATCGCCACAATCGTCGTGTGGACCAGCGACCGCTGGGAATCCGCCCGCCCGCTGTGTCTGATGGGGCTGGCCGTCGGCCTGCTCGGCTACACGATCTTCGCGATCCAGCGCCGGGGCGCCCGCCGCGGCGACAAAGGCGCACAGACCGGACTTTGACCGCTCAGCTCACTTCGAACTCGTCGGTGGTGCCGGTGAAGGGGTGCAGGGTGCCATCGGAGCTCAGACTGTCGGCGAAATGCTGCATGCGGTAGGTGCCGGGGGTGGCGTCCGAGGGGATGTCCCAGGTGAAGCGGGCCACGGATTCGGCAAGTCCGCGCTTGCTCCAGTAGAAGCGGACGGCCCATTCGCCCTCATTGGCGACGCGGATCCAGTCGCCGGATGCGTTGCGGCGCTGCACTTCCAGGAAGGTGCCGTTGCGGCGGGGGTTGTGTTTGGGGTGGGCGGAGACGAATTCGGCGGCGGCCTGGGCGCCGGGCGCGCACGAGACGGCAGGCTGGATCAGGACATCACCGAAGCCATGGCCCAACGGTGTGGCATCGGGACCGGCGGCGGGTTGGAAGTTCGGCTGCAGATTGGATATATCGCGTGGAGCCGGTCCGCGCGGGACTTGCCCGCGGGCGGCGAAAGCCGTTGCCAGACGTGTGAACTCCTGCTGGTAGGCGGGCAATGTGTAGCGGCCGAAGAGGGTTGAGCCGCCCTCGTACTGCTGGGAATCGTATTCCTCCGGAGTGGTGACGTATTCGTGGTACGCGTTCGCGTAGCCCTGCATCAACACCTGCTCCAGCGGCACACCGAGCGCGGCGGCAACAGCCCGACGGATGCGCAATCCGGCGACAACGGTGAATTCACCACCGCCGCAGGCCAAGTACAGCTCACCGATCCGAACGATCTGGATCGGCACCACATTCGGCACCCACGAGACCGGCGGCAACAACCCGAGCGGCACGACGATCACCTTGGGCGCCTGCGCGTCCGCGAGCCAGGACGGTGCGGGCTGGCGCGGATCGCCGAGTGCATCGACGAACGGGTTACGCACACCTTCCGGGATCGGGAGACCCGGCAGACCCGGACCGTCCTCGACGCTGCCCGCGATGAGCGAGACACCCGCGGCGGCGGGCGCGGTGTGGCGCGGCTGGCCGTCGGGCGTGAATCTGCCGTCGACGGCGGTATCGGCCAGGTCGATATAACAGAGCATCGAATCGACCGGACCGCTGATGGACTGTGCACTCGATAATGCGGTTTTCGATGCGTGGTACTGGCGCTCGCCGAGGATGCGGGTGTTGTCGAACTCGTTCTCAGTGGGGCCCGAACCGGGTCGCAGATCGAGATTCGGGGACATATCGCCCGCGTTGGTCTGCGCGAATGCGGCGATGAAATCGGCCGGACCATCGAGATAGCGCACCCCGTGCTCGGTGTGTTCATAGGAGAACGAGGCGTAGCCCTTGTTATCCGCGCTGATCAGTCGATTCTGGTTGGTCATCGAGGTGTTGTGGGTGGCAAACCAGGTGATGGCGCCGACTTGTTTGCCGCCCTTGACGAATGACAGCGCGGTGACCGCCGGGTCGATGGCATTCGGGAAGTGCTGTTTATCCACATCCGGATTGCGTTCGAAGGCGACTCGCGATCGGTTGACACTTGCGTCGTGCAGTTCGGCGCGACCCAGCGAAAGCGTGCCCGGTCCGAGATCCGCATGCGCGGCGGCGATAGCCTCCACAATGCCGTTCACTTCGGCGTCGTATACCTGCTGTTGAAAACCTAGAATCGACAGGTTGTACGCGTAATCGTTGCTGGAGCCGCCACAGGTCGCATGCGAATGCGTCGAGGTGAGCACGACGTTCTGTTCGGTGTACAGATCACCGAAGCGGCGCGCGAGTTCGAGCATGACGCCGCGATGCACCGACTGGAAAATCATGCCGTTCTCCGCTACCGCGAACACGATTCGGCGCGCGCCACTGTCGATGATGAATGCGCGAGCACGCGGGCGCAGATGGATGCCCGCCGTCTGCTGCTCGAACTGTGAATAGCCCATCATTCCGCATTCGGCGGCCGGGCCGGTGATATCGGAAAGACCGAGTCCAATTAGGTAGCCACCTGATTCGGGGGCCGGTGCGCCGAGTGCCGCGGTCACTCCTGGCACCGTGGCCACCGCGAACGCGGCCGATCCCGCCGCGGTTCGAGCCAGCACCGTTCTGCGTGACACCGGCATACGCGTCTCCCTTCGATCCCGTGTTGAAGCGAACCACACAACTGGACAATCGTCCAGTCGAGATTTTTCGGCCCTGCGAATTGACTGTGGCGGAGTTGCGGACTTAACTCGCTTGGGTGTCCTCCCGATTGAGCGTCGAAGAACGACGGGCCCACCTTATCGAGGCAGCCATCGGCCTTGCCGAGAAAAAGGGCGTCGCGGGCGTGACCACGCGCGATGTCGCTCAGGCAGCCGGTGTTTCACTCGGTGTGGTGCATTACTGTTTCGAAAACAAGGATGCGCTGATGACCGAGCTGGTCAAGGCGTTGTCGATGGAATTACGCGATTCCGTCGACGCCAACGAAACAGTTTGGCAAGACGTCGGAAGTGGAAAAGAAGCGCTTCAAAAATTGGTGCGCGCTGGACTCGAACTGATGTGGCTCAACATTGAAGCCACACCGGAACGACAACTACTCACCTACGAAACCACGACATATGCGCTACGCGAAGGAGAATCGACTCCCGCGAAACTCGCGATCGCGCGCGAACAGTACGCATTCAACGACACCACCGTCGCCGACATCCTCGACCATGCGCGCGATGCCACCGGTTGCCGATGGTCCGTGCCGGTGCCGACGCTGAGCCGCTTCACCTTGAATGTGATCGACGGTGTCGTGTTGCGCTGGTTGGTCGACGACGACAGCGAAAGTGTGCGCGGGCAACTCGATCTGCTCAGCGAGATGGTTGCGAACTACGCGGTGTAGGGGGCATGTGCACGGATGCTGGATGATTCGCACGCCATGTCGGGATCCTCGGTAGGCACATAGGTGGGATCCCCTGCAAGGGCGCGGCTCTACGGCTGTGTGCCTTCGGGCCCGGCGGTCAGGCTGAGTGTGGGGTTTGGATGTGGGTGGTTGCGCCGTCGCGCCACCAGGGGACGGAGACGACGGATTCCAGGGCGCCGCTCAGCCGGACCTGGAGGTCCTCGTGCAGAACCAGGTCGCCTGGTTCGTCGGGCAGGGTGAACAGTTGGCGGAGAACGACTCCCAGCGGTTCGGCGGACCACGTGGTGTGGCGTCCCTGGCTCATCACCTCGGCGGTGATCACATCGGAGACCATGGGGAGATCGAGCAAGGTGGCGAGGGCGGGAGCCGTGGCGGCATCGCCTGCTACCAAGCGATCCGCGGGCACGGCGAGGCCGAACCAGGGCTGGTCGAGTACCCACACGTCGTTGGGGTCGACAACTGCCGAAGACAGGGCGCGTACGTGCTCGGGGAGTTCGAGTTCGGTCAAGTCGAGATGATCCACGGCGGCGGCGAGGCGGGCGTGGGTTCGGGAAACCACCCCGGGTGTAGGGGTTTTCGATGGATCCGCGAGCGCGTCCAGTAGTGCGGCGGCCAGTTCCTGGGTGATGGCATTCGGGTTCGCCAGGATCGCGCGTAAGGACTCCAGGTCGGAGAACTCGAATTCGGGGAGCAGTCCAGCGAATTCGGTGTCGGCGGGGTGGCGGAGCAGGCCGATGGGGGTGCCGTTGATGCGCGCGTGTCTACGCAACCACCAGGCCGTGTAGCCGTCGGAATCGGTGAGCAGTTTGCGGGTGCGCGGACTGAATGCCAACTGCCGTAGCGCCTCTGGCCAGGATGACTCGTCGACCAGGTCCAGGTCGCGGACGGCGGCCAGTTCCGGCGGATCCTCGGGCAGGCCCGACCACCAGCGCTCCTCGTCGTCCAGGTGATGGTCGGGGCCGGTGGGATCGATTTCGACGACGATGCTGAAGTCCCAGCCGACGCCTACGGCACGCAGCGCCTCGGCACCGTAGCGGTCCACCAGATCCGTCGCGACGGTGCCGAACGGCGAATCCGACACCAGCAATGCGCTCAGCGGCGCGTCGGGGAGCAGCAATTCGTCCGCGGGGAGCAATTCTCCGGTGGCGTCGGGCAATTCGAGCAGGCCGAGCCAGGACGGGAGTGCCGACGGATCGGCATACGCGGCGAGCCGCAGCACGGCGTCGGTGGTATCGGGATCACCCGGCTGGTCCTCCAGCTCCGAGCGTAATCCGGGATCGCTCAACAGGTCCTCGGCGGTGGCCGAACGTGCGCCGAGTCGCGCGAGAAGCGGATGAACAGCCTCGGGATGCGCCAAACGCGCCCAGTGCACCGGTATGGCCACATCGAGCTGATCATCCAGAACCACGGTGCGCGGACCGGTTACCAGCCGGCCATCCGCCAGCGGAACCGCGACGGCGCCGAGTTCCTCGGCGGCCAACGGATCGACAACGTATGGCTCCAACGCGGCATACAGCGACTGCCACCACTTCGGGGAGCGCTCGAGGCCGCCCGAAAGTTCGGCCAGCCGGGCAAGTCCCAGTCTGTGCACATCCAGTACACCCAAGGCCTCGCTATGTGCGCGCCCTGATAACTCGGGTACTACCAGGGGGCCGACGATGTCGTCGAGCAGGTCGGCCAATTCCGGACTCAGACCGGTGAATACGCTTGCTCGCGTTGGTACTGCGGTCGCGTCATCGATTGTCTCGAGCTCGGACGAACGCTCGTTACCGGAATTTTCCGCGACAGTCCGGACGTCGGTGTCCTCACTACCGAGCGCATCGCTGTCAACGGCCGTGCGCACCGAATAGGCCTGGTCCGCAACGGCTGATCGGGGGTCGCCCGAGGCCGACTGTGCGGCGGCTTCGCTCGAGGTTTTCGAGCGGGCGGTGACAACCGGGAGCCAGGGGTGAGTCTGTAGTTCACGGATCAGGGCTTCGCGCAGGATGCCGTCGACCTCACTGCGGGCGAATCCCGGGGTGGGAACCAGGACGAGGCGGTCCCGCGGCGGAAGTGCGCGGGCGAAATCGGCGTAGCCCTCGGCGAATTCGGCAAGGCGGGCACCGGGCAGGACGCGTCGCCGATCCGGCTGCATGGGAATGTCGGCGATCAGTAGCGCCGGTAACGACAGCTCCTCGTCGGATCGCGTGGGGGCGCGCAACACATCGTGTGCGGCGGACACCGGCCTGCCATCCCGCAGCGGCAGCAACCAGCGTGCCCGGGCAGTTCGGTACTCCCACCAAACCCGCCGCTCCGATCCGGGGCCATCGATGCGCAACTCCCTGAGCCCTGGCCCCGTTGGTAGGCGTGTGCTCAGGTCTGCATCGGTGCTGTTGAATTCGACGTCGTGGGTGTACTGCGGCCCGATCGGGTCCGCACGGACGCGATTCGGGTCCGCGACGGTGTCACCACTGGCGTCTGGCAGGCCGTGTCGACCATGCGGATCCGAATCGCCAGCGCCGAAATCCGCACTGACCTGCGTGGGGTGGGGATCTTCTCGCTCGTCCCGGTGCGGGTTTTGGTTGCGGAGATCGGTGACGGTGCTGGCGATTTCGTCGTCGCCGATTCGGATGCTCTGTAGGGCGGGCAGTTCCAGGAGGAGGTCGACGGCTTCGGCACGCATTGCGGCGAGTAGCTGTTGGGGATCTATGCCGGGACGCAGGTGTAGGACGATCTCGGTGTCCGCGCCTGCCGGCGGGGTGGCCTCGGTCGGCCAGACCAGGCGCAGGACGGGTGCTGTGAAGGTTTCGGCGCGGTCCGGGATGGTGATCGCGTTGTCGCGCAGGGCTTTCCAGGTGAGGTCGTGGGAGAACCGGATGGAGCCGGTGGTCGAGCGGACCTCGATCTCGTCACTTACCGTGCGTACGGCGGTGAAACCGACGCCGAAGCGGCCGACGCTCGCGGTCGGGTCCGCCTTGCCGGAGGCGCGCAGTGCGGTCAGCGCGTGTACGCCCGAGAGATCCAGCGGTGCACCGGTATTCGAGATGTGCACGGCACCGTCGACAAGACGCACCACCACTCGGCCCGCCACACCGGACTTGGCCGCCGCATCCGCGGCGTTCTGCGCCAATTCGGTCAGCAGCCGATTCCGATACCCCGCGCGCACCAGATCCGCCTCGGTCGCCGCATCCTCCCGCAACCGAGTAGGCGAATCACGCCAAGCCGCGAGTACCCCCGCCCGCAGCCCCGCCGTCCCGAACGGATCCGCAGCCACGCCCGCCGCACTCACCCCTGCAGCGATGACCCGAACTCCGGCCGAGCCGCAGCCCCGGGCCCACTCCCACCGGCCTCGCCATCAGCACCTGCGTCCCGGCCGCCGGCGTCGACATCTCCACCGTCATCGTCCGCTCCACCGTCATCGTCCGCAGTGCCGACTGCATCCGCCGCCTCACCACGAACAGCGGAGGCTTCGCCCGCACGCACGCCGTAATCCTCGGCCGCCTCGCCACCTGAAACTTCGGCTTCGTCTGCGAAGTCTGTCGCCGCAGCGGCCGCGTCTGCATCCGATTCCGGCTGCATCCCAGCAGCTTCAATGCTCGGTTCTGTCACCACGGGCTCAGCTTCGCCCGCGGCATCGATGCCCGACTCAGCCGCGCGTTCGACGCCCGAGGTCACCGCGGCGCCCGCCCCGGCGTCCGACGCAGCCTCGTCGACACTCGACTCGCTCGCAGCGAGGCCGCCTTCCACGCCGATGGTCGCCGCCGACTCGTGGACTGCCGCGCCAGCGGCATCACGCGCGGTGGCGGCCGCAGTCGCGCCACCAGCATCCGATTCCGACTGCGGCACAGCAGTTTCAGCAGTCGGCTCCGCAGAAGTGGGGACGCTTGCCGAGTCCGCGCTCGCCGTAGCCTCGAAGTCTGCGCTCTCGGCAGCCGCGTCGTTCGGCTCGGCCTCGCCAATGGTAGATGGAGCGGGGGTCGAGTCAGCCGGGCCTTGGGCCGCATCCGCCCCGGACACCACGCCGCTGATCGACTCGTCGTCCACATCCAACGGGTTGGCGGCAGGCTCGATCACCGGGCTCGGCTCCACGTCAGCGGCAGGGCTGAATGTGGCTGCGGTGCTGGACATGTCGGGCACACCCTGGGCGACGATATCGGGTTCACCCGAAGTGCTCGGCTCTGTCGCAGAATCGCCCGGCAGGTCCGCGGTGTCGGACTCGACCGCGCTGGTCGACTGAGTGCTGATATCCGGCGTAGCAGTGCCGTGCTCCAGGGAGGTCGGCTCGGCGATCGCGTCAGTCCGGGCTGCGTCAGCCGCATCACCTGCCTCGATGCCCACACTCTGCATCGCAGAACCCTCAGCGACCGCCGAATTCGGCTCGGCCACAACATCACCCGACGCGGCAACATCCGGCTCCACCGCGCTGGGCGGCTCACTCGATGTACCAAAGCCCGGCTCGACCGAAGTCGACTCAGCGACATCTGACTCAGCGACATCATCGGTCAGATCTTCGACGGCCCCGGCATTGGCCGCGCTATCCGCGCCAGGCACCGAGACATCGTGCGCAACCGGCGCATTCGGCTCAGCAACGTCATCCGACACGCCAGCAATCGATTCCACCGAGCTGGTCGCAACATCGCCCGACGCTGCGTCGCTGGGCTCGTCGGCGGTATCGGATGCCGCGCGATCGCTCGGCTCGGCCGTGGTCGGTTCGGCGGCGGTCGCAGCTTCGCTGGTGTCCGGGGCATCCTCGGTCACCGCATCCGGTGCGGCTTCCGTGGACTTGCGCAGCGTCTCTACCGGAATCACATCGAAAGCGGCGTCGTCAAATGCCTCGTACAGCGGCGATCCTCCGCCGGACGGGACTTCTACATCCGAGTGCGCGCCGCAGCCGTATTCGGCGTGGACTACGTGGCCGTCGGCGCCCATGGCGTTTCCGCAGACGCCGAAGGCGGAGCGAAGGGCGCCGGCGAGGGGGAGGTAGAAGCCGCAGCGGCCGCAGGTGGCGGGGGCGGCTTTGGCCATATCGGTTTCGGGGCCGTATTCGGAGTACCAGCGTTCGGCGGCTTCTTCGCGGCCTTCACGGCTGAGCACCTTGGTCCGGCCGAGGCCGATTTCCAACGCGACCTCGTCGACGGCCGGATCACCACTCGCGACGTAGCCGGGCACCAGCCGCGGATCATCAGCGGGCGGGGCGAGCAGGTCACCGGGCGCCAGATCGCCGGGGCGGACGCGCTGCTCCCACGGCACGAAATCAGGTGCGACCAGCGCGTCCGGACCAGGCAGCAGAGCCGATTCGCTCACCGTCGCGTACCGCGCGTCGAGCGGGGCCGCCACCACGACCGCCCACTGCCAGCCACGATAACCGGACAGCGTGGCTTCGAATCGGTGGGTCGCCGCGGTCTCGTCCTCGGCGGTGACGCCGAGATGCGCGCCGACACCGGTCGGCTCCAGCTCCAGGAGCGCACGTCGGGCCACGTCGACGGCATCGGCAAGGATCGGCCGCACGCCGGACTGCGAAACAGATACTGCGCTCACGGCCTACATTTTGCCGTATGGAGTGCAATCGGCGTTCGTTGGCCGTCGTTGTCCTGGTCAGCCTGCTCGGAATCACCGGGTGTGGCGGCTCCGACGACGCTGTGCCGCGACTGCACATCGAGGTGGTCGGCACCCGTCCGCACGATCCGCGGGCGTTCACCGAGGGCCTGGAGGTCGCCGGCAACGTGCTCTACGAAAGCACCGGTATGCCGGGCGCGTCGGACGTGCGGGCCACCGATCTGACCACCGGCAACGAGCTGACCCGCACCGGACTGCCCGCGCCCTACTTCGGCGAGGGTGTCACCAAAGCCGGTGCCACCCTCTGGCAACTGACCTGGCAGAACCGAGTGGCGATCGCCCGCGATCCAGCGACGCTGGCCGAACGCACCAGGGCGTCCTACGACGGCGAGGGCTGGGGTCTGTGCACGCGCGCGGACAAATTGGTGATGAGCAACGGCACCGACACCCTCACCTTCCGCGATCCGGTCACCTTCGCCCCGACCGGCACCGTCACCCTCACCTCCCGAAACCGCGTCGAGCTCAACGAACTCGATTGCGCCGCCGACGGTTCCGTCTACGCCAATTCCTATCCCACCGACGAGATCCTGCGCATCGATCCCGAAACCGGCCATGTCCTTGCGGTCATCGACGCGCACGGCCTGCTGCCCGCGCCCGCCCGCGCGGGCACCGATGTGCTCAACGGCATCGCCCAACTACCCGGCACGGACCACTTCCTGATCACCGGTAAATACTGGCCGACCATCTTCGAGGTCCGATTCGTACCGCAGTGAGGGAGCCAGGTCACCTTTCCGGACGGCTTGGAGCGGCAATTGAACCCAAGTCGCCGATGTACGACAGAATTGACGTTGTGACTACTCCCCGCGATCCCTCCGGTTCCGACCGTGGTCCGTGGGATGGCGAGGAGTCCCCACCGATTCAGCGTCACCCCGGATACGACCGTTACCCGCCACCCCACACCCCGCCCCGCCGGTCCTCGCTACCGCCCATACCGCCCGAGCCGCCACAACGCCGCGAACCACCGCCGACCCGGCCGCTGCCCGGTGGATCCGCGGAACCGGCAGACCCGCCACCGGAACCCGAAGCGCCGGCCGAGCCAGAGCGCATCCCGCGCAAGCTGACCGTCACCCGCGTCGCCGCGATGCGCGGCCGCGAACTCACCTCCCGCGGCGTCGCCACCTTCCAGCGCGCCGCCAAGGCCGACGGCGCCGACAAATCCGGCCTCACCGCGCTGACCTACGCCACCATGGCGAATTTCGCCCTGGACGCCGCGATCGCGGTGGCACTGGCCAACACACTGTTCTTCGCCAGCGCGACCGCCGAGAGCAAGACGAAAGTCGCGCTGTACCTATTGATCACGATCGCACCGTTCGCGGTGATCGCCCCCCTCATCGGACCGATGCTCGACCGCCTGCAGCGCGGCCGCCGCCTGGCGCTGGCCACCTCCTTCGCTCTGCGCGCGGTGGTCGCGGTGCTGCTGATCATGGCTTTCGACAGCTGGGCGCTGTATCCGCTCGCCCTGTGCATGATGGTCGGCAGTAAATCGTTCTCGGTGCTCAAGAGCGCGGTGACGCCGCGCGTGCTGCCACCCGAAATCGACCTGGTGCGCACCAACTCTCGGCTCACCGTGTTCGGCCTGGTCGGTGGGACCATCGGCGCTGGCGCGGTCGCGGCACTCGCCGCCGCGATCGCCGGTTCCAATGGCGCACTTGTGCTGGCCGCCGCGATCGCGATCGCGGGCACCTTCCTGAGCCTGCGCATCCCGCGCTGGGTCGAGGTCACCGAGGGCGAGGTCCCGGCGACCCTCAGCTATCACGCGAGAACCGAAGTGTTCAGTCCGGCAACCGAAGCCACGGTTCCGCCGCGTAAGCGCAGGCAGCCGCTCGGCCGCGCGGTCGTGACCGGGCTGTGGGGCAATAGCGCCATTCGCGTCTTGACCGGCTTCCTGACGTTCTATGTGGCCTTCGTCGCCAAGGCGACCGAGCACGGCGGCTGGCAGCAGGCCGCCATGCTCGGTGTGATCGGCGTGGCCGCGGCCGTCGGCAATTTCATCGGCAACGCGACCGGCGCCCGGATCAAACTCGGCAAGCCGTCACTGATCGTGCTGGGCTGCACCGCCGCCTGCTGCGTGGTCGCCCTGCTCGCGGTCTTCCTGAACAATCTGCTCGGCGCCGCATTGGCAACCCTGGTCGCAGCGGGTGCGAGCGCACTGGCGAAGGTATCGCTCGATGCCTCCATCCAGGACGATCTGCCGCCGGAATCGATCGCCTCCGGCTTCGGCCGGTCCGAGACCGTACTGCAGCTCAGCTGGGTCCTCGGCGGCGCGGCGGGCGTGCTCATGCCGACCACCTACTGGCAGGGTTTCGCGTTCATCTCCGCGGTCCTGCTGTTCGGGCTGCTGCAGACCTTCATCAGCGACCGCGGCCACTCCCTGCTGCCCGGTCTGGGTGGGCACCGCCCAGAACATGCGGAGCAGGCCGTCGCCACATCCAGACACGCCGACGTCGACCGAGCCGCGCAACGCGGCACGGAGCGCGGTAGCGACACTAAGCACATGCAACGAGGCACAGGAGATCCGATCTGTGAGTGAGCACAGCGAACGAACCATCGACACAGCAGCTTTGCTCGCGACGGAGCCGAGCGCCAGCGAGGCGCAGTCGTGAGCAAACCAAGTACTCGCACTGTCGTCGCGCTATGCGTGGCGGCCCTACTGGTGTTCACCGTCGCCTTCGTCGGCGTGTTGACGGTGTTCGTCCGCAAAGCCGACCATCCCGACCCGACCGTCACCGCATACGCCCACGGCAAGACCGTCACGGTGCCCCCATTCCTGTATTGCACAGTGAAAATGGAGGACTGCAAGTACGGCGAGACCGTCACACTCGATGTCCCCGCCGGATATCCGCTGCAGCTGTCCCTGCCCAAGAGGATCGCCGACGCGCCCTGGCTGGCCCAGCTGGTCTACGCCATGCCCACCGGCGAGAAGGTGGATCGGGTGGTGAGCCGCAACGACTTTCCCGAGGGCGCGCTCGCCGTCACCATCGATTCGAAGCCGGAGCCCGAATTGCGGCTCGTCGGTATCGAATTGCAGCTGCCCATCCTCGCGCGCGACGAGACCGGCCGGGAGTTCTACGTCCCGCACGCGGCCTGGTCGATCAGCACCGCGAGCTGAGTCGATCAGCACCTCGCCGTGGCGACTGCTTGCGGATCGCTGGACAGGGTGAGCCTGAAAGTGCTTCGCGCGCTGCCCGGTAGACCGGGTAGCGCGCGAAATTCGTTATCCGCGAATGTCAGTGATCGAGTTCGCGCGCGACCGCCCGCACCACTTCCGAAATGCGCTGCGCGGTCTTGCGATCCGGATACTTGCCCTTGCGCAGATCCGGCTGCACCTTGGCCTCGAGCAGCGTGATCATGTCCTCGACCATCCCGTGCAGCTCGTCCGGGGTGTGCTTGCGCGCGACCGGTTCCTTGTGCGCCCCGCGATCGCGGTCCTGGCCTTGACGGACCGAGGGCGGCGATTCGAGCACCTTCAGACTCAGTGCCTGCGGCCCACGACGACCGGCGGCCATCCCGAATTCGACGCGCTGACCGGGCTTGAGCCCATCGACGCCAGCGGGGAGCGCGGAGGAACGGACATAAACATCCTCACCCTCGTCCTGGGAAAGGAAGCCGAAGCCCTTTTCGACGTCGTACCACTTCACCCTGCCGGTCGGCACTGCACTCACCCGTTCGTCATCGAAACTCGAGCCCCAGCGGCCCGAGCACATCCGTCTGCCCAGGTGCTGGTCCGGCGTACCGCCGCGGACAGCTCCTGTCAGTTTGCGAAAAGAACGCGCCCCACAGCTGTGCAGGACGCGATTGGCACCGAGTCTACCCCGGTGCGAATAACGCAAGCACATCAGTTTTACGGTCGAGCAGTGACGAACTCATCCGCGCCACCGCCCCCGCGCCGCGCCGGCGACCGGTTGCTGTACGTGGCACTCGGTCTGTTCGCGATCGGCTTGCTTGCGATTGTCGCCATATTTCTGACGCCGGTCCTCAGCGATTCCGACCCGGGCCTGTGGCTGTATCTGATGGCGATGTTGGCGCCGCTCGGCTTCCTCTGCGCGATCGTCTTCGCACTGTGGTCCGGCCGACGATCCCGGTGAACCGGTTACCCCTGCTAATCGTTACCGAACCACAGATGTGATCCTCGTCACATTACGGCGCGATAACGGAGCGGCAGCGGTCCGAGACCGGCCCGTCCGCACCATCTCTCAGCTGCACGGAAGCATCTCCGTCGCAACCGATACCGGTCCGAGACCCACGCGGACCCGCCGGTTACCAAATAGTGATTTTTCGCGCGGATCGTCGTACGGTCTTACCCAGCCGGGACAACCGGCAACCACCGGCCCGCCGCATCGAACCTCGCCCCGCGGGTACCGGACCCCAACGGAAGCAGGGGTGAGGGCGGGACGGACGACCTCTCAGTCCGGACCACTTGCAGATGCGTACGAGAGGCAGACGAACCCGCAATGAGTGGACGCCATCGCAAGCCAACCTCCACCGGACGCACCGTGGCCAAGGTCGCCGTCACCGGCGCGATCATCGGCACCGCAGGTGTAGCTCTCGCTGGAAACGCCAGCGCGGCACCCGATCAGGACTGGGATCGGCTCGCCCAGTGCGAGGCCGGCGGTAACTGGGGCATCAACACCGGCAACGGTTTCCAGGGCGGACTGCAGTTCTCGCCCAGCACCTGGAACGCACACGGCGGCGGCGAATACGCCGCGACGGCCAACCAGGCCAGCCGCGAACAGCAGATCGCGGTCGCCGAGAAGGTCCTCGCCAGCCAGGGCTGGGGCGCTTGGCCCTCCTGCTCGTCCTCGCTCGGCCTGAGCAGCGGATCCACCCCGCGCACCGCTCCCTCCTCCACCGAGACCCCGCGCTGGAACCCCGCTCCGGCCGCTCCGGAGCAGGCCATCGCCGACCCGAGCCAGCAGGTATTCGACGCGATCGACCGCGCCGTCGCCGTCGTCCAGGGCCAGGGCGTGCAGATCCCGCAGGAAGCCCTCGATTTCTTCAATGCCACCAAGGGCACTCAGCTCGACCCGGCAGTCGTGAACTTCTACGAGGCGAACAAGGGCATGCTGCCCTCCTGAGTCGCGCCGCGAAGCAGTGTTCGATTTGCGGCCCTCGCGGGTCTCTCCGTGGTCACGCTCCGCTACCGCCACCGGGCCCGTCGCTCACGCCGCAGACCGTACGAAGAAGGTCCCCGCATCCGATGTGATGCAGGGACCTTCTTCGTATCCGCGGGTTTTCCGTCCGGGTGCCGAGCGATTCGCCGCTCAGCGGTTGATCACCGTATTCGGGTGCATGTAGGGCAGCTGATCGGCCGGGACCGGAAACTCGGTGTCCTCACCGAACGGCGAGAGCCCACCGGAACGAGTCGACGACAGTTCGGTGACCGCGTGGCCACCGTCCTCGAGCGAGGGCCAGCCATTGTCGACATAGGGTTTCTTCGATTTATTCACCACGACCACATTGTGGCATGCGAGCGACCGGCCAGCACTCTGCCCTCCGCTGCTGCCAACGCCCGGCGACGGATAAACGACATCCACTAGGCTGACATAATCGACAATATTCGGACTGCGACGCAACGACTGATCTCGAGAGCACATGGGTAACTCGTCGGGGACGCCCAAAGCCGGACCGGGCATACGACAGCCAGCCCGCGACGGCAGTCACGCGGCACTCACGACCGGCAAAAGGCGCGGGGAGGCGGGGGAGCCTGCGACCGAATCCCTGGCCGGGTGGCTCGCGGCCCGCAGCGATGCGCAGCTGGTGGCCCTGCTCGAACTCCGGCCCGATCTGGCCGTGCCACTGCCGTCCTCCATGGCGGTGCTCGCGGCCCGCGCCGAGCAGCGCGCGTCGGTCCTGCGTGCCACCGATGACCTGGACACACTCGAGTTCGCGATCGTGGAAACCCTTGCGGTGCATCGGGCGACGGGCTCCGGCGGGACGCCGATGAGTCGCAAGGCATTGCGCGCGCAGTTGAAAGATCGGGTGAAGGTCTCGGCGATCGATGCCGCGCTGGCTCGCCTGTCCGATCGTGCACTGGTCTGGAACGACGGCGACGACCTACATCTGATTCCGGCCACCGCCGAGGCACTGCCGTGGCCGATCGGCAGCACCACCGAAATTCCGGATGCCCTCACCGAGCCCGAGGTGGTCGCGGCCCTCACGGCCGTCTCCCCTGCCGAACGCGCGCTGCTCGACAAGCTGGCCACCACCGGCCCGCGCGGACGCACCAGGGACGCCGCACCGGGCACACCGGCCGACCGCCCGATCCAGCAACTGCTCGGCCGGCGATTATTGCACTGGATCGACGAGGAGACGGTCGAACTACCGGTCACCGTCGCTCAGGTATTGCGCCGGGAGCCGGTGACCCATCCGCACGCGCTGAAACCACCGGAGCCGCCACCGACCAAGCACGCCCCCACCGAAGTGAATGCGGTCGCCGCGGGCGAAGTGGGCGAGCTACTACGGCACTGTGCCGACATTCTGGAGGCGCTCGGCCAGGCCCCCGCGCCCGCATTACGCGCGGGTGGGCTCGGAGTGCGGGAGTTACGCCGAATTGCCAAGCAGACCGGTATCGACGAACCGCGCGCCGGACTGCTCGTCGAACTGCTCGCCGCGGCCAAACTCATCGAGAAGGGCATGCCGGACCCGCCACCGGAATTCGACTCCACCGACGACTTCTGGGCCCCCACACCGGCCGCCGACGGCTGGCGGGACGCACCGCCCGCGCGCCGCTGGGTGGCGCTGGCACAGGCCTGGCTGGACCTGGATCGCATGCCGTGGATGATCGGCATGCGCGATGCCAATGACAAACCGCTGGCGGCGCTGTCGATCGAACTGCGCACCCCGCACGCACCACGCGATCGACGCACCATCTTGAATTTGCTCGCCGAATATCCGACCGGCACCGCATTCGACCCCACCGATATCGGCCGACTACTCGCCTGGCGGCAACCGCGATGGCGCAGGCACTTTCGCGCCGAGGCAGTCGAGCACACGGTGGACGAGGCCGCGAAACTCGGTTTCATCGGACGCGGTGCGCTCGCCTCACCGGCGCGAGCACTGCTGCACGGGTCGCCGACCAGCACATCCGACGCCGAGTCCGAGATGGAATCGGCGCTGCCCGAGCCCATCGATCATGTGCTGGTCCAAGCGGATCTGACGGTCATCGCGCCCGGTCCACTGACCCCGGAGCTACAGAGCCGGGTGGCACTCGTGGCCGATATCGAATCCGCGGGTGCGGCAACGGTTTACCGGATCAGCGACACATCGGTGCGGCGCGCGCTCGATGCCGGGATGACCGCAGCTGAACTGCACACGCTGTTCACCACACATTCCCGCACACCGATCCCACAGTCGCTGACCTATCTGATCGATGACGTCGCGCGCAGACACGGCCAGCTTCGGGCCGGTATGGCGCAGTCGTTCGTTCGCAGTGACGATCCGGCGCTGCTCGCGCAGGTGCTCAGCTCGCCGGTGGCGAGCGAACTCGCGCTGCGGGCCATCGCACCGACCGTCGCCATCGCCCAGGCCCCGCTCGGCGAATTACTCGAACGGTTGCGCGCGGCAGGATTCGCGCCAGCTGGTGAGGATTCCGCGGGCACCATTGTCGATCTGCGCCCGCGCGGCGCCCGGATCGCGGTGCGCCCGCATGCCAGGCAGCCATATCGCCCGACGCCGCCGAGCACCGAACAGCTGGAATTGCTCGTGGCGGAACTGCGCGCCGGTGACCGGGCTGCGAGCGCCCGTAACGGCCAGGCGGTACGCCCCGACGGCACCAGAACCAGCACCGCCGCAACCCTGGCGCTGCTGCAATTGGCGGCGCGGGTGCGGCGGTCGGTCAATATCGGTTATGTCGATGCCCAGGGCGTCGCGTCACAGCGCGTGGTCGAGCCGCTCAAGGTCGGCAACGGCCAGCTCGACGCACTGGACCCGGTGACCGGCACGATCCGGCATTTCACCTTGCACCGGATCGCGTCGGTCGCCCTACTCGAGTAATCAGCTCTTGGCCGGGCCGAGGCAGTAGGTGACCTTCGGGTCCGGGACGGTCACGAAGCTGGTCGCATCGGTGCCGCACTGCAATTCGTCGGCCTGGCCGTCGATGCGCTGCACCACCTTGAAGGTGGCTTCGGTGGAGGAGCAGTCGACGTACTTGTACGGGTTGGTGCCGACATCGGCGTAGCAGCTGCCCTGCTTGAAGTTCGGCGCGAGGCACATGTAGGCCTGGCCGCCACTGACCAGGTCCTCGGTGTAGGTGGTGTATTCGGCCGCGCAGTCGATCTTCTTGTCCGCGGTCTGGAATACCTTGTAAACCGCCTTCGGCGACGAGCAGTCGACCGGCTCGGACTTGGTGGCCGATGACGAACTGTCGGTGACATTGATGCAATCACCGACCTTCGCCTTGGCGGTGTCGGACTTGCTTGCATTGTCGAGCGCCGAACAACCGGTCACCACGGCCACCAATGCGCCCACCGCCAGGAGGGCGAGCACGATGCGTGCCAGCAGCCTCATTCCTGGGAACTTCAACGTGAAACCCTCTCTCACCGAACGTGTTCACAGCAGTTGTGAACGCGGTGAGAATACCGTTCCGGTCGCCCGAACCGCATCAGCAGTTCGGACAACCGACCAACACCGAGGCGCGGCTCAGTACTGCCCGAGCAGCCCGGTCAGTCCCAGCAGCGCGAGGCCCACGTATTTCGGGATCAGGGTGACGATGGCCGTGAGTCCTAAACTGTTCACCAGCAATGCCTTTCGCATTTCGAACACATGGACTTTTGTCCAGTATGTGCACTCTGTCGCTTCCGGAGACCCAGTCGTTACGCTTGGCAAGTATGAGGCTCGAAGAGGTCGCCGTCGACTTGTACGGACTAGACCCTGGTGAGTTCATCGCCGCCAGGGCGGCACGCGTGGCCGAGGCCAAGAATGCGGGCGATAAGGACCTCGCGACCGCCGTCGGCAAACTGCGCAAGCCGACGGTCGTTGCCTGGACGGTGAATCTACTGGCCCGCGCGGCGCCCGATGACGTCGATGCGCTGCTACAACTCGGCTCCGCGCTGCGTACGGCGCAGCGGGAATTGTCCGGCGACCAGTTGCGCACACTGACCACACAGCGGCAGCAAGTGGTCAATGCCCTTGCCAAGCGAGCGGGTGCACTGGCCGCCGATCGCGGACATCCGGTCACCGAGGCGGTACTGCGCGAGGTGGGCCAGACGCTAACGGCGGCGCTGGTCGACGACGCGGTCGCCGAGCAGGTTCGCAGCGGCACACTTGTGACGTCGGCGAATTATGAAGGCTTCGGTCCGAGTGGTGCCGCGCTCATTTCGGTAAGCGGCACGGGCACAACAAAATCCGCCGAACCCGCCGCCGAGGACAGTGCGCATCAGGAGCTCGATGACGCACTCGAGTCCCTCGAATCCGCCCGTGCGGCACGGGATTCGGCGCAGACCGAAGCCGAGCAGTCGGCACACCGGTTGGCCGAGAGCGAATCCCGCATCGAGGCACTGCGCGAAAAGCTCGCACACGCCGAACAGCAGAAGCAGTTCGCCCGCACCGCCGAGCGCGGCGCCCAGGACCAATTACGCGCGGCCCAGAAACAACTCGATCGGGCCGAGCGCCGGGTGGAACGGGTCCGCGAACGCGTCGACTGAACCTCAGCCGCGCAGGCCGCCGGGATAGAGGTACTCGTCGGAGGGGATTGTGGTGCGGTTCAACCATGCGTCGAAGAAGCCGGTCAGATCGGTCGGGGATTTCGACTGCATGAAGGTGCGGAACTCCGGCATCGAGGCGTTCCCGTAGGCGTGCGCGGCATTGAACTCCCGGATGGCCGTGAAGAATACATCGTCGCCGAGTTGTTTGCGCAGGGCATGCAGGAACAGCGGGCCGCGATAGTAGACGGAGGTGAATTCATTTCCGACGCCCGGGTTTTCCAGCGGGATATCCCAGAATTTCGGTTCGGCACGGTTCTTCCGAATGGTCTCACGGTAGGCCGCGTCGACGTCCTTACCCTCCTTTCGCTCCGGCCACAGATAGTCAGCGGTGTAGCTGGCGAAGCATTCGTTGAGGCAGATATCGGACCATCGCCGGACCGATACCGAATCGCCCCACCATTGGTGCGCGATTTCGTGTACCGCGGTTGGCAGGTCGGTCCACGGCGCGTAGATCGGACGGGTCTGGGTCTCCAGCGAGAACTCCAGATCCGCGTCGACGTAGATGCCACCCGCGGCGTCGAACGGATAGGGACCGTAAAGCGCCTCTTCGAAATCGATGATTTCGGGCAGGCGCTGCTCGGTTTCCCTATTGCGCTCCGTATTCGGGGCGAAGGCACTGACCAGCGCGGCGCCGTTGGCGCGACGCTGCTCGAGGTAGCTGTAGTGGTCGATCGCGACGGTGGTCAGATAGCCGAGCACCGGTTGGTGCGTCTCCCAGGTGACATTGCGCTTGGCACCGGTGACCGCATTCTCGGTCCGCACACCATTGGAAACCACCTCCCATTCCGCGGGAACCGACGCGTGCAGGGTGAAGGTGGCCTTGTCCAACGGGGTGTCATTGAGCGGATACCAGCTGGTGGCCGAATGCGGTTCACCCGAGACGAAGGCGCCGCCGCTGGGCGCATAGGTCCAGCCCCCGCCCTCGGTGTTCCTGGCCTGCCCGGCGTAATCGACCGTCACGGTGAAGGGCAGGCCGGGTAGCAGCGGCAGCAGTGGGGTCACCGTCAATTCGTGCTCGCCGTTGCGATCGAAGGCGGCGGGCAGGTTGTTCACCGAGACCATGCGCACATCCGGGCCGTCGAAGTCCAGGTTGAACATCCGCAGCGGCTGGGTGGCGGTGGCGTCGACCCTGGTTGTAGCGGTGAGTTGATTGCTCGGCGGGTCGTAGTCGATGCTGACCTCGTAGTGGCCGACGTCGTAGCCGCCGTTGCCGTCCAGCGGGTAGTACGGATCGCCGAGACCTGGCGCGCCGACGAGCGGATCGGCGTTCGCCGGAACCGGGGCGGCGACCAGTGCCCCGACCACGACCGCACACAACCAGCCGGACCACCTCATATGACCACCACCCCTTTCGCGGCCCCACCCGACCTCGGTGGATGGTAGCCGCTTCAGTCGGCGCTACCGCTGAGCGCCACCGACGCGCCGAGCCCGAAGATCATCGCACCGCCGGCACCGCCGACGGCCTCCAGTCGTTGCGGCGAGCGCGCGAACCAGGCGCGGGCCGATGCGGCGAGCAGGCCCCATGCGCTATCGGAGACCAGTGCGATCGCCAGGAAGATGGTGCCGAGGATCAGGAATTGCAGCTGCAGCGAACCCGCCGACGGTTCGGCGAAGTGCGGCAGTACCGCGGAGAAGAAGACGATCGCCTTGGGATTGGTCAGCCCGACGAAGACGCTCTGCCGAAACACCTTGGCATCGGCGGGGTCGATCTGCGCGTTCAGCGCCGCCCGCAACGCCTTACGCTCGCGAATCGCCTGGATCCCCAGGTACATCAGGTAGAGCGCACCGGCGAACTTGACCACGGTGAGCGCGAGCGCCGAGGCCGCGAGCAGGGTGCCAAGACCTACCGAGACCAGCAGTAGCGCGACGAAAACGCCAGCGGAATGACCGAATACCGAGACCAGAGCGGCGCGGCGGCCGAGTGCGAGGGCCCGGCCGATGGTGAACAGCACACCCGGTCCGGGGATGACGATGATGACAATCGATGCGGCGATGAAAGCCAGCAGGTTGGACGCCGGAACCATTTACCGAGTCTATTCGGCGGCGCAAGGGAATTCGGCTGATCAGGATCCCAGGTCACCGGGCAGCTGGTGCGGGTCGAGCAGCAACCGTTTGGCGGAGGTGCGCCGCACCTTGTCGGCGAGTTCCAGATTATCGGTGAGCAACCGCCATTCGACCTCGCTGATGGCCGCACGCGCCCGATCGATGACGGTGCCGTCGCGAGTGCCCCAGGCAATCGGCATGGCACTGACCGACTGCCAGCGCTCACCGACCTGACCCGGCGCCCGATCGGTGCGCACCGCCACCGACGGCACCCGCTCGCCCGCGCGCTTCTCATGTCCGGGCAGATCCCTGACCTTCCTGATCACCAGGGCATAGCGCCGATCATGGGCCTCCGGTTTCGAGATATCGACCAATGCGAGCAGTACGACGCCGCTCGGATGCGTTTCGGAGACCACCGCGGGCACCAGCTCACCGTCGGCATAGAGCTTGTCGATGCTGGAGCGGTGCGGCGTCCAGAACGCCACCCACAGCGCGACCACCGCGCCGAGCGCGAATGCGATCGCCAGCAGATAGGCCCACGGGTGGTTGAGCCAGATCAGATACGCGGTGCCGGTCGCGGCGATGACGGCGGCCGCGATCGCCATGACGCGCAGTCGACGTAGGTCGGCGAAGACTTCGTTGACCGCATGGGCGTGCTGCCGGTCCACCGCGAATTCGAAGCGTCGCACGTCTTATTCCTAGCACACGTATCGGAGATGATTCCTCCGCTTATCCTATGGCCGGTCCCAGCAAGTCATCGGCATCCGTAATGCGATACGCGTAACCCTGTTCGGCCAGGAAACGCTGCCGGTGCGCGGCATATTCGGCGTCCAGGGTGTCACGTGCGACGACCGAATAGAAGTGGGCTTGGCCACCATCGTGTTTCGGCCGCAACAACCGACCGAGCCGCTGCGCTTCTTCTTGCCGCGAACCGAATGTTCCCGAAACCTGTACCGCCACAGAGGCTTCGGGCAAATCGATGGAAAAGTTCGCGACCTTGCTCACCACCAGCACCGGAATCTCACCACGCCGGAAGGCATCGAAAAGTTCTTCGCGCTCTTTGGTTTTAGTCGAACCTTGAATTACCGGAGCATTGAGATCGGCGCCGAGTTCGTCGAGTTGATCCAGATACGCGCCGATCACCAACGTCTGCGCATCCTTGTGCTGAGCCAGAATCGATTCCACCACGGGAATCTTCGTGCGCGCGGTCGAGCAGAGCTTGTAGCGCTCTTCCGGCTCGGCGGTGGCATAGGCCATCCGCTCGGCATCGGTAAGGGTGACCCGGACCTCGATGCACTCGGCCGGGGCGATCCAGCCCTGCGCCTCGATATCCTTCCACGGTGCGTCATAGCGCTTGGGGCCGATCAGCGAGAACACATCGCCCTCGCGGCCGTCCTCGCGCACCAAGGTCGCGGTGAGACCGAGCCTGCGCCGCGATTGCAGATCAGCGGTCATCCGGAAGACCGGTGCGGGCAGCAGGTGCACCTCGTCGTAGATCACCAGGCCCCAGTCGCGGCTGTCGAAGAGTTCGAGATGTTTGTACTCGCCCTTGGTGCGGCGGGTGATCACCTGATAGGTAGCGATGGTGACCGGACGGATCTCCTTGCGCTCGCCGGAGTATTCGCCGATTTCCTCCTCGGTCAACGAGGTTCGCGCCAGCAGCTCACGCCGCCACTGCCGTCCGGCCACCGTATTGGTGACCAGGATCAACGTCGTGGCCTGCGCCTTGGCCATCGCGGCCGCGCCGACCATGGTCTTGCCAGCACCACACGGCAGCACGACGACACCCGAGCCACCGGCCCAGAACGAATCCGCGGCCATCTCCTGGTAATCGCGCAGATGCCAATGGCCGCCGATGTAGTCCAGCTCGATCGGATGCGCCTCACCGTCGACATAGCCCGCCAGATCCTCGGCGGGCCAGCCGATCTTCAACAGCATCTGCTTGATCCGGCCGCGCTCGGACGGATGCACGACGACGGTGTCGTCATCCACGCGGGCGCCGAGCATCGGGGCGATCTTCTTGTGCCGCAGCACTTCCTCGAGCACCGCGCGATCCAGACTGACCAGCGTCAAGCCGTGCGCCGGATTCTTCACCAGCTGCAACCGGCCATAGCGAGCCATGGTGTCCACGATGTCGACCAGCAGCGGCTGCGGCACCGCATACCGCGAGTAGTTGACCAGGGCATCCACCACCTGTTCGGCGTCATGCCCCGCCGCCCGCGCATTCCACAGCGCCAATGGCGTCACGCGATAGGTGTGCACATGTTCCGGCGCCCGCTCCAATTCCGCGAACGGCGCGATGGCCTGCCGCGCCACTGCGGCCAACTCGTGGTCGACCTCCAAGAGCAGCGTCTTGTCACTCTGAACGATCAGCGGACCGTCGGTCACAGCTCCGCCTCGCTAGCGCTCGGCTCCGCTGCGACCGCAGGTGCTGTGTTGATGGTTCCCTCGCTACGCTCGGTCACGACTCCGCCTCACATCTCCTCATATACGGCGTCCGGCTTCATCCGATCGCTCGTGCGACTGCGGCCCATTCTCCCCGACACCACCGACAACCCATCGGATGCGGCATCGATCCTGCCCCCGCCGACGGGGATAGCTCGCGTCGGCCTCGCACATACAGCGTCCGAGCGGCCTATTTTGTTCCGGGACGGAATGCACCGATCGCCTATTCGCGTCTGGAGACCGCGGGATCCCGCTGGATCGAGATGGGCGGGGACGCCAGTCCACCACCACCCAACTGGCCCGAGACGAGAGCGACGTGTGTGCGTGAGTATCGAGGGCATGATCGAAACTGCGGCGATTCTGGGAGTGGCGGCGGCCGCGTTGGGGATGGTGCTCACGCCGGGACCGAACATGATGTATCTGGTGTCACGCAGTGTTTCGCAGGGGCGGCGGGCCGGATTGGTGTCGCTCGGCGGGGTCGCGGCCGGATTCGGAGTCTATTTGGCGGCGGCCACGGCAGGGATTACCGCGGTGTTCGCAATCGTGCCCGGCCTGTATCTGGCGGTGAAGTTGGCGGGCGCCGGATACCTGCTGTGGCTGGCCTGGCAGGCGGTGCGCCCCGGTGGGACCTCGGTATTCGCCCCCGCCCAGCTGCCTCCGGATCCGACGCGGCGATTGTTCACCATGGGCCTGGTCACCAATCTGCTGAATCCGAAGATCGCGATCATGTACATGGCCTTGATTCCGCAGTTCGTGGCGCCCGAGCACGGCCGGGTGTGGTTGCAGAGCCTGTGCCTCGGGACGGTGCAGATCGCAGTGGCATTGACGGTGAACGGGCTGATCGTGCTCGGCGCGGGCGGGATCGCCGCCTTCCTGACCGGTCGACCGCTGTGGTTGCGGATCCAGCGCTATTTCATGGGCACGATGCTCGGCGGGATCGCGGTACTGGTCGCGACCGACCGTGCGCGGCCGATGCCTGCCTGAACGCGGGCGCCGCGGCATATGTGATCGTGTGCGCATGGCGCCTTTCGATTCCGCGGTGAATACCGCCCAGCACGTCGGGGAGTTGTTCGGCGTCTTCGCCTTCGCGACCTCGGGGGCGTTGCTCGCGGTGCGACGTGGATTCGATGTATTCGGGATCGTGGTGCTGGCCTGCAGTACGGCGCTGGGTGGCGGTGTCATTCGGGATCTGGTGATCGGCCGGACGCCACCCGCGTCGTTCGTCGATCTCAGTTACCTGTGGACGGCGCTGGTCGCGGCCGCGATCATCTTCTTCTGGCATCCGTCACCGCGCGTGACCGGTGGTCCGCTCGGCGTGGCCGATGCGTTCGGGCTCGGGCTGTTCTGTGTGACCGGCACGGTGATCGCCTACAACCACGGTCTCGGCGCGCCATCGGCCACACTGCTCGGATTGGTCACCGCGATCGGCGGCGGAGTGATCCGCGATCTGCTCGGCGGGCAGACGCCAAGTGTGCTGATACCCGAGCAGATCTATGCGGTACCAGCACTTTTCGGTGCGGCAACAACCGCGACGCTATTGCATTTCAATGCCTACAACCCGATCACCGGCGCCTGCGCCGCGCTCTGTGCCATCGCATTTCGCCTGCTCGCGATGCGGTACGACTGGCACGCACCACAGGCGCGGCGTCGCCCGCAGGACCGGGCTTAGCCCACTCGAACACCGGCCCGGAGTCGGCGCACGCCCTCGTCGAGGGTTTCGTCGCGTTTGCAGAATGTGAAGCGCACCAGGTGATTCCACGCCGCGACGTGGTCGGCGAAGGCGATGAGCGGCACGGCCGCGACACCCAGCCGAGCCGGTAGTTCCCGGCAGAAGGCCAAACCGTCGGTTGCGCCGAGCGGTGTGATGTCCGCGCAGATGAAATAGCCACCCGCGCTCTCTTTGACTCCGAAGCCGGTGTCCTTCAGCGCGGCGGCGAGGCGCAGTCGCTTGTCCGACAGCGTGTCTCGCAGCGCGGCGACCCAGTCGAGTTCATGGTTCAGCGCGTGCGCGACGGCGGGTTGGAACGGCCCACCGGCGACGAAGGTCAGGAACTGTTTGGCCGCGAGCACTCCGTCGATGAGTTCGGCCGGACCCAGCGCCCAGCCGGTCTTCCAACCGGTGACGCTGAAAGTCTTCGCCGCGCTGGACACCACGACGGTGCGCTCGGCCATACCGGGCAGGGTGGCGAGGCTGATGTGCTCGTTGCCGTCGTAGACGAGGTGTTCGTATACCTCGTCGGTGAGCACCAATAAGTCGTGCTCGCAGGCGATTTCGGCGATCGCGGTCAGATCGGCGCGGTCGAGTACGGTGCCGGTCGGGTTGTGCGGTGAATTGACGATCAGCATCCTGGTCGCGGGCGTTATGGCGGCGCGCAGGCTGTCCAGGTCGAGTACGAAGCGGTCACCGTCGGCGACGAGGTGGGCGGTGCGCCGTTGCGCTCCGGCCAGGGCCACCGCGGCCGCATAGGAGTCGTAATACGGCTCGATCAGCACGACCTCTCGGCCGGGCTCGACCAGACCGAGCACGGCGGCGCTGATCGCTTCCGTCGCGCCGACGGTGACCAGCACCTGGGTGTCCGGGTCGTACTGGGTGCCGTAGCGGCGGGCCCGGTCGGCGGCGATGGCGCGCCGCAGGATCGGCATACCGCGGCCGGGCGGGTACTGGTTCAACCCGTCGGCAATGGCCTGGCGCGCGACCTCGAGCATGCCCGCGGGCCCGTCGGTATCCGGAAAGCCCTGGCCCAGGTTGATCGCCTCGTGACGCACAGCTAAATCGGTCATCTCCGCGAAGATCGTGGAGGCAAAGGGGCGCAGGCGGGCGACGGTCGCGGGTTGCGAGGACATATCCGGAGAGTAGCCCAGCGATCGCTATTGTTGCCATCAGATAGCGAAAGGCTATATTTCACTTTTGATTTGAGCCTTCTACCTGCGAAGTTGTGCGTTGCCCCAACGACAGCTAGCCTCGCCGTGTTCTACCTCACAAACCGCCGGCCTGCGGCGGTATCTCGAAAGGGGCGCTTTATGGCCTCGTATCTGGACCTGGTACTGCAGCCGGCCGCGTCGGAGGTCGCCGGAACGGTACTGGGTTTCCTGCGAAATGTCGCACACGATCTGATCGCCGGCTTCGGTTCCTCCACCGGCGATTGGTTCAACGGCTCATCGACCGGCAATAGCGGCACCGGATCGTCGACCGGGGACTGGTTCCTGGGCTCGTCCACGCCGTAATCCGATGGCGGTGTCAGGCCCGGCGATGAGGGCCACGGCCTGGCACCGCCTCACCCCAGACGGACGTGGGACAGTTTTTCCGGATTCGCGAGATCGTAGGTACCCCAGACCAATCCGTCGCGAACCGCGAATCCGATCACCCGGGGCGGACCCTCGAGCCGCCCGTAACCCGGACCGACCCGATACACGACCAAACCCAATTGCCCATTGACCGTGGCGAATTCGAATTCCAGCGTCGGTTCCGAGGAGCCGTCCATACCGTACTTGCGCACCAGCCCGAGGAAGAAACGAGCGACCTTGTCCGCGCCGGCGATGACATTGATCGCGGTGGATGTGGTGCCGTTCGCATCGCCGATCATCACCGAATCCGGGTGCAGTGCAGCGGTTATCGCGGCGATATCACCGGCGGACAGCGCGTCGATGAACTTACGCACCGCTGCCGCGTGCTCGACATCCGGGACGGGCGGCGGGGCCTGTGCGACGGATTTCCTGGCCCGCACGGCCAGTTGACGCGCCGCCTCCACCGAAATGCCCAGGATTTCGGCGATCTCGTCGAACGGCACCGAAAGCCCGTCGTGCAGTACGAATGCCACCCGCTGCGGTGGCGTCAGACTCTCCAAAACCACCATGGCCGCGAGACTGCATTCCTGTTTGCGGACCACCGCCTCGAGCGGATCCGGCATGGTCGATGGCGTGATAGCGGTCACGACCGGTTCCGGAAGCCACTGCCCCACATAGGTTTCCCGGCGTACCGCGGCACTGCGCAAGCGGTCCAGGCAGATTCGGCTGACTACTGTGGTCAGCCAGCCGCGCAGGTCCTCGATCTCGGATTGGTGCGCACCGGCCAGCCGCAGCCAACTCTCCTGCACCGCGTCCTCGGCGTCGCCCGCACTGCCCGTCAGCCGGTAGGCGACCGAGAGCAGATGCGCCCGATGCGATTCGAACAAGTCGGCGAGAAGAGCGGCAACCATTGAGCTGATTCTACGTTCCGCGCTGATAGGCCCGACGAGCCGGTCATGACACCATGCTCATATGGAGGATCATCCGCTATCGGACACAACCATCTGGTTGTCGCGGCCGACCGAGGCCGATATCGACGATATCGTCGCATGCTGCCAGGAGCCCAGCATTGCCGAGTGGGTGACGATTCCGGTGCCGTATCACCGCAAGAATGCCGAATCCTTCCTCGACGATATGGTCGCGCCGGGCTGGGCCACCCGCAGCCCGATCTGGGCGCTGCGCACGCGCGCCGATGGGCCGGTCGTCGGCATGATCGATCTCAACGCGCGCGACGAGTCGGCATCGGAGATCGGTTTCTGGTTGGCCTCCGCGCAACGCGGACGCGGACTGATGTCGCGTGCGGTCGCCCTGGTGTGCGAATTCGGTTTCCAGCCCGCAGGATTGGGGCTGAGCCGGATCAGCTGGCGCGCCTTCGTCGGCAATCACGCCTCGGCCGCGGTGGTCCGCCGCAATGGTTTTCGCTACGAGGGCATGGCGCGACTCGGCAGCATGCAGCGCGGCAGCCGCCGCGATACCTGGCTGGCCGGACGACTGGCGACAGACCCGCCCGGCCCGGCACCCGATTGGCCGACCGGGATATTCGGCATCGCGTAGCGATTCGATGAGGGTGGCGGTCGGGAGACGAGTGGGCCCGAACCGCCGACCGGCGCGGCGCAACAGTCGTAGATTACGAATATGGCGGCCGATGCCCGATTCGAGTGGATCGCCGAAACCATGCACCTGCGGCCCGACGACCGGATCCTGGAGATCGGTCCCGGCTCCAGCGACTCGATCGCGTACCTGGCCGCACGGCTGGACGGCGGTCGGATCGTCGGCGTGGACCGTTCCCCGACGGCCATCGCCCGTGCGGCAAAACGCCATGCCGCACTGATCAAATGCGGCAAGGTCCACCTGTTGCACGCCGGATTGGAACAGCTCGACCGGGCCCGGGTACTCGCCGAAATCGGACCGGCCTGCGGCTTCGACAAGATTGTCGCCGTCAACGTGAATCTGTTCTGGACCAAGCGGCCCACCGCCGAACTAGCACTGATACGGCAGGTCCTCGCGCCCGACGGCACACTGTTTCTGTTCTACGGATACGGACAGCCGGGCGGACCTTCCAGCGCCGGTCCCAAGCCCGCGCCCGGACATCTCATCGATTATCTGGCCACCGCGGGCTTCGACGGCGCCACCGTCTGCTCCGGCGGTATCCTCGGCGTTGTCGCGAAACCGCGCCGAAATCCGTAGCCGCGCCCCGGCTTTCACCGGGGCGACAGGCTCGGGTATCAGCGATCGCGGCGCCGCTGCACCGCGTCGGCGAGGCGATCGAGCTGGGCGGCCGTGGTCTCCCAATCGATGCAGGCATCGGTGATGGACTGACCGTAGGTCAAGGCGTCGGCGTGCCCGAGGGTCAGATCCTGGCGGCCCGCGACGAGGAAGCTCTCCAACATCACCCCGACCACCCCCGGCTCACCGGCGGCCAACCGGCCCGCGATATCGGTGACCACATCGACCTGCTTGTTGTGATCCTTATTGCTGTTGCCGTGGCTGGCATCCACCACGATCCGCTGCGGAAGCGATGCCTTCTCCAAGCGCATGCAGGCCTCGCGGACCGAGGCGGCGTCGTAGTTCGGGCCGGTGCTGCCGCCCCGCAGGATCACATGGCAGTCCGGATTTCCGGTGGTGCGGATCAGCGCCGAGCGGCCGTCCAGATCTGTGCCGGGGAATACGTGGCTGGCCGCGGCGGCCCGCACACCGTCGACGGCCACCTGCACATCGCCGTCGGTGCCGTTCTTGATCCCGACCGGCATGGACAGTGCGCTGCTGAGCTGGCGGTGCACCTGGCTGGCCGCGGTGCGCGCGCCGATGGCGCCGTAGGAGACCAGATCCGCGATGTACTGCGGGGTGATCGGGTCGAGGAATTCACAGGCCACCGGCAGGCCGAGAGCGGTGATATCGACCAGTACCTTGCGGCCGATGCCGAGGCCGGTATTGACGTCGAAGGAGCCGTCCAGGTGCGGATCGTTGATCAGACCCTTCCAGCCCAGGGTGGTGCGCGGCTTCTCGAAGTACACCCGCATCACGACGTGCAGCCGATCGTCCAGCTCGGCCGCCTTGGCGGCTAAGCGACGTGCGTAATCCAGCGCGGCGGCCGGATCATGGACCGAACACGGTCCGACGATCACCATCAGCCGATCGTCGGCACCATCGAGCACGTCGACGGTGGCTTTGCGACCGGCTCGGACCACATCGGCCAGGGCATCGGTGATCCGGTGCACCTGACGCACCTCGGCCGGTGAGCGCAACGGGCTCACACTCAGCGTGCGTTGGTCGTCCAAACCGAACAGCATCGCGGAGCGATTCGATGAGGGGTGGTGGTCGGGCGACGGGTGGGCATGCCGCGCGTCGGCGTCGGCTGCGGTAGTCATCGTTTGTGGGTTCCTTTACTTCAAGGCCGACCCACGGAGGTGAAACCCGTCGAGCCGGTCAATCATCCGGCTCGGGGTGGAGGTGAGGTCAGCGCAAATGGTTGCCGCAGACCGACCCACCCGGGGCCGGCTTGCTAAACCAGAAATAGACGCGCTGCACGACGGTGACTGTACCAGGGACTATCCCGAGGTAACCGCAGGGCCGATTTTCGTGCCGCAGCTCACCCCAACTGACCGGGGACGTAACCACCGGCCGGGGTGCGGACGATCACATTCATCCGGTTCCACGCGTTGATCGTGGCGATGGCCGCGATGAGCGCCGCGGTCTGATCGTCGTCGTAGTGCTTGCGCACCTGCTCCCAGGTCTCGTCGCTGACGCCGCGGCCGTCACCGATGCGGGTGGCCTCTTCGGTGAGGGCGAGAGCGGCACGCTCGGCCTCGGTGAAGACGGTGGCCTCGTGCCATGCGGCGACGAGGTTGAGTCGCACGGCGGTCTCACCCGCGTGCGCGGCATCCTTGGTGTGCATATCGACGCACATGCCGCAGCCGTTGATCTGGCTGGCGCGGATCTTGACCAGCTCGTAGGTGGCGGCGGGCAGGGACGATCCGTCGACGACCTTGCCCGCGGTGATGAGGCGCTTGACGTAGCTGCCGGCGACCGGGTTGGCGTAGAGGTTGAAGCGCTGTTCCATGATCTCTGCCTTTCCATTCGGTTGGGTTCACAGAGAGGACGACGCGGCCCATCCGAGTGTGACATCCCCGAATGTGACCCACATCACGAGACCGCAGCCTGGGGCACTTGAATGACGACACCCTGGTCAGTAGAGGTCGAACCGAGTCGACCTGCGCCACAATGGATTCGGCTACTTGCCGAATGCGTAGACAACGCCGGTCAGCTTCTCCGACAGCTCCCACAGGCCGCGCGCGACCTGCTCGTCCTTGGATGCCGCGGTGGAACCGGACAGCCCCGGGTAGCCGCGCATGGCGCCCCATCCGTCGGGACCATAGAACGCGCCCGGCTCGACCTGCTCGGTAGCCGCGTAGATCTCCGGCAACGCACCCATTTCGGCGCTTTGGGCCAACAGCCGGTTGCCCAGCGCCATGACCGTGTCCAGGATGGATTCGGTGTGCGACTGCAGTTCCGTTGCGGCATAACCGGGATGCGCGGCCACCGAAATCTTCGACGAACCCGCCGCGGTCAACCTGCGCTGCAGCTCATAAGCGAACATCAGGTTGGCCAACTTCGCCTGACCGTAGGCCGACCAGCGCTGGTACTTGCGGCGCTCCCAGTTCAGATCGTCCAGATCGATCTTGCCGGCCCGGTGCGCACTGCTCGAGACCGTAACCACCCGGTCCGAGATCTTTTCCAGCAGCAGCCCGGTCAGCGCGAAGTGACCGAGATGGTTTGTGCCGACTTGCATTTCGAAGCCGTCGGCGGTCCGTCGCTGCGGCACCGCCATTACGCCCGCGTTATTGATCAGTACGTCGGCCCGGTCGACCGCATCGGCGAACGCACGCACCGAGGCCAGATCCGCGAGATCGAGTTCGCGCACCTCGGCCCGCGCACCGATCTCCCCTGCCACCTTCTCGCCCTTGGCCACATTCCGACAGGCCAGGACCACCTGCGCACCCGCCCCGGCCAGCGCACGCGCCGTCACCGCCCCCAGCCCGCTATTCGCGCCGGTGACGATGATCGTGCGGCCACTCTGATCGGGAATGTTCGAGGTATCCCAATGGCTCATGATCGCCAAGTCTAGTGTGCGCGGCTCACGCCTGGGCGAGGATCTCCTCGTCGGTCATGGCCAGCACCTCCAAGTACAACTCGGCGACGGCATCCAGGCGGTCGGGCGTACCGCGGCTGGTCTCCCGCTCCACCAGACGCCCCGCCAACCCGGCCACCGTCCGGCCGACCAGCAGATCGGCGACCAGCGCATGCTCCACCTCCAGCCATTCGCGGATCCTGGCGACGGCCGTGGTGGCCAGCACCGAGTCACCGCCCGCACCGAAGAAATCGTCGTGCACGCCGATGCGATCGGTACCGAGCACTTCGGCGACGATGGTGCCCAGCGCGGCCTCCAGCGGCGTGCGCGGGCCTACGTCCACCGCTTCGGCCGTATCGGGTTCCAACAGCGCAACCACCGCGCGCCGATCCAGCTTGCCGTTATCGGTCAACGGCATCTGCTCGAGGATCTCGATGCGAGTGGGAATCATGTAGCCGGGCAACAGATCTCGAACCGCGGTGACAATCGCCTCGACGGAGGCAACCTCGCCCGAGACCGCCGCGACCAACTTCGGCGCACCCGTGCCGACCACGGCGGCCACCGCGTGCCGCACACCCGGTGCGGTGCGCAGTCCGCTTTCCACCTCGCCCAATTCCACCCGGTAGCCGCGGATCTGCACCTGATGGTCGGCGCGACCGAGGAATTCGATGGTGCCGTCGGGCCAGTAGCGCGCCATATCACCGGTGCGGTACCAGCGCAGATCGTCGTGCACGACGAACCGTTGCGCGGTGCGCTCCGGATCGTTGCGATAACCGGCCGCGACATTCGCACCGCCGACCCAGAATTCGCCGGGCACCCAGTCCGGGCAGTCGCGGCCAGCCGAATTCACCACGCGGCAGCGCACATTGCGCAGCGGCACACCGAACGGGACGGTGGCCCAATACCCGGGTGGGTCGGCGACCTCGCAAATGGTGTTGTGGATGGAGGTTTCGGTGGCACCGCCCAATCCGGAGAACCGGCAGCCGGGCACCTGCTTCGCCAGCCGCCGCGCCAGATCCGCGCCGACCCAGTCGCCGCCGAGGGTGACCGCGCGCAACGAAGCGCCCAGGTGGTCCCCGCCGATCTCCAGGATCATATCGAGCATGCTCGGCACGCAGTTGAGGATCGAAACCCGGTGGTGGGCCAGCAATTCCACCCAACTGGTGGCCTCCTCGCGCTGCGCGGCCGACAGCGCGACGACCGAGCCGCCGACGGCGAACATGCCGAACATGTCGTAGACGGAAGCGTCGAATTCCAGCGCGGACAGTCCGAGTACCCGGTCGGTCGGGCCGACCTCGAACCACTCGTTCACCGCGTCGATGGTGTTCATCGCACCGCGGTGCGGCACATCGACGCCCTTCGGGACACCGGTTGAGCCGGAGGTGAACAGCACATAGGCGATCGACTCCGGATCCGGAAACACCGGCTCGGCCAATGGATTCGGATGGGTACGCGCCGCCCACAGCGGCAGACAGGTGATATCCGGGCGGCCCATATCGCCGCCGTCGACGGTTAGCGCGGCGACCACGTCGCCGGTGCGCAGGATCTCCGCGCGTCGCCCGACCGGTTGATCGAAACCGATGGGCACATACGCGGCACCCGCCGCGAGCACACCGAGTACGGCGAGGATCTGATCCGGTCCCTTCGGCAGCTGTACCGCGACGGTTTCGCCGGGCCGGACCCCGATCTCGCGTAGCGCGGCCGCGACCGAGAGCGCTTGTGCGGCCAGTTCGCCGTAGCTCCAGCCGCCGTCCACGCCGTCGCGCCGCCACAGCACCGCGGGTGCTTCGGGTGCGCTGCGGGCATGGTCGAAGAAACCCTGGTGCAGCGCTCGTCCGGAGACCGGGCCGTCGGTCGCGTTCACCGCGGCGCGCACGGCGGCCTGGGCGACCGGCAGCTGTACGGCGGCCTCGGCGCTCCAGCCCGCTTCGCCCGCTCCCAGCCTGCTGATGGCCTCGGTGTAGCTGGCGAACATGGCGTCGATCATGCCCGCGGGGAACGCCGATTCGCGCACGTCCCAGTTCAGCAGCAGCCCACCGCGCACCTCGGTGACCTGCGCGTCCAACAGCACCTGCGGGCCTTGCGAGATGATCCACACCGGCTCGCCGAACGTCTCGGTGACCGAGGCGGCGAACAACTCGCCCAGGTTGAGCGCGCTGGTGTAAACGATCGGCGCGAGCACCGGCTCGCCGCGCTGTCTGCCGAGATCGCGCAGCACTTCGAGTCCGGAATACGCGGTGTGTGCACCGCTTTCGTGCATCGCACGCTGCAGTGCCTTGGCCCGCTCGGCGACCGTCACGTTGTCGGTGACATCCACCTCCAGCATGATCGAGGAGGTGAAATCACCGATCACCCGGTCGATATCCGGATGCACCGGTTCCCGGTGGAACAGTGGCACATTCAGCAGGAAGCGGCTCTGCGCCGACCAGCCGCCGATGGTCTCGGCGAATACCGCGGCCAGTGCCATTGCCGGTGTAATGCCGCGGGTATGCGCGGCGGCGAGCAGCCGCTGCTTGGCTTCCGGCTCCAACCAGTGGTTGTAGCGGACGGTGCGATGCGGCTCGGCGCGTTCGCTGACCGGAATGGTCGGCAGTTCCGGTGCGCCGGGCAGCTCCGGCAGCCGATCGCGCCACCACTGCTTATCGCGTTCCCTGGCAACGGAATCCACCGTGCGCTCGGTGCGATAGCGGCGATAGCTGTAGCCCTGCGGCGGCACCGTGCCGCCGTGGTAGAGCTCAGCGAGGTCGGCGACGAGGACGCGATAGCTCATCGCGTCACCCGCGATCATGTCGACATCGAGATGCAGCCGGGTGCGACCGTCGGCAAGTAGGCTCAGTGTCACATCGAGCACCTGGCCGTCCTCGATGGACAGCCGCTGATGAGTCTTGCTGTCGCGCAATCGCTCGAGCTCGGCCGCAGCCGCCGCGGAAGTAAGCGCGCGTAGATCGACGACCGAGAACACGGGCCGACCCGGGTTGAGAATGGTCTGCTGGGTGCCGTCGGGAAGGAACCTGGTTCGCAGCATCGGATGCACCGCAACGAGATCCGTCACCGCCCCCGCCAATCGTTCGGGATCGACCTCGGCACCGTCGAATTCGACATACAGGTGTGCGGCGACACCGCCGAGATCCTGTTCCTCACAGCGACCAACCCAATAGGCGTGCTGCATCGCCCCCAACGGGAAGGGCGCGAATTCATCCTCGGGATCTACGTTTTCGACCCGTCCGGGTTGGACCGTCGTGACGGATTCGTCGACACCGAGCAACCGCGCCCACTCCGCGACCGACGGCGCCGCCGCCAACTGCGCGAAGTTGATCTCCAGCCCATACTTGCGCCAGCCGCCCGCCAACTTCATGGTGCGAATGGAGTCCAGTCCGAGCTGGATCAGATCATCGCCATCGGCGATCGTCTCGACGGGAACGTCGAGCTGCCTCGCGATGGCCGCGCGAATTTCGTCCCGGCTGATCCCCGCCCCGTCCCCCGGTCGCTGTGCTGGCTCCATCTGGCGCTGTCACTCCTTGGTCGCCGCCGCATCCGGCGGATCGAGACTGCTCGGCGGTAGCCTACCGCATTGAGATAGGGTTGCCTAACCTATGTTATGAGACCCTTAATCGGGCAGCAGATCTTCCAGTGAGGCAGACCGTGACTTCGACATCCACCTCGCCCACCCATCACGACGGCTACGTCCCCTTCCCCGCCACCGACGCCGCTACCTATCGCGCGGCCGGTTACTGGACCGGCCGCCCACTCGGCGACCTGCTGCGCGCGACCGCGACCCGGCACCCGCACCGCACCGCACTGCTCGATGCCGACAACGCGCGCACCTACGCGTGGGTGGATGCCGAAGCCGACCGAATGGCCCACGGATTGCTCGCACTCGGCATCGCGCCGGGCGATCGGGTGGTAGTACAACTGCCGAATGTGCCGGAGTTCCTGACGGTCCTGTTCGGATTGCTACGCGCCGGAATCATTCCGGTGCTGACCCTGCCCGCCCATCGCCGCGCCGAAATCGAGCATCTGGCCGGACTTTCCGAGGCTGTCGCGTACATCGCGGCGGACCGGCTCGGTGACTTCGACTACCGCGAACTGGCCGAAACTCTCCGTTCGGCCGTGCCCACCCTGCACCACGTTCTGATACTCGGCGATCCGGGAACCTTCACCGATCTGAATTCGATTCCCCGCGACGGTGGTTCACTGCCCGAAATCGATCCGAGCGATATCGCGCTGATGCTGGTCTCCGGCGGCACTACCGGCCTGCCGAAGCTCATCGCGCGCACCCACGACGACTACGTCTACAACGCCACCGCAAGCGCCGAGGTCTGCGGGCTGACCGAACACGACGTCTACCTCGCGACACTGCCCGCCGCACATAACTTCCCTCTCGCCTGCCCCGGCATCTTGGGCACCGTCTCGGTCGGCGCGGCCGTCACCTTCATCACCGATCCGAGCCCGGAAAGCGCCTTCGTCGCCATCGAACGACATCGCGTCACCGTCACCGCAGTCGTGCCGCCGCTGGCCCAACTCTGGTGCGCGGCAACCGAATGGGAGGACGCCGACCTCGGCTCACTTCGTCTACTCCAGGTCGGCGGCGCACGGCTGGCCGCGGTGAACGCCCGCGAGGTCGCGCCCGCGCTGGGCGTGCAATTGCAACAGGTCTTCGGTATGGCCGAGGGCCTGCTCAACTACACCCGCCTCGACGACAGCGCCGATATCGTCTGCACCACCCAGGGCCGTCCGCTCTCGCCTGCCGACGAGGTGCGGGTCGTGGATGCCGAGGGCAACGATGTCGCTCCGGGCGAAGAGGGCGAACTGCTCGCCAAGGGGCCCTACACAATCCGCGGCTACTACCGCGCGCCCGAACACAACGCCCGCGCCTTCACCACCGACGGCTACTACTGCTCCGGCGATCTCGTGCGCCGACTGCCGAGCGGCCATCTGATCGTCTCCGGCCGTATCAAGGACGTCATCAACCGCGGCGGCGAGAACATCTCCTGCGATGAACTCGAGGAACATCTGCTCGCCCACCCGTCGGTCCGGCATGCGGCAGCCGTCGGCTTCCCCGATGCCGCGCTGGGTGAAAAGGTCTGCGCCGTCCTGGTTGTCGACGGTGAGATGCCGACCTTGGCCGAGCTGAAGTCCTTCCTCACCGACCGTGGCCTGGCGACCTACAAACTCCCGGACCTGCTCCGCCAGGCCGACGAACTGCCGATCACCGCCGTCGGCAAGATCGATAAGAAGGCCTTACGCACCAGCCGAGGCTGACCGGAACGGTCGGGGGTGGCGCGAGTCCGATATCGCCACCCCCGATCCGAACCCCGGATAACCGGGTTGCCCCAGCAGATGATTCGGAACGGGGGCCGACCTTGATGGGTCTGAATTTGCTAGGCCTTGACCACGTAGGGCGCGACACTGCCCAGCTTTTCGCAGGTCTCCTCGAATTCGCGCTCCGGCCGCGACTGCCCGACAATGCCCGCACCGGCCCGCAGCCACGCACCCTGGGTGGTCTGGTACACCGCCCGCAGCACCAGCGCCGCCTCCATCGCACCGCTCGGCGAAATCGTCACCACGGCACCGGAATACAGACCACGCGGCGCACCGTCGAGACGGAATACCGAATCGACACCCGCACGCTTCGGAATACCGGACGCTGTAACCGACGGGAACAAAACCTCCAGCGCATCCCAACTGGAACGATCTGCCGCGAGCCGCCCGCGCACCGTCGAGGCCAGGTGCTGCACGCTGCCACGTTCGCGAACCGCCATGAAATCGGAGACCGCGGGCGTGCCGGGATCGGCCACCTCGGTGATCTCGGCGAAGGAGGTCTGCACCGAAATCGCGTGCTCCACGATTTCTTTGGGATCGGTGATGAGCTCAGCGCGAGCCGCCATATCGATCGCTTCGCCGAGTCCGAAGGCGCGTGTACCGGCGAGCGGCTCGGTGGTGACCACCCGATCCTCGTCGACGGAGGCGACCAACTCGGGACTGAATCCGGCGGCCTCGAGTCCACCGAGGCGAAGCAGGAACGAGCGCGCCGGAGTGTTGTTGGCGCGGCCGAGCCGATAACTGGCCGGGACATCCACCGCGAACGGCAGATCGACCTTCCTGGACAGGATGACCTTCTGATAGCGGCCGGAACGGATTTCCGCGACCGCCTCGGCGACCCGATCGCGATATCCGGTCGGATCGAGATGCACGTCGACCGGATGCGCCTGCGGCAGTTCGGTTTCCTGGGATGCGGCGATGAGATCGCGAATGTCATTGGCCTCGGTCGGTGTCGCCCCGGAAATCCGGACGCCGAACTCGCCGACACGCACCTCGATGCGCGGAATCATCAGATGGGCCAGTGCGGTACGCGGATGCAGATGCCGCGTCGCATCCAATGCCCATGCGCAGAATTCGAATCCGATCCAGCCGTAGGCCAGGCGCCCGCCGAGCGGCAGCGTGGCGAGCGCGTTGTCGACGACGCGTGCCGGGCTGCCCTTCCAGACACTGGTGGCGCCGCGCCCATCCCAGGACACGCGTAGTTCGTTGGCGTCGAGTTCGACGCTGCCGAGCGGATCCGCGGCGAATACCCATTCGCCGGGCCGTTCGTACATCACGTATTCGCCGAAGCGCTCGGCCGCCGCCAGCCGGGACATCGCTGCCGCCGGATCGGTCACATACTCAACGCGCGAGCGCTCCGTGGTCGACAACGATCCTCCAAGGTTATGCTGACCTAACTCAGAAAAGTAAGGTTAGCATTACCTGCATAGGTCGCTACTGTGCTCCAGACCACAGCGAACGGCTACTCCCCGGGCACTGCGACCGCCGACCGCTCGACGCTCAGCAAACTCTCCGTGCTGTGCTCTGCGTGGTACGCGGCCCCGCCACCCCGCACTCCGAACAACCGCTTGCTGTAGACCAGCCAGACCACCGCGACGATATTGATCAGCAGCGCCCCGATGCGCAGCACGGTGATCTTCTCGGTCAGCTCGTAGATCTCCAACGGCAGGAAGATGCTGGTCGCGACCACAGCAAAATACTCACCCCAGCGCTTCACCAACCACAGCCCGACCGCCTCGATCGCCTGCAGCGCCGCATAGGCGAGGATGCCGATGGCCACCCACAGCAAAGTGGTATTCGACAGCGAGAACGCGTCATCGATCAGATGCACGATCTTGGATCGGTCGATATCCCAGCCGATCTGATCGGCCAGCGGCCGCAGCAGCGGCAGTTCCTGGTCGAAGGCCGCCCGCATATCCTCGCGCGAGGACTGGAATTTGAAGACGGCGAGCGCGGCGACCACCAACAGCAAACCTCGCACCAACCGCTCGATCGCCAATGCCCGCATCAGCCAGCGGTCCCGCAGCAGTCGTCCGCGCGGCACCTCCGGCGCATGGTCGGCGGGTCCGGAGCCCACCGGTTCGCCGGGCACGAAAGTGCCACAGCGCAGACACCGCCACGCGACACCGGCCACCGTCTGAACATGCAGCCGCTCCGCCAGATCCTGCTCGTCCGGCGCATAGGTGTAATGGCCGTGCCAGCCGCACGCGCGTAACGCCCAATCCATGCGCGCAGCCTAGTTCGCGATCACGATCGCGCGCGATCGCAAACGCCGTGTCGGGGCCTGATGCCCAACTCGCCCGCCGGAGTTCCTGCGCGGAATCCACTGGCGGGCTTCAATAGGAGTCATGATCGATCATCGCGGGGATTCGCCCGCTCCGGCTCGAGCGGCAGCACCCGACTCCGTGGTGGCACTGATCGATGCGGGCTCCCGCGTGGAACGCGAACTCGTCGGCGCCTGGCTGGCCGAGGGCGGCGTCGAACACGAACTCGGCGTCGACGCACCCATTACCCAGTTGGATCTGGATGCGGATGCGATCGGCGATCGACTCGTCGGACGGCGCGACGATCCGCTGGTCGTGCCGATCCGGGTGCTGTGGCTGCCGGCGGAACGCGACGGGGTCCGCCGCATCACCTTCGCCGACTTGGCCCTGCTGACCAATCCGCGCAAGCCGAACCGGTTCGCGCAACGCCGGTTGATCGGCAAATCACCGGACCGTCACGTGGTGCTCACCGGCCAGCCAGCACTGCTCAGCGAACTGCGCGCCAATAACCCGGAGGCGGCGGCGCTGCTCATGAAGGGCTCCGCCGAGCCGTTCGCCCGCGCTATCGTGCGCGCCGCGGTCGTCGCTCTGGAACGCGCTGAACGTTCCATCATCGGCGACCGGTACAAGGTGCCGCGGCTGGTGGCCGAGGAGATCCTCGACTCCCCCGAGTTCCTGCGCAGGCTCGAACTCATCGCCGATCAGCTCGGCATGAGTCCGCATGAGGTGTACCGACGGGCGGAGAAGGCGCTGAACGAGCTCGTCGCCGCCCAGAGCCGGTTGGTCTCGGATCTGTTCACCCAGGCAATGCGCCCGATCCATGCCTCGACCTGGAAGGTCGACTCCGACGACTCCGGCCTGGACGGGTTGCGCGCGTTGAACCGGAACCATCCCCTGGTCTTCCTGCCCTCGCACCGGTCCTATGTCGATGCGTTGGTCCTCGGTGACGTGCTGGCCCGCAATGACTTTCCACCGAATCATGTGATCGGCGGCGCGAATCTGAGCTTCTGGCCGATGGGGCCGATCGCCCGCCGCACCGGCGCGGTCTTCATCCGGCGCAGCTTCGGTGACGACGACGTCTACAAGGCGGTGGTCGAGGAGTACTTCGCCTACCTGCTGGCCAAGCGATTCAATATGGAGTGGTACTTCGAGGGCGGCCGCACCCGCACCGGCAAGCTACGCCCGCCGCGCTACGGATTGCTGAATTACCTTGCCGCCGCGGTCCGTTCGAATCGGATCGACGATGTCATGCTCGTCCCGGTCTCGATCACCTATGAGCGCCTGAACGAACTCGGCGCCATCGCCACCGAACAGGTCGGCGGGAAGAAGAAGCCCGAGGGGCTGGCCTGGCTGGCGCGTTATGTACGCAGCCAACAGCATTCGGCCGGACACGTCTATGTGCGATTCGGCGAACCGCTCTCGGCACGCGATCGCCTTGCCGCATACGGGGATCCGCTCACCCCGCCGCCGACGATCATCCCGCTGCACCGCACCGAAGCGGCGGGCACCGCGCCGAACAATGTCGCCGAGTCGGCGCAGGTCGCCGAACTGGAGCGAAAGGCCGTACAGCGGTTGGCCTTCGAGGTCGCCGTCGGTATCAATACGGTCACCCCGGTCACGGTCAACGCGCTGGTCACGTTGGCGCTACTGGGTGTGCACGAGCGTGCGCTCACCCTCGGCGAAGTGCGTACCGTGCTGGCGCCCGTGCTGCGGTACATCGAACAGCGCGGGTTGCCGAGCGGCGAGCTGGCGGCGTTGCGCGACGAGCAGAGTCTCGCGGTGGTACTCGAGCAATTGTCGCTGGCCAGGGTCGTGACGGTGTATCGCGGCGGGCTGGAACCGGTGTACTCGATCGAATCGGGTGCGCATCTGGAGGCCGCGTTCTATCGCAATAGCGCGGTGCACTGGTTCATCAACCGCGCCATACTCGAATTGTCCATCCTGTGCGCCTTGGAAATGCAGGCGCCGGATCAACTGCGGGCGGGCTGGGACGAGGCCTTCCGACTGCGCGATCTGCTGAAGTTCGAATTCTTCTTCCCGGAGCGGGCCGAGTTCTCGGCGCAGATGACCGCGGAAATGCTACTGGTGGACCCGGATTGGCACCAACACACCGCGGCGGACACCCTCGGCGAGGATATTCTGCACAAACTCACCGCATCCGGATTCATGATGGCCCATCGCGCGTTGCGCGCGTTCGTCGACGCGCAACTCGTCGTGGCCGAGCGGCTCGAGGCCCGCGACAGCGCCGAGGAGATCGATCGCAAGGAGTTCATCGACGAATGCGTCGCCGTCGGTAGGCAGATGCTGCTGCAGCAGCGACTGCACAGTCCGGAATCGGTCTCCACCGAATTGTTCTCCAGCGCACTCAAACTCGCGGATAACCACGGGTTGTTGGCCCACGTGAGTCACGACTCGGCCAAGCCGAGGGCCGAATTGGTCCGGCGCAGAAAAGAATTCGCCGGCCAGCTGCGCATCATCGCAACCCGCATCTCCCAGGCCGCCGCACTCGACCCGTCCAATATTTCGGTACGGGGCGCCTGATGGCTGAACAGAGCCCCGCGGTCCCAACGGATCTCGCGGCGGCCATCGCCGCGATTCGATCCGGGCCGCAGGGCCCGCAGGTGGCCGCGGTCTTCGACTTCGCCACTGTTGTGGATGGTTTCGGGCGGTCGTCGCTGTGGCGGCGGACATTTCGGAGCAATAAGGGCGCAACCGCCGCAGACACCCTGCTCGACAGCATCCGCAACCAACTCACCGATGGCGAATACAGCCGGTTCCTCCAGCAGGCGATGCGGACACTGGCCGCCCAACCGGAAGCCGAGCTGGACGAGTTGGGCACGCGGCTGTTCCGGAAAAAGATCTACGGGCATCTGTATCCCGAAGCGTGGCAGCTGATCCGGACGCACGAGGCAGCCGGACACACCGTTGTGCTCGCCACCGCACTCACCCGATTCCAGGTCGAACCCGCCGCGGCCGAACTCGGTATCGAGCACGTGCTGTACACGCGGATGGCGACAACCGACGGTGTGCTCACCGGTTACGCAGACGGAAAGACCCTGTGGCGCAATGGCAAGGCCGACGCGGTTCGCGAATTCGCCGCAGCGCATGTGTTGGATATCACCCACAGCTATGTCTACGCCGACAGCATCGCCGATCTGCCGCTGCTCTCGGTGGTCGGACATCCGGTGACGGTGAATCCCGATCGCCAGCTCGGCACCGCCGCCGTCGAACAGAATTGGCCCGTACTGAGGTTCCGTCCGCGCCGACCACCGCGCGCGATCGACTATCTGCGCACCGTCGCCGGATTCGCCGGACTACTGGCCGGGGCATTGTTCGGTGTGCTGAGCAAGTCGTATACGCGCCAGCGCCGGAAGATGGCCGATGCGCTGATGGCCTACGGAACCGGTGCGACGCTCGGCACAACCGGTATCCGGCTGCGCGTGAGCGGTGCGGAAAACGCCCGCGCGCCACGGCCCGCCGTCTTCCTGTTCAACCATCAGAGCCAGTTCGACGTGATCATCGTGCCCAAGGTGCTCGCAGGCGGGGTCACCGGAATCGGCAAGAAGGAGCTGACGAAGAATCCGATCTTCGGTCCGCTGATGCGGTTCGTCGGGGTGACCTTCATCGACCGTGCGAACACCACGCAGGCCAAGGCGGCGCTCGCGCCGGTGGTGCATACGCTGCGCGGCGGGCTGTCGATCGCGGTCTCACCCGAAGGCACCCGGTCGTATACGCCGAGAATCGGCCCGTTCAAGAAGGGGGCCTTCCATATCGCGATTCAGGCCGGGGTGCCGGTGATCCCGGTGGTGATCCGCAATGCTGGTGAAGTCAACTGGCGCAACTCGATGGTCGCGCGCAAGGGCACCGTCGATGTGGCCATACTCGACCCGATCGACGTCAGCAGCTGGGACCCCAGCGATATGGACGACAATGTCGAAGCCGTTCGTCAGCTGTACACCGACACCCTGCTGAACTGGCCACAGCCGGACCGCTGATGTCGCCGCCGGGCGCCTTCACCGTGCACCCCCGTATACCGCGGTACTCCGTACACAGATGTCCGGCAGGCGATCGGGTGCCCGATATTTGGCGGACGGGTGCCCGGTTGGAGTGCGGATGCCCGGTTGGAGTGCGGATGCCCGGTTGGAGTGCGGATGCCCGACTGGAGTACGGATGCCCGACTGGAGTGCGGATGCCCGGTCATCGTCGGGAATGTGTCAGACCGAGCGGCCGAACAGTAGCTTCCACGGCATAAGGGCGGATTCCAGCTGGACCTTGAGGCTCATCTTCGAGGCGCCGAGGGTGCGCTCCTCGAACCGGATGGGCACCTCCGCGATCGTGATGCCCTTCTTGACGGTCCGATAGTTCATCTCGACCTGAAACGAGTATCCGTTGCTGCGGATCGAGGCCACGTCGATGGCGCGCAGCGTGTCAGCCTTCCACGCCTTGAATCCGGCGGTCGCGTCCTTCACGCTCAGACGCAGGATCAGGTTCACGTAGAAGTTGGCCCACGCGGACAGCGCCTTGCGGTACCACTTCCACTCCTCGGCGGTCGACCCGCCGGGCACGTAGCGGGAGCCGAGCACGACACCGGCATCGGTGGTGCTCAGCTTCTCCAGCATGGCCGGAATGACCTCGGCCGGATGTGACAGGTCGGCGTCCATCTGGATCACCACATCGGCGCCCTCGTCCAATGCCCGGGTGATCCCGGCCACGTAGGCGCGGCCTAATCCGTCCTTTTCGGTGCGGTGCAGTACGCCCACGACATTCGGCAGCTCAACCGCCAGCTTGTCGGCGATCTCACCGGTCCCGTCCGGCGAATTGTCATCCACCACGAGCACATGCAGATCGGGCACCAGCAGCGCCGTCAGCCGCTCCACCGCAACCGGCAGATTCTCCCGCTCGTTGTAGGTCGGCACAACAACGGTAACCCTCAAGGGTCGCCCTCCCTGCTCACCTGTTCCAGCCCGCAGACCCACGACAGGACCCGGAGCACTCGTCTGATTGCCAAGAACCGTACTTGATCGAACTGAAGACCACCTGAGCGCCCGCACGCTCCCGCCATCACCCGAATACCCGCGACCTGCCGACTACCTCGCAAATCACCGCACCCACCCCGCCGAGTATCCCCGGATCCGCACCGAAATCAGTTGCCGCACACCACCCCTGACGCCGGCTCACTTATCGCCATGGCGCCAATCCCGGTCCCGAGCATCTTCCCGGGCATTGCGCGCATGCACGATCTCCAACGCCCGCTCAGCAGTGGTCTGATCCGGATACGGCCCCATCCGATCCCGAAACCAACACTGCTTCCCACTCTCGGCCCGCTGATGCTTCAAGCAGTAATACCACTTCTCCGCCATCCCCCCAGCATCCCACCACCATGATCACCAAGCCCCCAATTTCCGCCCCAATGCCTGAGATCCGCTCCTTCTCCGGATCCGCCTCCTGTGGGCACGAGAGATCGCCGCACCCGAGAAAGCACACCCGGTAACCCGACGGAAAACACCACACGCGAGCAACGACCGCCCGGGCAGACCCCCCTCGAAACAACTCACCTGAGAAGCGATCACGCCCACAGGACGCACATCGACCGACAACGACACCTGGGCAGCACCACACCGAGACAAGCTCACACCAAGAAACGACCACGCCCACAGGACGCACACCGACCAGCGGCACTGGACAGCGCCACAGCCGAAACAAGGTCATGCCGTGAAAGCGGCCACGACCACAGGACGCCACTTCTACGAGAGGCCGAACTCGAGTAGCGCAACACCGGAAAACGGCCACAGCCAAGCCACGGCACACCAGGACGGACTTGGGGTTCGCGGGGCGAGAGGCCGCCGAGCGGGGCGTGAGGATCGCACCCCACAAAACACTGAACCCGCAGACTCGGCGCGCGCTTTCTGCGCGCAGAGTCCGCGGGTCTGCGGGTGGCCAGGGCCGGGATCGAACCGGCGACCTTCCGCTTTTCAGGCGGACGCTCGTACCAACTGAGCTACCTGGCCGCAGGCACCCGTGGTGAATGCCATACGCGAAACGCCGGATTGCTCCGGCGCTTATTTTGCGACCCTGACGGGACTCGAACCCGCGACCTCCGCCGTGACAGGGCGGCGCGCTAACCAACTGCGCCACAGGGCCTTGCGTTGCTTCCAACGATCCGAAGACCGTACCCCCTACGGGATTCGAACCCGCGCTACCGCCTTGAAAGGGCGGCGTCCTAGGCCGCTAGACGAAGGGGGCTCGCCCCGGATTTCTCCGGACCGGCTTCAACGGGTGTCCGTTGGGAGCTGGGATAGCTTATGACAGATCGGCCGCGTTTCCCAAATCGGCTGTTCAGGCTCCCAAACCGAGCTCTTCGAGTCGGGCCTGTGCGCGCCAGCCGTCGTTGCGGAACTTCTCGGCCCATTCCGGGGTGGCCATCGCCTCGACCACGACCTCGAGCGCCTCCTGGAACCGGGTCCGCAGATCGACCCCGTTGCCGAGGATATCGATCAGATAGCGCTGGCCGGCCAGGGCCGCGGAAATGGTGCGGGTGAAGCGGTCCGGGTCGGCGTCGGCGCGCAGCTGCCCCTGATCGATGGCTCGGACCGCGAGCGCTCTGGTGGCGCGGCCGAGTATCCGACCGCCGCCGGTCTGCACATCGCGATAGAAGTCCGGTTCGATGATCAATCGGAATTCGGCCTGCACGATGATGTCGTGCTCGAGTCGCAATGCCACCTCGTCGACCATCCCGTGCAGGACGTCGAGTGGACCGAGATCCGTTCTGGCAAGCCAACGCTCGGCCGAGGTGCGGTATCGGTCGACCGCGGTCTCGAGTACCGCGCGCGCGAGATCTTCCTTGGAATCGAAATGAAAGTACATAGCGCCCTTGGTGGCGCGTGAACCTTCCAAAATGCGGTTGAGCGATGCAGCGGCATAGCCGCTCTTCCCGAACTCAACGGCGGCGGACCTGATTATCGCCGCGCGTGTCCGGCGGGCCCGCTCTTGCTGCCGTGCCATGCTCGAAACGCCTCCGAAGCCTACTCGTCGCCAAATCGGTGCCCCAAAAGAACGGACCATTGGCGCGAAGTTATGAGTTTTATCAATACTTCAAACCGGGATTTCGCCCCGTTTCAAACTTTCGGTACGAAAACTTGCGAAAATCCTGAAACACACCAGCTGGTATAGTTTTCTTGCCCAGGTGCGCCGCAGGGGGTGCGCACCTGGGCATTACTTCGTCTCGGATCTGCCTCCCCCGGCGTCGACTCGTAGGAAGTCGCGTTCGGTCGTACCGGCCGCGACACGTTCGGGCACACCAACGATAAGCCGAATTCCGGATCGCCGGGTAAGTCGACGATTCTTCCGTAATTCACCAAGGCGTCACGGTACCCGGAAACACCATCCGACACGCGGCAAACCGTAGACTCCAGCGGCCCAAACACACGGATATCTGTTACGGCAAACTTCACGCAATCGAGCAAAGTGATGCCTCGGATTTCCGAATTCGACAGCGACGCAGCATTGTTCATCCGAGCCGACCAGCGGCCCGGTCACCACGGCGCCGACCGCGCGACACCGGCCAGCCGCCTCGCTGCGTCCCCCCGAGCACTGACCCTACACCTCCCGCAAATCCAAAGAGATTGGTACGCAACATGATTGGATGGTAGCCCGGCACGGTAGGAATGAACAAAGCTGGGTACCAAATGTTTACCGGCAGCATCGCTGCCCGCGGGCATCGTGTTACCCGGCGCGCCAGCGCGACTCGGCCCCGGCACCCGACAACCCCGAGCGAACCGAAGCAAGCTTCCGACCGACGCGCCCCGCCCCCGGTTACTCGATCCGCGCCGGGCCCACTACACTGTCCATCCGCGCCCCTATAGCTCAGTTGGTAGAGCTACGGACTTTTAATCCGCAGGTCGTAGGTTCGAGCCCTACTGGGGGCACCTTGTCAGGCGTCCGGTTTCCATACCGGACGCCTGAGTCATTTCCGGTCCTTCCGAACTCGCGACCCGCATCGGCTGCGGCCATGAAACATCACATTCCAGCGCTGGCTTTCTGATACCGCGAACGCGACCCCGCCCACCGGGTATCCCTCGGCAACAAGTGACTTCCCTCGCTGATTTGCTCTCGAGGTTCCCATCGGACAGATCGCCGACAAATCGACCAAGCCAGCACCACGAATGCGCTGAAGGCGGCATTGCCGACATTCCTCGGCGGATTACCGGCCCGGTCGTGCGGCCTCGACGGTCGGCGCGCTGGATCAACGCTCGGCCCGATGGAGAGCACCGGCGGCAACGATCTGGTCGCCAAGTTTCCGCCGGCTCGATCGCGATGGCCTATCCGGTGAGCAGTGGCGCACACCACAGACGCAGTTCGGCGGCGGCAGCGCGGACATACTCGGCGGTCTGCTCGGCGGCAGCGGCAAGAGTCCAGGTGGCATCGACGGCGCGATCGGAGAAGCGTTGGCCGAGAGCGCAGGTGGTGCACTCCGGAATCGCCTCGACGGACTCTTCGGCGACGAGCGCTGAACGATCGCGATGGCGATACCTGCGGCTTTGTGCGTTACAGCACGTTGGGCTAACGACTCTCGGCGCCTAGCGATAGACCCCTTGCTGCGGGCCGAGCCCCTACACTCGGTGTGGTTGTCGAACGCCGACGTCGGCATATGACCTCTATCACGAGGTCTTATTTGTCAGCCAGATGCGTTTCGCATCACACCTACGGTGCCGTAAGGTATGGCCGCATCGGCACACGGTCTACCCCGGGGAACTGACCAGCAAGAGCACACACATGAAGGGCTTGTATATGGCAAGGGATCTGACTCAACTCGAGCTGCTCACGGAGTTGGAGCCGGTTGCCGAAGAAAACGTCAACCGGCACCTCTCCCTGGCAAAGGAATGGCATCCGCACGACTATGTCCCGTGGGATGAGGGCCGCAACTTCGCGGCACTCGGCGGGGTCGACTGGGACCCTGAGCAGTCCCGACTGAACGAGGTCGCGAAGGCGGCCATGATCACGAATCTGCTCACCGAAGACAATCTGCCCTCCTACCACCGCGAGATCGCCGAGAACTTCTCGCAGGACGGCGCCTGGGGCACCTGGGTGGGCCGCTGGACCGCCGAGGAGAACCGCCACGGCATCGTCATGCGCGACTACCTCGTGGTGACCCGTGGCGTCGATCCCGTCGCGCTCGAAGAGGCGCGCATGGTCCACATGACCAATGGATTCGCTTCGCCGACCGAGGCCGATGCGGGCTTCCTGCACTCGGTCGCGTACGTGACCTTCCAAGAGCTGGCCACCCGGGTCAGCCACCGCAATACCGGCCGGGTCTGTGACGACCCGATCGCCGACCGCATGCTGCAGCGCGTCGCGGCCGACGAGAACCTGCACATGATCTTCTACCGCAACATGTGCGGCGCGGCCCTGGATCTGTCCCCCGACCAGGCGATCGAGGCGATCACGCTGATCCTGGAGAACTTCCAGATGCCCGGCGCCGGCATGCCCAACTTCCGCCGCAACGGGGTACTGATGGCCAAGCACGGCATCTACGACCTGCGCCAGCACCTCGAAGAGGTGGTGCAGCCTGTGCTCAAGAAGTGGAACATCTTCGAACGCACCGATTTCACCGCACGCGGCGACGCCGTGCGCGAACGGCTGGGACTGTTCCTGGAGAAGCTGAGCCAGGACGTCATCAAGTTCGAAGAGCAGCGCGACCGCATGCTCGCCCGCGAGGCGAAGAAGCGCGAGCTCGCCGGTATCGCTGGCTGATCTCGACCCCGCAAACCTGAGCGCGCCGCCGCCGGATTTCTCCGGCGGCGGCGCGTTTATGTTCGGCAACGCCGATCTCGGTGGCGAACTTATAGATTCAACCGTCGAAACTCCTCGCGGCGCTACTTCACCGGCAGTGCGCCGTCGACACCGCCCACATCGGTGATCTTCCAGTCCGAGCTCTTATCCAGCGTGACGTTGTAGGTCACTGTTGTCTGCGCGCCCTCCGGCCTCTGCGCATTCGTCGAACTCACATTTACGAACACATCGACTTTGTAGTACCGCCTTGCTCCGACATCACCTTTGCGGTAATCGGCGCGGCGGTGGAGGTCCACTTCAACGGAACCAGAATCTGTTCGAGCTCGGGCGCGGTCGCATCGAACTTATTCGCCAGTTGCGCAACGGTATTCGCCTTCAGCTCGGCCATCCATGACGGTATGTCCTGATAATTGACGGTGGCCGCGCCGACCGCGTATTCGGTGGCCACCTGCTCGGCCTTCTTATCCGCGGCTTCTCGATCTTTTCGATCGGCGAGATCACCGCGGGCCGAGACGAGAAAACCGCTCAGCACGGCGACCGCGATCACCAATGCGCCGATTACCGCGCCGCGGACGACGGTGGAGATGCGAATCGACACGGTTCCCGACTTCCGATCCGACGGCTGTCCGGACTTGTCGGCCTTCGTCTCGGACGCCTTCGTCTCGGCAGCCTTCGTCTCGGCAGCCTTCGTCTCGGCAGCCTTCGTCTCGGCAGCCTTATCCAGCTCCACGCCGGAGCCGTCGTGTCCGCCTGCTGCGGTGCCCTCGATCCGTTCCGTCATTCGCTCTCTCCGATGAGCCTGGTGGTCGCGGGTGATACCCGCGAGAAACAGGCTACTGAGGCCGTCTGAGAAGGTCGGAGTGCCCTCGGCGCTGGGGCGCCGAGCCGGGCAATCATCTCGGGCCCGATTCCGAATCCGCCGACGATCCGGGCGCGAACCTCAACACTGGTGGTATTGCCGCCGACGGCGCGCCGCGCTGACCGGCCATACTCACAGGACCGCAGGAGGCCGAGGAAATGTCCAGCACATCGAAGGGCGACGGGGCGCTCACCGGCAAGGTTGTCGCGATCACCGGAGGCGCGCGCGGCATCGGACGCGCGAGCGCCGAGGCATTTCTCGCGGCGGGGGCCGCGGTCGCGATCGGCGATATCGATGTCGAACTGGTGGCCAAGACGGCGGCGGAGTTGGGCGCGGACCCGGAGGCCAAGATCATCGGCCTACCGCTGAACGTCACGGACAAGGCTTCCTTCGCCGCCTTCCTCGACAGCGTGGACAAGGAACTCGGCCCGCTGGATGTGCTGGTCAACAATGCGGGCATCATGCCGACCGGATTATTCGCCGACGAGGACGAGGCGATGACCGAGCGGATCATCGATATCAACCTCAACGGCGTCATCCACGGATCGCGCCTGGCCGTCGGGCGATTCATGGACCGCGGCAGCGGACATCTCATCAATATCGCGTCTTTGGCTGGGACACAGGGCTTTCCAGGGCTGGCCACCTACTGTGCGACCAAGCACGCGGTGGTCGGGTTCACCTCGGCGCTGCATCTGGAGATGAAGGAGCACGGCATACATGTCGGCGCGGTGCTGCCCGGCATCGTGCGCACCGAATTGTCCGCCGGTGCCGATATGCCGGCTTGGATTACACCGCTGACCACGGTGGATCCGGAGGACGTCGCGCAGGCGATCGTGAAATCGGTACAGCAGGACAAACCACTGGTGACAGTGCCTCGCCGCCTCGCCGCCATCATCAAGTCAGCCCAACTGCTGCCCTACCGCGCCCAGCTGGGCGTCGCCAAATTAACCGGCGCCACAACGGCTTACGCCCATCCCGACGCGGCCGTACGCGAGATCTACCACCGCAGACTCCGCGACCAGTAATTCGAAAGCCTTACCGTGCTGCCGAATTCACGTTGACCGGGACCATGGTCGACCGTTGACGAATTCCGCAGTGCCACTGCGACTTTCCGCACGAGCGGGGACGCGAACGCGGCAGATGAGGTCCAGGATCCGGAGTACGACGCATACGTCCCAGCGCAAGCGTATGCGGCCGAGTTCGTAAACCGGTTGTCGAACCCGGAAGCGCGCGGCGGGGACGTCGCACATCGTCGCTTCGCAGCCTGGGATGGACGCGCCTTCGGGAAGCTGACCGGGCAGAGCACACAGGAAAAATCTTCCTACTTCCAAAACCGGAATCACGGCGAGGGCCGAACAGGGCGCAGTACCGCTGATGAGACACTGGTGGGCGTGACGATTACTGCTGAGGCCAAGAGCATGCTGCGGATCGGGCCGTATCCGGTCGATCCGGCGGTGGTGCTCGCGCCGATGGCGGGCATCACCAACCTGGCGTTTCGGAAGTTGTGCCGGGAGTTCGGTAGCTCCACCTCGATCTATGTGTGCGAGATGATCACCGCGCGGGCGGTGGTCGAGCGCAATGAGAAGACGCTGCACATGATGTCCTTCGACGCGGACGAGCATCCGCGCTCGATGCAGCTCTACGGTGTGGATCCCGCCACACTCGGCGAGGCCGTGCGGATCATTGTCGGCGAAGGCTGGGCCGATCACATCGACCTCAATCTCGGCTGCCCGGTGCCGAAGGTCACTCGACTGGGTGGCGGCGCGGCGCTGCCGTACAAGCGCGCACTGTTCAGCAAGATCGTCAAGGCGATGGTTTCCGGCGCCGAACCGGCCGGTGTTCCGGTGACAGTGAAGTTCCGCATCGGCATCGATGACAACCACCTCACCTACTTGGACGCCGGCCGCATCGCCGAGGCCGAGGGCGCCAAGGCCGTCGCATTGCACGCCCGCACCGCCGCACAGCGGTATTCGGGCCAGGCCGACTGGACGGCGATCGCCCGGCTCAAGGAGGCCGTCACGACGATCCCGGTGCTCGGCAACGGCGATATCTTCTCGGCGGCCGACGCGGTTCGGATGATGGACGAAACCGGTTGCGACGGAGTCGTTGTCGGGCGCGGCTGCCTCGGCCGCCCGTGGCTGTTCGCCGAATTGCAGGCGGCACTGCGGGGCGAGGCGCTGCCCGAGGCACCGAATCTCGGACGCGTCGGCGAGGTGCTGTACCGGCACGGCGCCCTGCTCGCCGAACACCTGGGCGAAGACAAGGCCATGCGCGATCTGCGCAAGCATATGGCCTGGTATCTGATGGGCTTCCCGGTCGGCGCGGACCTGCGCCGCTCGTTCGCCACCGTGTCGAGCCTCACCCAATTGCAGGACCTCATCGGCGAACTCGACCCGAAGGCGCCCTTCCCCCGTGACGCCGAGGGCCCGCGCGGGCGCCAGGGTTCGCCGGGCAAGGTGGCGCTACCGCACGGCTGGCTCGACGATCCCGATGATCCGGCCGTCCCCGCGGGTGCGGATCTGATGCACAGCGGCGGCTGATCGTTTCGAGCGACCCGCAGGCGACCTGTACGTGCATTCGCACTGTCATCCGATCGTCAGAAACCCTCCGACCAGCACACATCCAGATGTGCGACACAACCTCGGCTCGCCGATTTCGCACTGGGCTGGCTCGCCGTGGCGGAATCGTTATCATTGGCGGAATCGGTCATGCCGGTCGAAAGCGGCCGAAACGGCAGCGGAGACGAAAAGCGAGGTTCGTTGGTGGGTGACGATCGGCACGGGCAGTCGCCACGGCCCGGAGGTCGCGCCCCGTGGGAGCGCTATCCCACGGCGGATTACACCGAACGCGACGGTGCACGGTCCTCACGCAGAGCCCGACATAACGATCCTGATTCCGGCTCGGCACCGCTGACGGTTCAGGACCTGGTCCAGAAGGTCGACAACGAACGCAGCGGGCGCAGACGTCGGTCCACGCCACCGGACGCACCGCCCACGCATGCGAACCGGGCTGCCCCGCAGCCGCCCGAAGCCTCCGCACGCCAAGCCGACACCCCGCCGCGCAAATCGAGCGCTCCAGCGGCGCGCCAAGCGGACGCACCGCCCCGGACCTCCGCCATGCCTTCCGGACGTAACGGCGACGCGCCTCGCACCTCGGCCACGCCAGCCGGACGCAAAGCCGACGCACCGCGTACATCGGCCATGCCCACCGGACGCAACGACGGGGCACCTCGCACGTCGGGCAACCCGGCCGCCCGCAAAACCGACGCACCCCGCACCTCGAGCACCCCGGCCGCCCGCAAAACCGACGCACCCCGCACCTCGAGCACCCCAGCCGCCCGCAAAACCGACGCACCCCGTACGACTGCCACTCCAGCCGCCAAGGCCGACGCCACCCGCCGTTCGGCGGCCTCCGCGGTCGTCGACGACATCGCGGGCACCCCGACAACCGCACGCACCGGGAAACGCCGCGCATCGACAATTTCCGGGAAAGAACCCCCTGAAGTCGTCACCGACGTAATCCCCCCGGTCGAGGAAACCCCGCGCCCCAAGAAGCGCGCCATCGGCTGGCCGACCACCGATCCGGATGAGCCGACAACCGCAACCGCATCCACCCGCGTCGGCCTGTCCCGGCTCGCCGCGAGTAAACAACGCCGCAATAAGCGGCTGCAGGTTGCTGGACGCGCCAGCCTGACAATCTGTGCGGTGGTCGCCCTGCTGGTCACCGGCGGCGGCTGGAGCTATCTACGCTCGACCGCCAATGGCTTCACTCAGGTCTCCGCACTCGACGACCATCCCGAAGACGTCCTCGACTCCGGCGCCCAACTCGGCGACGAGAATTTCCTCCTCGTCGGCACCGACACTCGTGCGGGCGTCAACGGCCAGGTCGGCGCCGGCACCCTGGACGATGCCGAGGGCTCCCGCGCCGACACCGTCATGCTGGTGAACATCCCCAAGAACCGCTCGCGCGTCGTGGTGGTCTCGTTCCCCCGCGACCTCGATGTCAGCCGTCCGCAGTGCAACGGCTGGGACAACGACAAGGCCGAGTACACCAACGAGGTCTTCCCCGCGGCCATGGGCGACAAGCTCAATGCCGTGTACGCGCTCGCCGGACCGAAATGTCTGGTCAATGTGATCCGCAAGATGACGGGTCTGAGCATCGGACACTTCATCGGCATCGACTTCGCCGGATTCGAGGCAATGGTCGATCAGGTCGGCGGCGTCGATGTCTGTACACCGAAGCCGATCATCGATGGCATTCTCGGCACCGTGCTGGAGAATCCGGGCCACCAGCACATCAATGGTGAGACCGCACTCAACTATGTGCGCGCCAGGCACGTCTACGGCGAGGAACGCAGCGACTACGACCGGATCAACCGGCAGCAGCGCTTCCTGGCCTCGCTGCTGCGCGGTGCGCTGTCGAGCCGGGTGCTCTTCGATCCCGGCAAGTTGAACGGCTTCATCTCCGCGTTCACCAGCCACACCTTCGTCGACAAGGTGCAACCGACCGACCTGCTGACCCTGGGCCGCTCGCTGCAGAAGGTCGACGCGGGCGCGGTCACCTTCTTGACCATCCCGACCGCGGGCACCACCTCCTACGGCAACGAGATCCCGCGCGATTCGGATATCAAAGCGATCTTCCGCGCCGTCATCGATGACCAGCCGCTGCCCGGCGAGAAGAAGTCGACCCCGGCCCCCGGTTCGATCCCGTCGTCCCAGCCGGCGCCACCGAAGCTGACCGCGGTCGATCCGAGTTCGGTATCGCTGCTGGTCTCCAATGGTTCGGACACACCCGGCGCGGCCAACAAGGCGGCGACCAAGCTCGGCAATCAGGGCTTCCAGATCTACAACACAGGCAATTACTCGGGCGGGAATACCGAGGTCGCCACCAAGGTGCGCTTCGCGCCCGGCCATGAGGCCGAGGCGGCCACGGTGGCTAGTTCGCTGCCCGGAGCGTCGATGGAGCAGTCGAACAGTCTCGGTGGCATCATCGAGGTCGTGATCGGTGCCGATAACCCGACCATTCGCACTCCCACACCGGTCGGCGATTCGATCTCGAACGTCTCGGTCACCGTGGCGAGTGCGGAACCGGTCACACTGCCCTCGGACCTGGAGCACGTCAACGCCGCGGACGAAACCTGCAAGTAGGGAAGGCCGTGAGCTGGGGCAACGTTCTCGCTAACGTTCGGCACCGCCCATTAACCCAGTGTTGGTGACTAGGTCAGCACCTGGCACTAATGTCTCTTTTCATGCGTGTCATCTACAACGAGCAAATGGCCGACCTTGCCCACCTGCTGGGCGAGATGGCCGGTCTGGCGGGTTCGGCGATGGAACGGGCCACCCAGTCTCTGCTCCAGGCCGATCTCACTCTGGCTGAAGCGGTGATCGGCGAGGGCGACCGGATCGCCGAAATGATCACCGATGCCGAGGAGAAGGCGTTTGCCCTGCTTGCGCTGCAGGCGCCGGTGGCGGGCGACCTGCGGCAGGTGGTGAGCGCGATCCAGATCGTCCAGGACGTCAACCGGATGGGCGCGCTGGCGCTGCACGTGGCCAAGGTGACCCGGCGGCGCCACCCCAACCACGCGCTACCCGAGGCGGTGAATGGCTACTTCGCGGAAATGGGCCGAGTAGCGGTGAATATGGGTGCCGGCGCCAGGGAGGTGCTCGAGTCCCGCGATCCGGAGCGCGCCGCGCAGCTCAACGATGACGACGAGGCAATGGACGATCTGCACCGTCACCTGTTCACGTTGCTGATGGATCGCGACTGGAAGTACGGCGTCGCCGCGGCCGTCGATGTCACGCTGCTCGGCCGCTACTACGAGCGCTTCGCCGACCATGCCGTGGAGATCGGCCGCCGGGTGATCTTCCTGGTAACCGGTGAGCTGCCGCCGGATCCCGACGTCGAGCTGTAGTCGAGTTACCCTGCCGGACAACGAAACACGGCACGCACCGGCGCGCCGGGGCTCGGTCACGCGCCCCGGCGGCCACGAATAGCGGTGTCCGACATAGCAAAAGGCCCGCACCTTAGTGCGGGCCTTTTGGTTTGCCGCTTATCCGAAGCGACCGGAGATGTAGTCCTCCGTCGCCTTCTGCCCCGGGTTGGAGAAGATCTTCTCGGTATCGTCGATCTCGATCAGCTTGCCCGGCTTGCCCTGCGCCTCCAGGTTGAAGAAGCCGGTCTGGTCACTCACGCGCGCGGCCTGCTGCATATTGTGCGTGACGATGACGATGGTGAATTCCTTCTTCAGCTCGGTGATCAGGTCCTCGATCGCCAAGGTGGAGATCGGGTCCAGTGCCGAACACGGCTCGTCCATCAGCAGCACATCCGGCGATACCGCGATGGCGCGCGCGATGCACAGACGCTGCTGCTGACCGCCGGAGAGGCCACCGCCCGGCTTGTCCAGCCGGTCTTTGACCTCGTTCCACAGGTTGGCGCCGCGCAACGAACGCTCGGCGACCTCGTCGAGCTCCTTCTTGTTGCGCACACCCTGCAGCTTCAGTCCGGCCACCACATTGTCGCGAATCGACATGGTGGGGAACGGATTCGGACGCTGGAACACCATGCCGATGGTGCGGCGCACGCCGACCGGATCGACGGTGGAGCCGTAGATGTCCTCGCCGTCCAGCAGCACCGCGCCATCGACGCGGGCACTCGGGGTCACCTCGTGCATCCGGTTGAGCGAACGCAGCACGGTGGACTTACCGCAACCCGACGGGCCGATGAAGGCGGTCACGCTGCGCGGCAGTACCGACAGCTTGACATCGGCAACCGCATGGAATTTGCCGTAGTAGATATTCAGGTCTTTGACATCGATCCGCTTGGCCATTTTTCCGTTCGCTTCTATCGGTTCCGCGTGAGCAGCTTGTTGACGACCGCGGCCGCCGCGTACAGCAGGGCGATCAGCAGGATCAGTGTCAATGCCGCGCCCCACACCCGGGCTCGGCCGGCCGGTTCCGGGTTCGCCAACTCCTGGTAGATCAGCAGCGGCAACGACGCCATATTGCCGTCGAACAGGTTGGTATTGATCGACTTGCTGTAGCCGACAAGCACCAGCACCGGCGCGGTCTCACCCATGACCCGGGCGAGCGAGAGCAGGATGCCGCTGATCATGCCGGGCGCCGCGGTCGGCACCACGATCCGAACGATGGTCTTCCACTTGGGAATTCCGAGCGCGTAGGACGCCTCGCGCAGCTCGTCGGGAACCAGTTTCAGCATTTCCTCGGTGCTGCGAATCACCACCGGGAGCATGAGCAGAACCAGCGCCAGCGATACCGCAAGCGAACTCTGTGGGAAGCCCATGGTCGCGATCCAGAGCGCGAAGATGAACAGCGCCGCGACGATCGACGGGACACCAGCGAGGATGTCGACCATGAAGGTGGTGACCTTGGCCAGCACGCCACGCCCGTATTCGACCAGGTACACCGCGGCCATGATGCCCAGCGGCACCGCGAGGACGGCGGCGACGAGAGTCTGCACGATCGTGCCGTAGATCGCGTGGTACACACCGCCACCGGACTGGTCCGGCAGGATGCCCTTCTGCGATTTCTGCCACCAGTCCGGCGAGACGACGGACTCGAGGCCCTTCGACACCACCATGAACAGCACCCAGATCAGTGGCACGAGCGCGATGGCGAAGCACGCCCAGACCACTCCGGTCGCGAGGCTGTTCTTGACTCGGCGGGCCGTGCTCACATGCCGGAAAGTGGGCGCCTTGACCGGCTTGTCGAAAGTCGTCGTGGTGGTCATTACCCGTTCACCCTTCCACCGGATACGAGCCGCGCCAGCGCGTTGACGATGAAGGTCAGCGCGAACAGCACGAAGCCGGCCGCGATGTAGGCGCCGGTCGGCAGCGGCTGACTGAATTCCGAAGCGGCGGCGGCGATTTTGGAGGCGAAGGTGTAGCCGCCGTCGAACAGCGACCAGTGACCGGCCTGTGCCGAGGTGCGCAGGATGACCAATACCGCGATCGTCTCACCGAGCGCGCGGCCCAGGCCGAGCATGGAACCGGCGATCACACCGCTGCGGCCGTATGGCAGCACCGTCATCCGGACCATCTCCCATTTGGTCGCGCCGAGTGCCTGCGCGGCCTCGATATGCGAGACGGGCGTCAGGTTGAAGACCTCGCGGGAAACCGAGGTGATGATCGGCAGAATCATCACCGCCAGCACCACGCCCGCGGTGAAGATCGTGCCGCCGCCGGCGATCGACACATTGCCGTCGGAAAACAGAAAGAACCAGCCGAGCTTGTCGTTCAAGAAGGTCTCGACCGGTTCGATCCGCGGCGCGAGTACCAGGAAGCCCCAGAGACCGAACACGATCGACGGCACCGCCGCGAGCAGATCGACGAGCATCGCGAAGGGACGCGCCATCGACTTCGGCGAATAGTGGGTCAGGAACAGTGCGATGCCCACACCGATGGGCACCGCGATCACCAGCGCGAGTATCGAGCTCAGCACCGTGACCATGAGCAGGTCCCGGATGCCGAAGCGCAGGTGATCGGCACTGGTGGTGTTGAACTCGCTACTGGTGAAGAAGTTCGCCTCGTTCGCCATGATCGAGGGCCACGCACGGATCAGCAGGAATAGCGCGATCAGTGCGATGGCCGCAACGACCGTCGCACCGGCCGCGGTGGCAAGCGACCGGAAGATGACCTCGGCCCGCTGGTTGTGGCCGGGGCGGGCCTTCGGTGAGGCCGGTTCGGTGCTCGGTTCACTCGACATAGGGGCAGTATCTCCAGCCGCCCGCGGGCCAGTCGAGTCCGACTGGCCCGCGGCGGTCACCTCAGGGTGCACGGTCATGGCGTGGCAGCTATCAGGAAATGGCGTTGATCGCGGTGGTCAGCTTGGTCTTGAACTTGTCCGGGATCGCGACGTAGCCCGCGGTGTCCAGACCCTTCTGGCCATTGTTGACGGCCGAAGTCAGGAATGCCTTGACCGCCTTGGCGGTATCGGCGTCGGCGTACTTCGAGCAGACGATCTCGTAGGTCGGCAGGATGATCGGGTATGCGCCGGCCGCGGTGGGCTTGTAGAACGACGAGGTGTCGAGCACCAGGTCGTTGCCCTCACCCTTGATCTTCACGCTGTCGACGGCCTTGGCCGCGGACTCCGGGGTCAGCTTGACCGGGTCCTTGGAGGCCGACGTAACGACCTGCGCGATGGACAGGTTCTGCGCCTTGGCGAAGGACCACTCGTTGTAGGTGATCGAGTTCTTGGTGCTCTTGATGGCGGCCGAGGTGCCCTCGTTGCCCTTGGCACCCTCACCGACACCGCCGTTGAAGGTCTTGCCCGCGCCCTTGCCCCACGCGCCGTCGGCGGCGGCGTCGAGGTAGAGCTGGAAGTTGTCGGTGGTGCCCGACTCATCGCTGCGGAAGATCACCGAGATCTTGTCCGAGGGCAGCTTGGCGCTCGGGTTCAGCGCCTTGATCTCCGGGGCATCCCAGGTGGCGATGGTGCCGTTGAACACCTTGGCAGCGGTCGGGCCGTCGAGCACCAGATCGCTCACGCCGTCGATGTTGTAGGTGATGGCGATCGGGCCGAAGACGGTCGGCAGATTCCATGCCGGGGCGCCGCAGCGCTCCTGTGCCTTGGCGGGTTCACCCTTCTTGTCGCTCAGCGGCGAGTCCGAACCGGCGAAATCGGTCTGGCCGCCGAGGAATTCGTTGACGCCGGCGCCGGAACCACTGGAGGTGTAGTTCAGCGTAGAGCCGCTGCAGTTGGCCTCGTAGGCGGCGACGAAGCGGTCCATGGCGTTCTTCTGGGCCGAGGAACCACTGGCCTTGAGGGCCTTCTTACCGCCACAGGCGACATCGACCTTGGCAGCGGAATCGCCGGTGGCAGAGGTGTTGTCGTCACTGCCACAGGCGGCCAGGGGCATGGCGACGGCGGCCAGCACACCGATCAGGGCGCTGCTGCGCTTGAAGTTCACTTGTTCCTCCGGGAATCGCGTTCGACACGCCCGGTCCCTCACCGGCCCGGGCGGGTTTCGTGGTGCCGTTCGCGGGGAACTTGCGCACCAGGCGGCAACGGTGCCGCCCTTATGTAACGTAAGGTCGCTCGGTTGACATTTGGACCAGGCTGGGTGAACGGAGGGTGAACAGCCCGGCGCGATTGCTCCCGTTATGTGTGACATTTGCCCCAGTGTTACTCGAGCAACCCCGGCGGTCCGCTTGCTATTCAGTCAGCGGCCGAATACGCGACATCGACATGTGACCGTTCGAAGCCGAGTCGCGTGTAGGTGCGCACGGCCGCGGTGTTGTCGGCCTCGGTGTAGAGCAGAACCTCCGGCAGGCCACGTTCGCGCAGGTAGCGCAGGCCCGCGAGGGTCAGCAGGCGGCCGAGTCCCCGCCCCTGCGCGGCCGAATCAATGCCGACCACGTAGACCTCGCCGACCGGTGGGTTGTTCTCGTAATGCACCTTGGTCCAGTGGAATCCGAGTATGCGGTCCGGATCGGCCGGATCCACAGCGATGAACAGCCCCTTCGGGTCGAACCAGGACTCCTCGTGCCGAACCGTGATATCGCGCTGGGTCCAGCCGCCCTGTTCCGGATGCCAGGCGAAGGCGACGTTATTGACACGCAACAGTTCGGCATCGTCGGCGGTGCCTTCGTAGGTCCGCAGCACGATACCTTCCGGAACGACCAACTCCGGTAGCTCCGGCGTTGCCAGCGCCCGCCGCATCTGCCACAACTCCCGTGCGACGCGCAGTCCGAGTCGGGTTGCGAGCGCCTGCGCGGCAGGCTTATTTCCGTGTGCCCACACCCGAGCACCCGATCCGCCCTTCGCCAGTGCGGCCGAGACCAATTCCGCACCGATACCGTGGCCGCGAGCAGCGGGATCGACGGCAACCTCCGCCATTGCGGGGTGTTCGCCATGTGCGGGAACGAGATTCGCGTATCCGGCTACGACACCGTCACGCACCGCGACCAGATGTTCGGCTGCGGAATCGGTCGCGGACAGCGCGAGTACGGCCTGCTCGGACACCGGTGCGACACCGTCCGCCGCGCCGGCTCGCTCGAGCAGTGCACGCACCGCCCGCGCCGGCTCGGCATCGAGGCCCGCGCTCCAGCGCAGCGTTGTCTCACCCATGAGCGTCTCCCTCGTCGATCCCATCACCGCGACGAACGCGCGAATCCCGCGCGCCATTCCTTCGGATCAAGATCAGGTGGATCCGGCGGCGGCTTCTCGGGCTCGAATGCCGCCATGGATTCCACTCGATCCCGAGCTGCTACGGCACGGAACCGTTGACGGTGACAGGCGGGGAGTCGTCGGTGCCCTCGGCCGATTCGTCCTCGTGGAACGTGACGTGATCGCCCTTGGTGGTGCGCGCGGGTCGGACGGCCTTGTAGCCGACATTGCGGACGGTGCCGATCAGCGATTCGTACTCGCTGCCGAGCTTGGCGCGCAGGCGTCGCACGTGCACGTCGACGGTGCGGGTGCCACCGAAGAAGTCGTAGCCCCAGACCTCCTGCAGCAGCTGGGCCCGGGTGAAGACCCGGCCCGCGTGCTGTGCGAGGTATTTGAGAAGTTCGAATTCCTTGTAGGTGAGATCCAGCGGGCGACCGCGCAGCCGGGCGGTATAGGTGCCCTCATCGATCACCAATTCACCGAGGGTGATCTTGCCGGTGTTCTCCGGGCTCGCGACACCGCCGTTGCGGCCGACCAGCAGGCGCAGCCGGGCGTCCAGTTCGGCCGGTCCGGTACCGGGCAGCAGAATGTCGTCCAGGCCCCAGTCGGCATTGACCGCGACCAGTCCGCCCTCGGTCAGCACGGCGACCACCGGCACCGACGAGCCGGTGCTGCCGAGTAGTCGGCACAGGCCGCGGGCCGCGGCCAGGTCGGTGCGCGCATCGACGAGCGCGACATCCGCGGTCCCCGCCTCGAGCAGGGACGCCACCTCGGTCGGCGCCGGGCGCACATTGTGCGCCAGCAGCGACAGTGCGGGCAGTACCGACTCAGGGTTGGGGTCGGAGGTCAGCAGGAGCAGCTCCACAAGCCCTCCTCCCATCTAGTAGCTCCGGACAACAGCCACACCGCCGGGGCCACGTCGCTGATCACAGGTAATCGGATGCAAGATTAGCGCGTGAACACCGATGACCTCGCCATCCGGGGTTAGTGTGGCACCTCGACAGAGACGTGCGATACCCGAAACGCACCGCCAAGTAGTGTTGCCCGCATGCGCAAGCTGATCATCGGGCTGCTGTGCCTCGCGGCACTGGCGGTAGTCATCGATTTCGGCGCCGCCGCCTACTCCGAGTACCGCGTGTCGCGTGCCCTGCGTGTTGGCGCCGACCTCACCGCGGATCCCGACGTGGTCATCTTTGGGTTCCCCTTTCTCACCCAGGCGCTCGACGGCCGCTACCAGACCGTCGATATCCGCGCGCGCGTCATGCGACCCGATATCCCCGGCGAAATCTCGATCGGCGCGACGTTGACCGGAGCCCACCTTTCCATCGGCGACCTCACCGACGGGAACGTGCGCGCGGTTCCGGTGGATCGGGTCGAGGGGCAGATGCGGCTCGAGCCGACCGAACTCGGCAAGCTGTTCAAAATCCCTGACCTGCAAGTACATTCAGCCCCGGGGAATAAATCCGACGGAACGGGCGGATCGGGCGGGTCCGGTATGACCACCGGCGGGCAACTCCTGCTCACCGGCACCATGCCCGGCAGGGCGCCGAGCAAGCCGGGCGCACAGCTCGGCGGTGACAATGTGAGTGTGACGGCAGATCTCGTGGTCGACGGCGATCAGGTCAAGATCATCGCGACCAGCATCTACCGTGGTACGGGTGATGCAACGACGACCGCGGTCGTCACCGATACCGAGCGCCCCAAGGTGCTCGAGCAGTTCACCCGGACAATCGATACGAACGAACTGCCGTTCGGGCTGCGGCCGACGAAGGTCTCGGCACAGGGCGGCCAGATCGTCATCGACGCCAAGGCCGAGAACGTGACCATCGACCTGGACAGATTGCGGCGACCATGATTGAAATCACAATCCTGCTGGTGGTGCTGCTCGCCACGGTGGCGGTCGGGGTGGTGCTGCAGCGCCGCAACGGCACGCTGCGCGCGAGCGGCACCGAGACTCAGGACGAGTCGGCGCGCACCGATCTGCTGGCATCGGTCGGCGCCGACAACTCGGGCCCGGCGGTGCTGCACTTCTCTGCCGACTGGTGCGGACCGTGCGCCGCGGTGCGCCGGGTCGTCGCCGGAGTGACCGAGGAATTGTCCGGATCGCCGCGCCCGCCGCTGGATATCGAGGTCGATATCGATGCCGAGCCCGCGCTGGCCAAGGAACTGAACGTGCTCTCGCTGCCGACCACCTTCGTCTTCGATATCGAAGGGCGGGAACGATTCCGTATCTCCGGCGTTCCCAAGTCCGCGGACCTGCGCACCGCGCTCGAGCCGCTGACTGTGGGGTAACTCTTCCGGTGGATCGCCGCTGACGGTGGAAAAACAGGGCGTGACAAGGGTTCATAGCAACTGTGACGTACCCCGGGTCCAATTCTCCGGCAGAACCAGGTAAACTCCTCTGCGTGCAAGCCAACCACGAGCTGATGCTCACCCGACGCCGCACAGTTGACCTGTGTCGCCTCGGTGGTTGTTGCTGCCTGTGTGGCTGAGCGGTCGGCTCCCTCAGAATTCCTGATGCCGACCTGCGTCCGTCGTGCGAGTGATCTCTGGATCCCCCGGCGAACTGGCATTTTTCCCGCCAACAGCGAAATTCAGCGCAGGAGTACGCACAATGTCCACAAATTCCCGAAACACAACCGTTGAGACCGGAATTCCCGCCGTCGTAGATGTGCGCGGTCCACGCTTCGCCGCGTGGGTCACCACCGGCGTGCTCGTTCTTGTCGTGCTCGCCGCAGCAGTTTCGACACCGGTCGCCGCAGTGCTCATCGCCGCCCAGGCGGTGGTGTTCGCGATCGGCGCGGCCTACGGTCCGCGTCGGCATCCCTACGGCCGGATCTTCGCCGCGTTCGTCGCGCCGCGCCTCGGTCCGACCCTCGAAACCGAACCCGTGGCCCCGCTGCGGTTCGCCCAACTACTCGGCCTGGTCTTCAGTGCCGTCAGCCTGCTGGGTTTCCTGGTCGGCTCTACCGTCGTCGGCGCGGTGTTCGCCGGCTTCGCCCTGTTCGCGGCGTTCTTGAACGCGGCGTTCGGGATCTGCCTGGGTTGCCAGATCTATCCGCTGGTAGCCCGACTCCGCCGGGCAGGGCCGATGGGCGGTGTTCGCGGGCCCTCCGTGGTCACGCAAGCTACCGCCTCCGGGCCTGACACGAACACCGCTGGGTCCCCGGCGAACTGACACTGCAAGTCACCACCCCGAAAGGAACAACATGGCTCGCTCCGATGTCCTGGTCTCCGTTGACTGGGCCGAAGAGAACCTCAACGCCCCCGGCGTCGTCTTCGTCGAGGTCGATGAGGACACCTCCGCCTACGACGGCGGCCACATCGAGGGTGCCGTTCGGCTCGACTGGAAGAAGGACCTGCAGGATCAGGTTCGTCGGGACTTCGTGAACCAGGAGCAGTTCTCCGATCTGCTCTCGGCGCGCGGCATCTCGAACGACGACGAGGTCGTGCTCTACGGCGGCAACAACAACTGGTTCGCCGCGTACGCCTACTGGTACTTCAAGCTGTACGGCCACAACAACGTCAAGCTGCTCGACGGCGGCCGCAAGAAGTGGGAGCTCGACGGTCGTCCGCTGTCCCGCGACGCCGTGAACCGCCCGGCCACCCAGTACAAGGCCGCCGCCCCCGACCTGACCATCCGCGCATTCCGCGACGAGGTCATCGCCGCCATCGGCGCCAAGAACCTGGTCGACGTGCGCTCCCCTGACGAGTTCTCCGGCAAGATCCTGGCTCCGGCCCATCTGCCGCAGGAGCAGAGCCAGCGCCCCGGCCATATCCCCGGCGCCATCAACGTGCCGTGGAGCAAGGCCGCGAACGAGGACGGCACCTTCAAGTCCGATGCCGAGCTGACCGAGATCTACGGCGAGGCCGGACTGGACGGATCCAAGGACACCATCGCCTACTGCCGCATCGGTGAGCGTTCCTCGCACACCTGGTTCGTGCTGCAGGAGCTGCTGGGCCACCAGAATGTCAAGAACTACGACGGCAGCTGGACCGAATACGGCTCGCTCGTCGGTGCACCGATCGAATTGGGAGAGTAATCACATGTGCGCAGCGCCTACCCAGGGACAGGCCATTCCGGCCGGAGTCGATGTCGAGAAGGAAACGGTCATCACCGGCCGTGTTCTGAGCACCGACGGCCAGCCCGTCGGCGGCGCGTTCGTGCGCCTGCTCGACGGCAACGGTGACTTCACCGCCGAGGTCGTGGCCTCGGGCACCGGTGATTTCCGCTTCTTCGCGGCGCCGGGAGCGTGGACCGTGCGGGCGTTGTCCGCCTCGGGCAACGGCTCGGCCGAGGTTCGTCCGGAGGGTGCCGGCATCCACGCCGTGGATGTGGCAGTCGCCAAGTAAGTAATTGCGCCGACGGCCCCGTCGTTTCCCGGTAACTGGGAAGCAACGGGGCCGTTGTGCTGGGCCGGACGTAACTCGTTAGACTCCAGTTGTGGTCCTCTTCTTCGAGATTCTGCTGGTGGCCGTGGCCGTTCTGATCGGCTGGTTCGGCCTGTACGTCTTCTACCGGTTGTTCACCGAATCATGAGTGAACTCGCGAGCGAAGGTTCCAACCCGGCCGAGCGAGCGAGTGAACAACTGAACGGCAACGGCCCGGCCGAGTCGGCCCCGCGCCGCAGTGGCGACGAGGCCGTGGCCGAGGCGGCCGAACGGGCGAAATGGACTGGTGCGCGCAATATTCCGGTGCTACCGGATCTGCCGCTGCCCGAGGACACCGCGAATCTGCGGCTCGGTCCGGATCTGAGTTCATCGATGCTTGCGCTGCTGCCGATGGTCGGTGTGTGGCGCGGTGAGGGTGAAGGCAACGATCCTGCTCGCGGCGACTACCGCTTCGGCCAGCAGATCATCGTCTCTCACGACGGTGGCGATTACCTGGCCTGGGACTCGCGTTCCTGGGTCATCGCATCCGACGGCTCCTACGGCGGCCCCGACCTGCGCGAGAGCGGCTTCTGGCGGGTCGGCATCGACGGTGATGACGAGGTCATCGAACTGCTGCTGACCCACAGCACCGGCATCGTCGAACTCTTCTACGGCACCGCGCTGACCCAATCCTCCTGGGAATTGGCCACCGATGTCGTCATCCGCAGCCAATCCGGCATCGTCGTCGGCGGAGCCAAACGGTTGTACGGCATCGTCGAAGGTGGTGACCTGGCCTACGTCGAGGAGCGCGTCGTGGCCGACGGTCCCCTCGAACCCCGCCTGTCGGCCCGTTTGCAGCGCTACATCGGTTAGCCGCGCTGCCCGATCGACGTCAGGTCGATGTCGATCGGGAACGGGACGCTGATTTTCAGGCGGTCGTGGAATATGCCGACCAGACCGTAAGTCGCTGTGGCGGGGTCGAGTTCGTAGACATAGACAGCGACATCTGCGGCTTGCCGCTCGATCCGCCAGTAACGCGGAACCCCCGCCTTGGCGTATTTGCCCGGCTTGGTCTCACGGTCGCGCTCCTCGGAGTCCGGGGACACAGCCGCCACCGCAAGCACAAGATCCTCGGCGAAGTAGTAGTTCGATGGGTTCTCACGTCGATACGCCTCCGCGGTAACAACGAGGACGTCCGGCTCCGGCATCTGACGGTTACCGAGGCGCACCGCCATCTCTCGATCAGCCCGCAGGTGCGACGGTGCCTGTAGGTCCAGTTCCCGGTGGAAAAGTGAGACGACTCGACTGTGCCACTTTTCCTGCGGACTCGCGAAGACCAGACCCCCATCGATCAACTCGGTGTGCTTGGGAAGGCCGCGCAACGCCAAGAAGTTCTCGACCGTAAATCCACCGGCAGGCGGGATCATCCAGTCGGGCAACGGCTCAACGGTCATCGCCTCACCATAGCGCCTATCGGGGTGGAACTTCACCGGCACGCAACTGCCCCGATCCGCTGTGATGCACGCGCTCCCGTGTCGGCTCACACCGGCTGTACAGGGTGCCCGGCAGGGCCAGTGTGTGCGGTCGAATCAGGTTGGGTGCCAGGTGACGAGGAGTTCGTCGGCGAGGGTTTCGATAGCGAGTTTGGCGCCGTTCACTTCGAGGACGGCGGCGCGGAGGCGGTCGTCGTGCAGGCGGGATTCGGAGACGCCGGCGATGTGGGAGCCGATCAGGTGTGAGTACGGGGATTCGGAGCCGACGTCGAAGGCGGTGTATTTGCCGGATTCGGCGACGTATTCGATGTATTCGGGTTCGGTGAGACCGGCGAACGGGTCGCGCCACGGGGTCGATGCGACAAGGAGTTCCTCGCCGTCGGTGCCGGCATCCAGCAGCAGCACCGAACCGTCATCGAAGGTCAATTCGATGGGGCCTTCGGTGCGGTCCACATCACTGCCCTGTACGTAGAACATGCGGCGAACCGCCCTGATGCGGCGTCCAACCACTGCCGCAAGACCCTCCGATGGCATCGGCTACCCCTCGTGTCGAACCCGGTCGCCGGACTCTACCGTCCGAGGGAATTGTGCCGAAAAAGGAACGACCCCCGAGCCGTACCCTGCCGGCGGTGAAGCCTGCATGGGTCCCGGTCGGACTAGACCGGTAGCTCGGGGGCCGGGTGGCTGCCTGGAATTCGCTCAGCACTCGCGCGAACGGAATCCGTTGCAGCGGTGGCGCTAGCGGACAGCCACCTCACAAGTCCTATGAACATACATTCTTCGAACCACCTCCTTCCTTGTGTACAAACGAATCTAGTCAGTCGTCAGTAGGTCGGCAACGGAATTTCGCGGGGCGCTGAACCGGTGTGCTCCTCGACTTCGCCAATGGTCGTGACCTGGCCTGATGCATCGATTTGCAGCACCACTTCGGCGCGGTGATCGGCTGGCAGCTGATGTGTGACGACAACCACAATTCGGTCGGGTCCGACCAGACCGCTGTCGACATCGAGCAGCTCGCGTAGCAATCGGGCGCCCGCCTCGGCCTCGAGATGTTCGGTCGGCTCATCGAGCAGCAGCACCCGCGCGGGCGAAAGGAGCGCCCGGGCGAGCAGAATCCGCCGCCGCTGCCCACCCGAAACCGCCGCCGCACCCCCTACCAGATCGGTGTGCACACCATCCGGTAGCGATTCCAGCCAACTCCCGAGACCGACCACGCACAAGGCCTTCTCGGCCGCCTCGGCAGTGAGATCGCCACGCGCGACACGCAGGTTCTCGAGCACGGATGTGCCGAAGATGTGCGCATCCTCGGCAAAGAACGTCACGCCGGGTGCGGGCGTACTGAACAGCCCCGCCCACGCCATGAGCAACGTGGTCTTACCCGCCCCGCTCGGTCCGACGACCGCAATCCGCTTTCCTGCCGGACGCTCGGGGAGGTTGACCGGCAATAGATTTCGTGCGTCGCGGATGTCGGCATCGACACCTGGGCGATCGGAAGCCCACGTTAGGCCCTCCGGAGATGAGCCAGCGATGCCACACCCGCTGCCCTCCGTGCAGCCGGTCGCACTGGCCGGCAATAGACCTGGCCCGCCGCGGATGACTGCATCGACACGACCGGAAGTCCGCGAGTGCTGCTGTGCCATCGGGTTTCGCGTGGCTATCTCGAGCAGGGGTAGGCGGTGGAGGGCGGCGCGGGCGGTGGTCAGGGCCTGGGCGGCGGCGGGGAGTGGGGCGACTGCTTCGAAGGCCGAGAGGGGAAGCAGGACGAGAATGGTTAGGGCCATGGGGGTCATTGCCGGCGGGTTGGCGCCATAGCCGGCTATGCCGATCAGGAGGGCCCCGAGGACGCTGACGCCGATCGAGAGGGGCGTCGCCGCGGCGGCCCAGGCGCTGCGTGCGGCCGCGGAATCCTCCGCGGCGACCGCACGTTGTCCGGCGCGGTCGGCGGCCGCCAGCGCGGCATCCAGCTTGCCCGCGACGCGGAGTTCAGCCGCGTGGTCGAGGACCGTGAGTGCTTGCGCGGTGAATTCGGCGCGGTCGGCGCGCACCGCACGCTCGGCCGCACGGGCGGCCCACCCCGACAGCCACGGTGCAACGATTCCGGCAATACCGAGTGATACCGCCAGAATGGCCGCCGCCCCAACCGAAATGGTAGCCATGAGTCCGACTGCGGCCAGCGCCAGCACAATCGCGACGGCGATCGGTACGAACACACGCACCACCACAGCGCCGAGATCGTCGATATCGCTGCCGATTCGAACCAGCAGGTCCCCACGCCGCAACGATGCCGCACCATCCGCGCTCGTGGAGTCCGTCGCGGCGACCGGCCCGTCGACGCTGCGGTCTGAGATATTTTCCGGGCCGAACGAAGTCACCTCGCCACTGCGCCTGGACAGTCCGTGCATCGATGTCCCACCGGTGTAGACCGCTCCGTCTATATCGCCGCCTCGTGCGTCCCGCCGCATCCAGGCGTCCGATTGGGCGAGGGTCCGGTAAACGGTTGTCCGAGCGGCCGTCATCGCACGCAGCGCAACGTCATGGGTGGCAAGGCGTTCCAGATATCGGCACAACCCACGGGAGATACCCAGCGCCCGCACCGCGACAACAGCAACGCTCAGATCGAGCACCGGCGGCATCTCCCAGGCACGCGCGATCAACCACGCCGCCAACGCCGCCAGCCCGAGCCCGCTGCCCAGCGCCAACACGCCCCAACCGATCGCCACCGCAACTCGCCATGGCGACAACTCGAGCAGCCCCCACATCTGCCGCAGATCCGCTACCGCTGCGCGGCCGCCGCGACGAGCCATTGTCCTCGGCACCGAAACGTCTCCCGCGCGGTTCATGAAGCGACTGCCTGGGGTTCGGTGGAGTGAATGGGGATTATGTGGTCGGCGGCAGTGAGGACAGTCGAGCGGTGGGCTATGACGATGACGGTGGCACCGGTGCGAGCTCGCTGCTGTAGGGCCGCGAGGACGGTCGCTTCGGCTGCGGGGTCCAGGTGGGCGGTTGGTTCGTCCAGGAGGAGGATGGGGCGCTCGGCGGCGAGCACTCTGGTCAGGGCAAGGCGTTGGCGCTGGCCGAGGGAGAGGCCTATGCCGCCCGCGCCGACGATCGTGTTCCAGCCGTCGGGGAGTTCGTCGAGTACCGTGTCGAATCCGGTTGCAATGCAGGCGGCTTCGAGTTCGTCGAGTACGCGGGCCGCGCCCTTGGCGGTGGTTTCGGGCGTGCGTGCGCCGAGCAGTTCGAGATTCTCGCGCAGTGTTCCCGGGACCAACACCGGACGCTGCGGCAGCCAGGCAACACGCGACCACCACGCGTCCTGATCGAGGTCACCTACATCTGTGCCGTCGACCTTCACTGCGCCGCGCTCGGGCCTGATCAAACCTAGAATTGCTTGCAGCGCAGTCGATTTACCGCTCCCGTTGGGTCCGGTCAACACCGTCACCAGCCCCGGCCGGAACTCCGCTGTCAGCCCGGCGGGCGCAAAACCGTCCCGGGCCGGTACCGAGAGATCACATATCTCGATGCGGCCCTGGCCATCTCTGCCGACTCCAGGCCTCGTGTCGGCGCGATTGCCACTCAGTGCCGTTGAACCGAGTTCGCTGATATCCCCTCCGCCGTCCCCGCTCAGCACAGCCTCCTCGCTGCCGGCAATCCGATGGCGGGAGCCGACAGCGGCCACAGCATTCGTGCTCGAACCCGAGCGGAGAGCACCCGCATCGCCAACCATGGCACCGGCCCCACCAGCGTCCGAGACCGACCGACCAGCACCCGTGTCCCCGCCAGCCGCCTGACCACCGGCACCCGATTTGGCCTGCACCTGCATACCCGCGGGAGACTCGAGCACAGCAAAAGCCTTGTCGGCAGCCGCCATTCCGTCCTGCGCCGCATGAAACCGCTCCCCCACCATCCGCAACGGCAGATACACCTCCGGCGCGAGAATCAACGCCACCAGGCCGGCATAGAGACTCATCTCGCCGTACACCAGCCGCAGACCGATGGACACCGCGATCAATGCGACGCTCAACGTGGCAAGCATCTCGAGCACCATCGACGACAGGAACGCGATCCGAAGCGCACGCATAGTGCGCTGCCGCAACGCATCCCCGAGCGCGCGCACGCGATGTTCCATCGAACCCGTCCGCCCCGCGCTCCCCTCCCGCCCCAACGCACGCAACGTCGGCATCCCGGCAAAGAGATCGAGCAGTTGATCCGACAACCGAGTTGTGGCGACGAGCGTGGCCTCCGCCCGCCCCTGCGTGAGCAGTCCGATGAGCACCATGAACACCGGAATCAACGGCAGTGTGACCACCGCGATCACACCGGAGATCGGATCGTGAAATCCGATGACCACCAACACGATCGGCGGAACCAGGCAAGCGAGGAGCAGCGCGGGCAGATACCCGGTGAGATACGCCCGCAGCCCCGTCAGTCCGGTACTCACGACAACCGCCAGTTCGGTTCGCCGAGTTTCGAGTTCGCGCGGTGGCAGCTGAGCCCCGGCGGCAAGCACCGAGGTTTCCAGTTCCGCAACCACCTCGGCCCCCGCCCGATGCGCGATCCGCGACTGCACCCAGGTGGCCAGCACCCGGCAGCCGATAGCGACGCCGAGCACAACCAACTCGAATGTCCAAACACCGAAGCTGCGCCGGCCGGGATCGGTGACGACCCCGGCCAGTACCTTCGCCAGCGCGACCGCCGTGACCACGATCGAACCGGTGATCACCACGGACAGTGCCACACTCAGCACCAGATAGCGGCGGGTCGAGCGCGCGTACTTCCACAACCGGGGGTCGACGGGTGGACGAGCCATGATCAGTCCTTGACGGCTTCCAACGGCAGGCCGATCGGCGCGGGAATCTGCTCGACCGTAATCCGTTTGCGGAACACCCAATATGTCCAACCCTGGTAGCCGAGCACCACGGGCGTGACGATTAAGGCCGCCCAGCTCATCACCTTCAGCGTGTACGGCGTGGAGGAGGCATTGTCGATGGTCAGATTGAACATGTCGCTGATGGTGGACGGCAGCACATTCGGATACAGCGACCCGAACAGCAGCACCGTCGCCGCCGCGGTGGTGACCGCCGTGCCGACGAACGCCCACCCGTCGCGGTCGGCGAAACTCGCCGCACCCGCGAGCAGCAGCCCGATCACCGCCAGCGCCAGCGGAATCCAGGTCCATCCGGTTCCGTACGCCAACTGCGTCCACACCCCGAACACCCCGACCACCACCGCGGTCGGCATCAGCAGCAACCGCACCGTCTTCGCCGCATCGTCGCGTACTTCACCGCCGGTCTTCAACACCAGGAAGACCGCACCGTGCAGCGCGAACAGCAATCCGGTCGCGAGCCCGCCGAGCAATGCGTACGGCCCGAGCAGATCCCACACCGAACCGGTGATGTGCTTCTTCTCGTTCAGCGGCACCCCGCGCACCACATTCGCGAATACCCAGCCCCACGCCAATGCCGGTACCCAGGAACCGATTCCGATCGCGACATCACACCAGGCCCGCCACCGCGCATCGTCGATCTTGCTGCGATATTCGATGGCGCAGACCCGCACGATCAGCGCGACCAGCACCAGTAGCAGCGCGATATAGAAACCGGAGAACAGGCTCGCGTACCACTCCGGAAAGGCCGCGAACATCGCACCGCCCGCAGTCAGCAACCAGACTTCGTTGCCGTCCCATACCGGCCCGATCGTATTGAGCACCACCCGCCTTCGGGTATCGCTGCCCTTGCCGAGGATCGGCATCAGCATGCCTACTCCGAAGTCGAAGCCTTCCAGCACGAAGTAGCCGGTGAACAAGACGCCGATCAGCAGAAACCAGAACTGTTGCAAATTCATCATCGGCTCCTAATAGGCGAACGAAAGCTGTTCGACGGCAGGTTCTTCGGTCCGATCACGGCCGCCCGTATCGTCTGGTCCGCCGGGCGAAGTCGTCGCGGGCGCTTCGGCTCCGGCGACCGTGTACCGCCGCATCAGGTAGAACCACACCACCGCGAGCGCGCCGTACAGCAGGGTGAACACGACGAGCGAGGTGATCACCGTGCCTGCGACATGGTCGGAGACGCCCTGCTGCACCATCAGCCGCAGGCTCTGGTCACCCGTCGGATTCGGCGCGACAACCCAGGGCTGCCTGCCCATTTCGGTGAAGACCCAGCCCGCGCTATTGGCCAGGAACGGAGTCGGGATGGCGATCAGGCACAGCCACGAGTACCAGCGCTTATCGGTGATCCGGCCGCCGCGGGTCAGCCACAGGCCGACCAACCAGAGCAGGATCGCACCGGCCGACAGGCCGATCATGGCGCGGAAGGACCAGTAGGTGACGAACAAGTTGGGTCGGTAGTCGCCGGGCCCGAACTTCGCGTTGTAGGCGTGCTGCAGATCGGTGACACCGTCCAGCGTGACGTCGCTGAACTTGCCCTTGGCCAAATACGGCAACACATAGGGCACCTCGAGCACGTGGGTCACGCTGTCGCAATTGTTGTGCGTGCCGATGGTCAGCACCGAGAAGTCCGGATCGGTTGCGGTATTGCACAGCGACTCCGCAGAGGCCATTTTCATCGGCTGCTGTTCGAACATCAGCTTGCCCTGTACATCGCCGGTGAAGAACAGCGCGACACCGGCGATGACGATCACCCATAGGCCAGCGCGGCCGCCCGAGCGCCACATCGTTTGCGCCTCAACGACTTTGGCGGCCTCACCGCTGCGCGCATTGCGCACCATCCACCAGCCGCAGATGCCGACCACGAAAGTCCCCGAGGTAAGGAATGCTCCGGCGACTACGTGCGGAAACGCCGCCAGCGTCGTGTTATTGGTGAGCACCGTCCAGATGCTGGTGAGTTCGGCGCGCCCGCGCTCCGGGTTGTATTTGGCGCCGACCGGGTGCTGCATGAACGAATTGGCCGCGACGATGAAGTACGCGGAGGCATTCACACCGATCGCAACGAGCCAGATCGTCGCCAGATGCAGCTTTTTCGGCAACCGGGTCCAGCCGAAGATCCACAAGCCGAGGAAGGTCGACTCCAGGAAGAATGCGACCAGCGCCTCCAGCGCGAGCGGTGCGCCGAAGACGTCACCGACGAACCGGGAGTATTCGCTCCAGTTCATTCCGAACTGAAATTCCTGCACGATGCCGGTCGCGACACCGAGTGCGAAATTGATCAGGAATAGCTTGCCGAAGAATTTGGTCAGCCGGTACCAGTGCTCTTTGCCGGTAATCACCCAAGCGGTCTGCATGCCCGCAACCAGCGGGGCCAGACCGATCGTCAACGGTACGAATATGAAGTGATAGACGGTCGTGATGCCGAACTGCCAACGTGATAAGTCCAGGACGCTCAAAACCGATCTCCCGCCGATCTACGACATGTCGTAGTAAGAGTACGCCCGGTTAGAGGTCCAACAAGGAGTCCTACGCCACGACACACCGGGGCTTTAGACCCTCAACGGCCCGTTTTCCGAGCTCGCCGAGCACTCCTACATGCCGTAGTAGGACGAAGATCACGGCCCGGCGAACTCACCAATCGCCGATGGCTCCGGCCCGCTCCACTCCTCGGTCCACCAATTCGATGATTTCGGCCGCGTTGTCCGGCGCCATCATGCGCAGTCCATCCAGTGAATTCACCCTGGCGGCGAGCGTGATGCTCGAAAGCAGCCAAATGCTGTCGCAGGTCAACAGGTCGGCGGTGAACAACGATTCGTAGCCGCACTTCCACCCGGCCTTCTCGGCCTCGGCGAACATCGCGCGCTGGGTGACCCCCGGCAGTACGCCATTCTTCGCGGGCGGGGTGATCAAGTGCTTATCCCGCACGATCACCACCGACGAGCGCGGCCCCTCCAGCACCCGGTTCTCGGTACTGGTGAAGATCACGTCATCAGCGCCCATCCGCTGCGCGAACCGCAACGCCGCCATATTGGTGGCATAGGACAGCGTCTTCGCACCCAGCAGCTGCCACGGCGCGGCCTGGGCCAGATCGATCGAGATCCCGCGCGATAGCGACACCACCGCGACACCGTCGGTGCGCGCCTTCTGCACCCGGTCCGGCACCGGCAGCACCAGCACATAGGAGGTCGGCACCGGCACCGCGGCCGCGAGATCACCTGAAGTCACACTGGACGGGGCCGACAGCTCGGTATCGCGCCCGCGGGTGAGGACCAGCCGCATGAGCCCCTCACTCTCGGTCCCCCATTCCTTGGCCGCCGTCTCGACCGCGTCTCGCCATTTGCCCAACTCGAGCTCGGGTAGATCGAGCGCCTGCGCCGAACGACGCAGGCGGCCTAGATGAAATTCGATCGCGCACGGGTTACCGCCACGAACCAAAACCGACTCGAAGACACCATCACCGCGCAGTACGCCGATGTCGTCGGCAAACAACAACGGCGCGTCCGGATCTTGGACGGCGCCGTCGAGTGTTACAAGAACTCGATCCACCATGCGTCGAGCGTAGGCGGTGTTCGTTGGCCGCGCCTAGGACTCTGTTTGATTGCTGGGTTTGATGGCCGCGCCTTCGGCGCGGCGGGTTCGCGGCCCCCTGGTGTCTCGCGTCCGAGCCGTCGAGACTCGCGCCTGCGGCGCATGCGCTTCGACGGCTCGGACG
>NZ_JBITIJ010000020.1:0-83725 GCF_044458825.1 Nocardia sp. NPDC050412
CGGGGGTTGAGGTGACCCGGAGGGAGCGAGTCTTACGAGCGACCGTTCGCGGCCCGTCTCGCGTCCGAGTCGTCGAAGCGCATGCGACGCAGTCGCGAGTCTCGACGGCTCGGACGCGAGACACCAGGGGGCCGCGAACACGCCGCGCCGCAGGCGCGGCCAACATCACAGCCGGCGCTGTTCGAATTCCTTCTCGAATTCGGCATCATCGGCCTGCGGTTTGCGGAAGAGGAAAGCGATGACGATCCAGCCGATGATCGCGACCAGGACGAAGCTCACCAGGCGGTAGACGAAGGCGGCGGCGACGGCCTGGGAGGCGGGCAGGGCCGCACCGGCGGTCAGGCCGTAGATGAGCGTCGCATCGACGTAGACGATGCCGCCGGGTGCGAACGGGATCGAGCCGACGGCCTTGCCCACGGTGAAGGCGATCAGCAGACCGGCCAGCTTCGGATCGGCACCGACCGCATAGCAAGCCGCACCCAGACAGGCCACGTCGGCGAAGCGGTGCACCAGCGCCCAACCCGTGACCATTGCCCCGTCGCGCTTTCCGAGATCCACCGATTCCAGCTGCGTGAGCATATCGGCGAGCTTGTTCATGCCCTGCTTGGCGGGGCGTTTGCGGATCCGGTTGAGCAGCGCGAGTCCGCGGCGCAGCACGGTCTCCAGCGCGCCCGGATTCTTTGATAGATGGTTGCCCGCCCACACCAGCGTGACCACACCGGCCAGCGACAATATGAGCTTGAATGGCCCGACCCGGTCGCCGACCAGCAGTGCACCACCGACGCCGAGCAGTGCGAGTCCGGCGGTCGCGATCACACCGGACATCACCAACTGCCAGGAGGCGACGATCGGATTCGCACCCCATCGGCGGGTCTGGCGATAGGTGAAGGCGGTGGAGAACACCTGTCCGGCAGGCAGCGTCACCGACATTGCGGTGGCGCCGTAGACGACGGCGACGGATTTGTGCTGGCGGACCTCGACACCGCCCGCATGCAGCAGTTGTTTCTGTACCCGGCTGAATCCGCTCATCGACATTGCCTGCAGCCAGATACAGGCCGCGACCCAACCCCAGTGAATTTCGGTGAGCTTATTCCAGGAATCGTGTAATCGTGGCCAGAGGTAGTAACCCTCGCCGATCAGCAATGCCAGCAGGGCGATGCCCGCAACCCATTTGAGCCACCAGAATTTGCTCCGGCGACCACGTCTCGCCGGTCTGTCGGTGGGGTCGTCGGACGGCTGCGGCGCAGGCTCGCCGGCTAGTTCCCCATTGGCCGTCACTCGGTCAGCCTAACGAACCGACTGATTCGCTGTCTGCATCGACGTGCGGAGCCAGCATCTAATCGGCGGTGCTCCCGGGGCCCTCCGTGGTTACGCAGGCTGCCTCCTCCGTGCCCGTCGTCGCTCGCACCGCGGCCCCATCCTTCGGCCAGGCCAACATGGTCTTTCGTCGCCGCCCGCGCAGCTGGACTTCCTCGCCCGTCAGCCAAAACTCCTGCTCACTCTCGTCGGCGAAATACAGCGCGCTGCCCGAGGTGAGTACGCGGCCGGGTTGATCCTTGGCCAGTTCGGTCAGGCGCGACGCCTCGTTCACCGGATCGCCGATCACGGTGTATTCGAAACGGTTTGCGGCGCCGATATTTCCGGCGACGGCCAGGCCGGCCGAAACTCCGATTCCGATATCGAGTCCGGGCACCTCGCGCAGGGCTTCGCGCAGTTCGCGGGCGGCGGCCAAGGCCGCGGTCGGCGCGTCCGGGCGGTCCAGCGGTGCGCCGAAAATCGCCAGCGCGGCATCGCCGACGAATTTATTGACGAAGCCGTGATGTCGATCGATGACATCGACCACGATCCGGAAGAACTCGTTGAGCAGGCTGACCACCTCGGTCGGCGGTCGCTCCGCGGCGGTCGCGGTGGAGCCGACCATATCGACGAACAGGACGGCCACGAATCGGGTCTCGCCGCCGAGTTCGGTGCCGTAGTCGAGTGCCCGCTGCGCCACTTCCTCGCCGACATGCTGGCCGAACAGTTCCTGGAGCTGGCGGCGCTTGGCGGCTTCTTCCATCATGCGGTTGAAGCCGACCTGCAGCAGTCCGATCTCACTGCCGTCGAACACCTCGACCTGCACGTCGCGGGCGCCCTCCTGTACCCGGTCGATGGCCTGGCTGAGCTGGCGCACCGGGTCGGAGATGCTGGAGCCGGTCAGCATCGATAGCGCCAGCGCCTGCATGATCACCACGCCGCACAGCAACAGAATCGAAATGGCCAGCGATTGCGCGGAGAACTTCACATCCGAGGAGATCTGGGTGACGCACAGCAGCACGATGGCGATGGTGGGGGCGAAGGTGCCCATCCCCCAGGTCATCCCCATCCTGGTGCCGACGCCCGGCGTCAGCGTGTGGTCGAACGAGCCCTCGGTGAGGGCTTGTGCGGCGACCGGGCGCAGAATCCGCTCGCCGAGCATGTAGGTGAAACCGAAGACGATCGTCGCGGCCATACATTCGGTGACGATGACCGCGCCCGCCAGCTCGGGCGCGTCCGCGATGATGGTGGCGGCAAGAATGGCGCCGCCGATCAGCCACAGCACCAGATGCAGGATCGCCTGGCGCAGCGGCGCGTGTAGTGCCGCCATCTGTTCTTGGTGGCTCGGCGGCCCACCACGCATCTGCCAGCGCATGACCGGACGCAGCATGAGCGCCGAAGCGGCAAGGCTCAGCAAACCGCCCGTGGTGAAAACCAGACCCGGAATCAACAGGCCGGTGCGTCGCGCACCGGCCGCCTCACCCTCGGGAACCGGGAGTCCATATTGGATGAACGCCCACACCAGGACCGCGCCGAAGGCATTGGCCAACAGCATCGATGTCAGGTACAGCGGCCAGCGCGTTCGCATGGTCTGTTTGACCGCTTCCAAGGGCGCTGACACGATGACCAATCTAGCGTTCAGCTCAATCGAGCATGTCCGCGGCGCTCTGCGGCCATTAGGCTCGCGGAGGTGACCGACCAGAAGGTAAGTGCTCTCGGAAAAGCCAATGCTGCACGGTCGGCTGCTGATTCTGTGCACCCGTTCGTTCGAGTTTCCGCCGAGTGGGCGTGGCGGCTGCTGGTGATGTTCGCCGCACTGATCGCGAGCTCTATGGTGGTGCAGAAATTGGCGACGGTGGTCATCCCGCTCGCCATCGGCATGCTGGCCGCCGCATTGCTGGCGCCGCTGGTGGATTGGATGCAGCGGCTCGGGGTGCCGCGGGCGGTGGGGGTCTTCGTCGCGCTGGTCGGATCACTCGGGGTGGTCGCGGGGATCATGACCTTTGTCATCGAGCAGTTCATCGAGGGCGTACCGCAGTTGTCCGATGAAATTACGCACAGCATTCACGAAATTCAGGACTGGCTGATCAACGGTCCACCGCATCTGAGCGATGAGCAGATCCGCAGTGCGGGGGACACGATCGTCAAGACGATCCGGGAGAATCAGGACAGTCTCACCAGCGGTGCGCTGACCACCGCGACGGTCATCGGTCACCTGCTCACCGGCGCCTTCCTGACCCTGTTCATTCTCATCTTCTTTCTCTATGGCGGAGACCAGATCTGGCACTTCGTGACCCGGATCGTGCCGACCCCGCATCGGGAAAAGGTGCGCACCGCAGGGCAACTCGGCTTCGGCACGCTGGTCGGGTTCGTGCGCGCGACCGTGGTGGTGGCGCTCGTCGATGCCATCGGCATCGGTGCCGGCCTAGCCATTCTCGGGGTCCCGCTGGCATTGCCGTTGGCCTCGCTGGTGTTCATCAGCGCGTTCATCCCGATCGTCGGTGCATTCCTCGCCGGGACCATCGCGGTATTCATCGCATTGGTGACCAAGGGCTGGGTGACCGCGGTGATCGTGCTCGGCATCATCATCGCGGTGATGCAGCTGGAAAGCCATGTGCTGCAACCATTGCTGCTCGGACGGGCGGTGAGCATCCATCCGCTCGCGGTGGTGCTGGCCATTGCCGCGGGCATTGTGCTCGGCGGGATCGCGGGCGGCCTGTTGGCGGTGCCGTTTGTCGCGGTGATGAATACCGCGATTCGGTCGCTGCTGTCGGAAGGTCCGGAGGAGGCGTTCGAGGAACTGCATACCGGCGACGGTGGTCGATTTGCGGTGGAGCCGGATAAACCGGAGCCCGGCCGGTTCGATGTGGATGCGGTGCTGACCAAGGAGATGCATCGGGAGGACCGCTCGGATGACTCGACCGGTCCAGGCTGAGGTCAGGGCAGCCGAGCTGAGCGCGGCCGATGCGGCGACCGCGCCGCTGTGGCGTGCGGTGCAGGCATTGCGGCTGGTCACGCTGCTCTATGCGGTCGGCCAGCAGATTGCCTCGGTGCAGTACTACCAGAGCCGGCAGCTGAGCTGGGTACTGATCGCCGTGATGGCGGTGTGGTCGGGTGCATCCGCATTCATGTTGTCGCAGTGGCACTTTCCCGATGTGGCGCGGCTGCGGTCGTGGGTGGTGATCGGGGATCACCTGATGGTGATCGCGCTGATCGCCTCGACCCGGTTGGTCGCCGATTACGGCTGGTACCACGGGCATCAGACGCTGCCGACCACGCTGTGGGTCGCCAATGCCGTTGTCTCAGTGGCGATTCTGCGTGGACCGCTCGCCGGTGTGCTGTCCGGACTTTTGATTGCGGCGGTGATCGTGACGGTGCGGCAGCAGTGGGGTCAAGACGTGTGGGCCGATGCGACCGCGCCGGTGCTCGTCTCCATCGGGCTCGCGCTCGGGCTCGCGGCCAATACCGCGCGTCGGGCACAGGGACAGCTGGAACGGGCCGTTCGCTTGACCGCGGCGACCGAGGAGCGGGAGCGGCTGGCTCGTGAGGTGCATGACGGCGTGCTGCAGGTGCTCAGCTATATAAAGCGGCGTGGCAACGAGATCGGCGGTGCCACCGAGGAATTGGCGCAGCGGGCGGCGGAACAGGAAGTGGCGCTGCGGGTTTTGATCTCCGAGCAGGGAAGGCACGGGGATACCGGTGGCGCGGATGTCGACCTGCGGCCGCTGCTGACTGTGCATGCGACGCCATCGGTCTTCGTTTCGACGCCGGGCGAGCCGGTTCGGGTCGGGCGATGGATGGCGGGTGAGATTGCGGCGGCGGTGGCGAATGCACTGTCCAACGTCGCGCTGCATGCCGGGCCGGATGCAAAAGCCTATGTGCTGCTGGAGGATACCGGTGATGAGCTGATCGTCAGCCTGCGTGATGACGGTGTCGGGATTGCGCCGGGGCGTTTGGCGGAGGCGGAGGCCGAGGGGCGCATGGGGGTTTCGCGATCCATTATCGGTCGTATCGAGACGTTGGGGGGAACGGCGGTATTGCTGACCGAGGAGGCTGGTGGGGTTGGGTTCGGTACCGAGTGGGAGTTTCGGGTGCCGCGTTCGGGAGGGGTGGGGTGAGTGCGCGACAACATCTCGCTGGCGCAGGTTTCGTCGTGAATGACGACCGGCGTGCGGACGCTGCCGCGTGAACTCCCGCAGCGGCCAGAGGCCGGTGCATACCGGTGTTCGAGTGTGCAGGAGGACACTATGGCCAGTGGTGATGCTTCCGAAGCGATCGGGTCATCGATTGCCCCTAGCGACCAGGAGCTCGAGCGCGCAGGAGGGCCTTGTGACCAGTGGTGATGCGGCCGAGGCGATCGGGTCATCGGTTACCCCTGGCTGCCTGGGTATCCGTGTGCAAAGGAGGACCTTGTGACCAGGGACGAAGCGGCCGAGGCGATTTCGGTGATGGTGGTGGACGACCATCCCATGTGGCGCGACGGGGTTTCCCGTGATCTGGCCGAGGCCGGGTTCGTGGTTGCCGCGACTGCGGATGGGGTGGGGTCGGCTACTCGGCGGGCGGCGGCGGTGCGGCCTGCAGTGGTGTTGATGGACATGCAGTTGCCCGATGGGAATGGGGCGCAGGCCACTGCGGAGGTGCTACGGGTGTCGCCGGAGAGTCGGGTGCTGGTGTTGTCGGCCTCGGCCGAGCGCGGTGATGTGTTGGATGCGATCAAGGCGGGGGCCTCGGGGTATCTGGTGAAGAGTGCATCGGCTAGCGAGTTGATCGAGGCTGTGCGGGCCACCGCGGCTGGGCAACCGGTATTCACGCCGGGCCTGGCAGGGTTGGTGCTCGGTGAGTATCGGCGGATGGCGACCGCGCCTACCGAACCGGATGAACCGCATCGTCCCGCGCTCACCGAGCGGGAGACCGAGGTGCTGCGGATGGTGGCGAAAGGCTTGTCCGCCAAGCAGATTGCGTCGCGGCTCGGGCTCAGTCATCGAACGGTGGAAAACCATGTGCAGGCGACTTTGCGGAAGTTGCAGTTGGCCAATCGGGTTGAACTGACTCGCTATGCCATCGAGCAGGGACTGGAATAGGTGCGCAACGGTTCCCGAGTAGATGCGTAGCGGTTCTCGAAGTAGGTGGCGCAAGGTTCTCGAGCAACTGCGTAACGGTTTCGGCCACCTCGAAGGCTCCGGGTGCGGCCCGATCGTCCTGCGGGGGGATACCGAACATGTCGCGGACGGCGCGTGGGAAACATTCACCGTGCCACACCGGTTCCACTAGCGAGCCCCCACATGAGGTGCCCGGCGGAACGGTGCCGAAAACGGGAGATCGGGCCGAGGGGAGCGGGAACTCGGGGATTGCCCTGATGCGTCGGGTGCGCTGGGCTCGGTAATCTCGAATTCATGGGTGGCCCCGAATCGGTATCCAACGGTGTCGGCTCCGGTGACGTGGTCGGCGACCGTGAGTTGCGCGTTTCCGATGCCGAGCGCGAACATGTCGGTCAACTGCTGCAGCGCGCCGTCGGGCTCGGCATGCTCTCCCTCGGGGAGTTCACCGAGCGGATGGATACCGCGCTGGCCGCCAAGACCCGTGGCGAACTCAATGCCGTACTTGTCGACCTGCCGGGCGTGCGACTCATCGGTCAGCCCGCCGCACCGCCCTCGACCTTCGTGAACGCTTCGCCGGCATTCACGAAGCGGGTCTCACCGCCGCCCTCGGTCCCGACACAGGTCACGCCGGGCAATGTGATCCGCAGCCGCCTTTCCGGCGTCAATCGCCGCGGTCCCTGGCAGGTGGCGCCCGCGCTGCAGCTGAACAACTGGCTCTCCGGCGTCACCCTCGATTTCACCGAGGCGATCATGTCCACTCAGGTCGTCGAGGTGCATGTCGACGACTACCTCAGCTCACTCACCCTGATCGTCCCCGCCGAGGCCACCGTCGACCTCAACGCCGTCGACCTCATCGGCTCCAGCGTCAACAACAAGGTCCGCACCGGACCACCCCTCGGCCCACTGCACGTCGTCGTACACGGCCGAATCCGCTTCGGCTCGATCACCGCCAAGCACTCCCTGCGCGCCCAGTGGCGCAAGTTGATGGGGGGTTGATCGTGTGCACAATTGCGGCCCTCGGATGTTCACCTCGCCATCGAGGTCGTTTCTTCCGGAACGAAAACCAGGGAGCGAGTGCTTCGCCCCGCGCAGTATGCCGAAGCGGGCATCAAATGCTTCTGGCGCGTGGAGAATGAAGAGAACGCGATCGTCATCTACGTGTTCGAGCTGTTACCCGAGGGCGGATACGCGCCGACGGGGGCGTGCACCGGACCCGGGTGCAGGTCGATCGTCGTTTCCCGCTCGATATCGAACTGCCTGAAGTCACCTGGTAGTCAGCATATTTCGGAGCCGACCGGGTCAGGTGTTGACGCCGATGCGGCGGGCGAAGGTACGCAAGGGAACTCGGCGGTCGTGGTCCAGTAGTTCGGAGACGATGTGCCGGGGCAGCGACTGGTATTTGATCCAATCGGCACCGCCGACGCGTTCGGCGTCGAGCAGGGCGGCGAGGGCGCGCTTGTGCTGGCCGGTGCGGGCGAAGGCGACGGCCGTATCGGTGAGGTGCCGGGCGCGCGAGGCCTGGGGCAGACCGCAATTCGCGGGCATGTCCTGTGCGGCGGTCAGCGCCTCCGGATAGCGTTCGGAGCTGATATTCACATCGACTGTCTGCATGACGACTTGCGAAGGGCCGAAATAGGTTTCGTAGTCGTGGCGATCGGCGCCGATGCGCAGCGCGACCTCAGCCGCCGCTTGAACCAGCGACAACGCCTCGGGAACGTCCTGCGATCGACCGGCCGCGGTAGCGCCCTGCAAAATCAGCGATCCGTACGCGGACAGATGCGCCGGGGTCTCGTCACCGTCGGGCTCCAGATTCGCCGCCGCCCGCAGCGCGACCTTGCGCGACTCCTCGTAACGGCCCTGCACCAATAGCTGCCAGGCGACCGAGCCGCGAATGGTGGCCAGCAGCAGCGGATCGTTGCCGAGCTCGGCGGCGGCGAGTGCCTGGCGGATCGCGAGGAACGCCGGGTCGGTCTGCCCGAGATGGACCAGGGTGCAGCCGGTGACCCAATACATCCGTGCGAGTAGTTCGTTCGCGGATGCGACGGCGCCGTTGCGGGCGGTGTGCACCGTTGCTCGCAGCTGGATGAGCCCGGTCGGCAGGATCGAGGTGAGCAATTCGTAGTGACCGGTCCAGTAGGCGCCCCACGCGTAATCGACGGCCCGACTGCCCTCGTCGAGGCCGATCGCATCCTCGTCCGGGATCTCGCCGAGCAGATCGTCGACCGGGGTCAGTGCGCGTCGGATGGCGACGATACCGGCATCGGGATTGCCGGAGGGGATACCGTGTCGCTTGCCCACCAGGTCGGAGATGTCGACATCCAGTGCGCGCGCGAGTTTTTGCAGACTGGCGATCGACGCGGTCTGGCGGCCACCCTGTTCCAGTTTGCGCACCAGGTCAACGCTGACACCGGCTTGGTCGGCGAGTTGGCGCTGCGTGAGCGCCTTTCCGCGGAACAGTCTTATCCGCACGCCGATCGACGAATCGTCCATTTAGCCAAGTCCTTTGTTACATCCTTGTTTCAGCGTACGACGTTAAGTGATCGCGCTCACCGGAAGTGGGACATTACGTACGACTCGTTCCTGCTCAGTTGGAATACCGTTGCCTTTCTGCAACTTTGAGAATGCAAAGGGCGGCGGCAATGATCACCATGCCGAATACCACCGTGCGAGCTCTTCGCGCCGACCGCGCGCTCGAGCCGGGTGTCCAGACCAGTCGATTCGCGCGCCACACCCACCGCGTGCGCGAACAGCACGGTCCGCTACGCAGAGGGGGCTGCCCGGTCTGTGGACGAGGGGAGGCGTAGGCCATGTTCGAGCGCTGTCACTCCCCTCACGAAATCGCGCATATGCTGCGACATCGGTACGGGCTGCCGGTCCAACTGTTGGCCGGTCGCCCGATGATCACCACCGGCTCCATCCTCGGCGCCCTGGTGATGCCACCGGATCTGGGCCAGAAAGTCCTGGCCGCCCTCGACCGGACGTTCACGGCCCCGGTGGTTGCCGAACCCGGCGAACGCACCTGGACTTTCCTCGTCGCACCGCCGAGCCCGGCCGTACCGGTCGAGATCAGCGTGCGCCGTTGCCTGGCCGGACACTACGTAACCGTCACCCCACCCGGCCGCCACGTCCTGCTCCCCACCACCGACTCCCCACTCGGCTGGCACTGGGCGGGCGAACCAACCCCCGGCGTTCTGCGCATGCCACCCCGCTCCGCGGTGATCAATGCGGTCTACCAGGTCACCAACATGCGCTCCCACACCCTGTAATCAGCGCCGACCCCCGCCCTGCCACCGGCGGGCGGGGGTTGATCGGCAGGGGTGACTCAGCGATCAACTGTGGGTAATGACTACGTCGGCTTGGCCAGGCTGTTGAAGGTGGTTCGGGTGTAGCGGCCGCAGTAGCGCTGCGGCGCAGCTCGGTACTGGGTGACTGGTTCGCGCTGCTGGAATTCGAGTAGATCCCGGATGAGTACCAGTGGTTTCTACTCATGTTCCGGTGCGCTCGAGAAATCAGCATTGGGGATATGACTACGTCTATCGATCCCGCGCTGATTTCGCGGTTGTCCGGGGAGTTCGCTGCGTTGGGAACGCAGATGGGCGTCCTCGGCCGAGATTTGGATTTGTTACGAGCGCAGATCATCGCGGATTCAGTTGCGGCACCTGCGGTTTCGAAGGACTCGACCGGGTTCTCGGTTCGCGGGGAGTATCCGCTCGGTCCGATCCCGGTGCCGCTCGGCGGCAGCGGCGAGCCTGTGTCCGGACCCCCAGAGGCGGTGGGTGGCCAGCAGGTTGGTGCTCCGTTGGCTCCGACGGCCGAAGCGATCTCTGGTGACTCCGCTGCGCCTGGGACAGGTGCGGCGCCGGGTGTTCCGGCCTGGCCAGCGGGGGGTGCGGCCGTCGAGGACGCGGCCTCGGGTACTCATGGTGTGTCTGCAGAGGCTGCGGTGTCGGGTGTGCGTGCGCCGGTTGTACCTGCAGGTGGTGCGGTGCCGCGGCAGTCAGCTTCTGCGGGCGTTCCCGTTGCGCCTGGGACGGGTGGGGTACCGGGTGTTCCGGCCATGCCTCCGGCGTCGGAGGGTGCGGGATCGCCCCCGGGGACTGGTGCCATGCCCGCGGCAGGTGCGTCGGCGGCGGCGTCAGCCCAGGGGCCCGCAGCGGGTGCGGCACCGGGTGTACCTGCCGCAGGGGCGGTACCTGGCGCAGGGGCGGTGCCTGGCGCGCCGATGGCGGGTGCGGTGCCGTCGGCACCAACTCCTGGCGAGGGAGGGCGGATTCCGATGCCGCCGGTTGCGCCTTCGGGGTGGACGCGGCCGGTGCCTGGATATGGACAGGCGGGCGGTGTTGGGATGTCCGGATGGGCTGCGGCGCCGGGCGGGGTGCCCGGTGGGGTGCTAGGACCTTCGGGCGTGGGCGGTGGGTTCGTGCCGCCGCGGGCGGCTGGTGGGGCGGTTCCGCCGGGGGTGCCGCCGTGGCCGCCGCGGCGGGGTGCGGCGAAGACGCCGTGGTGGCAGCAGGAGGGGATGATCAGTCGGGTGCTGGCGGTGGCCGGGGTAGGGGTGACGCTGATCGGGGTGGTGATGCTTTTGGTGCTTGCCGCGCAGGCGGGGTTCTTCGGGCCGGTGCCGAGAGTTGTGGCTGGAGCTGTGTTCTCGGCGGCACTGGCCGGGGCCGGGGTGCGGGTGTTCGGGCGGGCGGGTGGCCGGGTTGGTGGAATTTCCTTGGCTGCCACAGGTATTGCCGGGATGTATCTGGATGTGGTTGCGGTGACGGCGATCTACGACTGGCTACAGCCGGTGGTCGGGCTCGCGGTGGCATTAGGTGTTGCGGCGGGTGGGGTCGGGTTGGCGATGCGGTGGCAGTCGCAGCCGCTTGCGGTGCTCGTGGTCGCGGGAGCGGCGTTGTTGTCGCCGTTCGTCACTTCGGAATTGGTGCTGCTCGCATTCCTGATCGTGTTGCAGTTGACATGCGTGCCGGTGCAATTGGTCCGCGATTGGCCGTTCCTGCATGTGGTGCGCACGGTGCCCGCGATATTGGCGACTTTGCTGGCGATTGCCATTGCCGCCGTGGATAATCCGGCGCCGAGCCGGGTGTACTGGCTGCTCACGGCCGCGGTGGCGATTGCGGTGATCGGGCTCGTCGGCGGTTTTCTGGTGGTGCGCAGGCGATCCGGTGATATCGTCGCCGCGCTGACTTTCGCGCTGTCCACAGTTCCGCTCTTGGCCGCACCCGTAATGTTCGAGCGGCATTCGGCGACGTTGGTCGCGGCGGCTTATGGGGCGGTGCTGCTGGCCGTGGCATCGCTGCACAGCGTGCCGAAATTGCGTGAGCTGGTGCGGATTCCGGGTTCGATCGCCTTCGTCGCCGCGATCGCCGGTTCATTCGCGCTGTTCGAAGGATGCGTCGGCGTGACGCGAGTGCAGACCCTGCCGATCGCACTGCTCCTGGTTGCGCTTTGCTACCTCGGTTCAGCCGGACAGCAGCGCTCACGCATCACCGCCGCCATCGGCGCGGCGTTCACGCTGCTCGGTTCGGTAGTGTACTTCGCCACCGTGAGTCCGGAAGCGCTTGCGACACAACGGCTTGCGCACCTGCGCTTGGGTATCTCGACCGCACTGGACGCCGTCCTCGCGCTCGCAGTGATCGTTGTGGGCGTCTGGTGCGCTCGGAGACTCCCCGGCATGACCAAGGGCGGAACCGACGAATCGACGCTGTTCGTCGTCGCGAGCATTGCGGGCCTGTATGCCATAACTGCCGCCGCGGTCTCGATCGGCATCGCGACGGGCAGCGCTGACGGCTTCATTATCGGCCACAGCGCCGCCACCATCCTGTGGATGGCCGCTGCCACCGCCGCACTGTTCTTCGGCCTGCGCAACCTGTCCCGCTCGGCCGCCGTCGCCAAATTGGCCCTCGGTTCCGGACTTCTCGTCACCGCAGCCGCTCTGGCCAAACTGTTCTTCTTCGACCTCGCCACCCTCGACGGTCTGGTCCGAGTAGCGGCCTTCCTGGTAGTCGGCGTCCTGCTGCTGCTGGCGGGTACCCGCTACGCCCGCGCCTTCGCCGAAGCCGGTGCCACAAACCCGGATTCAGCAGAATCCCGCTGACACCTGTGTTAGCGGCAACGAAAGCCACAGCCGTACAACGTATTACTCGCGATCCCGCCGCCGCAGCAACTCGTTCACGCTGACCGTCCGCCCGTCCGCGCTGTGATGGCGACCTTCGTCGGGCTTGCCGATGCGGCGCCGGTTGGACCTCAGCTCGGCCATCCAGTTTTCGATGCTGCTGCGGTTCTCTTCAGGCGCATCGTCATTCGAAGTGCCGGGCAGCTGCGGTGCCGCGTGGTGGGACGGATGGTCCGCGGTCGGGATCGGCGTCGGCTGAGCGGGCGGCGGGGGAGGCGTGGGCGTGGGTGCAGGCGGAATCGGACGAGTCGGCTCGGACGCCCCCGAAATCGTCGGAACCGGCCGCGGCCGAATGGGCTCGGGCGGCGCCGACTGGCCGAGCGGTGTGGGAGGCGCCGACTGGCCGAGCGATGCGGCATGCGCGGACGGCAACCGCGGCGCGGCTGGTGCGGATTGCCCCGATGGCGATCCCGGCGCGGACGATGCAGGAGGTCCGGATGGCGGCCCGGATGGGGGCACCGGCGGTCCAGGCGGTGGCGTATGCAACGGCGAACTCGCGCGCGGCCGAGTCGGATCATGCGGCGTGACCGGCCGCGGTGGCACCGGCGGGTCTGCCGGAATTTTCGCGAAATGCTGTGTCGGCGCCTCCGCCTCGATCTCCTCGACCGTGCGCGGCCGCCGCGGTGACCGCGACCGAGTACTGACGTTATCGGTGAGCGCGGGCATCTGCATCGTCACCGGATCGGTTATCGGCGTGGTCTTCACCAGGTCGACGACCTCGCCCCCGCCGGGACGCTCGTCGTCCAGAATCGGCTCGCCGAGCCCGACCTTCTGCTGTACCTTCTTCATCCACGCCGGCGCCCACCAGCAGTCGTCGCCGAGCAGCTTCATGGTGGCCGGGACGAGCAGCATGCGCAGAATCGTCGCGTCGATGAACAGCGCCGCGATCATGCCGTAGGCCAGATACTGCATCATGACCAGATCGGAGAACGCGAACGCGCCGGTCACCACGAGCAGGATGAGCGCGGCGGCGGTGATGATGCGCCCGGTCTGCGCGGTACCGATGCGCACCGCCTCGGTCGTCGAAGCCCCCTGCGTGCGCGCTTCGACCATGCGCGACAACAGGAATACCTCGTAGTCGGTCGAAAGACCGTAGATAACCGCGATGATCAGCACCAACACCGGCGACATGATCGGCTGCGGCGTGAAGTTCAACAGGCTCGCGCCGTGTCCATCGATGAAGATCCACGTCAAAATGCCGAGCGTGGAACCCAATCCGAGCGCGCTCATCAACGCGGCCTTGATCGGCAGCACCAGTGAGCCGAAGGTGAGGAACATCAGCAGCGTGGTGACGAACAGCACCAGTGCGATCATCAACGGCATCCGGTGCAGCAGCGCGTCGATGCTGTCCTTCTGGATCGCGGGCTGGCCGCCGACATACATCTGCACGTCGTCCGGAATTTCCAGGGAGCGCAGATAGTCGATGGTCGGATCCGCGTTCTCCGAATCCGCGAGCGTCGCGCTGGTGCGGAAAACTTCCTTGTCCGTGTTGGACTGAGCAGGCACGTCGAAGGTGCCGTTCAAGCCGGGCGCCTGCTTCGCCGCGGTCCACAACTTGCCGACGTCATTGCTGTTACCGGAGACGAAAACCAGCTGAATCGGATCGGACTTGCGTAGCGGGAAGATCGAGTCGAACTTCGCCTGTGCGAGTCGGGTCGCGTTATCCGGCGGCAGATACCGCTCGTTGATACCGCCGAAGGCCAGATTCTTGACCGGAATGATCAGCAGCAGCAACAGGATGCAGATCGGGATCGCGATCTTGAGCGGATGCTGCATCACCCAGCGGGTCGTCGTGCCCCATAGGCTGGTCTCGACTTCTTCGGCGGTCTTGGTCTTGCGGAAGCGCTTGAGCCCGAGCATATCCACCCGCGACCCGAGGATGCTCAGCATCGCGGGCAGGATGGTGATGGCGGTCAGCGCGGCCAGCGAGACGGTCGCGATGGAGCCGTACGCGATCGACTTGAGGAAGCCCTGCGGGAACAGCAGCATGCCGCCGAGGCTGGCGATGATCATGGTCGCGGAGAACACCACGGTGCGACCCGCGGTCATCACCGAGCGGCGGACGGCCGCGCGCGTGTCGTAGCCCTCGGCGAGTTCCTCACGGAACCGACTCACGATGAACAGGCCGTAGTCGATGGCCAGACCGAGACCGATCATCGAAACGACCGGCGAGACAAACGAGTTGACCTCGGTGAACTGGGTGACGAACCGGACGATGCCCCAGGCGCCGATCACCGTTAGACCACCGACGATCAGCGGCAGCGCCGCCGCGACCACACCACCGAAGATGAAGAACAGCAGCACCGCGACCGCGGGGATGGCCAGGATCTCCATCCGCTTCTGGTCGGCGGCCATGGTGTCGTTCAGCGTGCCGGCCACCGCCTGCAGACCCGCGACCTGCACGTCGATGCCCGGAATCGCGAAGACATCCTTCACTTTCCGGAAGTTGCGTACCATATCGGTGTCGTTATCGCCCTGGATGGCGATCGAGGCGAAGGTGTACTTCTTATCCTTCGAACCGAATGTCAACGGTGACGCCGGACCGGTTTCGGTCTGCCAGTAGGCGCCGTTGATCTTGGCGATCTCATCCGGATGTTCGCGCGGCAGCTTGTTGAGGCTGTCGACGATCTTCTGCCGGAATTCGGGATCATCGATCGTCGTACCGTTCGGTGCGGGGTAGAGCACGATCACATCGCTGTTGTGATCACGTCCGAACGCCTCGTCGGACAACTTGGCCGCCGTGGCCGATTGCGACGTGGGATCATCCCACCCGCTGGAGCTGAGATGGTCTTCCAGGCCTAGGCCGTAACCGCCGAGTGCCAAGAGTGCGGCCGCGACCATGCCGATGACAGCAAAGCGCAGCCGATAGACCAGATCGCCCCAGCGTGTGAACACTAAGCGACTCCTTGGGCAGGGCGAGAGGTGAGTAGCGCCGACAGCGGCCGGAACGGCTGCAGCCAAGCACCCTCGTCGGGCAGCGAGTCGAGGCTGACCCTGGGCAGTGGTTCACGGAACACGCCCGGGATGTCCTCGAGATCTACGAACTCGAGGGTATCGGATGTTACGGCCCAACTCGCATGCTCACGGAAGCCGAGTATCTGAGCGGGGATTCCGTTGGCGGCCAATCGTTCGAGCGGTTCGCGGAATGCCTGGCCATCGGCGGAGGCGACCATGATGCCCGCCAGCCCGGCGCCGCGACTGCGTAGCTCGATGTGCGCGAGCATATCCGCGTCGACATCGGAGTCCTCATCGATCTTGGGCTTGGCGAAGACCGCGTAGCCGACATTGCGCAGCGCCTCCACCCACGGCCGCACCACATCGGCGGTGCCGGGCGCGATATTGGTGAAGACGGTCGCTTCCGGTTCGACCCGGGTCGCGCTGCCCACCGATAGTTCGGCGGTGCGCGCGAGCAGCCAGCGGCCGAGTGCGTCGAAGCGCGGTCGATAGGCGGCGGTCGGGCGGCCGCCGAGGATCGCGCCGAGGCCCATGTCGAGATTCGGGGCGTCCCAGACCAATAGCACCCGACGCACATCGGGCGTAACCGCGCCGATCACCTCGGATCCGGTCCCGTGCACCTCCCCGGCAACATCCACGACCTCACGGGCCATCTCACCGACACTCATCATCCGATCTTCCCCCATATGAACTCGTTGATGGCGCTTCCGGCGCGATGTGCCTTGCCTTCGAATTTGGTGACTGGCCTTTCGAAACCGATCGGCGCGCTGTCGCGATGCTCGGCACTGACCCCGCCCGTGGTCTCGTTCAGGCCGATGAGCTGTGGTTCTGCCGCGCCGACCGCCGCGATGAACTCCGCGTAGTCGGCGTGGTCGGTCGCGACATGCAACACACCGCCGGGCCGAAGGCGATTGGCGATCAATGCGAATGTCGCGGGCTGCAGCAGCCGCCGCTTGTGGTGTCGCGCCTTCGGCCACGGGTCGGGAAAGAAGACTCGGACGCCCGTGAGCGACTGCTCAGCAATCATGTTCTCCAACACATCGACGGCGTCGCCGCGCAACAGGCGAATGTTGTCGATCTGCTCGCGCTCGATGCGCTGCACCAGTTGCGCGAGACCGGGCTGATAGACCTCGATGCCGATGAGATTCAGATGCGGTTCCGCCTGCGCCATCGCGGCGGTGGCGGTGCCTGTCCCACAACCGATCTCGATGACGAGCGGAGCGTCGCGACCGAACCAGGCGGCGGCGTCGAGTGGTTCGTCGGCCACATCGCGGCCGATCCTGGGCCAGGTGCGATCCCAGGATTGCTGCTGGGTCGCGGTGAGTGCGCCCCGACGCGAGCGGAAGCTCGTCACTCGGGGGTACAGGCGTGAGCCCGAGCCTTTTCGGGATCCACTGTCCGCCGGAGCCGAAGCTGTGGACGGCGGTCCGGGAACTGACTCGGCAGTATGGTTCGCGGCGTCGTTCACGCGCTCCATTGTCCAGCATCGCAGGATGCGGGCAGCAAGCGGTCGTAGCGGACCGCTTGCGGATCACCCGAGACGAACAGTTATGCGGCGCGTACGCGGGGGATTCGAGTCGCTGGCTCGGTCTCCTGACGCAGCGGCTTGCCCAGCGCCACCTTGAGCGCGGTGCCGAGCATTTCCCATAGCCCGCGCACGCCGGTCGGCGAGGCGGCGACCGACCACACCGTGCTGTCGCCGACATCGCGCACCGGTTTTCCGGCGAGCCGATCGCTGAGCCAGTCCAGGCTGATCGGGGTGGCCAGCGGAAGCAGCGAGAAATGCTCGCTGAGCCGGTCGCGCACGTAGGTGACCTGCGTGCCGCCCCGGCGATAGCGCTCGACCTGGCCGTCGACGCCGTCCATATGGATGATCTGGTCGTGCACCGGCTGCACCACCAGCAGTGGGCAGGTCGGGGCGGAGTGACCGAGGCGCAAGTCGTCGAGCATGGCCTGCATCTCGGGTGCGGCGAGCACCTCGGCGAGCGGACGGCTCAGATGGTGGCCGACATCTCTATTGATGAGCCCGAGAACCGCCGCGATCGGTGTGGACCGTTCTGCGTGCTCGATCAGCCGGTGGCCCTCGGCATCGCAATCGCTCTCGAAGACCGCGGCCAGCGCCGGGTAGAGCCTGCGCAGCACCGCCACCACAATCGCGGGTAATCCGGCGTAGTGCCCGCCGTTGAGCCGGGTGAAGACCTGGCCCGGATCACCAACCGGCGCACCGAGCACCGCGCCGACGATATCGAGCTCCGGCGCGTAGGTCGGCGCCATCTCCACCAGCCACGAACTGGCCATGCCACCACCGGAATAACCCCAGACCGCGATCTGGGTATCGGGATGCAGACCCAGCGGTGCGAAGCGCAGCGCGGCGCGGATTCCGTCGAGTCCGCGGTAGCCGGGCTCGCGTGGCGCACCGAAATTCCCGTGCGGGCCCTCGTGGTCGGCGATGCTCACTGCCCAACCCCGGCGCAGTGCGTTGGCCACGAGCATCCATTCGAGTTGGGTGACCGAGCCGAGCGCGTGCGAACCGCGACGCAGGGCGTAAGAGGGGGAACATCGCTCGGCGACCGCGTCCATCGCGGTCTGGAAGGCCAGCAGCGGGCGGTCCTCGTTCGGGTCGGCGTCGAGCGGCAGCAGCACCGTGGTGACCGCCGCTTCCGGCGTGCCGTGCATATCACAGCTGCGGTAGAGCAGCTGCCAGGCCGAGGCCTGCTGCGGCACAAGTCCGAACAGTGCGAGTTCGACGCGACGGCTGCGCAGGATGGTCCCGGCCGGACGAGCCGCGAAGCCTTTCGGTGGTCGGAGGAAGGGATCGCTACTGGGTAGCAGTGGCTTCCTATCGCCGGACGCGTCCGGCTCAGCACCGATGACATCGACGGTCACGGCAACCTCCTCATCGAGACCAGCGGAACGGATTCCGCCTGGTCGGCTTGCCGCCTTCGAAAAGCGAAGCTGCGCACCGTCTATGGTGCCGACCATCCCGCCAGATTAAGTGACCACGGCATCTGTGGGAACCCCGAGGTAGGGGGCTTGCTCCCGCACTAGACTGCGCGCATGAGTAGACCGACTGTGTTCATCACCGGTGCGGCGGCGGGTATCGGCCGGGCCACGGCCCTACTTTTCGCTGCACAGGGGTATCACGTCGGTGCGTACGATATCGATGAGTTGGGGCTGACCAGGCTCGCGTCCGACATCCACGCCACCGACGGCAGTGTGCGCACCGGGGTACTGGATGTGACGAACGACACTCACTGGACCGAGCGTCTCGCCGAGTTCAACGGTGACGAGAATCGGCTCGACATCCTCATCAACAATGCTGGCGTTCTGCGCGCTGGACGGTTCGAATCGATCGAGCTGGCCACGCACCAGACGATCATCGATGTCAATCTCGGCGGGGTGATAGCGGGTACGCATGCCGCGTTCAGCTATCTGCGCGATACGCCCGGCGCTCAGGTGGTGAATCTGTGCTCGGCATCGGCGATCTACGGACAGCCCGAACTCGCCAGCTACGGCGCGACCAAGTCCGCGGTCAAAAGCCTCACGGAGGCGTTGGATCTCGAGTGGGAGCGCCACGATATCCGGGTGATCGCGGTGTGGCCGCTGTTCGTATCCACCGCCATGGTGGAAGGGATGGAAACCGGCACGACCAAGTCGCTCGGCGTGCGTCTGACCGCCGAGGACGTCGCGCAGGGGATCTGGGACGTGACCCGCAAGCGCGGACGGCTGCCGCGCGTGCACTACGAAATCGGCGCGCAGGCAAAGGTACTGGCGGCCGCCGCGAAATACGCGCCGAACTGGGCCGTGCGAACCGCGAACAAATACTTCAGCGGCAGCTGATCCTTTCCAGCGACCCACAAGCAGTCGCCAGCGGCCCGTCCGCGCGGTATGTCTGCAAGAATGGCGCACCGAAAAGGGGGTGTGCAGCTTTGCCGACAACCACCGAATCCGAGGGGCCCCGGATCCGACCGGGCGGGCCCGCACGGGAACTGGACCAACTCGACCACCTGCTCGCGGTGCTGCGCTCGGGTGCTGATCCGCGGATCGTGGGCCAGGTGGGGACCGCCATCGCGCGGTGGCGTCGGCCGCCGCGCATTCAGGTGACCGGGCGGGCGCATACCGGACGGACCACGGTGCTGCATGCGCTGGCGCTGATGTCGGCGGTGGAGACGGCTCCGATCGACGAACCAGGCGTGGCCGATCCTGAACTCGACGCCGACGTCATCGTCTACGTGCTCGCCGGTGCGCCACAGCCCGCGGACCGGCGGATTCTGTCGGAATTGCCGCCGGAGCGCACCGTCGCGGTCTTGAACAAGGCCGATGCCATCGGGTCGCGGTGGGGTGATGCGGTCGCCGCCGCCGAGCAGTGCAGCGGCGGCCTCGGCACCATCACACTGCCCGTGGTCGCCTCGCTGGCCGTGCGCACCAGGGCCGGTGCGGTGAGCGAGGCCGATATGGTCACGTTGCGCCGCCTCGCCGAAACCGCAGATCCGGCGCTCACGCTCTCGCCGGACCTGTTCGTCGCGGCATCGGCAGGACCCGATGTCGCCGAGCGCGAAGAACTGCTGCAGCGCTGGGATCTGTACGGCGTGACCTGCGCGCTGTCCGCTCTGCGCCAGGACCCGGAACTCGGTCCGCACGCACTGCTGCAGATCATGCACGCGGCCAGCGGTATCGATCCGCTGCACCGCCTACTGCACCGCCGCTACGAACAGGTATCCGCACTGCGCGGCGGCGAACTCCTCGACGAACTGATCCGCCTCGCCGCCCGCGCCGTGCCCGTCGACGGCGCGAACGCACGGGACGTTTTGGAGGACTACCTCTTCGGCGACGACGCGCTCTGGCTCGGCCTCTGCGCGGGCCTCGCCTACCCGGAGGTCGCCCATCTGGCCGCCGGATATCGCGCACCCGCACCGTCCGATGCCGACGACGCCCTGGCCCGGGCCGCCCGCTGGCGCGCCGTGGTCTCCAGCGATATGTCCCCCGCCGCTCGCCGCGCCGCCCTCCGCGTCCACAACGGCTACATCCGGCTATGGGAACGGATGAGCAGTGCCGGCCTCTGAACAACCGGATTCCGCACGCGCGGAGCCGGGCTCGACTGCGCCCGAGCGTGATGAATCCGCCACTGCTCCACGCCGATCCGCGAGTGGTTCGGCGGCACAGGCATCGCCGCCCAGCGGATCGCCGACCAGCGGGGATGAATCGGCTGGACCAGCGGAGCGACCGGCCGCCGCGCAGGGGCGGTCAGCGGTTGCGTCACGCGGGGCTCCTTATGGATCGCCCGAACCCGAGAAGGGCTCGCTGGCGCCAGAGGTCGAGGCGGTCATCGCACGGTGGAATCCACAGGGGACGGCGCTGTTGCGCGCGGTACGGGGGACGGGGGTGGCGTCGGCGGTGTCGTTGATCGGGCCCGATGACGCAAATACGAGCCTGTTGCGCACCGAGCTGGCTCGGTTCGAGCCGCGGATCCCGCTCTCGGATCCGGCGCCCGATGCGAGCGCGGCCGTGGAGACCACGTCGCCGTCGGGTAATGCGCCGTCAGCGGTCGCGCTCATACTGCTGGACGCGGGTAGTGCCCTCGGTGCGGACACCCTGCATGTGGTGCAGCGCCTGCGCGCCGACGGCACCAGGATCCTGCTCGCCATGAACGGCATCCACGCCTATCAGGACTGGCGCGCGGTGCAGGCGCACAACCTCGAACTGCTCGCCGCCCAGGGCATCGACGATCTGGCGATCGTGCCGGTATCGACGCGGCTCGCGGTGGCGGGCCGGGCGGCGGGCGATGCCGGCCTGCTCGATCGCTCCGGCCTCGGCGCGCTACACGCGGAACTCGCGGCGGCGACGGCCGGCGCCGAATCCGACGACCGGATCGCCACGGTCACCACGCGCGTGTTGACCGATACCCGCAGGCGGGTCGTCGAACAGGTCGCGGTGCTGCGCTCCGGCGCGGAACCGATCCAGTGGCGCGAGGAACGCGCCGTGCTGCTCGCCGGACGTGACGGCGGCCGCGCCACCGCCATGTCCACCCTGCGCAGCCAACTGCATCTGGCCAGGGTCGATCTGATGACCGATGTCGGGGCCAGGGTCCGCGCACTGCACGCCGCCGCCCGGGGCGAACTCGACCGTTTGCGTCGCGCCGAATCCGCCGGCTATCCCGAACGCTTACAGCAGGCGGTCAACGAACTGACCAACGCCGTGGACGGGACCATCGATCAGCGGCTGTCCGAGCTCACCGATCGCATCGGCGCAGTACCGGAACACGACCGCGACACGCCACCGCGATGGCGCGATCCGGCCCTGCGCGTCGGCCCGGATCCGGAGCCGCGGCATCGAGGTGTCGAAGATCACCTCATGATCGCGCTCGGCGCCTCCGCGGGGGTCGGCATCGGCCGTCTACTGGTCGCCCCGTTCTCGGTCGTGCAGGCCCTTGATTTCGCGACCGTACCGGTGACGCTGCTGCTCGGAGCCGGTGCGGCGGCTTGGGTGGTGCGCGCCCGCGGTCAGGTCGCCGACCGCGCGCACCTCCGTCAATGGGTCGCGGACGCTTTGGTGAATGTGAAGGCCCAGTTGGAGCAGCGGGTCGCCACCGCACTGGTGGAATCGGAGACCGCGCTATCGGACCGCGTCATCCGCGCGAGCACCGAGCGAATCGTCGAAATCGACCGTCAGGTGGCCGAATTGGAGGCCAGACTGCGCCGCGCAGCGGCCGAGCAACCTGGTCAGCTCGCCGCCTGCGAACGCGATATCGCCATCCTCGATCGGTATCGCAGTTCTTTTGATTAGGTAACTTAGTGGGTACTCCTGCAGGAACCCGATTCCGTACTGGTCGTCACATCGCGTTAACCTCTTAAGCAGGAACCTGGGCGTCCGCTTCGTCCTTGTACGCGGTCCAGCCATGACGCGCTTTCGACTGGTCGTAGCGGGTGCCTTCCCGCCAACGGTGGCGCTCGGTGTATTCGCGCTGGTCATGGGCATTACCGCAGCGACTGCTCGCAGGTCGCTCGAAATGGTCAGCCTAGGCGGCTACACCGTGAACCGCCCATCTCAGGAGAGTTTTCATGACCTCAGCGACCATTCCTGGTCTTCGCGATTCCGACGGCAAGCAGCCGACCGAGCACAGCGAACTACTCGCCTGGGTACAGGACGTCGCAGAACTCACTCAACCAGAGCGAGTGGTCTGGGCGGACGGTTCCGACGAAGAGTGGGAACGGCTGACCACCCAACTCGTTGCGGCGGGCACCTTCAAAAAACTCAACGAGGACAAGAAGCCGAACTCCTTCCTCGCCCTCTCCGACCCCTCCGATGTGGCGCGTGTCGAATCCCGCACCTACATCTGTTCGAAGACCGAGGCCGACGCGGGCCCGACCAACAACTGGGTCGACCCCACCGAGATGCGCGCCACCATGACCGAGCTGTACCGCGGCTCGATGAAGGGCCGCACCATGTACGTGGTGCCATTCTGCATGGGCCCGCTCGGTGCCGAGGACCCCAAGCTGGGCGTGGAGATCACCGACTCCGAATACGTCGTGGTCTCGATGCGCGTGATGACCCGCATGGGCGCCGCCGCGCTGGAGAAGCTCGGCGCCGACAAGCCGTTCGTGAAGGCATTGCACTCCGTCGGCGCTCCGCTGGCCGAGGGCGAGGCCGATGTGCCGTGGCCGTGCAACGACACCAAGTACATCACCCACTTCCCCGAGGACCGCGAGATCTGGAGCTACGGCTCCGGATACGGCGGCAACGCGCTGCTCGGCAAGAAGTGCTACTCCCTACGCATCGCCTCGGCAATGGCCCACGACGAGGGCTGGCTGGCCGAGCACATGCTGATCCTCAAGCTGATCTCCCCTGAGAACAAGGCGTACTACATCGCCGCGGCCTTCCCGAGCGCCTGCGGTAAAACCAACCTCGCGATGATCCAGCCGACGATTCCCGGCTGGCGCGCGGAGACCCTCGGCGATGACATCGCCTGGATGCGTTTCGGCAAGGACGGCCGCCTGTACGCGGTTAACCCCGAATACGGCTTCTTCGGTGTCGCACCGGGCACGAACTACAGCTCCAACCCGAACGCCATGGCCACAATGGAGGCGGGCAACACCGTCTACACCAACGTCGCGCTGACCGACCACAATGACGTCTGGTGGGAGGGCCTGGAGGGCGAGCCCGATCACCTGATCGACTGGAAGGGTAACGACTGGTACCTGCGGGAGACCGAAACCCTTGCCGCGCACCCGAACTCGCGCTACTGCACGCCGATGTCACAGTGCCCGATCCTGGCTCCCGAATGGGACGACCCGCAGGGTGTGCCGATCTCGGCCATTCTGTTCGGCGGCCGCCGCAAGACCACCGTCCCGTTGGTGACCGAATCCTTCGACTGGCAGCACGGCGTCTTCATGGGCGCGACCCTGTCGTCGGAGCAGACCGCCGCCGCCGAAGGCAAGGTCGGCACCGTGCGCCGCGACCCGATGGCGATGCTGCCGTTCATGGGCTACCACGTCGGTGACTACCTGAACCACTGGATCAATGTCGGCAAGAACGCGGATGCGAACAAGCTGCCGAAGATCTTCTACGTCAACTGGTTCCGTCGCGGCGGCGACGGCCGGTTCCTGTGGCCCGGATTCGGTGAGAACTCCCGCGTACTGGAGTGGATCGTCGGCCGCATCGAGGGTTCGGCGCAGGCCGAGCCGACCGCGATCGGCAATGTGCCCACCGCCGCTCAGATGGACCTCGAGGGTCTGAAGGTGGACCCCGTAGATGTCGATGAGGCACTCGCCGTCGATGCAGACGAATGGCGCAAGGAGATCCCGCTCATCGAGGAGTGGTTCGAATTCGTCGGCGACAAGCTGCCTTCCGGGGTGCGCGACGAGTTCGAGGCGCTGAAGGAGCGTCTGGGCTCTGCCTGATTTGCAGCGCCTGCGGCGCTGCGTGTTCGCGGCCCCCTAGTGTCTCGCGGCCGAGCGGCCGAGACTGGCGACTTCGTCGCATGCGCTTCGGCCGCGAGACGGGCCCCGAACGGTCGCTCGTAAGACTCGCTCCGTGGTGGCTGAGTAGTGGCGAAACTCGCGGACTTCGTCGCGTGTGCTGTGGTCGCTCGGCTGCGAGCGGGTCGCTCGTGAGACTTGCTGTGTGGCTGAGTTGTGGTGAAACTCGTGGCACCGCTCGCACCATCTTTCACGATGGTGCGAGCGGTTTCGTTTGTGGTGGAGGTCTATTCGGAGAAGGGTGCGCGGCCGATCAGTTGACGGAAGCCCGCGGTGCGCATGAGCCATCGAGTGCGTCCGTCCGGCACCGCGGACGCCTCGTTCGTCAGCGCTTCCGTCATGTGCTTTTTGAAGTCGTGTCGCGGATGACGGCGCAGCAGTTCCTCGACCCAGCGCGGATCGAGATCGGACATTCGAGCTCCGAACACGTCCACGGCAGCACCGGCGGAAACAAAGCCGAGATCGTCGACCTTATCGGCGACCCCGATGGTGAGATGCGCGGCGATCGCGGCACCGACCGTCTCCGCCTGCTCCGGTGTGGCACCTGCGCCGAGGACGAATCCGACGGCGCGCTCCGCCCCGGTCACCGCGAAACACCTTCCGGGCGTTGGATGTTCGAGCTGCAAATCGTGCAGCAGGCAGGAGACGTAGGCCAGCTCGTCGTCGTATTTCGTGCCATCGAATTCAGCGAGCGCGCGCCCGAAGAAATAGCTCCGATACGAGTGTTCCGATACGTGCACCGAAAGGCATTCCCGCGCTTCCTCTTCGGCGGCCTTGGCCAGCTTCGAATCGGGCAGTCGGAGTTCCGCGAAATCCACCCGCCCGCTGCCGCCTCTCCCGAGTGCCAAGGCGGCCTGCCCGGCAACGAGCCGGGGCACGCCCGCAACGAGCTTGGCGGTCAGCTGCCTGCGCTGACTACTGGAAAGCGCCCCACCGGTACGCCTCGCCCATTCCCAATCCATCCCCGCAGGCGCACCCACGTCGATCTCCTTCTCCTCGAACACGTCTCGCTCTCAGTGAAGCCCCCCAGTCCCACACCGACGAGTGGCGCAAATGCCAGTAACCCTCGGATTCCCGCCAATCGCGCGCCCCACCACATTCGCTGAACCACCGCAGCCCGGTCGTCTCCGACATACCGACAGCCGCCCCGGCTGCCGACGGCCCCAACCAACGCCCAGAACCAGCGCACCACCACCCGGCTCGGACCCAACGACTACATCCAACAACCCCTTCGATCACCCGACGGTGCTGTTGCAATCACCCCTCGAGCCCAAGCGAGAAGCCTCAGCCAGTTCCACCTGATCTCGATCGGTCAGCGGAAGTCGAGAGCGTGATCTTGTGCCCACTGGGCGAAGGTGTGGGCGGGGCGGCCGGTGAGGTCTTGGACGATCGTTGATACCTGCGGCGGGTCGGTAACTCCGGCCTTCCATCCGGCCAGGACGGCCTCGACGCCGATTTCCGGCATGGTCTTGCGCATCTCCACACGGGCCTGCTCGTCGGAGATGACTTCGAAGGCGATTTCGCGATCGATGGCCGCGCCGATCTGCTGCACTTGCTCGCGCAGCGTCAGTGACTCGGGACCCCAAACGGTGTAGGCCTGGCCTTCATGACCAGGTTCGGTCAGCGCGGTGACCGCGAGCTCCGCCAAATCTTTCTCGTGGATAGGTGCGGTCCGGGCATCGGGATACGGCAGCCGGACGACACCCTCGTCACGGATGGAATGCTGCCACCACCACAGCGCGTTCGTGGCGAACATGCCGGGGCGGATGAAGGTCCAATTCAGACCGGACTTCTCGATCGCGGACTCGATAACGCTGTGCATCAAGGCAATTGGATTGCTCGACGCATTGCTCTGCAGCACGGCGCCCGACGATAGGAACACCACGTGCTGGATCCCGGCGGCTTCGGCGGCTGCCACGAAACCGTCGATCCCCTCGGGCTTGGCGTAGAGGAATACGCGCTGCGCGCCTTCGAGCGCGGCGGGCAGCGTTTCGGGCTGCTCGAGATCGGCCGCGACGACCGTCGCGCCCGGCGGGAAGCCCGCGACGGAGGGTTCCCTGCTCGTCGAACGGACCTGTTCCCCTCTCGAAATCAGGCCCGCCACCACGTGGCGACCGACATTGCCTCTGGCTCCGAAAACAACTGTGACCATGGCGGCAGCGTAGGCCGGCAGGCTTACCTATGGTAAGGACATACCTTCAGGTAAGCTCCAGAGATGGCGGTACGTCCGCAGGTCCAGCCCACTACCTGGCAGGGCATGAGTGACGCATTCAACAGCGAGTGTCCGGCGCGCGAGGTGCTCGACCACATCACGAGCCGCTGGGGCATGCTGATCCTGACCGCGTTGACCGATGGCCCGCACCGGTTTTCGGAGCTGCACACCAAAATCGGTGGCATCAGCGAGAAAATGCTGTCGCAGACGTTGCGCACGCTCGGGCGCGACGGGCTGATCGCGCGCACCGTCGAGCCCAGCACGCCACCGCGGGTCAGCTACGAACTCACCGAACTCGGCCAGGGACTCACCGAGTCGCTGCATCAGTTCCTCGGCTGGATCCGTGAGCACACGGTCGAGGTGATGGCCGCCCAGAGCCGCCACGACCGTCGGATCAGCCCCACAACATAGAGCCGCTCCGCGAGGGGCCGCCGCAGTGCTGAAGACGAGGGCCAGCGGTGCACAGCAGGTGGCAGGAGTTACGTTGACACTCGGATTCATGCCAGACTGAGAGTGTGAAGCAGGTAGTCGCGCTGGCGCTGGATGGCGTCATGACCTACGACCTGGCATGTGCGGTGCAGGCATTTCGCCACGGGCCGGGCAAGACCGGGGAACCGGTGGGGTTGGAGATGCGGACCTGCGGCGTGCGGCCGGGGCCGGTGTGGACGCCGAATGGTTTCGAACTGCGGGTCGACGAAGGGCTAGAGGCGCTGGCGAGCGCCGACATCGTGGTGGTTCCGGGCATCGCATTGCCCACGCTGCCACCGGCCTACGAGGTGCTCGATGCACTCCGGGCCGCATCGGCGCGTGGCGCGACCATGGTGAGCATTTGCGTCGGCGCATTCATCCTGGCGCGGGCCGGAGTCCTCGACGGACGGCCTGCCACCACCCATTGGGCGTATTGCGATGAGTTCGCTGCGTTGTTCCCAGCGGTCAAGCTCGACCCCGCCGCACTGTATGTGGACGACGGCGATGTGCTCACCTCGGCGGGATTGTCCGCGGGAATGGACCTATGCCTGCATATCGTGCGTCGTGAACTGGGCGCGGGTGTGGCGGCCGATCTGGCCCGCTGGAATGTGACACCACCGCACCGTGAGGGTGGTCAGGCGCAATACATTCCGGATGCTTTGGGCGGCAATGAGTTTCCCGGCGCCCTGGCCGCGACCATGGCCTGGGCGGCGGCGAATCCGGCGGCGGCGCCGGATGTTTCAGCGCTTGCTGGACATGCGCTGATGAGTGAGCGCACGTTTATCCGTCGATTCAAAGCTGAGGTGGGCACCACGCCGCGGCGCTGGTTGGACGGGCAGCGAACGGCGCGTGCCAGGGAATTGCTGGAGGTCACCGAACTGCCCGTCGAAGTTGTTGCGGCACAGTCCGGATTCGGCAGCGTCACCGCGCTGCGGGTGCATTTGCGCGCCGCTACCGGGACGACGCCCGCCGGTTATCGCCGGTCGCTGCGCCGCTAGCGGATCTTGTCGGCGAATGCGCGTGCCGCGTGGTATCGATCTGCCGATGTTCTCGGATTGTCGGACCTGCGGCCGCAGGTGCGCTACCGTTGATTTGCCCGGACGTGCTTCGTACTGAAAGAAGGCCGGTCCGGCAGGGGTTTATGCTTTGCGTGTTCTTCGTCTCATGACCGAACAGTTCGATTGCTAATTATTAACTGTATGACCTATATCGACTGAACTACTTCCCTTTCGACTCGCGAATCCGCCTACCAGCGGCCAGCGATGAGATCGACGCATGAGAGGTGGTTGGAGCATGACCGATCTCGAAATCGGCCGGTTGGCGCCGCAGGTCGCCGGTATCGAGCCAGCGCCGGCGAGCACCCCGCTACGGCGCGCTGCCGGACGTTTGCAGGAGGTGCTGCCAACGGGTTGGCAGGTCGAAATCGTCGACGCCGGTGCGCCGAGCATCGTCGACGCACCGGGCCGTCAGCCGGTAGTCCGGGTGGTTATGCCGGGGGCTTGACTACTCCGTCCACCCCATCGGCATGAGCAGGGACTTCTGCTCGCAGAATGCGTCCAGACCCTCCGGTCCGTTCTCCCGGCCGAGGCCGGAGTTCTTGTATCCGCCGAACGGCGAACTCGGGTCGAACGCATACCAATTGATCGCGTAGGTTCCGGTGCGCACCCGCGCCGCGATTTCCGCGCCGTGCTCGATATCCGCGGTCCAGACCGAGCCGGCCAGGCCGTATACGGAATCGTTCGCGATGGCCACCGCTTCGTCCTCGGTCTCGTACGGGATGACCGACAGGACCGGGCCGAAAATCTCCTCCTGCGCGATCGTCGACTTGTTGTCGACATCGGCGAAGATGGTCGGCTCGACGAACCAACCGCGGTCCACATCCGCCGGGCGACCGCCACCGAGTACCAGTCGCGCACCCTCTTCCTTGCCCATGGCGATATAGCCCTCGACACGGTCACGCTGACGTTCGGAGATCAGTGGGCCGAAGGTCGTCGCTGGATCGGTGGGATCGCCGGTCTTCAGCGTCTGCACGTGCTCGACCAGCGCGTCCAGGATCTCGTCGTAGCGGCTGCGTGGCGCGAGAATGCGGGTCTGCGCGACGCAACCCTGGCCGCTGTTCATCAGACCGGAGAACGCGAGCACCGGAATATTGGCGATATCCATATCAGGCAACAGGATTGCCGCCGATTTGCCGCCGAGCTCGAGCGAGACGCTCTTGAGCTGTCCGGTCGCAATGGCGCCGATCTTGCGACCGACCGCGGTGCTGCCGGTGAAGGTGACCTTGTCGACACCCGGATGCGAGACCAGGTACTCCGCGGCATCCGCCTCGGCGGGCAGGATCGACAGCACGCCCTCGGGCAGGCCCGCCTCGGTGAAGATTTCCCCGATCTTGTTGGCGGTCAACGGAGTCAGCGGCGCGGGCTTGAGCACCATCGTGCATCCGGCGAGCAATGCGGGCGCGATTTTATTGACCGCGAGGAACAGCGGGACATTCCATGCCGTGACGGCCGCGACCACCCCGCGCGGTTCCCGCGAGACTCGCGCGGTGCCGAACAGGCCGGTGCGGGTTTCGTTCCAGGGGAAGGATTCGGCCAGTCCGGCGTACGCGTCGAGCGCGGCCACCGCCGGAATCTGGTTGAGCGTCATGGCGATCATCTGCGGTGCGCCCATTTCCGCGGTGAGCGTGGCGAGCAGATCGGCCGAACGCTCCTCGATCAGGCGGGCGGCGCGTGTCAACACCTGGGCGCGCTCCGCGGGCGGTGTGGAGGGCCAGGGACCGTTGTCGAAGGCGTGCCGGGCGGCGGCGACGGCTGCGTCGACATCGGCGCGACCAACCACCGGGACGCTGCCCACCGGCTCGACCGTCGCGGGCGAGATGACCTGAAGGCGCTCGGTGCCGGCGGGCGCGGTCCAGCGGCCGCCGATGAACAGGCTGTCGTAATGCATGAGAACACGTTACAGTTTTGTCGCCCGATTGTCTGTAACGTGTTTCAGTTTCCCGTGTGGTCGACCTTCTGAACAGCGCGAATTCCAACCTGTCGGTTCGCTTTTCAGAGAACGCACTATTGCGTTCTGTTAATGCACCGGTCATGCTGTAGCTACTGATCAGCTCGCTCGATTCATGAACCGATTACGCAATTGGGGAGTCAGAGCCATGGCGGTGCAAGTGATCGGCCGGTCGCTGATGACCAGCGACCAGACCGAGCATCAAGCTAAAAGCGTCGGCGCAGGTGGGTGGGTAGTTTCCTTCCTACCGGGCCGGACGCTGACCATCGAGCAGGCTACGGCCGCGATGCAGGCCGCCGAGGCGGTCGCCGTCGTCGGAATGCTGGCTGATCAGGTCGGCCTGACCACCCTCGAGACGGTTGGCCTGGCCATTCAGGAATCCCCCTGGGCGGCCAGGATCAACGCATGTGGGCGCAGGAACTGGCGCCGGGGCTGGCTGGAGAAGTAGCCCTACGGCTTGGTGGCCACAACCACCAGATTGCTCACCAATAACTCTCGCAATACGGGTACGCGAACCACCCACCAGGCCCAGCGTGGGTGGTAGCGGGGGAAAACGATGCGCACATCTGCGGAAGTGCCTGCCGCCCAACGCAACCCGTCGGCGGCACGGACCGCGAACAGCGATTTGCCGAAGCGGTTCTTCGGTTCCCGGCCGGTCTTGCGACGGTATCGGCGCGCTGCGAACTCGCCACCGAGGTAGTGCCACGGTCCCGTTTCGTGGCCGCCGAACGGGCCGTGCCACACCGTGTACGACAGCACGATCAAACCGCCAGGACGGGTCACGCGGACCATTTCGTCGGCCATGACCCACGGCTGCGGCACGTGCTCGGCAACGTTCGAGGAGAAGCAGATGTCGACAGCGTTGTCGCGGAACGGCAATGCCATACCGGACCCGCGCACCGCGCCGGCCACCGAAAGTCCGGCGGCGTGCATCTCCGATGGGTCGGGCTCGACGGGAATGTAGCGTGCACCGGTCTTCACGAATTCGTCCGCGAAGTAGCCGGGGCCGCCGCCGACATCCAGGATGGTCGCGCCATCGAGGCCGTGGCCGCTGACGTCTCTGTAGAAATCGCCGATCATCGCCCCGCTGTCGGCGGCCAGACCGCCGTAGAACAGTGCGGGATCGGTCTGCTCGAACCGGAAACTGCCGAGCAGCCGCAACGACCGGCGCAGGGTCGCCCGCCGCGCGAACCGGGACATGGCTCGTCCGCTCCGTGGGGCGTGCGCCACCACGGCCTCGGCTGGCTCGGTTTCAGCTGTCGGCACGGCGCAGAGTCTCGCATAGTGCGGGCGATGCACCGCAGTCCCGCCTGCCTGGGGTGGGAATTCCCGCGCGGTGCGGACTGGCCGGTTGGTGGCGCGGGTTAGGGTGTACGGCGATATCCGTGACCCTGCTGACCGAGAGAAGCTCCACCGTGCGCGAAGTCCTCCTGCTGTGCTGGCGAGACACCGGGCACCCGCAGGGCGGCGGCAGCGAACGGTACCTGGAACAGGTCGGTGCGCAGCTCGCCGCGCGGGGGGTCAAGGTCACCCTGCGCACAGCGCGGTATCCGGGCGCAGCGAAGCGGGAGCGTATCGACGGCATCGATATCAGCCGGGCGGGCGGGCGCTTCTCCGTTTACCCGCGGGCGCTGGCCGCGATCGCACTCGGACGGCTCGGCATCGGTCCGCTGCGGGGCCTGCGGCCCGATGCGGTGATCGATACGCAAAACGGGATCCCATTTTTCGCGGGTGCGGCGACCAAGGCGCCGTCGGTCGTACTGGTGCATCACGGGCATCGGGAGCAGTGGCCGGTCGCCGGACGGTTCGTCGGCTGGATCGGCTGGTGGATCGAATCGCGGCTCTCGCCCCGGGTGCATCGGCACAACCAATACCTGACCGTTTCGTTGCCCTCGGCCGAGGAACTGGCCACGCTGGGAGTGGACGGTTCCCGGATCGCGGTGGTCCGCAATGGCGCTGAACCCGTTCCTGTGGATGCGCCCACCGGCTGCACCGAGACACGCGCCGAAGAACCGCGCATCGTTGTGCTCTCGCGGCTGGTGCCGCACAAGCAGATCGAAGACGCATTGGCGGTTGTCGCCCGGCTACGGAGTCGGATACCCGGCCTGCGGCTCGATGTGATCGGTGACGGTTGGTGGGCGGACAACCTGAAGGCCGATGCCCGCGAACTCGGCATCGCCGATGCGGTCACCTTCCACGGCCACGTCGACGAGCGGCGCAAACACGAATTGCTAGCGCGCGCTTGGGTACATGTGCTGCCGTCGCGCAAGGAGGGCTGGGGCCTGGCGGTCATCGAGGCGGCGCAACACGGCGTACCGACGATCGGTTACCGCAGCTCGCGCGGCCTCACCGATTCCATTGTCGACGGAGTGACCGGGATGCTCGTCGACGATGTGAGCCAGCTCTGCGAGTCCGTCGGTGAGCTCATCGGTGACACCGAAGCGTGCGCTGTCATGGGTGAGAAGGCCCGGGCCCGTGCCCGTGAGTTCTCTTGGGAGCAAACCGGGAACGGCGTGTACGAGGTGCTCGCGGCTGCGGCTCGAGGGGAGCACACCTCGGGGCTCATCCCGCCTGGGCCCTGATCGCTCACGCCTGCTGTCGGGCGACGAATTCGTCGGTGACGGTGCGTCGTTGGGAGGTCGTGGCCGGTGTATCCGATCGGGGAGTCGGTGCGTGGTGCGGCCCAGGTGTGAACGCCGTCAACGGTTTTCACATGGTGGGGCGTGGGCGCAAGGTGGCCGCCAGCAGCAGGCCCCCGACCAGGAGGGCGGCCCAGAGGAGGTGGGCGGCGTAGGTGATCACACGGTGTGCCGACTGTGATTCTGCGTGATGGTCGGGGGTGTCGGGGACGCGGTACAGCGCCAGTTGGGGGTCGGCGTAGACCGACTCCAGCTGGGCGAGTGTCGTTTTCGACTCGCCGAGCGGTCCGGGTGTGGTGCGTTCGACGAGGACCCAGCCGACCCCGAGCTCAGCCAACCGCCGCGCCGAATCACCGTGCAGCAGTGCGGTTTCCACCTCCCGCGCCCTGGCGCCCTCACCGGCCACGGTGCGCCCGTGTACCGGTAGCTCACCGGTTTGCAGCACATCGCGCGGCAGCATCCGCGGCGCCGGATCCAAAACCGCCACCTTGCCGCTGTACGGAAACTTCCGAAACATCCCGCCGGGCAACACCGCAACATCCCCGGGCCCGTCGATCCGCTCCGCAACCCGCTGCCAGCCGACCGGATAATGCACCGGCTTCAGCGCCCCACCGACGCCCCAAGCCATATCGAACAGCGGCAGCACCAGCAGTGCGATGAATACCATTGCGGTCGATGCCATTCCGGGCGAGCGGGCAGGCTGCTTCGCCGCGAAGCGCACGGCGACCGCTCGGCACCCAGCGGCGGCGCACAGCGCATACGCGGGCATGGCAAGCGCCACATACTTCTGCGTATCCCGCAATAACCCCGCCCCCGGGACATGAGTAACAAGCCACTCCATACCGCTCATACCCCACGACGTCGCCCCGAGTGCAGGCAGCACGACGGCGAAAGCCGCCAGTACCAGCAGCCGGCGACGAACTCGCAAGCTCTCACGATGGATGCAGTCGCCAGCGGGTGCAGCGTTGTCTCCGCTGGTCGCGAGAGTGGTATGCCCGACCTCGGGATGCTTCGACGGGGTTGTCGCGGTGCCGGTGTTGGACTCATCGATACGTGCAGTGCTGGTCGGGGGTGTGGACTGAGCAGCGGCATGGCCGTTTGTGCTCGTCTTGATCCCGGCGGTGCTGCGGAGACCAATGGCTACGAGGATCAGGAGTAGGGCGGTGGCGATCAGGGCGAGGGGGGTGGTGCGGGAGGCGGGTACCGAGTCGGCGTTCCAGATTCCGCCCAGTCCGGCCAGGGAGCCGAGTGTGCCGAGGGCGGGTTCGGCGCGGGCTGCGAAGGCGACGATTCCGGCCGGGTCCGAGGGCGCGGTCCCGGCACCCGACAAAGCCGCCGCCGCCAACCAGGGAGCGGACGCCGCCGATAGTAGAACCAGCGCCCCGAGCACACTTCGACGCCCGACCAGCACCAGCGCGATGCTGCCCGCCAGTAGAGCGCCGGTCGGCGTCAGCCCCGCCGCCGCAAAACACCCGGCCAGGGCACCCCAGGAACCGACCGCGCCCGTGCGTGCCCCCGCGTCGGAGCCGCTCGCCCGTCGCCCCCGGATGCGAATTCGATAGGCGGCCAGTGCGGTCCAGGGCAGTGCCGCGTATCCGGTCAGCAGGCTCCAATGCCCTTGGAGCACACGTTCGGCCACGTAGGGGTTCCAGAGCGCGACGGTCACGGCGACCAATTGCGGCCCAATCGATACCCGCAGCAGTTCCCTGGCCAGCACCGCCGCCCCATACCCGGCCGCCCACAGCGCCACGAGCAGGATCGTCTTGACGATCAACCCGCCGTCGACGATCGGCGACAGCGTGGCCAGCATCGCATCCTGGGGAACCGCTCGCGGAGCGGCGTCACCGAGCCCGAGCGCAGAGTCCGTCAGATACGACCGGGGTGTGCTCACCGCATCTCGCAAAAGCAGATAGCCCGGCCCCAACAGTGGCCCAGCGATCACCACCGCCAGCGATCCGCTGTAACCGGCGGGGACGAAGCTTGCCCACCGGTTGCGTCGAGTCAGGCCGCTGCCACTCACGCCTGTGCACCTTACGTACCGACGAGCAAACCACCACCTTCCGGTACCCAGCGCCTGCTACCGGCTGGGCGACCTCAATGCCGCCCTTGCAGAGCCGCACGACGTTCGACCGCCCGCACTGCGGGAAAGTCGGCGGCGAAGCCGCGCAACAGTCGCAGCGTCTCGTCGACGGGTTGACCCGTGGTCGCCGTGTCGATCGCGCCGTACAAGCGCTCCTCCACCCGCGCCACCTCCGCGGCGAGGCGGCCTCCGGCGGGGGTGAGGCCGAGGGTGATCTGGCGTCGGTCGGTGGAGCCGGTCTGCTTATCGATCAGGTCCATGGCGACGAGTCGGTCGACGAGTCGGCTCGGGCTGCCACCGGTCTCACAAACCAGCAGGTCGCCGAGCCCGGCCAAAGTCAGCGGCTGATGGTCGGCAAGTACGCGCAGCACCTCGGCCTGGGATGGAGTCAGTCCTAATGGCCGTAACTCGGACGACAGTTTTCGGTTTCCCTCCCGCTGAATGGCGAGGATGAGATAGCGCAGTTCCTCAGCCGGCCGCACGGGTTTGCACCTGTCGAGCGCCGTCGAATGAGCGGGTGGACGTCATGGGCTACCACTTTAGATGTCGTGTAACGGGCTGACGCGGTGCATAGGCAGCTGGCTGCTGAGCTCCTCGTCACGGAGGAACTCGGCGATGGTGTTCGCGTAGGTGTGCGGGTGGGAGAAGCGGAACATGTGGCCGGTGCGTTCCAGGATGACTTCCCTGGCGTCGGGGATGCCCTCACGTAGCACCGTCGCCGCCGCTTCGCCGATCAAGACGTCATGTGAGGGCGTAAGGATAAGCGTGGGCACCGCCACTTGCCCGAGTTTGCCTGTGTAGTCGGCGTTCAGTGCCGCGATCGCCCGGGCGCCGAAGGATTGGGCGGGGGTGTTGTCGAGGAACAGGTTACGGCTGTCGGCCTTACTCCATGGGATCTGCCCCTCGTGATCATGCGGCGAGGCCAGATTGTGGGCGTGGGCGCGCAGGGCTACCTGACGGTAGAGCGGTCCGCGCATCCGCCCCATGGCGCGCATCGCGGTTTTCAGGACTGGCGAAGAGATCGGATTGGCGGCGAATCCGCCCGACAACACCAGGCCTTTCAACCCGCGCGGTCGGCGGACGGCCAGCGCCAGCGCGATATTCGCGCCGAAGGAATCGCCGATCAGCACGAACTCCTTCAGATCCGCGACTACATCGGCCACGGCATCGGCATAGGCCTCTATATCGGCGACGGCTTCGGGGAGCCGCATCGTGCGCATGGGGTGGGCGGCCAGTGGCGTGAGCTGCTCGATATCCCACGGGGCGCCGGAGAAGCAGGGAACAAGTACGAGAGTTGGTTCGGTCATGTATTTAGATTACACGACATACATGTCGTGTAATCTAAATAGTGGCGCAGGTCACGATGGCGGGCGCTTGCGGGGCGTGGAGTGATGGGGTGGGACGATTGCCGCGTGCCTGCAGTGCGTCGCCTCCCCGTCGTGGCGGATCTGACGTTGGTCACCGCCGGGGCGATGACGGCCAATGTGGCGGGATATCTGCTGCAGATGCTGGCCAGCCGTTGGTTGGGGGTCACCGGATACAGCGAATTCGCCAGCTTGCTCGCGGTGCAGCTGTTATGTGCGGTACCCGCACTGGCGTTGCAGAACGTGGTGGCCAGGGAACTGGTGCGCGGTGCGCGTGTCGCGGCGCTGCGCGGGTTGCAGTGGCGGTGTGCGGTGATCGTCGCGGTAGTCGCCGCGGTGCTGGTACCGGTTGTGACCGCAGTACTGGACGTCGGCGTACTCGCCAGTGCAGCCGCCCTCGGCGCGGCCCCCGCGTTGGTCCTGCTATCCGGTGAACAGGGAATCCTGCAGGGCAGCAGACGCTTCCGGGCCCTGGCCGTAGTCCTGGGCGCGGCCGGAGTAGCGCGCGTGGTGCCGGCATTGGTCGTCCTCGCAGCGGGTGGCGGCACAGCTCCCGCATTGTGGGCCGCCGCGACAGGAATCGTCGTCGCCGCCGCATTCGCCCGCTCCGCCGCAGGCTCGCCCGCATCACGCATTCGCCCCGCTATTGCCCCCGCGACGGAACGGTCGCAAGGGCCGCCGGATGCCGCGGCCGCCGACGGACCGATGCCCGGCGCAGCGCGGCCGCCATCTCCGGGACGCGATGTTTTCGAGGATGAGGCTGCGCGATCTCGATGCGAAGATGCAGCAGATCCTGCGGCTGAGCAATCGCGGCTCGGGGGTGCGGCCGAGGGGAGCGCAGCGGGAGGGCGGACTCGCGGGACATCGGGCGAGGCCGCACAGGGTGTGCGTTCGGTCGGCGTGTTGCCGGTGTTGCGGGCGGCGCAGGTGCAGGCGGCGTTGATGGCATTGTCGTCGGCGGATTTGATCGTTGCGCGAATAGTTTTGGACGAGGCGGATGCGAGCCGCTACGCGCTCGGGGCGATCGCGGCGAAGATCGCGTTCTGGCTGCCGCAGGCCGTGGGAGTCGTGCTGTATCCGCGGATGGCGCAGCCGACGCATTCGGCGCGTGCGATTCGGGATGCACTGGCAGTGCTGTCGGGCATCGGAATCGTGGCGGTATTGGGCGCTGCCCTGGCGGCGCCGGTCGCGCCATTGTTCGCGGGACAGGATTACGCGCCGATCCAAGGCTTGCTGTGGTTGTTCGCTCTGCAAGGAGCCATACTCGCGGTGCTACAGGGTGCACTGCTTTCGGCGATCGCGGTGGACCGCACCGCACTCGCCGCGGTGACCTGGCTCGGGCTGGGGATCGAGGTGGTCCTCATGACCTGCTTCGCCCGCTCGATACCGACGCTGATCACCACCGCCGTCGGTGTCGCTGCCGCTACCACCATGTTCGTTGCCGTGATCGTATTGCGTACCGCGGACCGCTCCGGCACGGGCGAGCCGCGCGTATCCGGCTGAACACGCGCTATCCGAGGCATAACCGACTCGGCGGGCCGACAGAACAGCCGTCGCGGAGCCCTCCGCTCACCTAGCATCACCAGCATGATCACCGCTGTGCACACACTGGTCTACGCGGAGGATCCGGACGCGGCCCGCGCCTTCTTCCGTGACGTTCTCGGCTGGCCGAACGTCGACGCCCACGACGGCTGGCTCATATTCGGGACCGGGCCGAGTGAGCTCGGAGTGCATCCCGCGGATGGGCCGCCGCGCCACGAGATTTCGCTGATGTGCGATGACATCGAGCAGACGATGGCGGAATTGGGCGGACGTGGGGCGCAATTCGTGGGTGAGATCGCCGAGCGGAGTTTCGGGCGCTGCATCGATATGAAGATTCCTGGCGCGGGGGTGATGCTGCTGTATCAGCCGTCGCATCCCGTTGCCTACGCGCTGGGTTCGTCCACGCCCTAACCAACGCCGAACGAACTCGGCTCCCCGACATAACGTCGGGGAGCCGAGCTGTCGGACTAACTATCAGAGATTCTTCTGGATCCTGATCTGCTCGGTCGGAGCATCATCCCCACCACGACCCGGCCCACGCCGACCTGCACCGGCCGGGGCAGCTCCGTCGCGGATCCCGAGGAAAACACCGCCGACCACGGCGATGACACCCAGCACGCCGAGCACGATCGGCATGATCCGGCCGTACAGCGACAGCTTGTCGATGTTCTCCTTGGCCACCGAGATCTGCGATTCGACGGTGTTCTCGTCGAAGACGAGGTGCGACTTCAGCGCGGTGACATCCGGGTGGTCGCCGCTGCGTGCGTAGTACAGGTGGATCTGCTCGCCACCCTTGATCACGGTGCCGGTCCGCGGCTCGACCCACAGGTCGCGGGTGTCGGTGTAGAAGCGGGTCATGGTGACCGGGTCGTCACCCTCGAGTCCCCACTTCGAGGCGGGCAGGCTCAACTTGTTGGTCGGCGACTGGATCACGTCCCACATGTTGGTTACCGGCACCGACATCTGGAAGCGGTAGACCTTCATGTCGTTGATCTCGGACTCTTCGATGAACTTGGCGTCGTAGGACTTACGCGCATTGACATCGAAGTACGGGTAGCTCTTCTTCTCGGTGCCGATCGGGAAGCGGTACTGCAATCCGGTGTGCTGAACCGGGTCGGCAATGCTCTGCATGTCCTTGTTCACCGTGACGGCGATGGAGCCGTTGGGGTCCTTGGCCACCGGGTCGCCGGACTTGCGGTCGATGGTGACCCGGTCGACGGTCGCGGTGAGCAGGCCGGTGTCGCCCTGCTTATCGATGCGCCGCAGAGTCTGACCGGCCTGCACGGTCATCTCGGTGGCGTCGGAGGGCTCTTCGACGGTGAGGAACCGCTGCGAGATCAGCGGCACGTTCGTGTCGATCTTGGCCGCGCCTTCCGGTGCGGTGAGCGACTTGGAGTCCAGGACCAGGCTGTCCTCGCCCGGCTGGTTCGTCGCGATGGTGGTGATCTCGAGATCGAGTGGAGTTTTCGCCAGTTTGCTGACGGTGTAGGTCGGGATCATCACCGCGGCGACGATCAACAACGCGCCCAGACCCACGAGCAGGCAGGCCACCGTCCTTCTGGTTCCGGCACTCAGTGCCATGCAAACTCTCCTCGTCGTAGAACACAGGTCTGTACGGCGAGTACTGCGGGCGCGCCGCTGCACTCGTGAGCCCCGACACTAACAGCCCGATGTCGTACCATGCGGTGCCGAGGCCGGATTCGACCCAGAAATCGCCCGAGTCTAGCGTGAAATCTGAAACGTTGGGTTACCAGCTGGTAGGAGATTCCCGTAGCGACTGCTTGCAGGTCGCTCGAAAAGGCCTGCAGACTGGAGTTCGATGACCGCCACCCTACCCGCACCGACCACCGACGCTCCCACGCGCGCACGCGGTTTCGTGCCCGCTCTGGAAGGTATGCGCGGCATGGCGGCACTCGGTGTGCTGCTGACCCACGTGGCATTCCAGACCGGCGCCGCGAGTACCCCTGTGCTGGGGCGGATTTGGGAACGGTTCGATATGGCGGTCGCGGTGTTCTTCGCGCTGTCGGGTTTCCTGCTGTGGCGTCCGCACGCGCAGGTGGCGCGCGGACTTGGGACCGCGCCGTCGGTCGGCTATTACCTGCGGCATCGGGCGGCGCGCATTCTGCCCGCGTATTGGGCTGTGGTCGCCGCGGTGCTGATCCTGGTGCCGAGTGCGGCCGATACCGCCGGCCTGCGGGTATGGGCGTCGAATCTGGCGTTGACGCAGGTCTTCGTGCCGCTCACGCTCACCGACGGACTCACCCAGATGTGGAGTCTGTCGGTCGAGGTGGCCTTCTATGTTGTGCTGCCGCTGCTGGCATTCGCGGCGGTGCGGCTGCGTGGCGATGCCGCGCGCTGGCGCATTCCGGCGATCCTCGCGCTCGCGGTGGTGAGCCTGGGCTGGAACTTCATTCCGGTGCCGACTCCCGATGCCATTCACGCCGACAATTGGCTGCCCGGATATCTGCCGTGGTTCGCGGGCGGCATGTTGCTCGCCGAGCTCGTCGAAAATAGCGACCAGCTATCGCCACGGCTTCGGATGCTCGCCAATCAGCCGGTGATGTGGAGTATCGCGCTGGTCGCCTTCCTGATCTCCGCCACCGATCTGGGCGGTCCCGCCGGTCTGACGCGCGCCGAGCCATGGCAATACGCGGCCAAGATGGGTTTCGGCGCGATCATCGGTTTCGCGCTGCTCGCACCGCTGGTGCTGCGCCCGCCCGGCGCCCGTCCGCATCGCTGGTTGGAATCAGGGGTCGCCGCGATGATCGGCCGCTGGTCCTACGGCATCTTCCTCTGGCACCTCGCGGTGCTTTCGGTGGTGTTCCCGGTTTTCGGAATCCTGCCGTTCGGCGGCAATTTCGGGAAGGTGCTCATCCTGACGATCGCGATCACCGTCCCGATCGCCGCGGCCAGCTATGCCCTCGTCGAGGAACCGGCGCGTCGGTTCGCGCGTGATCGGGATCGTGCCAGGGCGGCGCGGCGGGCCGAGGTGAGCTGAGCGCCAGCTGTCGGGCAGATGGTGTTCAACGATGCTCGCGTCGCGTGGGCAGTGCGGCCACGCCGACGGCGATCACGGCGATCAGTGCGGGCAGTTGGACCCAGAGCGAGCCGCCCATATATCCATTTGCCGCGCGCCATGGTCCGGTGGACAGGGCCGCCGCGGCCGCTGCGGTACCGAGACCGGCAACGGCCGCGAGGACTTTCGATGTCACCTGTGCGGCGAATCGGCTCGCGGCGAGAGCGGCGACGGTGAGGGCGGTGCCGACGGGTCCGGCGATAACCGTTGCGACAGCGGCGATTCCGAATGCGCCGAGGATGCGGGTGCCCCAGGTTATCGAGGGTGAGTCGGCCGCGTCATCCGGCGCGATGGTGTCGAAACCACCGCTTCGCGTGAGAGTTATCGGAATTCGGCGGGGGCGTGCCGGCCGGGGGATCGCGAGTAGGGCCAGCGGGACGAGGAGAAGTAGGCCGCCGAAGATGCTGAGGCGGTACCAGCGGTCGATGGGGAATGAGACGGTGATGGGATTCGAAGGGGCGGCGTAGTTGTCCGGCAGCAGCCAGCCTTGCTGCCAGCCGTTGACCACGACGGGCTCGAGTTCTTTGCCGTCGGCGGTGCGCGCCTGCCAACCGACATTGGTGCTCAGTGGCAGGACGAGGAGCGGTCGCGATGGCGTTGGCGCGGCGGCAGCGTCGAAATCCGTGCGGTTCAGGCGAAGTCGGTCGACGAAGAACAGATCCGTCGGTGCGACCGTCACGTCCGTTCGCCCTGCGGCCAACGCGATCTCGCCGGTGGCGCCCCGACCGTCGGCCAGCTCGGCAGGAAGCTCCGAATCGGCGCACACGCTTGCGGGAACCGGTGCACCAGAGCGCAATTCATCAGCAGTCGCGGTGACCGACGTATGCACGAAATGTCCACCGAGCGCAATCGTCGGGCCCTGCGCACACGGCACGGTGATCGGCCGATCCCCTGGGGCGGGTGCGGGATAATCGGGCCCGAGCACCGACACCTCGGCGATACCGGGCGGCTGCGCCTGGGCGAAACCGAGGGCGGTGCGGTCGAGTACCGGCTTCCAGGTCTGGATGCTCAGTTCGATGCGGTCGGTCACGGTGGGCTGCAATGAGATTCGGGTCGATTCGCCCGGTTCGACTTCGCGAACCTGTGGGCCGTCGCCGAGATTCACCGCCACCGATGTCGGTGCTGCGGGCAGCCCACCGAGCGACGGTGTCACCTCCAGACCTGTCACCAGCGCGGGTTGGGGCAATTCCAGCGTCAGAGTCGGTTTGCCGCCCGCCAGATTTCGCACCGAATCCTCCGGTGCCGTCCAACTTGTCCGCGGATCCCCATCGGTCGCCGCAAAGGCGGATCCTCGCAGGTCACCGACATCGGCCTTACCCCGGGCAACGGGATGGGTGTGGTCGGTGAGGAGCGCCTCGAGCGCCGGACCCTGCCGAGTTCGCACGGTCAACTGTGGCGTCACGCTCGCCGGTTCCGGTACCGACAGCGTGCGTTCGAATGTGCCGGGCTCCTCGGGTGCCAGCGCGAGTCCCTTACTGCACCGCACCCGGTCCGGTGCATCGAAACACGCACTACGTCCGGGAAATTCCTGACCGAGATCCCAGCCCCGCACCTGCGCGCCCGCCGGGGTTGGTGGCAGTACGGTCCGATGCCGGATATCGACCCGCACCGGCGCACTGCGGTCGGTGTAGTCGTCCAGAGTCAGCTCGCTGATCCCGAATTGTCCACCGCGCGTGCCGTCCTCGGTGCGGATGGCGGTGATGGTGAGCCAGTCCGTCTTGCCCGCAGGCAGCGAAATGGACACCGGCATACCAGGTTCGGGAATCCGCGCGGACACGCTGCCGTTCGTGGTCCGCACCTCGACCCATTTCACCGGATCGCCGATCGCGGCCGCGCTGGTGGTCAACTGCAGTAGCCCGGAGCTGATCGGATGGTCTAGATCGAGCCGAAGCCATTGCCCCAGTGAGTGTTCGGCGCCATTGCTGATCCAGGCGGTCGACGGATCACCATCCACAACCGCGGCGGTCGAACTGCCCGGCGCGGATCCGCCCAACTGGGTGGCGTCGGCGGCGGAACTGGATGCGGTGACCGTCGCCCCCGACCATTCACCGCGCACCAATTCCGCACCGGGAACCGGATAGTCGGGCACCAGATTGTGCGTGCGGCGCGCATCGTCCGGCGCGCGCAGTGCCGAATTGTGATTGTCCACCCGACCGAAGTCGGCCTCGCGATCCATCGGCGTATCCGTCACGGTCAACGGCCCGAGCGGCAGTCCGGCCGCCGCCGCATCAGATGCGAGAAGTGCCGGCGCGGTTCCGGAATCACGGCGCATCCGTTCCAGCACTTCGGGCCCGCCCTGAACCGTCCCGACCGAGGTCATGGGCACCGTATAGGCGCCGGGGAACGATGTCGGCGCGCCTGCGCCGCTGTGGATTTCGATCGGAGTGCCCGCAGCCCTCGCCTCGACGCGATAGATCTCTACCGCCGGATACACGGGCCGCAGATCACCATCGGCGACCAGACCATCGGGTCTGACAGCCTCGATCGGATCGCCGAATTCGGCGACCTTGTGCAATCCCGGCGACCCGTCGATCGCCTGATGCGCCAACATCGGCCGGGTCGAACGCGACGTCTCCGGATCGAGGTCATTGCGCAACACCAGAATTCCGATGCCCTGCTCCGTCAGCGTCGCGGCCAGGCCGGTCGACGGCCTACCGTCGGCGATCAACCGCTGCACCGAATCCATGGCCCGGATGGTGCCCGGCGGATTCAGCGGCACCGCATCCCGGATCGCCCACGGCGTACTCGCCAGCGCCTGCAGCGGTTCGTCACGGGTGAGCCCCCACACCTGACTGCCGAAGGGCGCGCCGGGCACAACCAGCGCCCGGGTCTCGGCGGCATTGTGGGATAACCATTGCGCCGTCTGCTTCCAGTATCCGGGCACCTCGTCGTAGGCGCCGCGCGGTGCGAGCTTCCCGGACCAGGCCAAGGATGTGGACAGCGCGAGCGCGGTGAGGATCAAGGCGGCGACGGCGACCGACTTATCGCGTTCGGGATGTGCGAAGGCTTTGCGCCACATCGGCATCGGAACGGACGCGGGTAATGGCACCCTGCTCAACAGATGAGCCAGGCCCAGTACCAATGGGATTCGGATCAGCGGTTCCAGCTTGTGCACATTGCGCAGCGGCGCGCCCCCGGCATCCAGGAACACGCGCACCGAATCCGCGAACGGTCCGCTCAATTCACCGACGAATCCGGCACAGATCCCGACCAGCCCGACCAGCAGGATCAGCGCGAGCCGCCCGCGATGCGGCATGGACCGCATCGCCAATCCGGCCATACCCGCCGCCGCGAGCAGTCCGGTGGCCAGCACCGCGGCCGGCTGGGTCACCAGCACCGCGCCCGCGATCCGCTCTGGCGAGACGAACGGCGTCCAACTGTCGGTGCCGCGCAGCACTTCGCCAAGGGACGCCCACTGCGTGGTCACCCCCGAGGATTCGATGTAGTCCAGGAACGGCGGACTCACTTTGCCGAGCAGCAGCAACGGCACCGCCCACCAAAATGTGGCCAGCACCAGCAGCGGAATCCAGGCCCGGGTGAACCGCCACCACCGCCGGTTCGGCCGATACGACGCCCACCACAGCGCGGCGGGTAGAAATGCGGCGACCGTCGCCACCGCATTGACCGCACCCATCAGCGCCAATGCCAGCGCGCTACCCGCGGGCGAGGCCGCACCGCCGCGCCGCTTCCGGTAGGCGGTGGTGCCCAGTGCGGCGGGCGCGATCAGCACCCACGGCGCGAGCACCATCGGCAGCGTCTCCGAGGAGATCGAACCGAGCGTGGTCAGCACCCGCGGTGACAGCGCGAATGCGGCCGCCGCCACGATCCGCGACCCGCGCGAGCCGATACCGAGCGTTTCGCAGAGCCGCACGATGCCCCAGAACCCGGCGAGCAGCAGCAACGCCCACCAGATTCGCTGCGTCGCCCACGCGGGCAGACCGAGCACATGTCCGGCCGAGAAGAACGCGCCGTGTGGAAAGAAGTATCCGTAGGCCTGGTTCTGCACCTGCCCCATCGGGGCCTGACTGCTCCACATATGGGCGGCGCGTTCGAGGAAGCCCACCGGATTCTGCGCCAGGTCGTATTTGGTGTCGGCGACCGTCAAGCCGGGCGCCTGGAGAAAGGTGAGCAGGAACGCCGCGACCACGGTCCCGACGAACCAGCCTCTGCCCAGCGGGGCGCTGTCATGCTGATGCGCCGCGCCGGAGGTTCCGAACGAATCGGAAAGTGGGGCGGGAGGCTGTATTGAATCTGCGGTGCTCACCGGCCCTCCGTGGTTACGCGGGCTGCCGCCTACGGGCCTATCGCTCGCACCGCCGGGGATCAGCGGCTGCCGTACTCAACGTTGTTGAGTAGCGAAGAGGTGGAGTCGCTGCGCTCGATGTCGGGCCGCGTGTTCTGCTGAACTGCCATCGTGATGACGAACACCGCGATCGCGCCCAACACGGCGCCGGCGACCGCACTCGCAACACCAGGGACAGCAAACTTCATCGCGGCACTCCAATACATCGATGCAGGCACATTCTGGGCCAACCTAGCAGGGCCGCGCGCGATCACCTACGTTCAGGCCACCGATAGCGGAACCGAATAGCGGGGCGCGGGTCCTTCAGCTCGGGATGGCGCAGTGCAAACTGCCGAGCAATGTGCGCAACTTGGCGGTGGTCTCGTCCAATTCGGCGTGCGGATCCGAAGCCGCCACAATGCCACCGCCCGCGAAGGCGCGGATCGAACGCCCGTCGGCGGCGATTTCCGCGCTGCGAATCGCGACCACCCATTCACCGTCGCCGTACGCATCGCACCAGCCGACCGCGCCGCCGTAGAAGCCGCGTTCCTCTTCTATGTGCGCGATGGTGTCGAGGGCGAGATCGGTCGGCGTGCCACAGACCGCCGGGGTGGGGTGCAGTCGGATCGCCAGGTCGAGCGCGGTCGTCGCGGGATCGCGTAGGCGGCCGGTGATCGGGGTGGCGAGATGCCAGACCTCATGGGTATTGATCAGCCGCGGGCTGTCCGGAATGGTGAGTTCCGCGCAGACCGGCGCGAGCACCTCTCGGATCCAATCGATGACGAACGCATGCTCATCACGATTCTTGGTGCTGGCCAACAACTCTTGCGCCTGCGCGGCATCGGCGTCCGGATCGGCGAGGCGCGGCAGTGTCCCCGCTAGCGGATGCAACGTGACGGTCGCGCCGTGCCGTGCGACCAGCACCTCCGGCGTGGCGCCGACCAGCGTCGCACCCGGCCGATCCGCCGCCGTCAGGTCGACCGCGAAAACATTCGCATGCGGATGTCTGGTCAGCAGATGTCCCGCGACCAACTCCGGTTCCAACGCGCTATCGGCCTCGGCCAGCACCGATCGAGCGGCCACGACCTTGCGCAACGGCTGCGCCGGATCGTTCAACTGCTCGACCAATTTCGTCACCCGCGCGACATGCTCTGCCGGACTCGGCATTTCGGCAATAACCCGAACGGCGGGCAAGTCCGGAAGTGCTGCGGGCCGCCATGACCCGACCGTGCGTTGCGCCTGCTCAGGAACGCACAGCGCGGCCGAATGCCGGGGATCGAACGGCAGGGCCCCCACGATCAGCTCGGCGGTCCCGTCCCGCAGCGCCGCCACCGCCCGCGCCGCCTCATCGAAGGCGACCCGGGTCCCGGACGCGCGGATCACCCCACCGGGCTGAGCGAGCAAGAAACCGTTCATGATTCCTCGACCATAACCCCGCAAACCCGGAGCAGAGCCACCTGAGCGACCCAAATCTCAGCGACGCGGTTCCTTACCAGGCGGCACCATCAGCACCGGGCGGTGGCAATGCTTGAGCACGGCGTCGGCGACGCTGCTGTGCATCAGCGCTCGAATACCGGTGGCGCCGCGCGTGCCTGCCACGATGATGTCGACGTCCAGGTCGTCGGCGGTTTCGACAATGGCGTTCCAGATCGTCGACGTGCATTCCGCCGTGCGCGCCTCGGCGTTCAGACCAGCGAGTTTGGCCAGGCGGACGCCCTCGATATTGGTATTGCGGGCATCGACATAGGCGACGTCCTCGATCTCCTCGTCGGGCACCCATTCCGGCTGCATCACACCGGAGAGTCCGGACAGCCGAGCGGCCTGACGCACCATCGGTTCCCAGGCGGTGAGCACCACCGCTCTGTTGGCCGCGAGAAACCGACCGGCGTATTCGACGGCCCGCTTGGCATTTTCGGACCCGTCATAGGCAATGAGCATGAGATCGCACGGCACGATGACCTCCAGTTGGGAGTCATTTGGCTACGCCACAAGATTACTCCGGACAACCTCGCCTCGCGGTATTGCCGCGCGCGGATAATTTGCTGTGGGAAAGGATTGCACAGAAAAATCGACTGGGCGACACGGACCAGGAGCGGATATGCCCGATGCGAACGAACTGGTGTTCTTCGGCAGGCACGAGATCGACCCGCGGACGCTGCTGTTCTATGAATGGCGGCAGCGGCTCGAATCGGGCTATCCGGTAGCCGAGTTCGAGTCCGAGGTGCGCGCATTGGTCGCCGCCGATCATGCGGAACCGGCCGAATGCTGGGCGGTTTTCGATCGACTCGAAAGCACCGAACACGATCCCGACTGGGGTTATGACGAATCCGAAACCGCGGCACCGCAGTCGGTAATGCGGCCGGTCGCGGCGATACCCGAGCTTTTCGAGCGGATCCACGGCGGCTGGCTCGGGCGCTGCGTCGGCTGCACGCTCGGTAAGCCGCTGGAAAACGGATTCGTCTGGACGCCCGCGCGAATCCGCGCCTATCTCGAGCGCGCCGATGCCTATCCACTGACCGACTATGTGCCCGCATTATTGCCGCCGGCAGCGGAATATCCGTTGAATCCGACCTGGCCGGTATCGGCGAAGGGCCGAATCGACGGCGCACCGCGCGATGACGATGTCGATTACACCGTGCTGGGACTGCACCTATTGGAAACGTGCGGAACGAATTTCACGCAGTCCGATGTCGCGGACGCCTGGTTGGCACATCTGCCATTTCTGCAGACCTACACCGCGGAGCGGGTCGCTTACCGCAATCTGATCGCCGGTCGGAAACCGCCGCAGGTGGCCAGGTATCGGAATCCGTACCGTGAGTGGATAGGCGCGATGATCCGCGCGGATATCTACGGTTACGTCAACCCGGGTAATCCGGTACGTGCCGCTGAACTCGCCGCCCGCGATGCCGGACTTTCCCATATCGGCAACGGTGTGTACGCGGCGATGTGGGCGGCCGCATTGGTGGCCGCGGCTTTCACCGCCGACGGCATTTCGGATGCGCTCTCGGTTGCCCAACAATGCATTCCGGAACGTTCGAGGATGCGCGTCGCGGTTGCCGAAGTGTTCGCGGACCATGGCAGCGGCATGCCATGGGAGCAGGCTCTCGAAGCCATCCATCGCCGCCACGACCACTACAACTGGGTGCACGCCATTCCGAACGCATGCCTCGTCGCCGCTGGATTACTTTGGGGCGCAGGCGATTTCACCCGCACCATCGCGCTCACGGTACAGGGCGGTTGCGATACCGACTCCAACGGCGCGACCGCGGGTTCGGTCGCCGGAATCCGCGTCGGCGACCGTGGTATCCCGACCCACTGGACCGACCCGTTCCACGACAAACTGCACAGCGCGGTCTTCGGCCATGACGGCAGCCGGATCGGCGACCTGGCCCGCCGGACGCAGCGACTGGCCGCTAGCCGTACCTGAGTCGGACCAGCCGGAGCGCGCCGATTACCGTGGACTCTCATGCGGAAGACGCCTCTCGTCCTGCTCGCAATCCTGGCCGCCGTCGCGACGGCGTGCTCGAACGGTGACTCCGGCCCCGCGCCGTCGAAATCCGCGACTCCCGCCGTGGCGACCGGTTCCGCGGCTCCCGCCACCACCACCGCCAAAGGCGACTGCGGCGCCGACTACCTCGCGAAACTCACCCTGCGCGAGAAGCTGGGGCAGCTGCTGACCGTCGGTGTCACCGGTGCCGACGACGCCACGAATGTGGTGCGCAATTCGCAGGTCGGCGGTATTTTCGTCGGCGGCTGGACCGATAAATCGCTGCTGGCCGATGGCCTGATCAAACAGGTCAAAGCCGCCGCGAAGGTGCCGCTGATGGTGACCATCGATGAGGAGGGCGGCCGGGTCTCCCGGGTCAAGGATCTGATCGGTCCGGCCCCATCGGCCCGGGTGACCGCCCAGACCATGACCGCCGAGCAGTTCCACGACGCCACCGTGACCCGCGGCCGCGCGCTGAAGGATCTGGGCGTCACGGTGGACTTCGCGCCGGACGTCGATGTGAGCAGTCAGCCCGACGAGTCCGTCATCGGTGACCGGTCCTTCTCCGACGATCCCGCGGTGGTCACCGAATTCGCCGACGCCTACATCCGCGCCATGAACGAGGTCGGCGTCGGTACGGTGATGAAGCACTTTCCGGGCCACGGCTCCGGATCGGGCGATTCGCACACGGGTGCCGTCCGCACCCCGCCGTTGACGCAGCTGCAGAGTGTCGACCTCGTGCCGTTCCGCAATCTGGTCGACTCCGGTGCCGCCGCCATGGTCGGTCACCTCGACGTACCCGGTCTGACCACCGCCGATGTCCCTGCCAGCATCAGTCCGCAGGCCATGGCGTTGCTGCGCGATGGGACCGGCTACGGCGCGGCCCCGTTCCAGGGTCCGATCTTCACCGACGACCTCGGCGGCATGGCCGCGATCACCAGCCGGATGAGCATCGAGGACGCGGTCGAGGCGGCGCTGATCGCCGGGGCCGACAATGCCCTGTGGATCACCACCGATGCGGTGCCGCAGGTGCTGGACCGCCTCGAGCAGGCGGTATCGAGCGGACGCCTTTCGGCGGACCGGGTCGACGCGTCGGTGCTGCGGATGGCTCGATACAAGGGCGCGCTACCGTCCTGCTGAAACCCGGCTCTCGTATGTTGTACAGCTGCCTTATCGCCGGACAGCCGTAGTATTCCTCTGCTGGTCAGCTGAACAGCTGCGCCCGCGAATCCAAGGACATCGCGGTCCGCAGGATGGGAGCCGAGTGCCGATAGTTCGCCGAACTTACGAACGCGCAATCCGACCCGCCGAACTTACCTTGGAGTAATATAAGAGCTCAACATGCGGTAGGAGAGTGATGGCGGGCGGAACGAAGCGACTTCCTCGGGCGGTTCGTGAGCAGCAGATGCTCGACGCCGCGGTCGAGGTGTTCTCGCGTAAGGGGTTCCACGACACCTCGATGGACGCGATCGCCGCGGAGGCGAAAATCTCCAAGCCAATGCTGTACCTCTACTACGGCTCCAAGGATGAATTGTTCCGCGCCTGCATCCAGCGCGAGGGACTGCGCTTCATCGAATCGGTAGCGCCTGCGGGCAATCCGCAACTTTCCCCGCACGAACAGGTCCGCACGGCCCTCGAGGGTTTCCTCGGATTCGTCGACAGCAACCGCAACTCCTGGCAGGTGCTCTACCGCCAGGCGATCGGTCAGCAAGCCTTCGCCTCGGAAATCGAAAACGCCCGCGAACGCGTCATCGAACTGACCGCCAAACTCCTCGAATCCAGCGCCAAGCACGCCGAACCCGGCACCAACTTCGACGTCGTCGCGGTGGCTGTCATCGGGGCGGGCGAGGCCATCGCCGACCGTGTGGCCAGCGGCCGCATCGAAGTCTCCGAGGCGGTCGACCTGCTGGACGATCTCGCCTGGCGCGGTCTCGCGGGGCGCAAGAAGGCGGAGTAACTCCCTGCCCCGGTGGCAGTGCACCTCTATTCGCAGTTGTACACCTTGTCCACGGGGTGATGCGGTCTGTGCGCATGTGTTGATCGCGGCTCGGCTTGCGGCGGCGTTAACGGACTGCCAGAGTGCGGGAGATCAAGAGAGTGGACCGGCGTAGTGGTCGGGGAACGGGGGCGGAATTGTTCGGGATGTTGCGGCCGTGTTCGCAGGGGGCCGAGAAGTACGGCATCGATGCGAGCACGTGGCGCACACATATGTGTGGGCTGTGTCTGGGGCTGCGGGATGGGCACGGGCAGTTGGCGCGGGCGGCGACCAATACCGATGCGATCGTCCTGAGCGTGCTGACCGAGGCGCAGATGTCCGGCTCGATAGGGCGAACGACGGCGGGGCCGTGCGCACTTCGGGGGATGCGTCGCGCGGAGGTGGCGAGTGCGGATTCGCCGGGCGTACTGCTGGCCGCCACGGCGTCACTGTTATTGGGATCGGCCAAGATTCGCGATCACCTCGACGATGGTGACAGTTCGCTACTCACCCGGCGTCCGATGACGAAGGTATCGAGCCGCTGGGCTGACCACGCGCGCTCGCAGGCATCCCTGATCGGCCTAGATGTGGAACCGCTTGTCGCCGCGATAAATTCGCAGTCGCGGCTGGAAGCTCTCGCCTCGGTCGATGCCAACCGCTCCGCAGCGGACGCATTGCTCGATGAAGCGTCGGCCTCTCGCACAATCTCTCTCGATGATCTGACCGCGCCGACGCAGGTCTGCGGCGCGGAATTTTTCGCTCACACCGCCGTGCTGGCCGACCGCCCGGAAAACGTTGCCGCTTTGCGCGAGGCGGGCAGGCATTTCGGACGCATCGCGCATCTCGCCGATGCGGTCGAGGACTTCGACGACGACCGAACCCGCGGCCGCTTCAACCCGCTCGCGGCCACCGCGACCACCATCCCCGAAGCCTACGAACTACTGCGGCAATCGGATTCGCACCTGCGCGAGGCGGTCGCGGAGGCGAAACTGGACCAGGTCCCCACCATCCGCTGGATGCTGCTCGACCCGCTGCACGCCCTGGTGCGCAGATTCGGCCGCGGCCTCGGCGCAACCGCTCACGCCTGCAGTACATCTCGGCACACCGCGACAATGCAGTACCCGATGCCGCCGGGAACGGGATTCGATAGGCCGCCGCGTCGCCCCGGCATCGGCGAGGCGCTGGCATTGGTCCTCGGCGTCTACTGCACCGGCTACGCCTGCTGCGCCGACCACACCAACCCGTGCAGCGGCAAGCGCGAGGACGCCTGGATCAAGAACTGTGACTGCGGCGACTGCTGTGACTGCGGCAATTGCTGCGATGGCTGTAATTGCTGCGATTGTGACGGCTGTTGCTGCGACGGTTGCGGCTGCGACTGCTGAGTGAGTCCCACCACCAGCAGATGCTGCGCAGGTTCTGTCACGCCGCGCAGCGAATCGGGTGATTCACTGCGCGGGAGGCGAATTGGTACGCGGCAACCGAATCGGCCTGATGAGTCGGGAGACAGCGAAGCCGCACCCCTATCCGGGGTGCGGCTTCGGTCGAGATCCGAAATCAGCGCAGGGTGGCCGTCAGATGCGGATACCCCTTCTTCGGGTTCAGCAGCGCCAGATCCCAACCACCGTCGACCTGGTCGGCATACACATTCACCGTGGACGGCAGCAGAATCGGCTTACCGAATTTGACTGCGTAGCTGGCCTTTTCGGGAATCCGCCCCTCGACATTCGAGAGGATATTCGCGGCCGACCACATGCCGTGCGCGATCGCCTTCGGGAAGCCGAATGCCTTGGCGCCCAATGCCGAGGTGTGGATCGGGTTGTGGTCACCGGAGGCAGCCGCATAACGGGTGATCGTCTTCTGGTCCACCCGAACAGTGCGCATCGGCGGCGGCGGAACCTCTTCCGGCTTCGGCTCACCCTTCGGTTCGCCCGAGAGCGAGGTGCGCTGTTGGTGCAGGAAGGTGGTGACCTGGCGCCACACCAATTCCCGGCCGACATTCACCTCGGTGACCGCATCCACCAGCAGCCCCTTCGGGTGCTCACGCAAATTCTCGATATGCGTGGTGAAGTCCAGCGGCTCGCTAACCGAGATCTCGCGACCGCGCTCGATCAGATTCTGCGCGTGCACCGCACCCACCGCGACGAACGGAAAGTCGCGTGCCACAACCAGTTGCATCGCCAGCGGGAAACTGAGGATGAACGGGTAGGTCAGCGGCAGTGAGTCGCCGAACCGCAGTCCGGTCGCCCGGCAGTACGCGGCCAGGTGATCCGGATCCACGCGCAGGCCCGCCAACCGGACCACGCGGTCGGGCAGCGTCGATTTGCGCGCCGAGACCAGCGGCACCGGCACCGCACCGAGCGCGGCCTTGACGAAAAGGCTGCTGTTCTTGGGAGGTTCGGTGAGCGTGATGGTTTCGGTCATCATGCTCCGATCAGGCTCTGACCGCAGACCCGAACCACATTGCCGCTCACCGCATTCGACGCCGGGCTGGCGAAGTAGGCGATGGTCTCGGCGACGTCGATGGTCTGTCCGCCCTGCAGTAGCGAGCTCATCAGTCGACCGGCTTCACGGGTGGGCAGCGGAATGGCGGCGGTCATGGCGGTTTCGATGAATCCGGGCGCGACGGCGTTGATGGTGATGCCCTTTTCGGCCAACTTCGGCGCCTCTGCATTGACCATGCCGATGACACCGGCCTTGGACGCGCCGTAGTTGGTCTGGCCGCGGTTACCCGCGATGCCGGCGATGGAGGACACGTCGATCACGCGACCGCCCTCCTTCAGCGCGCCACGCGCCACCAGACCCGCGGTAATGCGGTGCGGTGCGGCGAGATTCACGTTGATGACCGAATTCCAACGGCCCTCGTCCATATTCGCGAGCAGCTTGTCGCGGGTGATACCGGCGTTGTGCACGACGATATCGATGCCGCCGAAGCGCTCGGTGGCGAATTCGGCCAACTTCTCGGCAGCGTCGGGTGCGGTCACGTCGAGCGCGAGCGCGGTGCCGCCGACCTTGTTGGCGGTGGCCGAAAGGGCCTCACCGGCGGCCGGGATATCGGCGACGATCACGGTCGCGCCGTCGCGGGCGAATACCTCGGCGATGGTCGCGCCGATACCGCGCGCTGCGCCGGTGACCACGGCGACCTTGCCGTCGAGCGGCTTGTCCCAGGCGGCCGGGGCGACCGCGTCGGCCTTGCCGACCCGGATGACCTGACCGTCGACGAAGGCCGACTTGGCCGAAAGTAGAAAGCGCAGTGTGGATTCCAGACCGGACGCGGTGGCGGAGGCCTCCGGGTGCAGGTAGACCAGCTGGGCGGTGGCGCCGCGCAGCAGTTCCTTGGCGACGCTGCGGGTGAAGCCCTCGAGTGCGCGCTGGGCGATCTGCTCGTCCACGCCCGCGGTCAGCTCGGGGGTGGTGCCGATGACGACGATGCGACCGGATGCCGCGACGCTGCGCATGGCCGGCTGGAAGAACTCGAACAGCTGCGAGAGATCCTCGACCGTGCCGATGCCGGTCGCGTCGAATACCAGCGCGCCGTACTTCTGACCCGAGGCGGGCGCGTCGGCGAAAGTGTAGTCCGAAAGCAGGGTACGCACCGGTTCGGCCACGCGGCCCTTGCCGCCGAGCAGCACCGGACCGGGCAGCGGCGGCTCACCGGCCTGGTAGCGACGCAGGTTCTGCGGCTGCGGCAGGCCCAACTTGCTCGCCAGGAACTGGCCGGGAGCGGAGTGTACGAACGATCCGTAGAGGTTGGGAGCACCCTTGCTCTTGCTGGCTACCACTGTTTCTCCCTTTTCTGTCTCGTGAGTCGTGGTTTTCGGCACGCCGGTGGCTGCGTTGCCGAATGGTCTGCTCGCGTACTACATGCCCCGGCGCGAATTTACGCACACTTGCGGGGTACGGTCTCGACAACAAACTTACTCCAGAGTAAGTTTAAAGTAAACCAACCGCGACGGGGCGCCGATCTGCGCGGACATGTCCGTGTCGAACGGCCCACCGGGCACCCGACGAGACCTTGGAGACTCGAGTGACAACCAAAGCCCGTTCAGCGAAGAGCACGGCAAAGAAGGGCCCACGCCCGGTTGCGATCGTGGGCGGTAACCGGATTCCGTTCGCCCGCTCCGATAAGGCCTATGCCCACGCCTCCAACCAGGACATGTTCACCGCCGCACTGGATGGTCTGGTGAGCCGGTTCGGGCTGCAGGGCGAACGTCTCGGCATGGTCGTCGGTGGCGCGGTGCTCAAGCGCGTCGGCGAGCACGGCATGGTCCGCGAGAGCGTGCTCGGCAGCAAGCTCAGCCCCTACACCCCGGCCCACGACCTGCAATTGGCCTGCGGCACCGGCCTGCAGGCGATCGTCACCGTGGGTGACGCGATCGCCGCCGGTCGCATCGATGCGGGTGTCGGCGGTGGTACCGACACCACCAGCGATGCTCCGATCGGGGTCAGCGAGTCCATGCGCGAGTGGATGCTCGACGCCAACCGCGCCAAGAACAATAAGGACCGTCTCAAGCTGGTCGGTCAGCTGCGTCCGGCCATGCTCGGCATCGAAATCCCGCGCAATGCCGAACCGCGCACCGGTCTGTCCATGGGGGAGCACGCCGCCATTACCGCCAAGGAATTCGGCATCGCGCGCGCGGCCCAGGACGAACTGGCCTACCTGTCGCACAAGAATATGGCTGCCGCCTACGACCGCGGTTTCTTCGACGATCTGATCACCCCGTTCCTCGGCCTGACCCGCGACGACAATTTGCGTCCCGGTTCGACCATCGAGAAGTTGGCCACCCTGAAGCCGGTCTTCGGCACCAAATTGGGCGATGCCACCATGACCGCCGGTAACTCCACCCCGCTCACCGACGGCGCCTCCGCGGTGCTGCTGTCCAGCGAGGAATGGGCCACCGAGCGCAACCTGCCGGTGCTCGCGCATCTGGTCGATTCCGAGGTCGCCGCGGTCGATTACATCCACGGCCCCGACGGCCTGTTGATGGCGCCCACCTACGCGGTGCCGCGTCTGCTGGCCCGAAATGGCCTGACCCTGCAGGACTTCGACTATTACGAGATCCACGAGGCCTTCGCCTCGGTGGTGCTGGCCACCCTGCAGGCGTGGGAGTCGGATCAGTACTGCAAGGAGCGTCTGGGGCTGGACGGCGCGCTCGGTTCGATCGATCGCAGCAAGCTGAACGTCAACGGTTCCTCGCTCGCCGCGGGGCATCCGTTCGCCGCGACCGGCGGCCGCATCGTCGCATCCACCGCGAAGATGTTGGCGGAGAAGGGATCCGGCCGCGCGTTGATCTCCATCTGTGCCGCGGGCGGCCAGGGCGTCGTCGCGATCCTGGAGCGCTAGACAGCCGACAGGAGGTGGCGTCCGACTCGGCCGACGCCGCCTCCTGTTTGTGGCCGCACTTGCGAGTTCTATTCGACACCAACGGATTTCGCGGCGATATTTGCGAACTCCGGTATCCGCTCGGCTGACCGGGTAGGTTCCGTTCGGAACCGTTGTCCGAGACCGCTACGGGTGCAGGAGCGATGGATGCCGACCGCGAGGACCCTGGCCGAAGCGCAGACCTACTTGGGCCTGCTCGCCGCAGCCGATGAGACAGCCGATGCGAGCCCGCCCCAGACTTCGCTGACCGAAGGTGAGCACGCATGGACGGTGCACTCGACGTTCGGTGATATCGAGGTCCCGTACGACTCCGAGGCGGCGTGCCGGCGTCTCGGCGTGTGGTTCGGTCTCGGCGTCTCCCCGCTGGTCGACGCCGGGCAGTGGATCATGATCGCGGGCACCTACGCTCGCCGTGCGCTCGACGCGGACCTGGTCTACCAGGGCAGACCCGAACAGGACCGCAATACCGTCGAGCTGAACTGGCAGTTCGCCGCCGAGGCGATCGGCGAGGCGATCAAATTCCTGCCGGAGGGTGCGGACCGCCTCCCGGCTGCCGCATTCTGGTCCGAACTGGGTGAACAGCTACGGCGCGACGAGCCCGAGCAGATCACGCGTGCCAAGCTCGCCGACGACCTGGAGTACTACACCGGCACACTCGAGGACTTCCGCGCGCTCTACGGCGAGGCCCCCTGAGGACTCACTCGCGGGCGAGTGCCGCACGATCCTCGACGAGTCCGCGAGTGATCTCCGCGAGCCGTTGCGCCGGAACCTCCACGGCGCCTTCGGCATTGATGACGACCACGGTCGGATAGATGCCGCGGGTGAGATCCGGGCCACCGGTGGCGGTGTCGTCCTCGGCGGCATCGAAGAGCGATTCGACGGTGATGCGTAGCGCCTGGCCCTCATCGATGCCGCGGCTGTAGGTTTTCTTCAGCGAGGACTTCGCGAACAGCGAACCGGAACCGACCGCGGTGTAGCCGAAGCGCTCCTCACTGCGACCGCCGACGACATCGTAGGAGAAGATCCGCCCGACCTTCTCCGGATCGGTGGCGCTCAGGTCGTAGCCGACAAGTACCGGGACCACCGCCATATCCTGTAGCGCGGCAGGCAGATTGTCGCGCACCATCTTCGATAGCTTGTTGGCCTTGCCCTCGAAGGTCAGCCCGACGCCTTCGATCTTCTCGTAGTGTTCGAGCTCGACCGCGAACAACCGGATCATCTCGATCGCCATGCCGACGGTGCCCGCAAAACCCGCCGCCGAATAGGTATCGGTAATGAACACCTTCTCCATATCCCGGCTGGCCAGCAGATTTCCCATGGTGCCGCGCCGGTCACCGGCGAGCAGCACCCCGCCGCGGTAGGCGACGGCCACGATCGTGGTGCCGTGCGGCGCGATGTCCTGCCCGCGCACTGTGGCATCGCCGAAATCGCTGCCGGGCAGGAGTTCTGGGGCATATCGGCGCAGGTTCTCGGAGAAGGAAGACGTCGCGTACTCCATATCTCCCACCGTAACGACTCCCGCACCCGGCGTCAGCGCACCAGCCTTCCGCGGGCGGCGGCGAATCGGACCGGGCCGGGCGCGAGCTGCCCGAACATGTACTGCGCGCGAGCCTGCGAAGTCACCGGGACGATCTCCTTGTTCTTACGAATGGAACGCACGATCTGCTCGGCCCCTTGTCCTGGCCATAACCCCGCAGGCGGTGCAGCGCTTGTCGTAGAGCTGCCGCCCGCGTTCCTCCTCGGCGCCGAAACTACGGCGAGTTTCGATAGTCCTACTTCTCGGGCAGCTCGATGTGACCGCCGAAGGCCTTGCGCATGGCCGAGAGCATCTTGTCCGCGTAGAGCGCCTCGCCACGTGAGGAGAACCGAGCGAACAGTGCTGCCGCGAGCACCGGCGCGGGGACGCCGGTATCGATCGCGGCGTCGAGGGTCCAGCGGCCCTCACCGGAATCCGAGACCCGGCCGTCGAAGGATGCCAGGGTCGGATCGGCGTAGAGCTCGCTCGCGGTGAGGTCCAGCAACCATGAGGCGACCACCGAACCGCGCCGCCACACCTCGGTCACCTCGGGTACGTCGATGTCGTATCGGTACCACTCCGGATGTTCGAGCGGCGTCTCCTCGGCGGAGGCCACAGCATCGTGTGTCGCGCCGATATCAGCCTTGTGCAGGATGTTCAGGCCTTCGGCGTAGGCGGCCATCGCGCCGTATTCGATGCCGTTGTGCACCATCTTCACGAAATGACCCGCACCGGCCGGTCCGCAGTGCAGATAGCCCTGTTCGGCGGGCGACGGCTCGCCCGTGCGGCCCGGCGTCCGCTCGGCCGCCTCGACCCCGGGTGCGATGGATTTCAGCAGCGGATCCAGATGCGCCACCGGCTCCGGCTCGCCGCCGATCATCAGGCAGAAGCCGCGGTCCAGTCCGAATACGCCGCCCGAGGTGCCGATGTCCACATAGTGGATACCCTGGGGCTTCAGTGCTGCGGCGCGCGCGATGTCGTCGTGGTAGCGGCTGTTGCCGCCGTCGATGATGATGTCGCCGGGCTCGAGCAGCTCGGCGACCTGGTCGATCACCTGGCCCGTCACCGCTGCCGGGATCATCACCCAGACCACGCGCGGGGTCTCCAGCCTGGACACGAAGTCCTTCAGATCGGTGCAGCCCTGGAAGCCATCGCTGCCCAATTCGGCGACGAGCGTGTCGATGGTCTTGGGTCTGCGTTCGTAGCCGACCACGGTATGCCCGTCCTTGACGATCCGGCGCACGATATTGCCGCCCATCCGACCTAGGCCGATCATTCCCAGCTGCATTCCATCCATCTCCTCGTCGCGTGTGGGGCAGGAGTTCAACTCGATTGTCTCGCGCATGTGTAACGCGCGGTGGGTCGCAGCGATAAACGGGTTGGCTCCGCGTAGTTGCCAGACCCCCGACCCGGCAACTACGCGGGGCCCTTCCATGTGTGGCGCGGACCGTTGCACGAGATTTGCTGGTGAACCGTGCTGTGCTGACGATGTCGGCGCGGGCGATTATCGTGGGCGGGGCTCGCACCGTGCGAGCTCCTGACAATCGAGCGGGGAGGACGGTTCGTGACGAGCGAATCGAGTACCGGGCGGCACGACCGACACGAAGGCGGCCAGGTCGGACTACGACAGCTCCTCGACTCGGCTCGATCCGCCACACCACAGCAGCCCCCGCCGCCGCGCACCGTTGCGCAGCCGTCTCCGGACGCGGATCAGCGGCCGCCGCAACCACCCAGACCGCGGTCGGCGCAGCCGCACCAGGCAGCCGCGCAGCATGAGTCAGCGGTACCGGCGCACTCGCCGCAGACTGCGTCGGGACATCAAGCATCGTCGGGACATCAGGCATCGGAGTGGGCCGGGGACTCCATGCCGACCGAGCCGCTGCGGACAAGCCGACGGCCCAAAGCGACCGAGCCCACCGGTGGCCAGCGGCGTCGTGCACCCGAACAGCCGTCCAGACCGAGCGGGCTGAGATCGCCCATCGCCAAACGCATCGGCATCGGCGTCGGCGCACTGATTGCGGTGTGCGGACTGGCTTACGTTGCGGACCTTGTACTTTCGTCGGGTCACGTACCACGCGGCGTCGTGATGGCCGGTATCGATATCGGCGGCAAGGACACCGCCGACGCGGCTGCCCAGCTGCACACCGCGGTGGATCCGCGCGTCGACCAGGAACTGCCACTGCAGATCGGCGACGTGCAGACCAGGCTCACTCCCAAAACCGCTGGCCTGGCGGTGGATTGGGATACCACCTGGACCCGCGTCGGCGGCCAACCGCTCAATCCGATAACCCGACTGACTTCGCTGTTCGTCACGCATACGGTGCCGGTCGCGAGCACCGTCGACGACAATGCACTCGATGCCCAGCTCACCGCCCTGCGCGTGCACGACCGCGCGACGGTAGAGGGCACCATCGCCTTCGACGGCGCCCGCCCGGTCGCCGTGCCACCGGTCCCCGGCCGCATCCTCGATGTTCCGGTCGCGCGCACCGCGCTCATCGAAAACTGGTATCTCGGTGCGCTGCTCGATCTTCCGGAGACGGCCGCGCCCATTGCCGTGCGCGCGCAGGCGGTCGAGCAGGCCTTGCACACTATTGCCGAGCCGGCGGTGAGTGCGCCGATTGTGTTCGCTGGCAAGAACAATGCGACCGGCAAGCTCGAGCCGGAGCAGATCGCGTCCATACTGTCGTTCGCCCCCGATGGTCAGGGTGGTCTGGCCGCGACCTTCAAACAAGATGTCGCTCTCGGGGTGCTGGGTCCGCAACTCGCGCCGTCCGAGGTCGAGGCCAAGGATGCGACCTTCGCCGTGACCGGGTCGACCGCGTCGGTGGTTCCGGCCGTGATCGGCGACAAGATCAATTGGGCCAAGACGTTCGAGCAGTTGCCGAATCTCATCGTCGCACCGCAGGAGCGCACCGCCCAGGCCGTCTACGAGAAGGTGGATCCCAAGCTCACCACCGAGGCCGCCAATGCACTCGGCGTCACCGAGGTGATGGGCCAATTCACCACAAGCGGCTTCAGCGGACCGTCCGGTGTGAATATCCGCGTGGTCGCCAAGAAGGTGAACGGCGCCATCGTCAAACCGGGAGAAACCTTCTCGCTCAACGACTTCACCGGACCACGTGGCATTGCCGAGGGCTACGTCGAATCCGGCATCATCGACCACGGCCGTCCGAGCACCGCGGTCGGCGGCGGTATCAGCCAGTTCGCGACCACCCTCTACAACGCCGCCTATTTCGCGGGTATGGAGGATGCCGGTCACACCGAGCACAGCTACTACATTTCCCGCTATCCGGCGGCACGCGAGGCCACCGTCTTCGACGGCGCCATCGACCTCAAATTCCGCAATAACAGCCAATCCGGTGTCTACATCGAAACATCGACCACCGACTCGGAGGTCACGGTCCGCCTCTGGGGCACCAAGACCGTCAATGTCGAATCCATCACCGGCGAGAAGACCAAGCCGACCGAGCCGACCGAGGTCAAACTCCCCAAGGGCAAGGACTGCATCGCCACTGAAGGCGCACCGGGGTTCACAATCTCCGATACGCGAGTCATCACCGATCGCAAAACCGGTCGGCAGATCTCACGCACCACGCGGACGGTGAAGTACGACCCGGTACCGGTCGTGAAGTGCGAGTAGGCAACTCCTACAGCGGGGTTCGCATCAGCAGCACGTTGTACTGGTTCCATACCGACAGCAAGAAGTACAGGTCACCGCCGGTCTGATACGGGAAGATCATCGGCGCGTAGGCGCTCGGCAGCGCGGTGCCGTCGACGAGCACCTCCGACTCGCTCCACGGTCCCTCCGGCGCCGATGCGGTGCGCAGCACCACCGAGTTCTTGGAATCCGTGGTGAGCATGATGAATTTGCCGAGATGCTCGTTCCACATGACCGACAGCTCGCTGACATCGCCGACGATCGGTGTGGCGTCCTTGGCCTCGGGCTTCCACTCCTTGCCGTCCCAGTACTCGTAGCGATCGAGATCTGCGATATCGGATTCCTGTGCCCGCGAGACGAATCCGGGATTCAGCCGACCGGCCGGGGTGCCGTAGCGATAGACGTAACCGGCATCTTTCAGGAAGGCGTTCTGCTGAAAGTTCTGATGCCCGTCCACATTCGCACGCCGGGTCGTGGTCAGCGGGGCCCAGGTCTGCCCGCCGTCACCGGAAGCGGCGAGGGTGGAGAAGTTGGTCGTCCACTTGCCGTGCTCACCCCATTCGCGCACCGACATCAGGCTCATGTACTGCACGCCGCCGACCGAAATGCCCGCTGTCGGAATGAGACTGATCTCGATACCCGGAATCTTCGGGCTGGGCAGCGGATTGGTCACGGCGCCCTCGAAGGAGATCCCGTGCGACGGATCCTTGGTCGAGCTGTGGAAAAGCATCTGGCTGCTCCAGGCGAAAACGCTGCCGACCAGCAGGTTGGGGAAGCCGAGGCCCGCGCTGTCACCGAAGGCGGTAATCATCCCGCCGTTGCCGTCGTCCCACATGACGCCGAGGTCGGTGCCGAGCACATTGACGTTCTGGGTGCGATTGGGGCTGTCCATACCGGTCATCTGGAAGACCGCTTGGGTCAATCCGGGTAAGTGCGGCAGGCCGCGTGGCTGTCCGTTGATGCCGGGAATAGGGTTGATGCCGGGGATCGGAAGCACGAAATTCGAATCCGCCGCGGCCGGTCCGGCCAGCGCGACCGAGAGTGCGGCGGCGAGTGCACCGGCTCTGGTGAGTGCGGACAGCGATCGGTTCATCCGGACGATCCCTTCTTGCGCGCGGTCTGCCCGGTCATTGTGCCCCGTTTCGTGACCTATGTCCGGTTGCTGCATGCTGGAGAGCGACATGTGACGACCGCTACACTGAAGATCACCAGGAGACGGGGGCTTCGGCAGGCGCTGGCCTGTCACCGCTTGCTTAATGGTTGCTCGAAATGGCACAGCTGTTCGGTACATCCAGCAGGATTTCGTGAACGCTAGGCGGTGGCTCCATGGGTGACAGTCGCGCGATACTCAGTAGTTGGTGGCGCGATCCGGCGCACTATCGCTGGTTCGTGCGTACTCTCGAATCCCATTCCGGGCTGCGCCTGATCAAGGCGATCATCGGTGCGGGCGGTGCGTTGATGCTCGCGATCAATATCTTGATCTGGATGTCGCCCGCGGGTCCGAACGGCACGGTGGCCCGCACGATCTTCGCGACGGCAGGTGCGACGGCCGCGGTGTGGGCGGTCCGCTGGTGGCTGTTCCCGTGGCCCCGCGCCATCACCTCGCTGGCCATGTTGACGTGGGCGGATCTGGCGATCACGGCGTCGTGCCTGGTGGACAGCGATCGGGTGTACGGCGCATTGAGCGCGATGCTACTTGTGGTCACCGGCGCCTACATCACGTTCTTCCACAGTCCGAAGGCGCTCGCCGCGCACGCCGGATGGTCACTGCTCACGGTGAGTGCGCTGGCGGTATTGCTGGTGACCGACGCGCAGACCAATGATCTCGCGCTCGCCGGTGCGATGGTCTTGATCATGGTCGCGGCCATCGTCCTGGTGCTGCCCGCGTTGCAGTTCTGCTATTGGGTGCTGCGCATCGATGTGCTCTCGGATCCGCTGACCATGCTGCTGAATCGTCGCGGACTCGACTATTACGTGCACCGTTCGCGATACCAGCGCCAACTGTGCGTGATAACTCTCGACCTCGACCACTTCAAAGCGGTCAACGACACCTTCGGCCACACCATCGGTGACGAGGTGCTGGTCTCGACGGCCGCGCGGTTGCGCGCCGCGGCCGATCCCGATGCCGTGGTCGCCCGCACCGGTGGGGAGGAGTTCGCGGTGGTCGATCAGTTGGATCGCGCGGCTGCGCTGAGTCTGGGCGAGCGATTGCGCCTTGCCGTGGCGGAGACGCCCGGCATATCCGTCACCGTCACGGCAAGTGTTGGTGTCGCGGTGCACGACGGCGGCACGGACGGGGGCCGATCACGATTGCTGCTGCGGTGTGCTGATAACGCGATGTATCAGGCGAAACGGCTGGGCGGCAATACCGTTGTGCTGGCGGAAGGCCCGGAACAACCGACGATCGATCTCGCCGAGCCCGCCCGAGAGATGGTGCACCGCACAAAATAACGACAGCGGCCCCGGAAAATGAAACAAAATCCGGGGCCGCCGTGTGCGAAGCCTATTGGATCAGAACGCCGCTTCGTCCAGCTCCATGATGTCGTTGTCCAGGTTGGACAGGATGGCGCGGGTCGCGGTCAGCTCCGGCAGCACATTGCGTGCGAAGAACTGCGCGACGCCGACCTTGCCCTTGTAGAACGCCTCATCGGCACCGGTCGCGCCGTTGTCGAGAGCCTTGATGGCGACGTCGGCCTGACGCAGCAGCTGCCAACCGATGAGCAGGTCACCCACGGCGAGCAGGAAGCGCACCGAACCCAGACCGACCTTGTACAGCTCGGTCGGCTGCTCCTGGGCGCCCATCAGATGCCCGGTGAGGGTGGCGGCCATGGCCTGCACATCCTCGAGCGCGGTGGCGAGCAGCTTGCGCTCGGCCTTCAGCCGGCCGTTGCCCGCCTCGGACTCGATGAACTTCTGCACCTGGCCGGCCACGTGGGCCAGCGCGACGCCGCGGTCACGGGCGATCTTGCGGAAGAAGAAGTCCTGCGCCTGGATCGCGGTGGTGCCCTCGTAGAGCGAGTCGATCTTCGCGTCGCGGATGTACTGCTCGATCGGGTAGTCCTGCAGGAAGCCGGAGCCGCCGAAGGTCTGCAGCGACTCGGTCAGGTACTGGTAGGCCCGCTCGGAGCCGACACCCTTGACGATCGGCAGCAGCAGATCGTTGACCCGGAAGGCCACATCCTTATCGGCGCCGGAGACCAGCTCGGCGATATCCGCATCCTGGTGTGCGGCGGTGTAGAGGTAGATGGCGCGCAGCCCCTCGGCGTAGGCCTTCTGCATGGCAAGGCTGCGGCGCACGTCCGGGTGGTGGGTGATGGGGACGCGCGGGGCGGCCTTATCGGTCATCTGGGTCAGGTCCGCACCCTGGACGCGCTGCTTGGCGTAGTCCAGTGCGTTCAGGTAACCGGTCGACAGGGTCGCGATGGCCTTGGTGCCGACCATCATGCGCGCGTTCTCGATGACGTCGAACATCTGTGCGATACCGTTGTGCACCTCGCCGACCAGCCAGCCCTTGGCGGGCACGCCGTGGCCGCCGAAGGTGACCTCACAGGTGGCCGAGACCTTGATGCCCATCTTGTGCTCGACATTGGTGACGAAGACACCGTTGCGGTCGCCAAGGGTCTGGGTCTCGAAGTCGAAGTGCCACTTCGGCACGTAGAACAGCGACAGGCCCTTGGTGCCCGGACCGGCGCCTTCGGGGCGGGCCAGCACCAGGTGCATGATGTTTTCGAACAGGTCGTCGGAATCACCCGAGGTGATGAAGCGCTTGACGCCCTCGATGTGCCAGGAGCCGTCCTCCTGCTCGATCGCCTTGGTGCGGCCGGCGCCGACATCCGAACCGGCATCCGGCTCGGTCAGCACCATGGTGGCGCCCCAGTTGCGGTCGGCGATGATCTGCGCCCACTTCTTCTGCTCATCGGTGCCGTTGTTGTAGAACACCTGCGCGAAACCCGCGCCGGCGGCGTACATCTGAGCCGGCGGGTTGGCGCCGAGGATCATTTCGCCGAGCGCCCAGGAGACGGCGCTCGGGGCACCCAGGCCACCCAGCTCCTCTCGGACGGCGACCTTGGCCCAGCCCGCGTCTTCCAGCGCGCGGTAGGACTTCTTGAACGATTCGGGGAGAGTGACGGTGTGGGTCTCGGGATCGAAGGTCGGCGGGTTGCGGTCACCGTCGACGAACGAATCGGCCAGCGGACCCTCGGCCAGGCGACGCACCTCGTTGAGCATCTCCTTGACGGTCTCGGTGTCGAGATCGCCGTAGGCGTCGCTGTCGAGGATGGTGCCGAGGCCGAGTACCTCGAAGAGGTTGAACTCCAGGTCGCGGACGTTGCTCTTGTAGTGGCCCATTTCTGTTACTCACTCTCCGTTGAGTTGGTGCGGTCGGTTGGTTGCCGTTCCCGCCCGTTGTCCGTCCACCGGGTAGCCGTGCCGGCCTCCGTAGCGAACTGCTTGCAGGTCGCTCGAAAGGATCAGCCGCATGCTACTCGCGGGTAACTTATTCGCCATATTACCGGTCGGTAATGGGGCCGCAAAGGCTCGAGCGGGCAAATGTGATGTGAAAAACACTCGAATGCGTTGCCGTTCGTCTACGGCTCGCGTAGTAGACGATCGAGTCGGGTTAGCCGAGGCATATCTGGCGGCCGAGGCGCCGCGGGTGGCTGGGCGTCTCCGGATAGCTGGGCGTCTCCGGATAGCTGGCGACTACCGTGAAGAGGTGCGAATCGAGACGAGCGGCGGGCCCGCGGAGATCGAGCTCGACAAGCCGCGCAAGGCGGCGTTCCTGCTGCTGCTCACGCACGGATCCGGCGGCGGTGTCGATGCGAAAGACCTGCTCGCCGTGCGCGATTGTGCCTACGAACTGGGCGGCGCGGTCGCGCGGGTGGTGCAGCCGTATCGGGTCGCCGGACGACGCGCGCCCGGGTCCCCGGTGAAGCAGGACGAGGCCTGGCTGGAGATCGTCGCCGACCTGCGCAAGCGGGTGAAGAAGGTCCCACTGATTTCGGGTGGGCGCAGCAATGGGGCTCGGGTGGCGTGCCGTACTGCCATTGCGGCTGATGCACGCGGCGTACTCGCGCTGTCGTTTCCGCTGCATCCGCCGGGTAAGCCGGAGAAGACGCGGCGCGAGGAACTGCTGGCTCCAGGTGAGATCGAAGTCGTCGTGATCAACGGCGCCAATGACCCGTTTGGTGTGCCCGATTCGGGCGATGCCGCCGAAGTCCGCGTTATCCCAGGTCAGTCACACTCTTTCCGGTCCGGCTTCGACATCATCGCCGAGACGGTCACACCCTGGCTGGCGCGGTGGAGTTCGTAGCTGTTCGAGGTCGCGGTTCGCTACCTCGCTATATAACAAGAACTTCTCGCTATGAGAAGAACGATCTGTTGGACTTCTGATTGCGATTCCACTTCGCTGGAAGACTCTCGGGTCGATATGTCGGTGCCGCACCCGCCCACCGACCGACCCGGCGAAGCGACACCGGAGAGTGAATTGGCGACCTACGTTCTAATCCCAGGCATGTGCCACGGCGGCTGGTGCTACGAATCGATCACCGAGCAGTTGCGCCGGCCTGGTCATCGGGTCTACCCGCTGACCCTGACCGGACTCGCCGAGCGCAGCCATCTGCTGACCGCGTCGGTGAACCTCGAGACGCATATCCAGGATGTGGTGCGGCTATTGGTGGCCGAGGATATCGAGGACGCGGTGCTGGTCGGCCACAGCTACGGCGGGATGGTGATTACCGGTGCCTCCGACCGGGTACCTGACCGGATCGATTCGCTGGTCTACCTCGATGCCGTTGTGCCGCGCCACGATGACTCCATGTGGCGGCTGGTCTCCGAACAGGAGCGGCAGTGGTACCTGGACGTGGCGGAGACCGGTTATGCGGTGCCACCGCTGCCTTTCTTCGATCCACGAGCTACCGGACACCCGCTGGCCTCGCTGCTGCAGTCGGTCCAGCTCACCGGCGACCTCACCCGATTCCGGCGCAGGGAATACGTCTACGCGGCGAGCTGGGACGGTGAATCTCCGTTCACCAGCTGCTATGAGCGGCTTCGGGATGATCCACAGTGGCGCACGCATGCAGTGGACAGCAAGCACAACCTCATGCGTGATGCCCCTGATGAGTTGGTGGCGATCCTGCTCGCGGACCGGTGAATCCGGCTGATCGGCAGGCGGTGCGGCTCGCCCTCGGCACCGCCTCGGCGCTCGGGCTCGCCCGCTTCGCCTTCGGATTGCTCGTCCCGGCGATGCGCGCGGACCTCGACAGGAGTCTGGGCGAGACCGGAGCCATGAGTACCGCCAACGGGCTCGGCTACCGGGAGGGGGCATTGGTTACCGCCGTTGCCGTGGGCGTGCTCGGCGCCACGGGAGCGTTCCGCTGAGGTATGACCTTACTGCGGTGGCATTGGCCAGCACTGCCTTGAACAGCGATTACCTTGTGCTGCTGATAACTCGGGCCGCTGCGGGTGCCGCCGGAGCGCTGGTGTTCATCGCGGGCGGGATGATCGCGGCGCGCTTGGCCACTTGTGCCGGTGCGTCCACACCGATCACCATCTACTTCGCGGGTGCCGGACTCGGAATCGCCTTCAGCCGCACCATAATTCCGCTGCTGAGCGAGCAATGGCGGTTGGCCTGGGTATTGCTCGGCATGGCGGCGGGGCTGGCGACGGTGCTCAGTTGGACCGCCGCGGCGATCGCCATAACCGAGGGCAATCGGATACGGAGACCGGTTCTCTCGGCGCGCAGCCGATCCATGTCAGGTTCCGCCGCGGCCTGCGGATGACCAAGCGGTGAGCTGAATTATCGGGCGCGGCGTCAGGTTTCGCGTGGCGGCTCGATATGCGTTTCGGACTCGACGGCAGGCGGATCTGCCGGGGGTTTGGTGGCGATGACCAGGGCGTCGATGGCGTCGCGTTCCTCTGTGGGGCGGTAGATGCGGTCGGCCATGCGGACGCGGATGCGGTGCGGATCGGGGCCGAGGTCGGCGATGATGTCGTCGGGGGTGAACAGGACCGAGGGGTCCTTCGGGCCGCCGAAGCCCTCGGTGAGATTGGTGGTGTCGTGACCGAGGACCAGCAGGGTGCCCTCAGGGGCGAGTAGATCGGCGAGGTGGCGGACCAGCGGACGGCGTTGTTCGGCGGGCAGGTGCAGGAAGACCATCAGCACGAGTTCGTACGGGCCGGTTATGCCCGCGGCGTCCAGATCGGTGACATCGGCGCACTGCCAACTGATCCGGCTGCGGACCGAGCGGGACAGCCGACTCGCGATGGTACGGCCCTTATCAATACCTACCTGTGAATAGTCGACGGCATGCACCTGCCAGCCATGCGTGGCCAACCACAGCGCATTACGACCTTCGCCGCAGGCAAGATCGAGGGCACGCGGTAAGCCGGGCGGCTCACTGTCGGGAGTATCCGGCACTAACGGGGCGATCCGCTCCAGCCCGTAAACGTGCTCCACCACGGTGCTGTTCGGCGGTGCACCCCAGACCAGTTCACTCTGCGCATACCGCGTGTCCCAATCGGTCGCGTCCATATGCGCGAGTGTATTTGCCCGTGGACCCACGCGATGCCGTGCGCCGCTGTGCGCCACGCGACGCCCGTGCGGTTCGTGACGGGTATGTGGCCCGCGACGGCCATGTGCCGTCCGATGTGCCGTGCGCCATGCAAGTCGGCCGTGTGCCGTACGACGGCCCTATGCCCGTGTGGTGGTCGTGTGTCCCGCGATGGGGCGTGCATCCAGTGATGGGTCATGCGCCACGTGATGGTCGTGCGTCCCGTGATGGCCGTGTGCCCCGCGATGGGGCGCGTCCAGTGGTGGGGCATGCGCCACGTGATGGTCGTGTGCCATGCAATCGGCCGGGTGCCGCAAGACGGCCGATGCCGTGTGATGGTCGTGGGCGCACGCGATGGTCGTGGGTCACGCGATGGGCGTGTGCCCGTGAGATCGGCGTCTGCCTGTGTGATGAGCATGCGTCCAGTGATGGTCGTTTGCCACGTGATGGGGCCGTGTGCCGTGAGACGGCCGATGCCGTGATGATCCTGGGCCACGCGATGGGCGTGTGCCCGTGTGATGGGCGTGTGCCCGTGTGATGGGCGTGTGCCCGTGTGATGGGCGTATGCCCGTGTGATGGGAGCGGGCCATGTGATGGTCGTTGGTCACGCGATGGTCGTGGATCACGCGATGGGCGTGTGTCATGCAACCGGCCGTGTGCCCATGTGATGGGGGTCCGCCAGTGTGATGATCGTGGGTCACGCGATAGGCGTGGTTCCGTGATGGTCGTGCGTCGCGCGATGGGGGGTCGCCTGATGGTCGTGCGTCACGTGATGGTCGTGGCCCCATGTGATGGCTGTGCGCCATTTGACTGCCATGCGATGGCTGTGCGACTGCGCCCACGCGACCCTCGGTGCACTGCGCTCCGGCCGCGCGGGCGACCGCCGCGCAGCGCGCGAACTCCGCGCGCCCGCGACGATCGCGAATCCGTCTGCCGCGTGCGCCGGGGGATATCGTGGGTGGTCGGACCGAGCCTTAAGAACTCGGTTGCGGCAACCAGTGCACCGGCGAGGTCTCGCGGATATGGACGAGCGCGTCGAAAGCGTCCACGAGGGATCGCACGGTGGTGTGCGCTGTGGCGTCCTTAGCCGGATCGTAGATGCCGCTGATCGTGCGCAGCTTCGCCGGACCGTGCAGCCACAGTCGTACCGATTCCGGTGCGTCGCTGTGCAAGTCGATGTAGAAGGCGGGCAGGTCCACCGTGCCGAGCGTTGAGTCGACAAGGTCCGGCAGCGGTTCCGGTGCCACCGCCATACCGAGATTTCCGTGATGGAAGCCGATGGCGACCGAGATGTACCGAGCACCGAAATGTTCGCGCAAATAGCTACCGGTACCACGGAATTCGGAGCTCTCCGCCGGACCGGCACCGAGGGTTAGGGCCGCGGTGTGGGCGATGCCGTCCCAATACGCGATTTTCGCACCGGTATCGCGCTGCCATTGGATGACCCGGTTCGCGGCAGGTCGCTCGTCGCGCGCGAAACCACCCTGGCCGGCGACGCTTTTCTCGTGGAATTCGACGATGAGCCGCAGATGCGTCAGCGCATTTTCGAATTCTGTTGTCACCGGAAGCTTTTCGAATAATGCCGAGGCATCGCGTGCGTCGTCGATGAACGGACGGCCGGGGTGAATTCCTTGATGGCGCTGCACATGTTCATCGATCTGATGCGCGGTGCGGATCGGGTCGAGGTGGGATTCGATGGCGGCCAACCGATCCGGTGCTTGCTGCCGAACATAATCCAGCACTACGTCGTAATCCGACGGTTCCGCGCGCGGTGGCTCGACGCCGAGAATTCGCACGGGATCGTTCGGGTACTCCCGATTGAATTCGCGAATCCACTCCAGCGCCGCCGCCATTTCGGCGGTCCGGGTCGGCCGCCACGCACCCGCGAGCACCGATTCGGGATCTGCCGAGCCGGTCCGCACATAGGCATCGAGTCGCTCACCGGAACGTGCACTGTCCTGCACCGCGAGCGTGCGGAAACCGTATTCCTCGACCAGTACACGGAATACCCGTTCACGCAGTCCGAAGGTCTGTCGAGAGAACCGGGTCGACTCACCGAGCCCGACCACGGTCGCCGACCCGAGCCGTTCGGTTAATGCGGTGATATCCGATCCGGTGCTATTCGAACCCGTATCAAAAATCGGCCGTGCATGTAGACGCAGCCATTCGCGCAAATCCGAAGTGCCGGTGTCTGATTCACTTGGTGCGAGTGTGGTGCCCATAGTCTCTCCCGAAGCTCGACGACTCAACTCGACCAAGCTTCATACCTGAAGTGCCATTGAGGTCAAATCGAGGGGAGCATTCGCACATGACCGCGGGGGAATGCCGCGGCCATGTGCCGTTGGGAAGGACAACGGGGCTAGAGCGTTGTCCGCATCAGCACCACGTTGTACTGGGTGTGCACCGTGGTGACGAAGTACAGGTCGCGTCCGGTCTGGTACGGGAAGATCGACGGGGCGTATGCGGCCGGGAGTTCGCGGGTGTCGATCAGCACTTCGGGATCGCTCCACGGACCCGTGGGTGAGCTGGCCCGCCGCAGCACAACCGAGTTGAACGGGTCGGTGGTGAGCGAGATGAACTGGCCGAGGTACTCGTTGTACATCACCGACATCTCGCCGACGCCCCCCATGATCGGCGCCGCGGCGTTGACGTCGCCCTTCTTGCTCCAGTGCTCGCCGTCCCAGTACTCGTACTCGCCTAGATTTGCCATATCGCCTTCCCGGACCCGTGCGATATATGCCGCCCGGTTGCGACCGGACTGGGTGCCGTATTCGTAGACGTAACCGCCGTTCTTGAGGAACGCGTTCATCTGGAAGTTGGCATTACCGCCCTCATTCGGCCGCCGGGTCTCGGGTAGCTCGGCCCAGGTCTCACCGTTATCGCCGGAGACGGCGAGGCCGGAGAAATTCGTGGTCCACCGGCCGACATCGTCCCAGCTCTGCACCGACATCAGACTCATGTACTGAACGCCGCCGACCGAAATGCCCGCGGTGGGGATCCGGCTGATCTCGATGAATGGAATCTTCGGGCTCGGAATCAGATCGCGCGCCTGGCCGAAGATATCGCGCACGACGCTGTCGAAGTAGATGCCGTTGGACGGATCGTGGGTGTGGCTGCGCACGAGAATATTGCTGCGCCACGCCCATGTGCTGCCAGCGAGCAGATTCGGCAGGCCGAGTCCGGCGGTATCGCCGAATGCGGTCAGCATCTCGCCGTTGCCGTTATCCCACATGATGCCCAGATCGGTGCCGAGCACGTTATAGGCCTGGGTGTTGTTCGGGCTGGCCATGCCGGTCACCTGGAATACCGCCCTGGTTCGGCCGCCCAGATTTGGTAGTCCATTGGTGCCGTTCAGTACCGGGATCGGGTTGATCGCATTGGGGTTTGCAGTGGCTGGTGTTGTCGCTACGAGGAGCAATACCGAAGCTCCTGCCAGTGCCGAGAGCAAGGCGGACGCGGTTTTGTGCAAGTCTCAAAGCCCTCCGGTTCTGGCCGAAGTGGCACGATACGCAGGCCCCCACACCGTGTGTCGTGTCACATTTCGGCTGGCTGGCAAATCGTTCAGAATGCTAACAGCGAAACCGGAGAAATTGGCGGGTTGGGTGATTCGTCTGGAAGATTGTAAGCGTGGTGCTATCTGAATTGTGATCAGCGACTACGAGATATGGCCCGCCGCAGAATCAATGGCAGCTGGGTGGCCCGCTCGATGGCGAAGGTGCGCCGAGCCGAGGCATGCCAGGAGCGATCGAAGAGTTGTTTGGCTCCCGCGACGGCGTGCGGAGAGCGGATGGCGATGCGATCGGCGAGCTTTTCCGCCGCCGCGACCGGGTCCGCGGTCACCTCGGTGACCAGGCCGATCCGCTCGGCGTGGGCGGCGTCCACGATATCGGCGGTCATGGTCAGCAGCAGGGCCTTGTCGACGCCGATCAGCCGGGACAGCGTCGCCGCGCCGGTCATATCCGGGACCAGACCGTATTTGGCTTCCATTACCGAGAATTCCGCGTCGGGGCTGGCGAAGCGGACGTCGGCGGCGAGCGCGATCTGCAGTCCACCGCCGTAGCAGTGGCCGTGTACGGCCGCGATTACCGGCACCGAGAGTCGACGCCAGGCCCAGCAGGCCTCCTGAAAGGTATTGGTGCCGCGCCAGGGCAGCGGTATGAAGCCGCGGATGACCGCGAGCGGATTGCGGCTCGCTCCCGCGATGTCGAGGCCGCTGCTGAAACTCGGGCCGTTGCCGGACAGAATGACCGCGCGGACCTCCTTGTGCTCGGCGACGGTATGCGCGGTTGTGGCGAGATCGCGCAGCATCTCGATGGTCAGGCCGTTGTGCTTTTCCGGTCGGTCCAGCGTGACGTAGGCGCGGTCGTCGACGAACCGTAGCGCGATGTTCGAGGCCATTCCTCGATCTTACCCGTGAGTCAGTTCGAGAGCCATTGCCTGCGCGCATGCGCTTTGTTCTAATCGAACGCAAGTTACCGTCAACATTGACGGTAAGAGTGGAGGAACTATGCTGCCACCCGGATTGGACCCGCGCACGCCGGTACTCGTCGGCGTCGGCCAGATCGTGCACCGCGCCGGCGAGCCCGGATTGCCCGGACCGGTCGAACTCGCCACTGAATCGCTGCGCCGCGCGGGCACCGACAGCGGCACCGGGGATCGGCTATTGCGTTCGGCCGATCTGATCGCGGCCGCGGCCCCGGTCAGCAGGCCGTATCCGGATCTCGGCGCGCTGGTCGCGGCGGAACTGGGCGTCGCGCCCAAGCGCACGCTGCAATCCGCGCGATTCGGCGGTGACGCGCCGCAGCGCCTGGTCAATACCGTCGCGCAGGCCATCGCGGACGGGCGGTGCGAGATCGCGCTGATCACCGGGGCCGAGTCCGTCGCATCTTGGAATGCCGCCCCCCGCACCGGCGTCGCACTCGATTGGCCCGAGCAGAGCGAGGATGTGCGGCCGACCGAGCTCATCGGCACCGAACGCGGCCCCAATAACGAGATGGAGACGGCGGTGGGACTGTGGGGGCCGATCTACTTCTATGCGTTGATGGAGACCGCGCTGCGCGGACGGCTCGGACTGAGCGAGGCCGCGCATCGCGATCGGATCGGAGGACTGTGGTCGCGGCTATCGACGGTGGCGGCCCGGAATCCGTATGCGTGGCAGCCCGCCGAACAGTCGATCGATGATCTCGTGACGCCGACGCGCGCGAACCGCATGGTTTCCTCGCCCTATCCGAAGCTGCTCGTCGCGAACCTGTCCGTGGATCAGGGCGCGGGGCTGATCCTGTGCAGTGCGGCCGCGGCCGATGCGGCGGGCGTGCCGAGGGACCGCTGGGTCTTTCCGCACGGCGGGGCCAGAGCCACCGACGAGTGGTTCGTCTCCGAACGAGCGGATATGTCCAGTTCGCCGGCCATTGCCGCGGCCGGGCGGGCGGCATTGTCGGGCGCGGGTATCGGCATCGACGACCTCGCCCATATCGACCTGTATTCGTGCTTCCCGGTCGCGGTGCAGGTCGCTGCCGAGGCGCTCGGGCTGCCGATCGACGATCCGGCGCGTCCGCTGTCGGTCACCGGCGGACTCACCTTCGCGGGCGGCCCCGGCAATAACTACGCGGCTCATTCGATCGCGACGCTGACCGGTCGGCTGCGCGATGACCCGTCGGCCTACGGCCTTGCGAGCGCACTCGGCTGGTATATCACCAAGCACGCCGTCGGTGTCTACTCCGCCCGCCCGCCTGCGCGACTCTTCCGGGCCGTCGAACCGGAAGTGCCGGTGGCACGGCGTGATACGGCACCCGGCTACACCGGACCGGCCACCGTCGAGGCCTATACCGTCGCCTATCGCAAGGGTCCCGCGCCCGAACACGCCGACGAACCCGAGGCCGTGGTGATCAGCGCGTTGACGCCGGCCGGTGCCCGCATACTGGTTCGGGCGTCCGATTCGGAAACCGTCGCGGCGTTCACCGACGGCGACCCGATCGGCGCGGAGGCCGATGTGACCGCCGCCGATAGGCTCACCTTGCGCACCGAGAGGACTGTCAAATGAATTCAGCGTCGCACGACGACTCCATGGGAGTTGGTGGCCGGGAGACGAGTGCGCCAGATTTGGTGCTGGTCGAAAAGCGCGATGCGATAACGCTATTGACCGTTAATCGCCCGGAAGCCCGCAATGCCATCAATTTGGCCACCGCGCAGGCCATCGAGGCCGCTGTCGACGAATTCGAGGCCGACGCCGCCGCGCGTGTGCTGGTGCTCACCGGTGCGGGCGGAACCTTCAGTGCCGGAATGGATCTCGTCGCGGCCTCCAAGGGCGAGATGCCGATTACCCCCAACCGAGGTCCGCTGGGCATTGCCGCGAAACCGCCTGCCAAACCAATGATTTCGGCCGTAGAGGGTTTCGCGCTGGCCGGTGGTTTCGAACTCGCGCTCTCCGGTGATCTGATTGTCGCCGCGAACAATGCCCAGTTCGGTATTCCGGAGGTCAAGCGCGGTCTGGTTGCCGCGGGCGGCGGTGTACTGCGATTGACCCAGCGGTTGCCGCGCCCCATCGCCGCGGAGTTGGCGCTCACCGGTGGCCGCATCGATGCCGAACGGCTCTACCAGCTCGGACTGGTCAACCGGGTCACCGAACCCGGCGCGGCACTGGACGGTGCGTTGGCATTGGCGGCCGAAATTGTTGCGGCCGCACCGCTTTCGGTGGCGGCGAGTAAGCGGATCATCGACGAAGCGCCGGATTGGTCCGTCGCCGAGGGTTTCGCCAAACAGGGCGAAATCGCGCTGCCAGCGCTGTTCTCCAAGGATGCCGCCGAGGGTGCGCTCGCCTTCGCGCAGAAGCGCGAACCCCAGTGGCAGGGGCGCTGATCCGATGCCCGAACGCGTCCGGGAGACGCAGGCGCAGCGGCGCTCGCGCATGCGCACGCGGCTCCTGGACGCGGCGGTGGAGAGTCTGGTGGAAGTCGGCTACGCCGGTACCACCACACTCGAGGTGCAGAAGCGTGCCGGGGTACCGCGCGGCACGCTGCAACACCACTTCCCGACCAAGGCCGATCTGCTCGCCGGTGCCGTCGAACATCTGGCCGAGCGCCGATTCGCCCAGCTGACAAGGGAATTCGAGGCGATTCCGGTCGGTGCGGATCGCCTCGAAACCGCGGTCGAGCTGACCATGCACATGTTCACCGGGCCGTCATTCTGGGCGGCGCTGGAGATGTGGGTCGCCGCGCGCACCGATTCCGAACTGCTCGCGGCCTTCCTGCCGCTGGAGCATCGACTATTCGAGCTGATGCACAACAGCATTCGCGATATCTTTCGTCAGGAATTCCCGGACGACCCGCGGGTGCCGACCATCACCGAATTCACGATCGAGATCATGACCGGTCTCGCCATGCGTGTACTGCTCACCGGCGATCTGGATCACAATCGAATCCTGCGGCACCGCTGGGGAAATGCGGTCCGGATCCTGCTCGGCGAGGCGGATCCGACAACCTTGACTCGACCGGTCAGCGACGTGGGCTGATGGTTTCGAGCAGAACCCGCGCACAGCCTGCCGGATCGTCGAAGAACGGCGTGTGGCCGCTGCCGTGCAGCGTTACGTGGCGGGCGTTCGGCAGCACGGCGCGTGCCTTCCTGCTCTGGGTGGCGTAGGTCAGCAGGATATCCCGGTTGCCCCAGGCGATGGTGACCGGAATGTCGGCCAGCGCACCGATTTCGTGTAATTCCGCATCGGTGAAGGAGGCCAGGGCGGGTTCGAAGCCGGGTGCGTCGGCCGCATCGCTGGCGGTATCGATGGCCACCTGTGGATCGATCGCCCACGGCTTGCCGAAGACCAACGACAGGAATACGGTGCGACCCGCGGCGGTGCCGAGCACGTCGGGCAGCCACCGACGCAGCACCCGGGCGAGTTGGCGGGATTTGCCGAGCGACTGTTGGCACCACACGCGGCCGGGGGTGTCCCAGAATCCGATCGGCGAAAATGCCGTGACCGAGCGGGCCGCCCCGCGTGCGCCGAGGTTCAGGCTGATGAGTCCGCCCATCGAATTGCCCGCCAGATGCGGGCGCTCGATGCCCTGTTCTTTGAGAAAGTCGGCAAGTGCTTCGGTGAGGGTGTCGACGGTGGTGTGCTCGATCGGCGCGGACCCCGCGAAGCCGGGCAGATCGACGGCGACGACGTCGAAGGATTCGGCGAGGGTGTCGATTATCGGCGCCCACACCTGCCAGCGGCTGCCTACGCCGTGCACCATGACCAGCGGTTCCCCCGCGCCCACCCGGTGGTGGTTCAACGTCGTCATATCTGTGACCGTACAGCGATTCGCACCCGTCGGACCGAGATTTCCGGCCACGAGCGGGACCGGATTTCCGCTGGCAGTCGGCCGAAACGGCGGTACGATAAATGGTATGGCAACGCGTAAGGTCACCCTCTCGCTGGATGAGGCATCCTGGGCCTTCGCCGAACAGGCGGCGGCCCGCGCTGGGATGTCGCCCTCAGCGTGGATATCGAAGGCAGCCCGTCGCGAAGCCGTGCGGACCGGCGTCGGCCCGGTACCCGATGTGACGGCCCTGGCCGCGGCGGACGAGGCGGAGCTGGCCGCCGCCGAGGAGGCGATGCGTGCGCAGGGGTGAACTGTGGACCTATCACCCACACGGTTCGCCGCGGCGTCGTACCGTCGTGCTCATCAGCAGCGATGGCATCAATGAATCACTGAGGCAGTGGCTGATCGCCGCCGAGGTCGTCGACGAGGATCCGCAGGACATTCTGGCTGTGCCCGTCGAACGGCACGGTTGGGTACATGCCGGGAATATCGGTCGCATCTATCGAGGCTGGTTGGCCGAGCCCATCGATGAGATGGAAGCGGATGCCCTGGACCGGTTGGATACCGCATTGCGCGCGGCCATGGACCTGTAACCCACTTCCCGACTGGGAAGTCGATCGCTCGGCTACCGCGCGGCGCCGTACGGCATTATCGTTGCGGCGCCACCGCGGTGGCCGTGTATTCGAACTGAATCGAGAAGAGGAATCAGGTGCGGACCTTCCTGATCGCCGCAGCGCTCGTCGCGCTGCCGGTACTGGCGGCGTGCGGTAACGACAAGGGCGCGGACCAGCCCGCGGTAACCCAAGCGGACCTCTCCAAGTCGCTCCAGGACAAGGGACTCAAGGACAAGAGCCTGGCCGACTGCGCTGCCAAGCTCTATGTGGACCAAGGCATTTCGCAGGAGGGCCTGCGCAAGATGATCAGCGACGAATACGACGCCAAGGCAGCCGATGCCAACAACTTCGGCATGAGCCAGTCTGATGCCGACAAGGCACGCGAGGCCAACACCAAGATCTTCACCGAATGCCGCGCGAAATAACAGGCTGATCAGCCTTACGCGCCCCGGACCAGCTGGGTTCGGGGCGTGGCCCGCTGAAGCCGTTGCGTACCTTCGACACTCAGCGACTCGAGCAACGGAGTTGACCGGCGCAGTGCCTGGTCTGATAAAGTCGCGGACGCGCATAGCGCATTGCCGATGTAGTTCAATGGTAGAACTTCTGCTTCCCAAGCAGACAGCGCGGGTTCGATTCCCGTCATCGGCTCAAAATGGCCCCTGACCAGTACATTCGTGGTCTGGGCCATGCGTTTTCCGCAGGCCTACGCGGTTGGGTCGCGGCGGTGTTTGCGGTGGCTGGTGTCGCACAGCGGGTAGTTCTTGGAGCGACGGCACAGGCAGATGGCGACCTGGAAACGGTCACAATGCAGCGTCCGCCCGTCGGCTGTCACCAGCTCCACCGGGCCCTCCACCAATACGGGCCCGTCGGCGGTGAAGGACAGTCGGCGCACCGGATCAGATTCGGTCGGCACGGATCACCACCAGCTCTTCATGTCGTTGTCGTGGACTGATCAGACCGGTCGCTTCGAGCCAGGCGGCGCGCCGGCGCATTACCGGACCGAACGGCAGGACGGCCCGGGCGACGATCGCCGCCTTCAGTCCGCCGCCGCGCAGTTGGGTGAGTGTTCGATCCGGATCGCAGACCGCGGAGTGCACGATCAGGCCGATACCGTTGTGCGTCAACAGCGTCGGCAACCTGCGGCACAGCTGGTTCAGTACGGCCCGGCCGTGGTGTCCGGCGTCCCAGGCGCGTGTGTGCCCCCGCCCCGGGCGCGCGCTCGGTACGTAGGGCGGGTTGGCGACAACCACATCGAATCGGCGATCGGCCAGTGCGGTGGCGACATCGCCGCGCACGACCTCCACCCCGATGCCGCGGATGCGGCTGTTGAGCCAGGCCGTGGCGAGCGCCGCTCGGGAAATATCCACGGCGGTGACCGACGCGGCTCCGGCCAGTGCCGCGTGGATCGCCAGTACACCGGAACCGGTGCAGGCGTCCAGCGCACACCCGCCGGGCGGCAGTGGCGCATCCCGCATGGCGCGGGCGAGCAACCAGGTATCGGCTTGCGGGCGATAGACGCCGGGCGGACGAATCAACATCACGTTCGCCGATTAACCCGAAAAGTGCTCGGCAATCGGATCGGCTGATATCGAATCGGGCTCGACGAGCCAAGGACTGCGCAGTGAACTGCGCCCGTGTGCCCAGTTCTGGGCGAGAACATGATCGTCGAAGCGGTCTTCGAGCAGGTTGGTTGCCTGGATGCCGAGCACGATCGACGAGGTCAGCTCCGGTTGTCGGGCGATCAGATCGCCGATCACATCGCGTCGCATGACCTGTTCGTGGACCGCGTCAGCCTCCACATGCTCGGTATAGAACCGTATGCACGCCGGGGCCGCATCGAGTTTGCGCAGGGCCTCGACCATCCGTGCCGCCCCCGGCGACGAGGTTGTCTCGACGGTTGCGAAATGCCCGACCAGTGCGCCGCGCAAGTGCCGGTGCAGCCCGAATAGCGACATCATGTTGACCACCGCCAGCATCGGCGCGGGCACCACATCGAGGTAGTGCAGATAGGCGGACTCGAGCCCGGCCGCGGCCAACAGGTCCGCGTAGAGCTGTGCGTGCACACGCTCGCCGCGCCCGCCGCCGAATTCGTCGAACTCCACCGCGACCAGCGATGCCTTGGCCTGACCGCGCAGCCTTGGGATCACCCACGCATACGGATCGGCCTCCTTGTGGTGGTAGATCGATCGATGCACGAAATACTCACGCATCTGCCACCATTCACCGGCCTCCCGCAGGTGCGCGCCGATGCCGGTCGGCTCGGTGGGCTCGGTGACCAACTGCGCCAACTCGGTGTCCAGATCGGTGTCACCCGGCACATCCCGCACCATCGCGTCGAGGAACCGTTCTTCGCATCCGGCCCGTAATTCCAATAACCGCGGATCCCATTCCCACCCCGGATCGACCCCGTCGAACCCCTGGTAGTGCAACTCGTAACACAGCTGCAGAGCCAGTTGCAGATCTTCGCCGTACGGATCCGCATCGATCATGGGCGGGACGGAATGACCGATATCCCCGCGCAAGGTCTCGACGATCCCCGCGGAGAGTTCCCCGCGCGGTCCGGGCAGCACGGGCGTCGAAGTGTCGACCACTGTCATGATTGCGGAATACCCGACCTCGAAGAATCTATCGCCGTGCCTTCGGTCGAACTCGCGCCCGAATGGCGGCTGAGGAGCGGTATCGAGCAGGCGCTACGCTCGTCGGCGTGCTGCTTTCCGATCGTGACATCCGTGCGGAGATCGCCGCTGGGCGTCTCGGCGTCGAGCCACTGCTGGAAACCCTGATCCAGCCGTCGAGTATCGATGTGCGACTGGATGGGCTGTTCCGGGTATTCGACAACAGCCGCTACACCCATATCGATCCCGCGCAACGTCAGGATGAGCTGACCAGTCTGGTCGAGCCCAACCAGGGCGAGCCGTTCGTGCTGCATCCCGGCGAATTCGTGCTCGGCTCCACGTTGGAGGTCTGCACATTGCCGGACGATCTGGCCGGTCGGTTGGAGGGTAAGTCCAGTCTCGGACGGCTCGGACTGCTGACCCATTCGACGGCGGGCTTCATCGATCCGGGCTTCAGCGGCCACATCACGCTGGAACTGTCGAATGTGGCGAATCTGCCGATCACCCTGTGGCCGGGTATGAAGATCGGTCAGCTGTGTCTGTTGCGCCTGACCAGCCCCGCCGAGAACCCCTATGGCAGCACCAGCGCGGGCTCGAAGTACCAGGGCCAGCGCGGGCCGACGCCCTCGCGGTCCTACTTGAACTTCCCGCTGCCCACCTAGGTCGATCTCGAAGTCGTCCCCGAGGCCACCATCCGGCGTCGAGCTGAGTCGAAAGGCGGTTCCGGACAGTGTGCAGTACCACCATTCGACTCGGCTCGATGGACGCCCCGCCACTAGGTCGACTACTCGGTGGCAGTGCGGGTTTCGGCGGTTGCGACCAGCGACAGGCATTCGCGGCAGCAACCCGTACGCGGCGCTGATCCGAACGATCTTCCTCGTCTCGCTCGAAGCTTGCGCCTGCGTACGGGTTTCGGCTCCGGCACGCGACTCCGGTGCCCTTTCACTGCCATTCGCCTGTGCAACCGGGTCGCGAACACCCGACCGAGCCCGCCCCTGTCGACTGCCATTAAGAGGGGCGGACTCGGTGGGCCCGGCGCCGAGCGGCGGCGGGGACCGACGACGCATTCAGTCCCCGCCACCCGCCCCCACCGCGAGTGCCGTCGTGATGATGACGGATAACGGTGGGAGCGTGTCGCCGCGACTCGGTGGGTTGACCCAGAAGCACCCTTCCCGGGTCCACCGCCCGAGCCCGGTCGGCAACATCACGGCACTACCGATGGCCGGAATGCCTATATCCAGACGGTTCAGCACCTCCAATATCTGTGCGCCCGGCCGACTGTCCGGCTCGGCGAGGAAGCTCCAGCGGATCTGCCTGGCCAGCATGGGGCCCCTCGTCCCCTGCTGTTCCAGTGCGACCCTGACCTTTTCGGCCCGAGTCGTCGGTAGATGGACAACGCAGACCCGGCCGGTGACGGGCAGCATCACGAACCCGCCGCGTTCGGTGACCGGCAAACCGAACTCGTGCTGGTAATAGGCCACCCAATCGTCGACTGTTCTGAGTTTCTCCACATTCACGGCCAACTCCTTGCCTCCTCGAGTCCAAGGGTCCTGTGCCAGACGGCGATTCGGGAATTGCCCACCCGCCCGCCTTCCACTGCCCTTCCGCTGCCTCGGTATTGGATTTGCGGCGTTTCCGGGGCCCTACGTGGTCACGCTTTCGCTACCGCCTCTGGGCCCGTCGCGCACGCCGCCGATAGCGGAATGCTTTTGCCTGTGGCCGCACTCACAAACCGCTCGTACTCTGAGAAGAAGTTCGTTCGGAAGGATGACATCGTGGTCCGGCAGTGGTCAGGTAAGGAGGCCCGCGCCCTTCGCGATGCCAGGCGGATGAGTATCCGGGAGTTCGCGGCACATCTGGGAGTGCACGAGCGCCTCGTATCGAAGTGGGAGGCCGGCGGTGCGCGGGTCCATCCGCGTCCGGTCAATCAAGCCGCCCTCGATACCTCCCTGGCCAGGTCCGACGATGTTGTCCGGGCACGGTTCGCGGCCATGATCGATCAACCCGTAAGCGATCGACCGACCGCGCCCGGATTCGACAGGCGGGCCGATGCCTCGGCCCGCGCCAACTATTCCAGTGACGCGGATCTTTTGGCTCTCATAGACGCCGGTGCGATGAGAGGTGATGCGTTAGCGGCGATTTCGGAGAGGGATCTGATTATGGCGGCTGCCCACGAGGCGAGCGAGCACGCCGGCCAGGCCGAGAGCACCAATGTGGGAGCCACCACCTTGGAACAGCTCGATGCTGATGTCACGCGCATCGCGAACGAATATGTGCACATCCCGCCGGTACCGATGATGGTGGAGATGCTGCGGGTACGACGCCGGGTCTACCGCCTGTTGGAGGGGCATCAGCGCCCCGCCGATACCAGCCATCTGTACCTGCTGGCCGGCACGCTGTCGGGATTGCTCGCCAATGCGAGCACCGACCTCGGCTATCTCGATGCCGCCGGCGAGCAGATCAGGGCGGCCTGGGCCTATTCGGAATTGTGTGGTCACAACGGGTTGCGCGCCTGGACCCGGGGCATGCACGCGCTGATCGAATACTGGTCGGATCGGCCGCGTCGGGGCGTGCTGCTGGCGCAGAGCGGGCAGGAGTTCGCCGAATCCGCCACGGCCAGGGTTCGACTATTGAATATCGAGGCCAGGATCTGGTCCCGGTTGGGCAGTGACGCCGATGCCGATCGCTGCATTCGGGCCGCCGACGATGCCCGCGAGGTGGCCGCCACCGACTCACTGCACGACGAGGTCGGCGGCGTCTTCGGCTTCAACGAGGCCAAGGCCCATTACTACGCGGGCGCGACCTATATCCATCTCGGTCAGGCCGAACCCGCATTGGCCGCGACGCAGCAGGCCATCGAGCTGTATGCGAATGGGCCGTCCGAGCGGCGCTCCTATGGCACCGAGGCGATGGCCCGGGTCGACAGCGCCGCGGCGTATCTGATCAACGGCAGTCTGGACGGTGCGTCCGCCGCCTTGCTTCCGGTGCTCGGCCTAGCTGAGGACAAGCGCATCGCTCAACTGGAGGAACGCCTCATCGGGCTGCGGCGGCGGATCGCCGCTCCGCAGTTCCGCGACGCCGTCGAGGCGCGATTACTCGATGAAAAAATCGAAGAGTTCTGCGGATCCACTGCGGCCAAAGGTATCCCGCCGGGCAACTCGTCGTCTTGAGCCGGCCCAGCAGTTGACATCAGGCCACTTCCGTGCTTCAGCCCCGACGGAGCGAGTTTTACGAGCGAGGAGTTCGTGGCGGGTGTCGCGTTCGAGTTGTCGAAGCGTGCGCTGCGGGCGCGGGGCTCGCCGTTGCTGCATGCGTGCATCAGGTGCTGAACGTCCCGCCGCTACCGACCACCACGGAGCGAGTCTTACGAGCGACCCGTTCGCGGCCCGTCTCGCGTCCGAGTCGTCGAAGCGCAGTCGCCCCAAGCCCGCGGCGCCGCGGCGCCGGCGCGCGACACC
>NZ_JBITIJ010000020.1:83735-129488 GCF_044458825.1 Nocardia sp. NPDC050412
GCCCCGTTGGGGGCCCGTTGGGGGGTGGTGGTGGTGTAGGGCGTGGGTCTGGGGGGGGGGGGGGGGGGGGCGGGCCCCCGAGACACCAGGGGGCCGCGAACACGCAGCGCCGAAGGCGCTGCCAAAAATACAGATGGCACCATAGGCAAGGTGAGTCCTAGCCATCTACCGCACCATCCGCCGCGCGTGCTGGAGCAATCCACGAAGCTGCAGAACGTCCTCTACGAAATTCGTGGACCGGTGGGCGCGCATGCGGCACGGCTGGAGGCGGAGGGGCATCGCATCCTCAAGCTGAATATCGGCAATCCCGCGCCGTTCGGATTCGAGGCGCCGGATGTGATCATGCGCGACATCATCGCCGCGCTGCCGTATGCCCAGGGCTATTCCGAATCCAAGGGCATCCTCTCGGCCCGGCGCGCCATCGTGACTCGCTATGAGCTGGTCCCGGGCTTTCCCGAACTCGATGTCGACGATGTCTACTTGGGTAACGGCGTGTCCGAGCTGATCACCATCACCATGCAGGCGCTGCTCGACAATGGTGACGAGGTGCTGATCCCGGCGCCGGACTATCCGCTGTGGACCGCCATGACCAGCCTGGCCGGGGGTACCCCGGTGCACTACCTGTGTGACGAATCCAACGGCTGGCAGCCCGATATCTCCGATATCGAATCCAAGATCACCGATAAGACCAAGGCGCTGCTGGTGATCAATCCGAACAACCCGACCGGCGCGGTGTACTCCACCGAGGTGCTGCAGCAGCTGGTCGACCTCGCGCGCAAGCATCAGCTGCTGCTGCTCGCCGACGAGATCTACGACAAGATCCTCTACGACGATGCAAAGCACATTTCGCTGGCGACGCTCGCGCCCGATCTGCTCTGCCTGACCTTCAACGGGCTCTCCAAGGCCTACCGGGTGGCGGGCTACCGCTCGGGCTGGTTGGCGATCACCGGACCCAAGGAGCATGCGGCTGGTTTCCTCGAGGGCATCGATCTGCTCGCCTCGACCAGGCTTTGCCCGAATGTGCCTGCTCAGCATGCGATTCAGGTTGCGCTCGGCGGACACCAGAGCATCGAGGATCTGATCCTGCCCGGTGGGCGACTGCTCGAGCAGCGCGATGTCGCGTGGGAACGGCTGAATATGATCCCGGGCGTTTCCTGTGTGAAGCCGAAGGGTGCGCTCTACGCGTTCCCCAAGTTGGATCCGAACGTCTATGAAATCCACGATGATTCGAAGCTGATCCTGGATCTGCTGTTGCAAGAGAAGATCTTGATGGTGCAGGGCACCGGGTTCAATTGGCCGAATCATGATCATCTGCGGATCGTCACGCTGCCGTGGGCGCGCGATCTCGCGGTGGCCATCGAGCGCTTCGGGAACTTCTTGTCGAGTTACCGGCAGTAGCGGGCTGGGCGGTCTGATCTCCCGCGCCAGCGTGCGCTCGGCTACCGGATCGCCCTGCTTCCGGGGTCAAAACATACCCCGCGTACGGATATTTAAGAGTTTTAGTTACTAGCTAGCGCTAAACGAGACTTTTTGTGTACAGTGTCTCTTGGCACTTCGAGTGCCCGGTCAAGTTGTCTACCCCCCCTGGACAACCTGACCTCGGGTTAGGCTGCCTACCCCCCTGGGCGCCGACCTGCGGGCGGCGGAGACATCCCCCTGCTCTCCGCCGCCCCCTCCCGATTTTCCATTCGGAATCTTTCATGACTGGCCTGTCGGTCGCTGTCGGTCCGTGAATCCGATCTTGAAAATGAAATCCTTTAAGCTCGCACCCTGGACTACAGACGAAAAGGTAGGAGTCCGGTGAGCCATGAGTGATCATCACCATCACCACGACCATTCCGGCCCCATCGCGATCGGCGCGACCGCGGCCCGCGTTGTCGTCGGGCTGCTCGCCGCGATCGGTGTCGTGGTCGTGCTCGCCGCGATCGTGCTGTGGCCGAGCAGCCAGCACATCGATATTCCACTGCCGATGCAGAACGCGGGCGGTGGCGCGGTGCAGACCGAGGCCGGAACCGTGGTGATGCAGGACGTCGGCGCCTGCGGCAGCAGTTCGATCGGCAAGGTGTTCATCGATAAGCCCGAACAGCCGCGTGCCGCGGGCTACACCTGTCAGCGCAGTCTGATCAGCATCGATTCCGGTCCGCACAAGGGCAATCACACCCTGTTCGAAATCGCGCCCGGCCCAGGACAACCCGATCTGCGCGCCGGTGATCACATCCGGATCGTGCGGCAGACCGATCCGAGCGGGATGCCGCTGTACTCGTTCGAGGACTACTCGCGCGGGCTGCCACTGACCCTGATCGTGCTGGCCTTCGTCGTCGTGGTGATCGTGGTGGCGCGCTGGCGCGGGTTGCGGGCGCTGCTCGGGCTGGTTTTCGCCTTCGCGGTGCTCGTGCTGTTCATGCTGCCCGCGCTGTTGGACGGTAAGCCCGCCATTCCCGTCGCGCTGGTCGCGGGTGCGATGATCCTGTATGCCGTGCTGTATCTCGCGCACGGTGTGAATCTGCGCACCAGTTCGGCGCTGCTCGGCACGTTGACCTCGATGATCGTCGCGGCAGTGCTGTCCTGGATCGCCATCGAGATCACCCATCTGACCGGGCTATCCGAGGAACAGAACACCAACGTCGCCACCTACATTCAGCACGTCAGCATTACCGGCCTGCTGCTGGCGGGCTTCATCATCGGTTCGCTCGGTGTGCTCAACGACGTCACCATCACCCAGGCCTCGGCCGCCTTCGAACTCGCCGCCATCGATGAATCCGCCTCGCGTCGCGAGGTTTTCGCCGCAGCCATGCGCGTCGGCCGCGACCACATCGCGAGCACGGTCTACACCTTGGTGTTGGCCTACGCCGGTGGCGCGCTCCCGTTGCTGCTGCTGTTCAGCGTCGCGGGCCGCTCCATCCGCGACGTCCTGACCGGTGACGCGGTCGCGATCGAAATCGCTCGCTCCTCCGTCGGCGGCATCGCGCTGGCGCTTTCGGTCCCGTTGACCACGGCGATCGCTGTAATGCTCGCCCGTCCCTTCGGGCACAAGCCCGAACCCGTTGCGCCGGCGCGGCACTCACGTCATGCGAAGACCGCGGCGTCCGGCGCGGCCCGGCGCGCCAGCGGTCCAGCCAAGCGGTCCAGCGGCGCGATGGCCACCGATACGAGAGATACCGGACGCCGACGGATATCGGATCAATCCCGGGACGACGAGTCGGGCACCGGCTCGCACAGGCAGATCACCTGGGACGATCAAACCCCGAATCCCCGGGCGTACGACCGCGATCGCGGCTATCGCGGCACCGAACCACAAGAGCACGAATCCGATTACGACACCGACCCCCGCGGCTACCCCAGGCCGGAACCGCGCGGATACGAAGACCCTTGGGGCGACGACAGCCCAGGGCATAGGAGGTAGCCGCCGCCTTCGCGGGTGACGACTACACGGTGCACACATGCGTTCGCACATGTGGTCGCGACTAAAAGGGGCTGTGCGTTCACGTCGTCGGACCACGCAGGGCGCGGAAACCAGTCCGAACTCAGCGCGGTGCGGGCGGCGGGAAGGGGAAGACCTCGGGCGGAATTGTCGGTACCACAATCGGCGGTAGGCCTGGCACGACAATGGTATTCGGGCCGGGTGTGGGTGCGGCCTCGGATGTTGTCGTGCGGCGCGGGGGTGGAGGGGCGGCCACCGCTTCGCTGGATTCGGTGGTGCTGGCGGGCGCGACGGCGATCTGCGGATCGAGGGTGGTGGTGCGCGGCGGGCTGGTCGGGGAGACGGAGGTAGGACGATCACCGCTCTGCGAATCGCGCGTGAGAACCTGTGGGCCGTAACCGAGTCCGAGTCCGATGGCGGCGACGACGGCTAGTGCGCTGACGGTCAGTACCGCACCATTGATTTCCCGCTTGCCGCGAGGACGTTTGGGCGTTGCGGACAACCAGGCGGGCGAGAGCTCGTCGTCGAGCATCGGATCCGCGGCGGGCGGGTGCCGCTGCGGGGGCTGGATTACCGTACGCACCGGACGCGCCATCAGGGCGGCACCGCGGGTGACCACTGTCTCTGGGCTGTCGGGCACGATGACCGGCACGCCCATCCAGCGTTCGAGCACCTTGGCGATCAGTGGAATTCGCGCACAACCGCCGATCGCGAGCACACCGTGCACCGGACGATCCGAGCGCACGATGACATCGCGCGCCATCCGCGCCGACGATTCGATCGCCAGCATGATGAGGGCTTCGAAATTCTCCTGGGCCAGCAGCACCAGACCTTGTTCGCTCGGCAGCGCTACTGCGGTATTCGAGGACAATTGCTCCTTGGCCTCGCGGCACAGCGCGTCCAGCGCGGCCAGCCCCGCCGAATCCGGCGGATGCGCGATCCGGCCCGAGGCGATCTGCTGTTCGCGGATCAGCGAATCCAGGTAGTCACCACTGATATCGCTGGTCCGTTCGCTGTGACGGATCTCACGGGTCTGGGTGTCGACGACGCTGACCGTAAGACCGGAGCTGCCGAGGTCATACACGACGAGTGAGGAAATACCACGAATATCGCCTGTGGCCTGCGCGAATTCGACCGCCGCGACAATTTCGGGCACCAGTTCGTAATTGGTGAGCTGCTGGCGCGCCAAGGCCGCGCGCAGCGCCTTGGCATGCTGCTCACTGCGGTAGGCGATCGCGGTGGCCGCGATACCCGGCATGGATTCCAGGGTCACGCCGATCGCCTCGGCGGCCAGCTCCTCCACCTGGTGCTCGACGACCGGAATGGTCTGCAGATCGAAGGAATGCGGGGCGATGGGGCCGTGGGGGCTCGCGGTGTGTGGTCGCGCCATTCGGACGGCGCCGGCCCCCACCGAAACTCCCAGAACCGAACTCATCAGCTGCCCATCCCGTTTCACACATCACGACATGCGAGCCTGCGCCGCCCGCCGGTGGATCGGCCCGCCCTCGGGACCCTACCGTCGACGTACGACAGACCCGAAGGCAGGACCTGATCGTCCCGCTGTCGCCCCCGTGTCGCAGGCAACTCTACGGTGTGCCGAGTCCGGCGTACACCCATCCGGCATCTCTCCAGGTGGCACGATTGAGACAGTTCCGTCCGTCGATGATCGACCGTTTGCGAACCACCGGATCGAGGTCTTGCGGACGCAATGCGACGAATTCGTCCCACTCGGTCAGCACCAGCACCACATCGGCGCGATCGCAGGCATCGGTCACCGAGGTCGCGTAGTTCAAGGTGGGGAAGACCCGTCGCGAATTCTCCGCCGCCTTCGGGTCGTACACCGTCACCACCGCGCCATGCAGCTGGATCATCCCGGCCACATTCAGCGCGGGTGAGTCACGCACATCGTCGGATTCGGGTTTGAAGGCCGCGCCGAGCACCGCAACGTTGGCGCCGAGCAGCGATCCGCCGCAAGCCCGCGCGGCCATATCGACCATCTTGGTGCGGCGGCGCATATTGATGTTGTCGACCTCGCGCAGGAAGGCCACCGCGTGATCGGCGCCGAGTTCGCCGGAGCGCGCCATGAACGCGCGGATGTCCTTGGGTAGGCAGCCGCCGCCGAAACCCAGTCCGGCATTGAGGAATCGACGGCCGATGCGCGCGTCGTAGCCGAGAGCGTCGGCCAGCATGGTCACATCCGCGCCGGTCGCCTCGCAGACTTCGGAGACAGCGTTGATGAAGGAAATCTTGGTCGCCAGAAAGGCATTCGCGGAGACCTTGACCAATTCGGCGGTGGCCAGGTCGGTCAGCAGGAACGGTACCTCGGCCGCGATCAGGTCCGCGTAGATCTCGCGCACCAATTCCTCGACCCAGGCCGTGCTTTCACGTTCGCGATCCACACCGAGCACCAGTCGATCCGGGCGCAGCGTGTCCTTCACCGCGAAACCCTCGCGCAGGAACTCCGGATTCCAGGCCACCTCGACCTCGGCGTCGGTGAGCGCGCGGACCCGCGCACCCAATGCGGCGGCGGTTCCGACCGGCACCGTCGACTTTCCGACGATCACCGACGGCCGCTCCAGCAGCGGGGTGAGCGTATCGACCACGGCGTGCACATATTTCAGGTCCGCGGCGTACTCGCCCTTCTTCTGCGGCGTCCCGACCCCGAGGAAATGCACCTGGGCGTGGTCGGCCGCCTCCGCATACGAGGTGGTGAACCGCAGCCGACCGGCATCCAGGTTCCGGCGCAGCACCTCCTCGAGCCCGGGTTCGTAGAACGGCACCACGCCATCGGACAGCTTCGCGACCTTGCCCGGATCGATATCAACGCCGATTACATCGTGTCCGAGTTCGGCCATGCACGCCGCGTGCGTGGCCCCGAGGTACCCGGTTCCGAAGACTGTGCATCGCATGATCGATTGATAGGTCCCGCCGATGGCCGCCCCACGTCAGCGAGGCAAGGGTCTGCGCAACAGCAGATGTACAGGTGGCGACATGAATCGCGGATAGCCCTGCTGACCTGCGCAAACCCTCCGCTGACGGCCCGGTTACGATCGATCTCGTGCGACGCCGGCGCAGCATTCGGGCACGCAGCGCCTGGGCAGTACTCGGCGTTGCGGTGGTGGCGCTGGTCGCTGGTCTGTGGCCGGTTTACGTCCGGCCGCAGGTCGACGTGCCCGCGAAAGCCGATGCGATTCTCGTGCTCGGCGGTGCGCACGATGGGCGCGAGAAGCTGGGGCTGCGGTTGGCGAGCGAGGGCTACGCGCCCCGGGTGCTGTTCTCCGACCCATATGAAAACAGCGCGCTGGTGAATCGAATCTGCCACAGCCGCTATAGCTTTCAGGTCACCTGCTTCGATCCGTCGCCGCGCACCACGCGCGGCGAGGGTCGGGAGCTCGCCGAACTCGCGGCGGCGGAAGGTTGGCGTCGAGTCATCGTCATCACCTTCACGCCGCATATTTCGCGGGCCCGCTACGTCCTCGGGAAATGCTGGGACGGCGAGGTGCTCATGGTGGATCCACGGCCGCGTCTTTCGGTCGCCAGGTGGGCCTACGACTACGTCTATCAGTCCGCTGGATACGTCAAGGCCTTCTTCGAAGACTGCTGACACAACGCAAGTGCAGGCAGGTGGCATCAGTTTGATTTTCGGGCTGAGACAGACGTACATTGCGTCTCATGGGGCCGCAGGACGACCCGATGAAATGACGCAGATCCCTCCGGAGGGCAGATGGATTACGACTGGTCAGCGGCCGATCTGGCCTTTCGCGACGAGGTTCGCGCATTTCTCGACGAGAAGCTGACGCCGCAGCTGCGGCGGGCCGGACGCTTGGCGACGAGCGTGTACCCGGACCATGAGGCGAGCATGCGGTGGCAGCACATCCTGCACGAGCGCGGCTGGGCCGCACCGGCCTGGCCGGTGGAGCACGGCGGCTGCGATTGGAGCCTCACCCAGCACTACATCTTCAATCGCGAGTCGACCCTGGCCGGTGCGCCCTCGCTCTCGCCGATGGGCATCCGGATGGTCGCGCCCGCGATCGTCGCATTCGGCACGCCGGAACAGCAAGCCTTCTATCTGCCGCGCATCCTGACCGGGGAAATCTTCTTCTGCCAGGGCTATTCGGAACCGGAGGCCGGTTCGGACCTGGCCTCGCTGAGCATGACCGCCGTCGATGACGGCGCCGATTTCGTCTGCACCGGCAGCAAGATCTGGACCACCCACGCCACCGAGGCGAATTGGATCTTCTGCCTGGTCCGGACCTCGCGCGAGGGTAAGAAGCAGCAGGGCATCACCTTTCTGCTGATCGATATGACCACGCCGGGCATCCAGATCCGCCCGCTGGTGATGACTTCCGGCGAACAGGTGCAGAACCAGGTCTTCTTCGATAACGTCCGGGTGCCGAAGGCCAATGTGCTCGGTCGCATCGATGACGGCTGGACCGTGGCGAAATATCTGCTCGTGCACGAGCGCGGCGGTGCGGCCGCGCCGATGCTGCAGGTCATGGCCCAGGATGTGGCCACCGCCGCGGCCGGACAGACCGGACCCGACGGCAATCCGCTCATCGACTACGCGGCATTCGCGGCGAAACTCGCCGAGGCTCGAATCCGCACCGAGGTGCTCGAAATCCTGGAGTACCGCACGCTTTCGGCGATGGCGCAGGGCAAGAATCCGGGTCCGGCATCCTCGATGCTCAAGATCCTGGCCACCGAATTGAGTCAGCGGCTCACCGAATTGGCTTTGGAAGCAGCCGGTCCGCGCGGGCGCGTATATCAGCCGCATGCCACCGCGCCAGGTGGGCCGATCGCCGAATTCACCCCGCCCGCTGACGGTTATCACAGCGGCGCGGACTGGCAGGCCGTCGCGCCGCTGCGCTACTTCAACGACAGGGCGGGCTCGATCTATGCGGGCAGCAACGAAATTCAGCGAAATATTCTCGCCAAGGCAGCATTGGGGCTCTGATGGACTTCACCTTCACCGATGAGCAGGAACTGCTCCGCGACGCGGTGGCCGGATTCCTCGGCGCCCGTTACGAATTGGACAAAAGCAGGGGCGCGGCGAAATCCGATGCCGGTTGGCAGCCGAGCGTATGGCGCGGATTCGCCGAGGAGCTGGGCATTCTGGGCGCCACCCTGCCCGAGCGGGTCGATGGCATGGGTGGTGGGCCGGTCGAGCTGATGATCATCACCGAGGAACTCGGCCGCGCGCTGGTCGTCGAGCCTTATATCGATACTGTGGTGGTCGGCGCTGGGCTGCTGAATCGTTTCGGCGGCGATCGCGCGGATTCGGTACTGCGACAGATCGTTTCCGGTGCGGCGCGGACCGCGTTCGCGGCGCTGGAGCCGAGCTCGGGGCGGACGCTGCACGATGTATCGACCACCGCGCGTCACGATGGTGACGAGTGGGTGCTCGATGGCGTCAAGACCGTCGTGACCAGTGCGCCGCTGGCCACGCACCTGCTCATTACCGCGCGCACCGCCGGTGATCGGCGCGATAAGGACGGAATCTCGCTGTTCATCGCCGAATTCGATGCCGCCGATCCGCCCGCCGGTGTCGAGGTGCATTCGTATCGGACGATCGACGACCGGGTCGGCTCCGATATCACCTTCACCGGGTTCCGGTTGCCGGCCGATGCGCTGCTCGGTGCCGAGGGTGCGGCATGGGATGCAATCGATGCAACGGCGGACGAGGCGATCGCCGCGATCGCGTCCGAGGCAGTCGGGTGCATGCGAAAGGTGCTGGCGGACACCGTCGAATACGCCAAACAGCGGCAGCAGTTCGGCCAGCCGATCGGCAGTTTCCAGGTGCTCCAGCATCGCATGGTCGATATGTACATCGAGCTCGAGCAGGCCATTGCCGCGGTGTATCTGGCCGTCTACTCCTTGGGTGCGGCAGCGGCGGACCGAGCGCGTGCGGTTTCGGCCGCGAAGGTCACCATCGGTCGGGCCGCGCGCTTCATCGGCCAGAATGCCGTGCAGCTGCATGGTGCCATGGGTATGACCGAAGAGCTCGCGATCGGCCACTACTTCAAACGCCTGACCGCGATCGAATACGAATTCGGCTCCAGCGACCAGCATCTCGCTCGCTACGTGGCATTGACGAGGCCGTAGCCAGGGCCGGCTGGACGATCTGCGCCAGCACCGCCGCGGTCGACTCGCTCATCTCTACCCCGTCCGGCCAGCGCTGAATCGTAGTCTGGCATCGAGTTCTCCAGTCCCGACCTCCGCGAAGGCATCCTCGCCCTCCTACAAAACGCCCACCCTCCTTCACCGGAAAGTAGCCACCGACTCCCGCTCCTGGATGACTGGTTGTCTTAGCCAGGGCAAGTCCCCGATCGGGATTTGAGCAAGCGGCGCGATGCGGTGCCCCGGCCGCTCAAACGTAGTGAGTACGAGATCGTCTTCATTACCACCGAGGCCCAGAAGGGTTGGACCGACTGCCTCGCGGCTGCACGTAACGCAATGGTCGAGGCGTGGGAGACACTTACTCGTGCGCCGGAAGTGCAGTCGGCACGGCTCTATTCGCTGAGGGCGAGTTGCGCTATGGCAACTATCAGGGACGGACCTTCGAGCGATATCAGTACAAGTTCACCGATGGTGGCCGCCTGTGGTACTTCGTCGAGCCCGCCGAGAAAGGAAGCAAAACCGTAGGGCGTCTCCTGCTCGAACGTTGTCTGACTGGACATCCGAAAGAGACCGAATGACGGGCGCTGTGCTGCCTTGCGCTAGATAGAGATCGGCCCGGGTGCGATCTGCACACCCGGGCCGAGCTTTATCCTGTCAGTTCTTGCGGCCGGGGGCCTTGGCACCGGATTTGAAGCCGAGGCCGCCGGGCTTGGCGGGCGGGGGTGCCACGGCGGGGGTGCCGTTGCCGTTGGCGGGCTGGTCCGATTCGTCGGCGGGTTCCGTTGCGGCTTCCGCGGTGGGGGAGGCCGGTTCGGCGGGGGCCGACGGGGCCGGAGTGGCCGTGCCGGGGGCTTTCGGGCCGGGGCGCTTGAAGCCGGACTTCATGGCCAGGCCCTTGGCGGGAATCGACGGCTTGGTTTCGGTTGGGGTCGAAACCGGTTCGGTGGCGGGGGTTTCCGCTGCCGGGGCCGCTTCGGCGGGGGCCGAGGCTTCCGGTGCCTTGGCTCCGGGTGCTTTGGCCGCGCCCTTCATAGCGAGCCCCTTGCCCGGTGCCTTCGCTGGGCCCTTCATTGCCAGACCCTTGACCGGAGGTGCGGCCGGTGCGTCGGCGGCGGGTGCTGGTTCAGCAGCAGCGTCAGGAGTCGCTTTGGCTCCGGGCGCTTTCGCCCCACCCTTCATGCCGAGGCCCTTACCCGGTGCCTTCGCTGGGCCCTTCATCGCGAGCCCCTTGACGGGCGCGGCCGGAGCAGCGGTCGCCTCGGCCGCGGTGTCCTCGGCAGGAGCCGGAGTTGCCTTGGCCCCAGGTGCCTTCGCGGCCCCCTTCATACCGAGACCACCACCGGGCGCCTTGGCCGCACCCTTCATACCCAGACCACCGGGCGCCTTGCCGCCCTTCATCGCCAGACCGCCACCGGCCGGAGCCGCCTTCGGTTCGGCGGGCGCTTCGGCCGCGGGTGTCGGTTCGGGTTCGGCGGCAACCGGTTCCGGCTCGGTGGCCTGCTTCGGTTCCTGCACCACGGTCAGGTTCTCGGTGAGCTTCGACGAGTCGACCCGGTCGATGGCATCGAGCATCAACTGCGCGACATCGACGACCTCGACGCCCTGGCCGACCTCGCCGCTGTCCTTGCGCGCGGTGACACCGTCGGTGAGCATGACGCGGCAGAACGGGCAGCCGGTCGCGATCTTGGACGGTTCGTTGCCGCCGTTCAGGGTGGACAGCGCCTCGTCGACGCGATCGATATTGATGCGCTTACCGAGTTGCTCTTCCATCCACATCCGCGCGCCACCGGCACCACAGCACATGGAACGTTCGCCGTGACGCGGCATTTCGACGAGGGTGGACCCGGAGGCCTCCATCAACTCACGCGGTGCGTTGTAGACCTTGTTGTGTCGACCCAGGTAGCACGGGTCGTGGTAGGTGACATTCTGCGATACCGAGGCGACCGGGATCAGCTGCTTGGTACGCACCAGCCGGTTCAACAGCTGGGTGTGGTGCACCACCTCGTAGATGCCGCCGACCTGCGGGTATTCATTGTTCAGCGCGTTGAAGCAGTGCGCGCAGGTGACAACGATCTTCTTGCGCGACTGCTCGACACCGTCGAATACCGAGTTCAACAGCTCGATGTTCTGCTGCGCCAGCTGCTGGAACAGGAATTCGTTACCGGCCCGGCGCGCGGAGTCACCGGTGCAGGTCTCATCGGCGCCGAGCACCATGAACTTCACGCCCGCGGTCGCCAACAGCTCCGCGACGGCCTTGGTGGTGCGCTTGGCGCGATCCTCGTACGCACCCGCGCAGCCGACCCAGAACAGGTACTCGTACCCGTCGAAGGAGGCAATCTCTTCCCCGTTCGGGGCGGACTGGCCGAATACCGGGATCTGGAAGTCGAGTTCGTTGATCCAGTTCAGCCGGTCCTTGGCGTTCTGGCCCCAGGGGTTGCCCTTGTTCTCCAGGTTCTTGAACAAACCGGCCAGCTCGGAGGGGAACTCCGATTCGATCAGCACCTGGTAGCGGCGCATATCGATGATGTGATCGACGTGTTCGATATCGACCGGGCACTGCTCGACACACGCACCACAGGTGGTGCAGCTCCACAGCACCTCCGGGTCGATGATGCCGTTGACATCCTCGCCGCCGACCAGCGGACGCTCCGCCTCGGCCTTGGCCGCCTCGGAGATCTTGGCCAGCTTCGCCTCGTTGGGCTTACCGTCGCCATCGACCAGGCCGACCTCGTCGCCGCCCATATCTTTGCGGCCACCGGCCAGCAGGTACGGGGCCTTGGCGACACCGTGGTCGCGCAGCGACATGATCAGCAGCTTGGGCGACAACGGCTTGCCGGTATTCCAGGCCGGGCACTGCGACTGGCAGCGACCGCATTCGGTGCAGGTGGTGAAGTCCAGCCAGCCCTTCCAGGAGAAGTCCTCGACCCGGCCCGCACCGAAGGTGTCGACGTCCGGGTCGGCGGTCTCCATATCGACCGGCTTGCCCTTGGACATCATCGGCTTCGCGGCGCCCAGTGCGACGCCGCCGTCGTCCTCACGCTTGAAGTAGATATTGAAGAAGGCCGCGAACCGGTGCCAGGCCACACCCCAGTTGATATTGCGACCGACCAGCAGCAGGAAGGTGCTGCCCGAAACCATCTTGATGAACGCGAAGATGGCGACCATCGCCACGCTGGAGGGCAGCAGCTTGGCCACCTGCATGGTGAAGAAGTCGGTCCACGCCTCGGAGTGGCCGTAGGTGGCGATCTTGCCCGCCTTCACCATGACCATGCCGATGCCCTCGATGAATACGATCGCCTCGATGACATAGGCCGGCGCGAACCGGGAACCGCTGAATCGTGACAGTCGCGCGGGCACCCGTGGGTGGTTGAGCTGGCGAATGACGATCAGCACCAGGATGCCGATGACGGTGCCGATGCCGAGCAGTTCGTCCCACAGGTGGTAGATGCCCCAGCCGCCGATGATCGGCCAGTGGAACTCGGGATCGAAGGTCTGCCCGTACGCCTCGAAGTACAGGATGAAACCGCCGAGGAAGCCGATCATCACCAGCCAGTGCGCCCAGCCCACCGTGCGGAATTTGTTCATCCGGGTGTGGGCGAGGAATTCGACGATCATCGTCTTGAAGCGCGGCAAGAATGGTCGCCAACGATCCGGCGCGGGTTGGCCGATCATGATCGCGCGGGTCATTTTGCCGACGCCACCGACGAATGATGCCCAACCCAACAGGCTGAACGCCACACCAATCGTGCCCAGCGTCACTGTCAGGGCATTCATGTCGCGACCTTTCTTTAGAGGCAACACGAGCGTGGGCGGCGGTCGCGCCACCCGGTTGGCTCGTATACTAACTGCAAGTAAGTTACCCACCGGTAACTTACTTGTCTATCGTACGATCGCCGGTTGGCTACTGCCCCTTCTTCCTGGGGCTTGACCCTTTTTTCGCCTGTGATGGATTTCACGAAGATCGCCTAATCCAGGTGCGGTTCGGGCTGCCAACCACCGTAAACAGTGCGCGGTGCCCGCGATGGGGTAAGGACAGGCTTAGTCACGCCGAGATCACAGTATGAGTAACCGATCTCGCATCTTCATGTCGGTTCGATTACGCTCACCACGTTCTGTTTGATGTGCCTGTCTTTCACACTGCTCGGGGAGAATCCGGGGTCCGACCACCTCGGGTTGATGAGCGCTCTCGCGTGTACGGAAGCGGCGCGCGGACAACCCTGATGATGGATTGGAAACTGAATGAATCTCCGCAGCACCACCGCGGCTGCCACGATGGTCATCGGCGCGATGACCATCGGATTCGGAGTTGCTCACGCCGAGCCCGCCCCCGCGGCCGCTCAGCCGATCAGCTACTCCGTCAAGCTCGTGGACAAGACGGTCGTCGCTACGCTCAAGGGGGGGACCTTCGAGCTGACGAAGTCCGACGAGGAATTGAAGGAACCGGACCTCTACACGGTCAAGGACGAACTCGGCAACACCGTCGTCTCGGTTCCGCTCGACGTCAATGTCGACCAGACTCCGGTCGACGTCAAGCCGGTTGTGAAGGACGACGGTAAGGTCCTCGAACTGACCCCTGACCAGGGCGTCAAGGTCGAGCAAAAGGCGAATACGATCAACGCCATCGCCAAGCCGATCGCCTCCCCGGATGAAGACCAGCGGGCAATGAACGAGTTCTCCACTCAGTTCGGCATCGCCACGGCGGTCGGCGGCTTCGTCGGCACCGCCATCGGTGTCGTCGCGGGTGGTGTCATCGGCTGCATCCTCGGCCTGCCATTGCTCGGTGTCGGCTGCATTCCGGCCGCGATCGCGGGCGCGGGTATCGGTGGCATCCTCGGCACGCTCGCCGTCGGTGGTCCGATCCTGACCCTCGCAGGCATCGACCTGGTCAACACCCTGCAGGCGGCACCCGGCACCACCAAGTTCGCCGAGAAGTCGGTGCCGGCCCAGCAGCCCGCTTCGGCTCAGCAGCCCGTGCCGGCTCAGCAGCCGAACTGATCTCGATCGAACTCGACTGGCCCGCTCCCACCTGGAGCGGGCCGGTTGTGTTTCAGGCCTGGTGTTCGCGCAGATCCAAACTGCCGCTGAAAGTTTCCTCGCCCCTGTGCCGCCCGAAGCGGCCGAAGGAACGCTCGGCTATCTCGAACGAACCGTTCTCGCGCACCAGCAGGACCGTGCTCGCCCTGGTCCCGTGCAGCGCGTTGGCGATGAATCTGGCCGAGAGCGTGCGCTCGCGCCGCAGCGGAACTCCGGTGCGCGGCAATAGATCATCGGGCGCCTCGGTGCGATCGGCCAGCACCTCGAAGTAGCGCGACACATTGCCGGGATCCGATTCGACCAACGCGCGCAGGTCGGTGAGACCGCCGCGCACCTTGGGCCAAATGGGTTGCGGCGCTTCGAATGCCGCCGCCGGGCCCGGGGCGACCGAGGTGATGAACCTGCCGTTGGATACGCCGTGGAAACCCGGCGTCAGTTCCTGCGGCGGCAGCGTGCTGCGGTTGGAATGCCACCACAGCGATTCGAGGTCCGAGACCAGCACGTTGTAGCCGTTGTAGTCGTCGGGTGCCGCGGCGACGTCGAGCACATACTTTTCTGGACCCGACAGCTTTTCTGGACCCGACAGCTCGCGGGTTTGCCGGGTGTCGCGCAGGAAATCCATCAACAGCGCCCCGCGGGAACGGGCGTCGCCACGTTCGTCTTTCGGATCGCGCACATTGGTCACAGTGGCGAATCTATTGCGGCCGTTGTCTTCCCGTGTCAACCCGAGCCAGGTGCCCGGCGGATCACCCGCGACCTTGCGCAGCGCCCCGAGATCGCGTCCGGCCAGCAGCCCGGGCACCTCGGGCCACCAGCGCATCGACTCGGTCGGGCGGGAGTAGAACTCGTCGCGATTGGCCGCGACTATCAACCGATACTCCGGATGCACCCGCCAACCGATCAACACCAAACACATGCATTCCAGGATGCCGGAAGGTCGCCGGGCCCCACAGGGCAATGCTGACCTTCGAGCGACCTGCGAGCAGTCGCTAGCGGTGCTCTCGGGCAACGCGACTTCAGTGAATCGGCCCAGGGATAGCAAAAAGGCCGACAGCGTCGCCGCTGTCGGCCTTTTCCGGCGGTCTGGCTAGTTGTTGACCTTCAGCCCCGGATTGTCCGAAAGAACCACGCTGACCGGCTGCGCGAACAGCTGCGGCGCATTGCCGGTGAGGGCGCCGATCAGATTCGGGATCTCGCAGATCGGGAAGTCGGCCACCGACGACGCGCTGGAGATGCCGAGCGCCAACCGGCCAGTGACGATCGCACCGCCACTGTCACCGGGCAGTGCGCAGATGTTCGCGGAGAAGGCCTGGGTGAGCTCCCGGTCGCCGACCTGCACGGTCTGGTCCACCGCGTTCACGATGCCGCAGCTGAAGCCGGTGCGCGCACCGGACTTGCAGACCGGAGCGCCGACCACCGGAACGGCAACGCCGTCGACCGCGACCGGCTGGCCGGGCTGGCGCACGAAGTTGTTGGTGAACCGGTCCTTGGCCTGATCGTTGATCCGGATGATCGAGTAGTCCTGGGCGCCGAGCACCGACTTCTGGAACGTGCCGATCTGCGCACCCGGCCGATCGCCGGCCAGCTCGTAGACGCCGGCCGCATTCCCCGAACCCGCCGACGCGATGTCCGGATTGCAGTGGCCCGCAGTGATATTCACGGTGTTGCCGGCCCGGTCGGTGCCGTTGAAGCCGAGCGAGCAGCGCAGCGACGTCTTCCCGGCGATCGAGGCGAAGCCGTCGCCACCGGCCAGCGGACCGGTCTGCATCGCGCCCGCGACCGGGGTCGTCTGCAACTGCTCACCGGCGACCGGCGGCGCGGTCACGATGACCCGCGAAGGATCGACGAAGTTCGGCATCGGCAGACCGGCCTGCTCGACCCGCACCGCGATGCTGTTGTTGACGGGATCGACCACCACACCACGCACCAGCGCGGAAACGGCCTCGGGCTGCCCCTCCAGCCAGCGCTCGAAGGCGCTCTTCTCGCCGCGCAGCGCCGCCTCGCTCTTGGCGACATTGCGGACCTCGAATCCGGCCGACGTGGCCGCCTGGCGAGCCTCATCGGCACCGGGGCCCTGCGCCAGCGCCACCACGGCCTTGCCACCGTCATCGAGCCACGACCCCGCGAAGACCTGCGGGAACTGGCGCTGCGCCGTGGTGGCGAAGGCCGCGAGCTGCTGGGACAGATCAGCGCGGTGCAGGTACTCCTCGGGGGAGATCTTCAGATCGCGCGCGACCGCGGCGATCAGGTCGGCGGGAAGCGCCGGCTGGTCCGGTTGTGCATTCGCCACTGCCGCTGTTGGACCGAACAGCAGAATCGCCGCCGAAGCGGCGATAACTGATTTTCGGACCCGGGTCTGTCGCGCAGCTGATCGGAACTGACCTATACGTGGCAGGAGCATGCCCATACCTTAAAGTGTCCGGCCGGTTATGCCTACTTATGTCGCGATGTTGTTCGGCCCACTAATCGACCGGCCGCCGGTTCGTCGGAAATACGGTGTCCGACAAGCCCTCTCAGCCAGCGTTCGGACGGGTCCGCAACGCGATGCCGGCGCCGACGCCACCGCCGGCCGATGCGTCGATATCGGCCAGGATCGAGCGAATCGGAATGCCGAGCGTCGCGGTGCCGCCGTACTGCGCGAGCGCGATATTGGCCTCGTTGCAGTCCGGCGCGTCGGCGGCATTGGAACCGCTGGTGATGCCGAGGGCCAGCGTGCCCGAGACGATCGCGCCGCCGCTGTCGCCGCCGAGCGTGCAGGCCGAGCTGGCGAAGCCGCGCACGGTCTTGCTCACACCTTCGGCGGTGTACAGCTGGGTTTCGACCCGATCGGCCACCACGAACCCGCAGGTGAAGGTGGAGGACTGGCCGGACTTGCAGACCGGCGCGCCGGTGACCGGCTCGGCGGTACCGGTGATGGTCAACGTGGTGCCGTTGGAGCCGCGCACCGAGGGCTGGTCCATGCCCGCATTGACCGAGCGCTCGTTGAGCTTGATGACGGAGTAGTCGAGTGCGGTCGGGCCGCCGAGGCTCGCCTTGACGAAGTTGCCGAGCTCGATGCTGTTCGGGATGTCCCTGATATTGGGCAGGTAGACCGCGGCGTGCTGGTCGCCCTTCTCCAGGTTCGGGTCGCAGTGGCCCGCGCTGATGTTGAGCGCGTTACCCGCCGCGTCCACGCTGTTGAAGCCGAACGAGCAGACATCGACGCCGCGCAGCGAGGTGTCCTTCAGTGAGGTCGGCGCGGTGATGTAGGTGTCGCCGCCCATCGGGCGGCGCTCGATCGGGCCGCCGCTATTGGGCGAGAGAATGACCTTGACGTTGGCAATCAGGGTCGGCAGGTTCAGCGCGTGGCCGACCGGGGTATTGGCGACCGACAGCACCAGCTGGCTGTTGAGGAAGTCGACCGCGACGGAGTTGATCGACTGGGAGATTTCCTTGGGCAGCGTGTTGATCCACTGATTCAGCTGCATCAGCGAGTTTTCCAGGCTGTTCGCCGAGATCGGCGCCAGATGGGTCTGGTAGCCGTCGGCTGCGGCGATCTTGGCGGCATCGACCGAGGTGACCGCGACGACCGGCTTACCGTCGGTGCCGAGCCAGGCGCCCGCGTAGGTGTCGGGGCGCTCGCTACGGAACGATTCCGCGTATTCGCTGAGCTCCTGGGCCTTGGCGGAGCGTTCCAGGTACTCCGCGGGCGTCATCTTCAGATCGCGGGAAATGGCCTCGACGAGTTCGGGCGGCAGGTTCTCGGCAGAAAGCTGCCCGGGTGCTGGCGGTTCGGCCGAAGCGGCGGTGGTGACGAGCAGGGGTGCGATGAAAACGGTCGCGGCCAATCCGATCGAGGCTGCCTTGACCGCGGCGCTACGCGCCACCAACTTGCGCATGAAGTCCCTTCGTCGGCACGGGGTGTGCCAGCTACTACACCGGTCAGCCGATCACTTTAAGGCACAAACCCGGGTAGGTCGCTACGAAATCAGCGAGGAGGCGCCATCTCGTACGGAAAAGGCTGCTGCCACGGCAGTTGCGTCCACGTCGGCGGCGTGAACATGGGGAAGCCTGGACGGGTGGTCGTGGTCCGGCTCGACCGGGTCGTGGTCGGCGGTGTCGTCGTGGGCGTGGTGGTAGGTGGTGTGGTGGTCGGCGGCTCGGTGGTCTCCGGTTCGCTGCTGGTGATGACGACGGGCGGTTCGGTGGTCGGCGCCGGCGTGGTTTCCGGCACGGTCGGTAGGTCCACCGGCGGCTGCGGGGTCGGGCTCGTCGAGACCTGATCGGATTTGGCGTCGCGCACCGGCGGCACCGGGGTAGAGCCGGGATCACCGAACAGGACGGCGACGCCGATGCCGCCGAGTATCAGGCCGATGCCGACCGCGACCGCGATCAGCAGCGGCGTGCCGCGATCTTTCTTCGGGGTCGCGGCCGGGGGCGGCGCCGGGGTGGTCGCCTCGACCGCGGTCGCCGCGGCCAGCGGTGCCGCGACCGGCATCGCCGCCGAATAGGCCTGCGGCTGGACCTCGGGCGTCGGCACCGCCGGGATGACGTCGGTGACCACGGTCGAGTTCTCGGCATTGCTCGGATCCGGCGGGGTCGCGCCCGCCGGGGTCGCCAATACCGCGGCCAGTGCGGCGCGCGCGGCGTCGTAGGCGTAGGCCAATTCCGGTGCGACGGTATCGCTGCCGGGGAGGTCGCCCTCGCTGACCAGCAATACCGACTTCAGGCCCAGGTAGTCCAATGCGTCGCGGAGCGAGAGAACATACTCCGACGGCCAGCCCGCGGGGTAGGTCGCGTAGAACTCGGCGGCACCGTTGAGATGTTCGGCGGTCAGATTGATCAGGCAGAACAGTGCGGTCGCGACCAGATCCTCGGCCCGGTAGGCCTCGCCGTCGTCGACCGAGATACCGGCCGGATCGCCGACCGAGGACGCGAAACCAGTGATCGAATGCGTATGACCGGCCGGGGCCGGTCCGCCGAGAACGGTGTCGCCGTCATCGGACATGTGCAGGATCGACTCGCGGACGATGAACGTCGGTTCGTCGTTATCGGTGACGATGGCCGCTGTGCAGTTGTCCTCGGCGATGCGCAGGCCCACCCCAGTGGCCATCCTCAATACCTCGCTTCGGCGTCACGGATCGGGCCGCGCCCCGATCACACCAGCAGCGAGCCGTGTCCCATGGCGCGGAGCATCGACAATAACTCCGAACGGGAACGAGCACCGATCCGGCGTCGGATACGGGCGACATGATGCTCCACTGTCTTGGCAGAAATGTACAGGCGAGCGCCGATTTCCCGATACGTCAGACCGAGCAGCACGAGTTCGGCGACCTCGCGTTCGCGTTCGCTGAGAATTGCCGCGTCGGCGACCGGTTCCGGGGCGGCGACCTGGCCGTTGCCCGAGGCCGCGGCGGGTGCGCTCGGGCGGACCACGGGCTCCTGCGGACGGGCGTCGGCCCGGACGGTTCTGGCCAGTTTCAGCAGGGCGGTCGCGGTCGCGGAATCGGCGGCGGCCAGCGCCGCCTCGCTCGCGAGCCGGGCGGCATCCCAGGTCAGGCCGATCTCGCTGAGTCCGGCCACCGCCGCCTGCACCGGGGTCGCGGCGACCTGACCACGCAGCACCAGTACCCAGGTGCGGCCCGCGTCGGCGAGGATCGCGGCATGCCGGTCACCGGACTCGGCGGCGGCCTTGAGCAGCCGGGCGTGCGGAAGCAGTTCCTCCGGACTCTCATGTGCGATCGCGGCCTGTACGCCGTACCAGTGGAAGGCATTCGCCCATGCGGGCGGCTGGTCGAGTCGCCGCAGCAGTGCGAGGCAGGCATCGACCAGCGGTGCGATGCGGCGCTCGTCGCGCAGCCGGATGCCCGCCAGCCACAGTTCGCCGATCGGCAGCAGGGTGAGCAGGTCGGCGTCGACGTCATCGAAGAGTGGATAGGCCGCCTGCCAGGCGCGGGTGAGTGCGGCGTGGTCGCCGCTGCGGCGGGCCAGGCCGACCGCGACACCGTGCGCGAGCAGGCGGTCGCGGATATCGAGGGAATCCATTTGCAGCGCGGCGACGGTGGTCGCCGCGGCCTGTTCGTCGCCGCCGAGCATCGCGGCCCAAGCGGTGAGCACCTGCAACTGATGGCAGCGCAGGCCGCTGGTGGTGGCCCGGCGCAGCGCCTCACCGGCGCGGCGCGGTTCGCCGGTGCTCAGGCACAGCAGCGTCGCGATGGAGACCGCGGTGCACGGCAGGAACCGATCGGTACCCGCATCGGCCTGCGCGGCCTGGATGAGCGCGGATACGGCTGCGGCGGTGCCGGTTTCGTGTTCGACGATGGTGCGTGCGAGTGCGGTCGCGATCAGCCGGGCGTGCGCGTTGGCTTCGGTAGGCGGCCACTGCGTCGCCGATTCGGACAGCTGCGCGGCGGCGGCCACCTCACCGGCGAGATACTGCACGGTCGCGCCGAGCGCCCAATCCGCGCCGACCCGATGTGCGCCGAGCCAGGAATACAGCTGGGCGGCGCGCCCGACCAGACCACGGCGGGTCAGCACTGCCGCGCAAATCCGCACGGCCGCAGCGAGTTCCGCGCCGGTGACACCGGGACGGGCCAGCACCGGCTCGGCAAGTCGTATGGCCGTATCGCCGTCACCGGTACATGCGGCCGCCTCCGCCCAGCGCAGCGCGATGACGTCCGGATCTGCCCCGGCCGCCGCCGCGGCGGCGTAGTAGCGCACCGCCTCGCGTCCGGCCTTTTCTGCTGCGGCACACAGGAATTCGGCAAGGCGCTGGTCCCGGACGCCGGATTCGGCGAGCAGCAGCGCGGTGTGATCGCGCAGCAGACCCGCATCCAGTCGCGCGTTGAGCAAGCGACGCTGCACGGCCACGAAGCGGCGGTCGCCGAGCAGAGTGCGCAGCGGTGCGACCGCGGGTTCGAGCAGCAGATCGGCATCGGTGACCAGCGCGCTAGCCCTGGCCCGGTCGATCAGATCTTGGGCCGCGGCGGTGTCCACGCCGAGGACCTCGGTGAGTTCGGTGGAGTCCAGGCCGGTGCCGGTGGTGGCGACGACCAGGGTCTCCAGCAGATCCGGTTCGAGATTGTCCAGGAGGGCGCGGGCCCACGCGGCGACGGAGTCGTCGACGGCGCGGATTCCGGCATCGAGGCGGGCCGAGCAGGCGGCGGTCAGCGCGGCGACCACGCCACCGCGGCTGCCCGCGGTCTGGCGATGGATGTGCTGGGCGACCGGGCGCGGCACCGCCATGCCCAATTCGCGGGCGAACGGTGCGATATCGGAGACGCCGAGCGCGCGCAGATCGGCTATCCGACCGCGGCGCGCGACGGTGTCGGCGAGTGTGCGCAGCTGCGGATCGTGCGGGCGCGGCTGGGTCGCGACAATGACCGTGAAGCGTCCGGATTCAATTGTCGCGCAGAGCGATTCGAGGTCCGATTGGCTCAGGGTGTGGGCGTTGTCGATGATCAGGGCCGGGCGCGGTTTTCGTGGGTGTGCGCCGTCGGTGCGGTGGATCGCATGCGCTCCGTTATCGGGGCGCTCGATGATGGTGGGTTTTTCGGTGGTTCGGGTTCGGTATCCGTCGCCGGTGGCGTGGGCCGCGCCGTTGCCGGTGAGCGCGTCATCGTGGTTGGGGCGCCGCCCGTCGGCGCGGGGGACGTCTGCCATCGCATGCGCTCCGTTAGCCGAGTTGGCTTGCGCTGCAAGGTGTTCGGGCATAACTGGATCATCCCGGAATGGGATGCCGTGGGCGCGCAGGCGGGCCCGGATCACCGAGAGGAGGGTGGATTTGCCGGAGCCGGAACGGCCCCTGATCAGATAGACGACCGGTTCCCGATCTGCGGAGTCCAATTCGCGGAAGATCTCGCGTGCGCAGGGCAGCGTGTCGAAGGCGATATCACCCATCATCTGCCTCCGGGGATCTTGGGCAGTGCGGATACGACGCCGCCGACGGTGTCGCCGACCGCATCGCCCAAGGTGTTCGTCGGCAGGGACGGCACGGTCGGAACCTGCACCTGCGTCGGCGGGGCCGGCTGCGGTTGTGGCGCGGGTTGGGTTTGCGTTACCGGAGCTTCCGCCGCGGGCTGGGTGGCCGGTGCCGGTTGGGCGGGAGCTGGTTGGCTCTGGGTGGACTGGCCGTCGGTGGACTCGGCTGCGGCAGGTTGACTGCTCGTGCCGGCGACGGTGCTCGTTGCGGCAGAAGCCGGTTGTCCTGCAGCGGGTTTCGATTTCGGACTGCCGACGGGCGAATCCTTCGCGGAGGTCGTCGCCGCGCCGGTGGAAGTGCCGCCATCGGTCGCCGCGACGACGGACGCGCCTGGCGTTGTTGTCGGATCGGAGCTCGCGGGTGGGGTCGGGCCGGACTGCGCGCCGGTGCCGATGGCGACGGTGCCCGTCGCGAGTGCGCCGAGCACCAGGGCCGCGCCCGCGATGATGGCGGCGCGTTGGCGGCCGCTGAGCCTGCGGCGTCGCTCGCTCGTGCCGGGCAGGGTCTTTTTGGGCTCGGTGTCATCGCGCGAAACGCCACCGCTGGCTACCGCACTGCTGGTCGGGCGGGTCGCGGACTTTTCGATCGGCCGCGGCACGGTGGGCAGTTCCTCGGTGCGTGCGTTGCTGCCCATGGCTGCCACCGGCGTGCGATCCACGGTGACCGACAACAGGTCCGCGGCCAGTTCCGCGGCGCCGAGCGCGCTGGTGAGCCGCGGCTGCGGCGCGGCGACCACGGGGAGTCCGAATTCGGTGGAGATCAACTCGGCTACCAGTGGGATCGCGCCGCCGCCGCCGGTGAGCAGCACCCTGCCGATATCACCGACATCGAGTCCGGCGCGATGTACCGCATCGCGGATGAGATCGAGCGAGGTCAGTAAAGGCCCGCGCAGTAGGTCCTCGAGTTCGTCGCGGACCAGTCGGATGTTTTCGGCGTGGTGATCGGCCGGGTTCAAACGGACCGGGACAACCGTCGCGGTATTTGTGGAAAGCTCTTCTTTCGCATATCGGCAGCGATCGCGCAATGCCGACAATTCCCGTTCCACCACCGGATCGAACGGATCGAAATCATTTCCACCCAAGGCGTTAGCCAGGACATAGCGCATGGCCAACAGATCGAATTCGGCGCCGGCGACATCGGTAGTGCGCAATGGCGCGCCGAGCACGGCGGCCTGCGCGCCGGTGCGCACCACCGAGACGGTAAGGCCGGACGCGCCGAGGTCGTATACGACAACCGTGTCGTCGCCGAGCGGGCCGTGCGCGGCCTCCAGCCAGCGCACCGACGCGGTCGGCTCCGGAACCAAGGTCACCTCGCGCAGGCCCGCGCGATCCAGCGCGGCCCGCTGCACATCGACGGTATGTCGCGACCACCACGCCGGATGGCAGGCGACGATGGAATGCGCGGCACCGGCGCCGACCTCATCGATCAGACAGCCGACCGCGGTGGACACGAGATCCGCTGCGGAGTGGGCGGTTCCGTCCTCGGCGAGGATATCCACCGGATCACCGACCCGGGCGAGGAAGCCCTCGAGTACTACGTCACTCGAGTGCCTGCCGGTGGGTCGGGCACCGCTGCCGAATGCGGGCGCAGCATGCGGGGCGAGGCGCAACACACTCGGATGAGTGATGACAGAGTCGCCGGAGTGGCCCCTGTCATAGTCGCCGCCGTCCCCCGGGGTCGCCACGGCGACCGAATTCGACGCTCCGACAGTGATGCCGAGCGCCAGACGCTCTGTCATTCGAGAACCCCGTTCGCAAACTCTGTGGCCCGGTAGTCGCTGTTGTGTGGACAGGAAGGCGGAGTTGACCTGCCAGCCGCACCACTTCTGTCGGTTGCTGGGCGTCCGCCGTTACTTAGTCGGGGAAGTTGCGGGGAAATTCCCCTAACGGTTCGGGTGCCCCTAACCGGAACGTTCGGTGCGTAGTAGGGGTGCGCCCCGTTTCGGAGTAACGCCGGGCGTCCCTAGCGTGAAAAGCATTCCAACGACTGCGGATCGCGAGGGTCCGCTCATCCAGGAGATGATTTCGATGACACCCAACGCGATTCTGGAGTTCATTCTCAACCTGCTCCGTGACCACGAGGCGGCGGTGGGTTATTGCGCCAATCCCGGCCAGGCGCTGGCAGCTGCCGGTTTGCCCGCCGTGACGCCGGAGGACATCGCCGCCGTCGCCCCCATGGTCGCCGAATCGGCCCTGATCGCCGGCGGCTCGCAGCTGTCGGCGATTGTGGCGGCCGGTGGTGCTGGAGCCGCCGAAGCCGGGGCCGCCGCCGGTGCCAATACCGCCGCCGCGGTCGGACTCGGCGCGGCCGCCGATGCGGGCGTGGACCTCGGCACCGATATCGACCTCGGCGCCGATCTCGGCCTGGGTGCCGGGCTCAACGGCGCGATCGGAGCTGGCCTGCAGGCCGGCGCTGACCTCGGCGCCGGTCTCGGCAGCATTGTCGGCGCGGGCGCGGATCTGACCGCCGGTCTCGGCGGCGCCATCGGCGCCGGTGTGCAGGCCGTGACGGGTCTCGGTGGTGCGCTGGGGGGCGCGCTCGGTGCGGGTGCGCAGGCTGGTGCGGATCTGGCCACCGGCCTGGAGGGTGCGCTCGGTGCCGGAGCGCAGGTCGGCACGGGTCTGGCGGGAGCTCTTGGTGCGGGCCTGAACGGCGGCGCGCAGGTGATTTCTGGCTTGGAGACGGGTCTCGGTGGCGCAGTCGACGCGGGTGCCGACCTCGGTGCCGGGCTGAGCGGCGTCATCGGAGCGGGCACCCAATTGGGTGCTGACCTCGGCGGTGCCCTCGGCGCCGGTGCCCAAGCGGGCGCCGACCTGGGCGCTGGTCTTTCGGCCGGGCTCGGCGGCGCTGTCGGTGCGGGCGGCGAGCTCGGCGCTGGCCTCGGTGGTGTGGTGGATGCGGGTGCTCAGGCTGCGACGGGTCTTGGTGGTGCTTTTGGTGTGGGTGGTCAGGCGGGTGCGGATCTGGGTGCTGGTCTGGGTGGTGTGGTGGATGCGGGTGCCGAAGCTGCGACGGGTCTCGGGGCTGGTCTCGGTGGGGCGGTCGGCGCGGGTGGTCAGGTCGGTGCGGATCTCGGCGCTGGTCTCGGCGGCACGATCGACGCAGGCGCACACGCGATTTCTGGCTTGGAGACCGGCCTCGGCGGCACACTGGACGCCGGCGCCCAGGCCTCGACCGGATTCTCCAGCGCAATCGGCACCGCAGCCGACGCGAACGCCGATTTGTCCACAGGTCTCACAGGCGCGGTGAACGCCGGCGCGCAAGCGGGTTCCGATCTGGGTGGCAGCGTATCCACCGGCCTGGGCGGCGGCTTGTCCACCGGTTTGGGTGGTGCTGTTGATGCCGGTGCGCAGGCGACCGGTGGTGTGGAGTCCGGTTTGTCCACCGGAATCGGTGGCGCGCTCGATGGTGGTGCGCACCTGGGCTCTGAGCTCGGTGGCAATCTGTCGACGGGGCTGGAGGGTGCGGCTGGTGCTGGTGCCGATCTCGGTGGCGGTTTGTCCACAGGCTTGGGTGGTGCGGTCGGCGCTGGGACGCAGGTCGGTGCTGACCTGGGTGGCGGTCTGTCGACGGGGCTGGAGGGCGCGGCTGGTGCTGGTGCACACGCTGGTGCCGATCTGTCCACGGGGCTGAGCGGTGCTGTTGGCGGCGGTGCACAGGCTGGTGCTGACCTGGGTGGCGGTTTGTCCACGGGGTTGGGTGGTGCTGTTGATGCTGGGGCGCAGGCGGCCGGTGGTTTGGAATCCGGGTTGTCCACTGGAATTGGTGGTGCGCTCGGTGGTGGTGCGCAGTGGGGTTCTGAATTCGGCGGTGGTTTGTCGACTGGTCTGGAGGGGGCAGCAGGTGCCGGTGCACAGGCTGGTGCGGATCTGGGGGGTGGTTTGTCCACAGGGCTCGGCGGTGCGGTTGATGCAGGTGCTCAGGCGGCGAGCGGTCTGGAAGCGGGGCTGTCCACCGGGATTGGTGGGGCTGCGGGAGTTGGGGGTGGTTTGTCCACAGGGTTGAGCGGTGCTGTTGATGCTGGGGCGCAGGCGACTTCCGGGATCGAGGGCGCTTTCGATGCGGGGGCACATGCGGGTAGTGGGCTCGGTGGTGGGCTGGAGGCTGGGCTGGGCGGTGCGCTGGATGCCGGTGCTGGGCTCGGTGGTGGGGTGTCGAGTGGGGCTTCGTCGGCGATCGGTACCGGTGCTCAGGTGACGACGGGACTGGAGTCGAGTTTGGCTACCGGTGCAGCGCTCGGTGCGGGTGCTGAGCTCGGTGGCGGGTTGTCGAGCACTCTGGGCGGTGCTCTCAACGGCGGCACGCAGGTTGGAGCGGATCTGGGTGACGCTGGGACGCACGCTACGTCCGGGTTCTCCAGCGCCATCGGTGGCGCGGCTGATCTGGGTGGCGGTTTGTCCACAGGTCTGGGTGGTGCGGTCGGCGCCGGGACGCAAGCCGGTGCGGGCCTGTCCACGGGCATCGGCGCTGGTGCACAGGCTGGTGGCGATCTCGGCGCGGGTCTGTCCTCGGGTCTGAATGGCGCGGTCGGTGCTGGTGCGCATGCGGGTTCGGAGCTCGGTGCGGGTCTGTCGTCGGGTGTGAGTGGCGCGGTCGGTGCTGGTGCGCATGCGGGTTCGGAGCTCGGTGCGGGTCTGTCCACAGGCTTGAGCGGTGCTGCTGATGCCGGGGGCCATGCGGCGACCGGTTTGGAGACAGGGCTGTCAACCGGAGTCGGTGCGGCTACCGGGCTCGGCGGTAGTGCGTCGACCGGAGCACAGGGTGCCGTCGACGCCGGAACGCATCTGGGCACGGGGCTGGAGACCGGTCTTTCCAGCGGAATCAGCAGTGGCGTCCACGCCGGTAGCGGTCTGGAAACCGGTCTCGGCGGGGGCATCGACGGTGGTGCGCATGCCGGATCCGGTTTGGCGACAGGGCTGTCCACCGGTGTCGGCGGCACAGCGGATGCGGGCCTCGGACTCTCGTCGAGCGTCGACTCCACGGTGCACTCCGGCGCCGCGGCACAGACCAGCGCGAACGGCGCCGCGGATCTGGGCGGCCACGCCGGTTCCACACTGACCGGCGCCTCCTCGACCGTCGGGTCCACCGCGAATACCTGGTCGTCGCTGGACGTTTCCAACGCCTTCGGTTCCGGACTGGATAGTTCGGCGGGTTCGCATCTGGACACCTCGGTCACCGCCCACAGCGATTCCAGCCTCTTCACCGATACTCATGCAGGTACCGATCTGGCCGGACATGCCGGCGGCGATCTCGGCGGCGACGCCTTCCTGCACTAAGAGATATTCGTACGAAAGAGGTTCGATGGGGACACCCGCAGTGAATGCTCAACCGCCCGCGGTACCGATGCTGACGGTATTGGGTGAAACCATCGCCGCGGCGCGCGCCGCGGGTCGCAATGATCTGGTCAGTCGCCTGGAAATGGCGGCCGACCGGGTCCGCGATCCGCGTCGCCGCATCGTGATCGTCGGACACCTCGGTCAGGGCAAGAGCTGCTTCGTCAATGCCCTGTTGAATCTCGAGATCTGCCCGGTCGGCGATGACGCGACTACCGCGGTCCCCACCTTGCTCTCGCACGGTCCCGAACCGTATGCCGAACTGGTGCTGGCCGGTCCGAGCGGAACCGAGGAGGCGCGCGTTCCGGTACCGGTCGACGAGATCGGCATGATCACCGTCCACACACCGCAGGCCCACGGTCGTCGGGTGCTGCGCATCGAGATCCAACTTCCGAATCCGCTGCTCGCCGACGGCATAGTCCTGGTGGACACCCCCGGCGTTGGCGGACACGGAAGTGGTTATGCGGCAGGCGTACTCGGCCTGGTCGCGACCGCTGACGCGGTTCTGGTGCTTTCGGATGCCTCCACCGAACTCACCGAACCGGAGCTGACCTTCCTCCGGCAGGTCCGCGAACTGTGCCCGACCACCGCATTGCTGCTCACCAAGATCGACCTGTATCCGCATTGGCGCCAAGTGCATGAGGCCGATCAGGGTCATCTGGGCCGAGCCCGGGTCGAGGTGCCGATCATCCCGGTTTCCGCGGTACTGCGCAGGCACGCGATGCTGCTGCAGGACCAGCAGCTCGGCGTCGAATCGGGCTTCGGTGTGCTGTACCAGTTCCTGCGTGAACAGGTGGTGGCCCGCGACCAAGCCGCGACCCTGGTCGCGGTGGCGCACGACATCCAGTCGGCCGCAGAGCATTTGGCGCTCGCGCTCGGCAGTGAACTGGTCGCGCTGCGCGATCCCCGCCAGGGCGCGATGGCGGTGCGCGAGCTGCAGTTGGCGAAGACCACCGCCGAGGATCTGCATCGGCGCACCTCGGCCTGGCAGTTGACCCTCTCCGACGGCATCACCGACCTGGCCGGCGATGTCGATCACGATCTGCGCGAGCGTCTGCGCGAGATCGCCAGAACGGGTGAGGAATGGATCGATGAGCACGATCCGGGCCGCCATTGGGACCGGATTGCCGAATGGCTCACCGGCGATATCGACACCGCGCTGGGCGACAACCTGTTGTGGACGCATACCCGCGCCGTGGAGCTCGCCGAGCGGGTCGCCGAGCATTTCACCGAGATCGGCATGGTCGAACTGCCGGATGTCAGCTCCGGCCTGCACACCGAGGACAGCCGCGCGGGCGGGGGCACCCTCGCCGATCTGGAGCCCGATATCGGCTTCGGCAGCAAGATTCTGATCGGCATGCGCGGCTCATACGGTGGCGTGTTGATGGTCGGGCTCGCGACCACCTTCGCTGGGTTGGCGATGCTCAATCCGATCTCGATCGGTGCCGGTGTCCTGGTGGGCGGCAAGGCTTTCCGCGATGACAAGCAGGCCAGACTGGCCCGCCGCCGCAACGAGGCCAAGGTCGCCATCCGGCGTTTCATCGACGACGTCGCTTTCCAGGCGGGCAAGGAATCCAAGGACCGCCTGCACCGCATCCATCGGGCGTTGCGCGATCACTACACCGGTGTCGCCGAACGCAGCCTGCGCTCCATCGACGATTCGCTGCGGGCCGCGCAGGAGGCGGCGAATATGGAAACGGCCCGCCGGACCGAGCGCTGCGCGGTGCTCGACCGGCAACTGCACATGGTCGCCGAGCTGCGACGCTATGCGGATGCTATGCAACCGGCCATCGCCGCGCCGCGGAAAGGGGCCGCCGGTACGGTAACCCCGTGAGAAGAGACGTGACCCGGCATGATGTTCGGCGTTCGCCCGGCATTGTCGCCGAGGCGCATCAGCTGGTCGCCGCGGCCAGACAGGCATTTCCCCGTGAGCCGCGACCGCGTGCGCTGTTGGCCGACTGTGCGCGCCGCCTGGATCAGCCGCTGCGAGTGGCGCTGGCGGGTTCGTTGAAGGCGGGCAAGTCGACCTTGCTCAACTCCCTGGTCGGTCAGGATATCGCTCCGACCGACGCGACCGAATGCACGCGCGTGGTCACCTGGTACCGCAACGGCTCGACCCCGAGCGTCACGGCTTATGCACCCGACGGCTCGACGGCGAATGTGGTGGTGCGCCGCGGCAGCGGCACGCACGGGCTCACCTTCGATCTGGAACGACTGAACTGGAATGCGCCGGGACCGCGCGAGGTCGACCATCTCGAGGTCGAGTGGCCCGCCGCCGCACTGGCGAACACCACCATCATCGACACCCCGGGGACATCGTCGCTGTCGCGGGAGGTGTCACTGCGCACCGCGCGACTGCTTACCCCCGGTGATGCCGACGGCGAGCACGGCGCGGCGGCCGTATCGGCTCCGGGCGCGGACGCCGTGGTCTATCTGCTGCGTCGGCTCGATGATGCCGATGTCCGGTTCCTCGAACAGGTCGGTGCCGGAACTGCTGGCGCGCAGGGCATTTCGGGTCCGCTGGGCGTTATCGGTGTGGTCTCGCGTGCCGACGAGATCGGCGCGGGCCGGATCGATGCCCTGCACTCCGCCCGCGACGTCGCAGCACGTTTCGCTGGTGAGTTGGAGCGAACGGGACTGTGTCAGGCGGTAATTCCGGTCGCCGGTCTGCTCGCATTCGCCGCGGCAACGCTGCGTCAGCAGGAATTCACCGCCTTCGAGGCGCTGGCCCGGGTCCCGGTCGAGGAGTTGAGCGCCGCTTTGCTCTCGGCAGATCGTTTCGCGCGCGCTGATATTCCACTCCCGGTCCCGCCCGAACTCCGCGCCCAGCTCGCAGCACGTTTCGGCCTCTTCGGAATTCGCATGGCGGTCACACTGATCCGCCTCGGCGTGCGCGACTCCGCCGCGCTGGCAGCGGAATTGACCAACCGCAGCGGCGTGGACGAACTCCGCTCGGTCCTCGACGTCCAATTCGGCCAGCGCGCCGATCAACTCAAGGCTCACTCGGCCCTCACCGCCCTGGCGCGTGTGCTCACCGCATACCCTGGCACCTCCGCCGATCAGCTGCTACCCAGAGTTCGCACCCTGCTCGCCGACGTGCACGGTTTCGCCGAGCTCCGCCTGCTCGGTCGCCTGCGCACCGATGAATTGGCCCTGCCCGCAGCGGATCTCGCCGAACTGCACCGCCTGATCGGCGGCTCCGGCGTCGCCCCGCATCTGCGACTCGGCTTGCCCTTCGGCACCGACCCCGCAGTCCAGCGCTCCCAGGCCATGGCCGCCGTGCGCAAATGGCGTGCCCGTGCCCGCCACCCGCTTGCCGATCAGTTCACCACAACCGCCTGCCTCACCGCAGCTCGCAGCGCCGAAGGAACTTTGAGCCTGCTGCCGGAATAGTCCCGCACCGAGCTGAGTCGAATGGCGGTTCAGTTCATCGAGGCGAGTCGAATGGTCGCTCCCGCAGCCACCATTTCAGCTGGTGATTCGGCGCAAGGCGGCAGCCAGGTCCTTTCCGGACGGCGCGTGGTCCGGATCGATCAGCACCTGGGCGGCAAGCCCCGTCAGTAGCGCCTGGTAGAGGGACCCGATTGCGCGCCCGCCGCTGGTATCGGATTCAGCGATGCCCTCGAAGAGCCGGGCCAACCCACGGCGAGCTTCGTCGAGACTTGCCGCCAACTGTTCGCGGGTCGCCTCGTCCTGACCCGATTGGGTAAGGATGTCGAAGGTCGCCGACCAGAGGCCGCGGTGCTCGGCAATCGATTCGAGCACCGCCGTCCAGTTCGCTTCGAAACATTGCAGCGCAGTCGAAGGGCGCGGACTTGTCGCTGGTCGGTGCATACATTCTGGCCGGTGAACTCGCCGCCGCGGGTGGTGATCACACCATCGCCTTCGCCCGCTACCGCGCGGAAATGCTCCCGATGGTGCGGGCCTGCCAGACCTTCGCCGAGGGCGTCGGCAAGTGGTATGCGCCGCCGAGTAATTCGATGATCCGCATGCGCAATCTCAATGTCCGCCTGCTGCCGTATCTGCCGTGGCGGGGACTGATCGGCGGTGCGCCGCAGAAGGTCGCCCGCACGGTCGTCGCCAAGGATTACGCGGTGTAGTCCCGGGTGTGGACCCGCGACCCATGGGTACGCCCCGGATATCCGAACCCAGGAGCATGCGATGACTCAAAAAGATGTGGTGAACGCTTTGCTGGACCGGGCGGGCACGGGCTACGCGGCCGAGGCCGGTATCAATTTGGCCGATAAACCCGCTCCACTATTCCAACTCCTCATGCTCGCCGAATTGCTCAGCACCCGGATCTCCGCCGATATCGCCGTCGCGGCGGGCAAGGAGCTGGTGAGCAGCGGATATCGCACCCCGAAGCGGGTCGCGGACGCCGACTGGCAGGAACTGGTCGACGCACTGGGGCGCGCCCATTACAAGCGGTATGACGAAAGTACGGCATCGCGCTTGGGTGCGAACGCGTCGCGCGTGCTGGACCGCTACGGCGGCGATCTGCGCAAACTCGCCGACGAAGCCGAGCACGATCCGTCCCGTGCCGCCGAACTGCTGCAACAGTTCCAGGGCATCGGACCGACCGGCAGCGATATCTTCCTGCGTGAAGTCCAGGACGTATGGACCTGGGCCCGACCGCATTTCGACGAACGCGCGCTGAGCGGCGCCGAACGCGTCCGACTCCCGAAAGATCCGGACCGCCTGGCCGAACTCGCGCCGGAAAACCACACCGCCGATCTGGCCGCAGCGCTGGTCCGCGTCACATTGGACCGCCAGATCGCCGATGAGGTGCTCGCCGCGAGCTGAGGCTCAGGTGATCAGCATCCGCACCCGGAGACCGGCCGCGGCGATCATATTGACCAGCGCGTCCAGGCTGAACAGCTGCGTTCGGCCGCCCAGCAGGTCGGAGATCCGCGCGGTGGTGACGTCTAGGTGCTCGGCGGCGGCCTCCGGACTCCAGCCTTCGGCCGCGATCCGGTCGGTCAGTTCGAATATCAACTGCGACCGCAGCCGCATATTCTCGACGTCACCCCGGATGTCATCGATCGCATCCCACACGATGTCGAAGATCTTCTCGGCCATGCTTAGCCCACCTTCTCGAGCTGTTCGAGGACGTATGCGCGCTGCTGGTGTACAAGTGGAGAGACCGTGCCCATCGTCGCAGCAGGTGCGGCCAAACGGCGGCAACTCCGCCGAACCCGCGTATTTCCGGACCCGGCGAAGGAAGGTCGTGAGGTGATGTCGGACCGCGACGCGAAACCATTCGCCCAGGTGAGACTGGCCGCGGGAGCGCTATTCGTGCGCAGCGAGGACGTGCTGCTGGTCCATCCGGACGATCGGGGCGCTTGGGACATTCCGGGCGGCATTGTCGCGCGGGGCGAATCACCGGCAGCGGCCTGTCGTCGCGCGATCCGCGAAGAACTCGGCCTCGACCGCCCGCCGTGCCGATTGCTCGTGCACGACTGGGAGCAGAAACCCGCCGGCGACAAAATCCGCTACATCTTCGACTGCGGCGAACTCGGCGACGAATCGGTCATCCAACTGCGGGCGAAACTGGACCGCTGGCAGTGGGTCCGCGTCGACACCGTGGACACCTTCGCCGGACCCGAGCCGTCGCGCCGCATCTGGCAGGCCTTCCGTGCCCGGATGGAGGGCCACGCCGCCTACCTCGAACACGGCGCACCCGCGCTCAGCTACCCGGACACCGCCACGCCCTCGTGGCTCGATCGGCAGCCTGACCGCGACCGCCACCTCGGCTGAGCTTCAGGGCGTCGTCGCGGTACTGGCCGGGTCGATCAGGATCTTCGCGTGCTGTTCCGGATCGGCCAGCGCGCTGAACGCATTATCGATACCATCCAGCCCGACGGTGCCGGTGATCAAGCGAGCCGGGTCGACCTTCCCGTCGGCGATCATATGCAGCGCGTCGCGGAATTCACCGGGGTCGTAGCCGAAGGCGAAGCGGAGTTCGATCTCCTTGTTGATGGCCATCGCCGGTTGGAAGCGGTCGGTCTCCATGCAGACGCCGACCACGACCACGCGCGACAGCGGCGGCGCGGCCATCAGGATCTGATCGATAATGCCCGGCACACCAACGCATTCGAAGATTGCCGGGCCCGCCGGACCCGCATTGAGCGAATGCGCCAGCCGGAAGACGTACCACCACGGCAGATTCGGGACGCGGCGCAGCCGTTCCATGGTGTCGAAACCGAGGCTGAGAATGTCGGTGACACCATTGATCCGCCCGCGCTTCGGCGCTGCTGCCCAAGGGGATTCGGTCGCGGGATCGACGACGATATCGGCGCCGCAGCCGACGGCGAGTTCGCGGCGACGTGGTGAGAAGTCACTGGCGACAACGGTGCGCACGCCAGCCGCCTTCAGCATGCTTATAACGGCCAAACCGATAGGGCCGCAGCCGATTACGAAAGCCGTCTGCCCCTTGCCGACCCGCCCCGTGCGCACCGCGTGCCAGGCGACGGCCATCGGCTCGGTGAGTGCGGCATGTTCGGCCGAAACTCCGTTGGGGATCGGCATTGTCATGGACTCTTGCACCACCACCTGCTCGGCATATGCACCTGGCGCGGCCGTCGAGAGCCCGGTCAGCTGCGGTGCACCGTCGTGGCGCACGATCGGCAGTGCCACCACGGGCGTGCCCGTCCGCCAGCGTTTGCGGCAGCCCGGCCCGTAATCGACTATCTCGCCGCTGAATTCATGTCCGAGCACCACACTCTGCTCCGCGCGCATGAATTGGTCGTATCCGGTGCGTGCGGCCAATTCGGCCATCTCGTCGGCATGGGCGCGAGCATGCAGGTCGGACCCGCAAATGCCACATCGCGACACATTGATCAGCACCTGCCCACGCCCGGGCGTCGGTGTCGGCAACTCCTCCACCGAAAACTTGGTATTGGTGACGACGGCGGCCCTCATTGACGAACTCCTCGGATCGGCGGCGCGCGGTGGGCTCGAAGCTTCCCTTTGCCGCCACCCTACTGCCGCGTTCGTCGAATCCAGCGAAAATCGCACGTCTGGATCAGACAGTTGCCTGTGCGAGTGCCTCGGCTTCGCGGCATGTGGAAGGGGGCCCAGGGGGTCGGGTGACGTCGGCACGGGATGGCGGCTCCCCGGGGACGGGGGAGCCGCCATCCCGCTACTACTGACGCTCCAGCATCGCAATGACCACTTCGTTCAGGTATTCCTCGATACCGCGCCCGCCGCGCTCGGCCTCGTGCACGGTGATGTGCTGGTCGGCGGCCTTCTGCTTCAGTGCCGCACGCGAATCCGGTTCCACGCCGCCGCCGATGATCAGATCGGTGATCTCGCCGGTATCGAGTACCCGAAACGCTTCGGCGTCGGCGACGACACCCACGGCTGCAAAACCATTGGCGCGCAACAACTTGGTCGCGGTGTCCACAATCTCCGGGCGACGGCCGATAGCAAGTACTTTCAACTCAGACTCCCGTCGGTACCAGTTCCAGAGGATCGTCGATTTCGTGCTGCTCGAGCCGTGCACTCCTGGGGAGTACGAGGAAGCCGAGGCACATGATGGCCAGCAGGCCGATCCCGTACCACAGCGTGTAGCGGAAGGTGTTGGCGAAATTCACCGCATTGGCCCGTTCGCCCGCATCGGTGAGCACCTGTGTCACAGCGTAATTGGCCGCATCGGAGCTCTGGCAACTGTCCGGGACGGCCGTAGGATCGATCTGCGCCGACCGATCACGAACGCAGGCAACGAAATTCGCGATGATCTGGTCCTGTACCGGTTCCGGAAGACCGATCGTCGAGAGTTCGGTGCGCACCTGCGGCGTGACCGCCTCGACCCCGCGTGCCGAATCATGGTCCAGCTGACCGAAGAACACCACGCCGACCAATGCGACACCGAGCGCGGTGCCGAGCTGCTGACCGGTATTGAGCAGCCCGGACGCCGCCCCCGCCTCACGCGCGGGCACCTGACCGAGCAGCAGGTCGATGGTCGGTGCGACCACCATGCCGAATCCGGCACCTGTGATGATCAGTGGAATCACCATCTGCCACGACGCGATCGACGCACCGTAATGCGCGGCCAGCCATCCGTACAGCGCGAATCCACCGGCATTCACCACACCACCGGCGACCAGCACGATCCGCCCGAACCGCGGCGCGAGCACGCTCACCGAAACTCCGGCCCCGATGCCTGCGCCGACCGCGAAGAAGACCGCCGTGAGCCCGGCCCGCATCGCCGACCAGCCCAGCCCGGCCTGCATGAACAGCGTCCAGATCAGGAAGAACCCGCCGAGCCCGATCCAGAACAGTAGCCAACTAGCGAGGCCGACGGTGAACGGACGGGACCGGAACAGCTCCAGATCGATCAGCGGTGATCCGACGGTCCGCGCCCGCCGTCGCTCGAAGGCGACGAATGCGCCGAAGATGACCGCGGTGCTCGCCATCATGATGAAAGTCCATGCGGGCCAACCCAATCGGCGGCCCTCGGTGAGCGGATAGGCCAGCAGGAGTACCGCGGAGATCGCCAGCACCATGCCGATGGGATCCAGTCGCGGTGCGGCCGCCGAGCGCGAATCCCGCATGACGATGGTCGCGGCGATGAGCGCCGCGATCCCGACCGGCACATTGACCAGGAAGATCGGTCGCCAGTCCAGATCGAACAGATTCCATTGCACCAGCAGTCCGCCGAGTGACAGTCCGACCGCCGAGGCCGAGCCGCCGACTCCGCTGTAGATGGCGATGGCCTTGGCGCGTTCCTGCTGCGGGAAGGTGGCACGGATGATGGCGAGGATCTGCGGAACCATCAGCGCCGCCATCGCGCCTTGGACGAACCGGGAGGTGATCAGCATGGTCGGGTCCGAGCTGAAGCCGCAGGCGGCCGAGGCCAGCGTGAATCCGGTCATGCCGATCAGGAAGATGCGCTTGCGGCCGTAGATATCGCCGAGCCGTCCGCCGGTGATCAGTACCGCGGCGAAGGCGAGCACATAGGCCGAGATGATCCATTCGATCTGCGAATACTGGGCGCCCAGATCGGTCTGAATGCTCGGCACCGCGACATTGACGATGGTGACGTCGAGCAGATCCATGAAGCCCGCGGCGAGCACGACCGCGAAGGCGATCCAGCGGCGCGGGTCGAGTTGTGGGGGCGCATCCGCGCCTGGGGAAATGTCGGTATCCACGAGCAGGCTCTTTTCGAATCGGTGGAGTAGGGCGACACCTCAAACTATGCACATGAAGTGATTATCAATCAAGTGTGCAATCACTAAGAGTGCATTGACCGCGGTATGCTCGATGTGTGACCGATCCGACCTTCGTGCCGCTGTCCGAGCACCCTGCCTTCCTGTTCGGCCAGCTCGGATTCCATGTCGCTCAGCGCTTCGCCGACCTGCTCGCTCCGCTGGGCATCAGTCCGCGCCACTACGGCACGCTGCGGATCTTGCGTGCCAATGACGGCCAATCGCAGCAACAGTTGTGCGAGGCGCAGCGGATCCATCGCAATGTGATGGTCGGGCTGGTGGACGAACTGGAGAAGCGCGGACTCGTCGAGCGGCGCAAACATCCGACGGACCGGCGCGCGCACGCCGTCTACCTACTGCCCGCGGCGCATGAGCTACTCACCCGGGCCGAGGAGATCGTGACCGGATTGAATGCGGACATCACGGCTGCGCTCGATCCGGACGAGCGCGCCACCCTGGTCGACCTACTGCAGCGCACCGCGGCGGCGAACGGACTGATCCCCGGCATCCATCCGGGCTTGGCCCGCCAAGCGGACAAGTGCTGAGCTCAGATCAGCACGCCGGGATTGAGGATTCCGGCCGGATCCAGCGCGGATTTGGCGGCCCGCAGCGCATTCGCGAACGGGTCGGGACGCTGGCGGTCGTACCAGGGTCGGTGGTCCCGGCCCACCGCGTGATGGTGCGTGATGGTCCCGCCTGCGGCCGAGAGTGCCTCGGAGACAGCCGCTTTGATGTCATCCCACTGCGCTAGCGTGTTGCCCCAGCGACCGGCGGCGTAGATGCCGAAATAAGGTGCCGGACCGTCCGGATACACATGGGTGAAGCGGCAGGTCACCACGCCGGTAGCGCCGACTGATCGGATAGCCGCGTTCGCGGCCTCGGTCACCGCTGTCTTCAGATTGTCGAATTTGTCCCAGGTGCAGGCGGTTTCGAAGGTTTCGGCGATCATCGACTGGGCGGCGACGGCATCGCGCTGATAGGGCATCCGCAAGAACGACGAACGCCAGGTGTCGGCCGCGCCCGAACCTCCTCGGTGCTCGGTGGATTCGGTGTAGCGCGCGGGTTCGGGAAGGGTGCCGCCGTGGTCGGCGACCAGCTCGAGTGCGCGTTCCAGCCAGGTGCGCGTCGGATGATCGGCGGATTCGAATCCGAGTACCAGCACGCCGCCGCTCGTCGCGGCACCGGCATTGAGAAATGCCTCGGCCGGATCGAGCAGCCGGCAGTTGGTCGGGTACAGGCCGGATTGGGCGATGGCCCTGGTCGCGGCTACCGCTTGGGCGTATTCGTCGAAGTGCGCGGAAGCCGTTGCGCGCCAACGTGGCCGGTCCTGTAAGCGCATCCACGCCTCGGTGATTATTCCGAGTGTCCCCTCGGATCCGAGGAACATCCGGTCCGGCGACGGCCCCGCCCCCGAACCGGGCAGCCGCCTCGATTCGCTTGTGCCCGTTGGCGTCACCACCCGCATCGACTCGACCAGATCATCGATATGGGTGTACAGCGTCGCGAAATGTCCACCGGCCCTGGTGGCCAGCCAGCCGCCGAGCGTGGAGAATTCGAACGACTGCGGAAAATGCCGCAGCGTCAGATTCGCGCCGCGCAGTTGATCCTCCAGCGCCGGACCGAGGACTCCGGCCTGAATTCGCGCCGCTCGGCTGGTGCGATCGATCTCGAGCACCCGATCGAGACGGCCGAGGTCCAGACTGATCGCCCCCGCGAATTCGTCTGGCCCGGCAGCGCTCGGCCCAGCGGATGCGGCTCGGCTGGGCAATCTCGGCTCGACCCCGCCCACCACGGAAGTGCCACCACCGAATGGGATTACCGCGATATTCGCCCCGGCCGCCCAGTCGAGCACATCGACGATCTCGCTTTCCGTGCGCGGCCGAACGACCAGATCCGGCGCATTGCGCACCTCGCCGAGCAGATTGCGCACCACATCGCGAAATGCCTGACCGTGCGCGTGCGCGGCTCGATCGGCCGGATCCGCCGACACCGACTCGGCGAGCGAATCCGGCGCGGTCACTCGTGGTTCGGGAAGCCCGAGCGATTCGATCGACGGCGGTTCGTGTGGTGTGAGATCCGCACCGGGCAGCATCGCCGCGACCCGCGCGGTCAGCGCCGTCAGCTCCGCGCCGACGACCGCATCCTCGACATTCCCCCAGCCCCACCACGACCGCGTCTTCGTCGACACTTCCACTCCTCTCGGGGGATCGACGGCGATCGGCACCACCGTCGCCGCCATCCTCGTGGACCGCCGGATGCACGGGCAACCTGCACGGGGCGGATCCAGCGACTGTTGATCAGAAGTGGTCAACCGGCTCGCGCTCTCGGGCCTGACGAGAATGGCGGGCGACACCCCGTTCTCCCCGAATCGGGAATAGACCGCGTGGGCCGTCGGTTGAGCTGTTCGACAACATTGAGTGTGATCGGCTCAAGTTTCAGTTGACGCCCGGTGTCGAATGGGTGCAGGATTGAGCCGACCACGCTCAGCGTTGCTGGGACCGTGCTCCGTGAGGTGCTTGGGGCGAGGTCTCGTGGCACCCGACTCGGTTGTCCCGAGCGGATGTCGCAGAGCGGGTAGAGCGCCCGAAAACCGCGAATACCCAGCACCGACACCAGTAGTTACACCAACTAGGAGGAACCACCATGGCTCGTGCGGTCGGAATCGACCTCGGGACCACGAACTCGGTCGTCGCCGTTCTCGAAGGCGGCGAGCCGGTCGTCGTCGCGAACTCTGAAGGCTCGCGCACCACCCCATCGATCGTCGCGTTCGCCAAGAACGGAGAGGTTCTGACGGGTCAGCCCGCCAAGAACCAGGCGGTCACCAACGTCGACCGCACCATCCGCTCGGTCAAGCGCCACATCGGCACCGATTGGTCGGTGGCCATCGACGACAAGAAGTACACCGCGCAGGAGATCAGCGCGCGCGTGCTGATGAAGCTGAAGCGTGACGCCGAGTCCTACCTGGGCGAGGAGATCACCGACGCGGTCATCACCGTGCCCGCGTACTTCGAGGACTCGCAGCGTCAGGCCACCAAGGAGGCCGGTCAGATCGCCGGTCTGAACGTGCTGCGCATCGTCAACGAGCCCACCGCGGCCGCACTCGCGTACGGCCTGGACAAGGGCGACAAGGAACAGACCATCCTGGTCTTCGACCTCGGTGGCGGCACCTTCGACGTCTCGCTGCTGGAAATCGGCGAGGGCGTCGTCGAGGTCCGCGCCACCTCCGGTGACAACCACCTCGGTGGTGACGACTGGGACGAGCGCGTCGTGAGCTGGCTGGTCGACAAGTTCAAGGCCAGTGCGGGCATCGACCTGACCAAGGACAAGATGGCCATGCAGCGCCTGCGTGAGGCGGCTGAGAAGGCCAAGATCGAGCTGAGCTCCTCGCAGAGCACCTCGATCAACCTGCCCTACATCACCGTCGACGCCGACAAGAACCCGCTGTTCCTCGACGAGCAGCTGACCCGCGCCGAATTCCAGAAGATCACCTCGGACCTGCTCGACCGCACCCGTGCGCCGTTCCAGTCCGTGATCAAGGACGCGGGTATCAATGTCGCCGATATCGACCACGTCGTGCTCGTCGGTGGCTCGACCCGTATGCCCGCCGTCTCGGACCTGGTCCGCGAGCTGACCGGCGGCAAGGAGCCCAACAAGGGCGTGAACCCGGACGAGGTCGTCGCCGTCGGCGCCGCCCTGCAGGCCGGTGTGCTCAAGGGTGAGGTCAAGGACGTCCTGCTGCTCGATGTCACCCCGCTGTCGCTGGGTATCGAGACCAAGGGCGGCGTGATGACCAAGCTCATCGAGCGCAACACCACCATCCCGACCAAGCGCTCGGAGACCTTCACCACCGCCGATGACAACCAGCCATCGGTGCAGATCCAGGTGTTCCAGGGTGAGCGCGAGATCGCCTCGCACAACAAGCTGCTCGGCTCCTTCGAGCTGACCGGCATTCCGCCGGCCCCGCGCGGTGTGCCGCAGATCGAGGTCACCTTCGATATCGACGCCAACGGCATCGTGCACGTGACCGCGAAGGACAAGGGCACCGGCAAGGAGAACACGATCAAGATCCAGGACGGCTCCGGCCTGTCCAAGGAGGAGATCGACCGGATGGTCAAGGATGCCGAGGCGCACGCCGCCGAGGACAAGGCCCGCCGTGAGGAGGCCGAGACCCGCAACCAGGCCGAGTCGCTGGTGCACCAGACCGAGAAGTTCATCAAGGACAACGAGGACAAGGTCCCCGCGGACGTCAAGACCAAGGTCGAGGCGGCCATCTCCGAGGCCAACGAGGCGCTCAAGGGCACCGATATCGCGGCCGTGAAGTCCGCGGTGGAGAAGCTCGCGACCGAATCGCAGGCGTTGGGTCAGGCGATCTACGAGGCATCGGCCGCCGAGCAGGCCGCGTCCGGCAATGGCGCGGCGAGCTCCGCCAACGATGACCAGGTCGTGGATGCCGAGGTCGTGGACGAGCCGGTCGACACGGAGAAGAAGTGAGCGAGGGAAACTCCGAACAGGAGCCGATCACCTTCGTCGACAACCGCAAGATCGATCCGCAGGAGCGGAGCCAGCGGAGCGACCAGACGGCTCAGGCCGGTGAAATCCGGGAACCGGCGGCAGAACAGTCCGCCGCCGGGCCCGGTCCCGAAGCCGGGAACGGCACCGAACCCATCATCGGTTCCGATGGGGGCGCCGAGATCCTGGCCGAGGCCATCACCAAGGAGCTGGCCGAGCGCACCGCCGACTTGCAGCGGCTGACCGCCGAATACGCCAACTACCGGCGTCGGGTCGAGCGGGACCGGCAGGCCACCATCGATTCCGCCAAGGCGGCCGTGGTCTCCGATTTGCTCGGCGTACTCGACGATCTCGATCGTGCGCGGGCGCACGGCGATCTCGATACCGGACCGCTCAAGTCGGTCGCGGATAAGCTCGCCGACGCGCTGCACAAGCAGGGTCTGCAGGAGTTCGGTACGGAGGGTGAGCCTTTCGACCCGACCCTGCACGAGGCCGTGCAGCACGAGGGCTCCGGCCACGATCCGGTGATCGGCCTTGTCATGCGCAAGGGCTATCGGTTCGGCGATCGAGTGCTTCGGCACGCGCTGGTCGGGGTAACCGATGGCGTGGCCGATCTGGTCGAAGAAGAGGCATCGGATGCTGATGCCAATGCGAACAACCAATAAGAACCCGAGAGGAGGAGATGCCCGGTGAGCCAACGGGAGTGGATCGAAAAGGACTTCTACAAGGAACTGGGTGTCTCCTCCAGCGCCTCACAGGACGAGATCAAGAAGGCGTACCGCAAGCTCGCACGTGACCTGCATCCGGATGCCAATCCCGGCGATACCAAGGCCGAGGAGCGGTTCAAAACCGTCAGCGAGGCGCATGCCGTGCTGTCGGATCCGGCCAAGCGCAAGGAATACGACGAGACCCGAAAGCTGTTCGCCGGTGGCGGATACGGGCGTGGTGGTTTCACTCCCGGTGCGGGCGGCGGCTTCTCGCAGGACTTCAACATCGGCGACATCTTCGGTCAGGCGAATGCCGGCGACGGTGGCCTCGGTGACCTGCTCGGCGGCCTGTTCAACCGGGGCGGCACGCGCACCGCGAGCCGCCCGCGCCGCGGCGCCGATGTGGAGACCGAGACGACCCTCGGCTTCCGCGAGGCAGCGCAAGGTGTCACGGTTCCGCTGCGGATGACCAGTCCGTCGCCGTGTACGACCTGTCACGGCAGCGGCGCCAAGCCGGGGACAAGTCCACGAGTCTGCCCCGTCTGCAATGGAAACGGCGTGATCAGCCGCAACCAGGGCGCGTTCGGCTTCAGCGAGCCGTGCGACGAATGCCGTGGTACCGGTTCGATCATCGATGATCCGTGCGTCGACTGCCACGGCAGCGGCATCCAGAATCGGACCCGCACCATTACGGTGCGGATTCCCCCGGGTGTCAGCGATGGGCAGAAGATCCGGCTGGCCGGACAGGGCGAGGCCGGACTGCGTGGTGCGCCCTCGGGTGATCTCTATGTCACCGTGCACGTCAGCCAGGACAAGGTTTTCGGCCGCAACGGCGACGATCTGACCCTGGTGCTGCCGGTCAGTTACAGTGAATTGGTGTTGGGCACAACGGTTTCCGTGCCCACGCTGGAAGGGCGCGTCGGCGTCAAGGTGCCTGCGGGCACCGCGGACGGTCGCATCCTGCGGGTGCGCGGACGTGGCGTGCCCAAGCGCGGTCCCGGCGGCGGGGCGGGTGATCTGCTCGTCACCGTCAAGGTGGCCGTGCCGCAGAAGCTGGACGACAATGCCGCCGAGGCGCTCAAGCGCTATGCGGAGGCGGAGAAGACCAGTGGGTTCGATCCACGTGCGGGATGGGCAGGTGCGTGATGTCCGATAATCCGAAGCAGGCAGCCAGTGGGGCGTCGCGGGCGGAGTTCTTCATGATCTCAGTGGCGGCCCAGTTGGCGGGAATGCACGCGCAGACACTGCGTACGTATGACCGTCTCGGACTGGTTACACCGCAACGGACTTCGGGTGGCGGTCGACGTTATTCGGCACGGGACGTCGAACTGCTCCGCGAGGTGCAGCGGCTATCCCAGGACGAGGGCGTCAACCTGGCGGGCATCAAGCGCATCATCGAACTCACCAATCAGGTCGAGGAACTGCAACAGCGCGTCGCCGAGATGTCGGCCGAGCTGGACCGGCTGCGTGCGGGGTATCGCCCCGATCTAACGCCGCCGCAACGCAGTACCGCACTGGTGGTGTGGAAGCCGCGCAATAGGCGCTGATAAGCGCGAAAGGCTCCGGGAATCGGTTTCCGCCGACCCCGGAGCCTTTGTCATTCGCGCGGGTAAGTAAATTTCCTTTGCGCATATCGGGTCGAGGCCTCGAATAACTGCCGGCAGTGCTCGAGCAAACTCCGGACTCGGGATTCGTTACCCGACAATCGGTTCGGCAGCCGATGGGTTCGGCACGCGGTTCGAGAGGATTGCTGGTGATGTGCCGAGCTGTGAAGTTTGCTGTGGCCCTTGATTCAGCAAACTATGTGCCGGATCCGCTCGTCGATTCCGTCGGTCGCCGGGTCGGCGGGCGCTCGCGGTTTGCCTGAGCCGGATGGGTGCACCCGTATCGCGGGTTGCCGCGCGATCGCTCCAAGACCCCGACTGGGATGAAATTTGCAAACCGGGCCTTCCGAATTCGGTGGTTATATGACGGATTTCGCCGTCGTGTTCGTTCTTTCGGTTTGTTTTCAAGGGTTTTCGTGGTGCGGAGCCTCGTTTCGAGGGAATTACATGCGTGATGTTTATGCGACTGATTCCGTAGCTGGCAAACCTCGCATACACTCGTTCGCATCGGCTGCTGTCGAGTGTCCCGCAGCACCTCACTCGCCGGCACAGGTTTGTGTTCGAGTGCAAAAGGGGTTGTGACACAAATGGATTCGCGGACCGTCGCATTGATAAGAACGACCTTCAAGGCGGTTGCTGCGGAGGAGGGGGGTTCGGCCAAGCTAGCCAGTTCGTTCTACGCGATCCTGTTCACGGACTATCCCGCCATCCGGGATTTCTTCCCCGCGGCGATGGATTCCCAGCGTGACAGATTGGTGAAAGCCATCTCCTATGCGCTGGATCGGCTGGAAGAGCCCAATGAGTTATTGCCATTCCTAGCCCAACTCGGGCGCGATCACCGCAAGTACGGGGTGCAGGCCGCGCATTACAACGCCGTGGCGACCTCGTTGAAGTCCGCGATGCGGATTTTCGCGGGCACCGAGATGTGGACCGACGAGGTCGACCGAGCCTGGGACGAGGGCCTGAAGATCATCGGCGACACCATGATCGGCGCGGCCGAACAGGAATCGACGCCGCCGGTCTGGAGCGGGACCGTCGTCGAGCGACGCGAGGTGCTGCGCAATCTTGCCGTAGTACGGCTGCAATTGAATCAGCCGATGCAATACGCGGCGGGCCAGTACATCAGCGTGCAGATCCCGGCCCGGCCGCGCATGTGGCGCTATCTGTCCCCAGCGGTGCCCGCGAATGCGAACGGAGAGATCGAATTCCACATCCGCGGAGTGCTCGGCGGCTGGGTCAGCCCAGCCATCGTCGGCCACACCAATATCGGAGACCAGTGGCTGCTCGGCTCACCGCTCGGCGGACTCGGCATACCACGCAATGTGAAACGCAAAATGCTGATGGTCGGTTGCGGTACCGGCATCGCACCCCTGCGCGCCCAGCTCATGGCGATGGCACAGCGGCGCGTCAATCCGCGGGTGCACCTGTTCGTCGGCGGCCATCACCCCTGTGACCTCTACGATCTCGAGATCCTGAGCCACCTGGCCACCGCCAATAAATGGCTCACCGTCACGCCGGTCACCGAGAGCGATGAAAATCCATGGTGGTACCTGGATTCCGGCGAACCGGAGCACACCTGGCCAGGACTGGAAGCTCGGTTGACCGGTCAGATCGGCAAGGTCGTCGCGAGCTACAGTTCCTGGTCCGACCGGGATGTGCAGATAGTCGGATCACCCTCGATGGTGCAGACCACCAAGTTCCGACTCATGGCAGCAGGCACGCAAACCAAGAACATCCGTCACGATCCGCTGTTCTGAGTTTTTGGCCGCGCCTGCGGCGCGGCGTGTTCGCGGCCCCCTGGTGTCTCGCGTCCGAGCCGTCGAGACTCGCGACTTCGTCGCATGCGCTTCGACGGCTCG
>NZ_JBITIJ010000021.1:0-57358 GCF_044458825.1 Nocardia sp. NPDC050412
CTCGCTCCGTTGGGGTCGGTGATGGCAGGGCGTTCGGCACCTGATGCACGCGTGCCGGAAGGCGAGACTCGCGACTTCGTTGCCTGCGCTTCGACGGCTCGGACGCGAGACGGGCCGCGAACGGGTCGCTCGTAAGACTCGCTCCGTTGGGGTCGGTGATGGCAGGGCGTTCGGCACCTGATGCACGCGTGCCGGAAGGCGAGACTCGCGACTTCGTTGCCTGCGCTTCGACAACTCAGAAGCGAGACAGACCACGAACTCCTCGCTCGTAAGACTCGCTCCGGTGGTCGCGGAGAAGTAGACGGCGTGCACGACTGGACAGGCCGCTGAAAGCGAGCAATAAGGTTCGCGCTTAGAGTGGTTTACGTGTCCGTGCTCGTCACACCCAGTCCTATCCTCGCTGTCCCGGGCGCCGTCGCGGGCGCGGCCGGTTCGCCGGATGCCGCTGTCGCTTGGCATTACGGGGATCCCTTCCGAGAGCAACGCGCCGCCGCGGAGCGGGTGGCGATCGTCGACAGGTCGCATCGCTTCGTCCTGAAAATTACCGGGGCCGAGCGGCTGACCTGGTTGCACACCATCAGCAGCCAGCACATCGCGAGCCTCGGCGACGGTCGGTCCGCCGAGAACCTGGACCTCGATCTCAACGGCCGGGTGCTGCACCACTTCGTGCTGACCGAACTCGACGGCACCGTGTGGATCGACACCGAGGGCGAGCACGGATCTGCGCTGCTGGAGTTCCTGACGAAGATGGTCTTCTGGGCCGATGCCAAACCGGTCGAGGCCGCCGATCACGCGGTGCTGAGCCTGCTCGGCCCGCGCACTACCGAATTGACCGAAGCGCTCGGCATTTCCACTCTCCCGGAGACCTACGACGCGGTGCCACTGCCGGACGGTGGGTTCCTGCGCCGCATGCCGTGGCCGACCGCGGACTCCTTCGATCTGGTCATCCCGCGCGACCAACTCGCCGACCGCTGGGCCCGCCTCACCGCGGCGGGCGCCGAACCCGCGGGCATGTGGGCCTTCGAGGCACTGCGCGTCGCGTCGGTGCGCCCCAGGATCGGACTCGACACCGACGAACGGACCATCCCGCACGAGGCCCGCTGGATCGGCGGCATCGCCGAACACGGTGCGGTGCACCTGGACAAGGGCTGCTACCGGGGGCAGGAAACCGTGGCCCGAGTGCACAACCTGGGCAAGCCGCCGCGCCACCTGGTGCTGCTGCACCTCGACGGTTCCGCCGACGAGCGCCCGACCACCGGCACGGACGTAACCGCAGGCGGTCGCGCCGTCGGGCGACTCGGCACCGTCATCGATCACTACGAATTCGGTCCCATCGCACTGGCTTTGATCAAACGGACCATCCCGACCGACACCGAACTGATAGCGGGCCCGACCGCTGCCGCCATCGATCCGGATTCGGTCCCATCCGACGAGGCGCCCCAGGCGGGTCGGATCGCCGTCGACCGGTTGCGTGGCCGTTGATGCAGTCCGATAGCGCTCGGGTGCTTGCCGTGTGCGTCGTCCATGCCGAGTCGGAGGTGCCGACCCGCGTCGGCCGCACGGCCATCGACAAGCGACCCATTCCCCATCGCGTCGCCGCGCGTGCCCACGGTCTCGACGGCGATTACGTATGCGACACCAAGAATCACGGCGGCGTACATCAGGCCGTCTACGCCTACGCCGAGGAGGACGCTCGGCGCTGGGGCGAGGAACTCGGCCGCGAACTGCCCGCGGGTTGGTTCGGCGAGAATCTGCGCATCTGCGGGCTGCCGGTCAGCGATGCGGTGATCGGTGCGCGCTGGACCATCGGTGACACCCTGCTCGAGGTGAGCGCACCCCGCGTGCCGTGCTCGACCTTCCAGCACTGGTCCGGTGAGTCCCAATGGGTCAAGCGATTCACGCTGCGCAGCGATACCGGCGCCTACCTGCGCGTTCTCACCGAGGGCACGATCGGCGCAGGCGACGAAGTTCGCATTGTGCACACGCCCGAGCACGGCATCACTGTCCGCGACCTGTTCACCGGCGACGATCCCGATCTCCTGGCCATTCTGCTCGCGAACGAACCGACCATCTCCGATGATGTGCGCATGCAGATCGAGCGCCATGGCCGCCGCCACACCAATGCCACCCGCGCCCGCGAGCGGCGGATCGATGTGGCGAACGCGCGCGAGCACCGGGCCAACGCCGCAGGCACCTCCCAGCAGCTCGATGCGGCAGGCACCCGCCGGCATCAGGTCGACGCGGCAACCGCGGGCGAGCACCGGGGCCGTGTGACGAGCGCCCGCGAGCAGCACGTCGAACCGACAGGAGCCGAGCTATGACCGTCGAACTGGTCGAGGTGGTCCGCTCCGGCTTCCGCGAATGCGTGCACAGCGGTTCGGTGGTGATCCTCGGCGCCGACGGTGAACCGACCCTTGCGCTCGGCGAGGTGCACGTCCCGATCTTCCCGCGCTCCACCAATAAGCCCATGCAGGCAATCACCCTGCTGCGCAACGGCTTCGAACCACTCGACGATGCCGAGTTGGCCATCGCGACCGCCTCGCACTACGGCGAACCCGATCACGTCGCCTTGGTCGAGCGTCTGCTCGACCGTTTCGGCTTCGACGAGAAGGCCCTGGAATGCCCGCCCGACCTGCCGCAGGATGAGCGCGCACGGACCGAGGCGCCCGAATCCCGCCGCGTGTACATGAACTGTTCCGGTAAGCACGCGGCCATGCTCGCCACCTGCGCCGTCAACGGCTGGCCCACCGAGGGCTACCTGGACCAGGCACATCCGCTGCAACAGGCGGTGATCGCCACCATTACCGACCTCACCGGCGAACCCGAAACGGACCTCGGCATCGATGGCTGCGGACTGCCGATCATCCCGGTCTCACTGGTGAATCTGGCCCGGGCCTTCGCGGCCATGGCTACCGCCGCGCCCGGCTCACCGCAGCGGCGCGTCGCCGATGCGATTCGCGCCAACCCGCGAGTGATTTCCGGCACGAACGCACCCGATTTATTGACCATGCAGGCCACCCCCGACCTGGTCTGCAAGATCGGCGCGGACGGTGTGCACGCGGGCGCGCTACCGGACGGAACGGCCTTCGCGTACAAGATCGCCGATGGTCACGACCGCGCGCGAATCCCCCTGACGCTGGCCATTCTGCATCGCATGGGCATCGAATGGACCACCGCGCACGCCGAACTCGCGGCGCCGCCGGTGCTCGGCGGCGGCACCAGGGTCGGGGTCATCCGAGCGATTCCCGGGGTCATCTGAGGGCGCGGCCCGACGGCGACAACCGGGCAAACGGCACCACTTCCGGAGTTGTTCCCCCACTCCTGGAAGCGCGACTGCCGGACACACGCTAAAGTGTCTGTCAGGAAGAGTATTAATTCGAACGGGGCCGCCAACAAACCCCAGGCCGCCCCGCAGTGACGCGAGGGGGTCAGCCATGGGCCGTGGCCGGGCTAAGGCAAAGCAGACCAAAGTCGCACGCGAGCTCAAGTACAGCTCCGCGCCGACTGACTTCGCGAGCCTTCAGCGCGAGCTTTCGGGTAGCCCCACCTCCCATCGGAGTGGTGTGCTGTCCGATGAGCACGACGCGGACGAATCCTCATCCCGCTGGGACGAGGACGACGACTACAAAGACTGGCGCCGCTGACTCGGTAGACGACGAAGGGGGAGGCCGACGGGCCTCCCCCTTCACCCGTTGACGCCGCGTGACCGGACTAACCATTCGAGGCTTGCACAACAACAGCGTCCCGCATCCGACGATGCGGGACGCTGTTGTGAATTTCCGTGCGCGACGAACGGAACCACAATGCGCGAGTCTTACGAGCGACCCGTTCGCGGCCCGTCTCGCGTCCGAGCCGTCGAAGCGCATGCGACACAGGCACGGGGCCCGCTCGCCTGGCGCGTGTCCATCAGGCGCCGAACGCCCCGCCATCAGCGACCACCACGGAGCGAGTCTTACGAGCGACCCGTTCGCGGCCCGTCTCGCGTCCGAGTCGTCGAAGCGCATGCGACGAAGTCGCGAGTCTCGACGACTCGGACGCGAGACACCAGGGGGCCGCGAACACGCCGCGCCGCAGGCGCGGCCATTAGACAGAGCACACACAGCGCCGCAGGCGCTGCAAATCAGACTCAGAAGCGCGGGTGCTCGCCGACCAATACGGCGCGGAGCGCGTCGGCATCCTTGGCCTTCTTGACGGTGCCGAGGGTCCAGCAGGCGATGTGGCGTGCCGTCAGCACAGCCAGGGCCCGGTCGACGTCCTCGGGCGCCACCACAGCAACCATGCCGACGCCCATATTGAAGGTCTTCTCCATCTCGACCCGATCGACCCGGCCGCGCTGGGCGATCATCTTGAATACCGGCGCTGGATTCCAGGTGCCACGATCCAGCTCGGCGACCATGCCCGCGGGGATCACCCGGCCCAGATTCGCCGCCAAGCCACCGCCGGTGACGTGTGCGAAGGTGCGCACATCGGTTTCGGCGATCAGTGCCAGGCAGTCCTTGGCGTAGATGACCGTCGGCTCGAGCAGCTCCTCACCGAGGGTGCGGCCGAACTCCTCGATATGGCCGGTCAGCGACATCCGGTCGATATCGAGCAGCACCTTGCGGGCCAGGCTGTAGCCGTTGGAGTGCAGTCCCGAAGAGCCCATGGCGATCACCACATCGCCGGGACGCACCCGGTCGGGACCGAGCACCGAATCAGCCTCGACAACGCCGACACCGGTCGCGGACAGGTCGTAGTCGTCGGGATCCATCAGGCCGGGATGTTCGGCGGTCTCACCGCCGAGCAGTGCGCAGCCCGCCCGCACGCAGCCCTCCGCGATACCGGAGACCAGTTCGGCCACCTTCTCCGGGACGACCTTGCCGATGGCAATGTAGTCCTGCAGGAACAGCGGCTCGGCGCCACAGACCACCAGATCGTCCACCACCATGGCGACCAGGTCGAGGCCGACGGTGTCGTGCTTGTCCATCGCCTGGGCGATCGCGATCTTGGTGCCGACCCCGTCGGTGGAGGCCGCGAGCAATGGCTCGCGGTAGCCACCCTTCAGTGCGAACAGACCGGCGAAGCCGCCGAGCCCACCCTGCACCTCGGGTCGGCTGGCCTTCTTCGCCAATGGCCCGAACAACTCGACTGCGCGGTCACCTGCCTCGATGTCCACGCCGGCTGCGGCGTACGAGGCACCGGCACCACTGGGGCTCTGTTCAGTCATTTTCGGGGAAAGCTCCAAACCGAATCGGCGGATAGATGCCAGCTCACGCTACCGGAGTCGGATAACAAGCTTGCAGCGGACATAGCGCCGAACGGCTCCCCCGATGCCGATTACTCGGCGTGTCCGGTGGCGAACAGAGCAGCGGATTGCGCGCGACGCCGTCGCTGCTCTACCGGATCGGGCACCGGGACCGCGGCGACCAGCCGCTGGGTGTACTCCTGCTCCGGTCGGCGCAGAATGCGATCACGATCACCCTGCTCGACCACCGCGCCATTGCGCAGGACCACGATCCGATCGGCCAGCTGGTCGACGACCGCCAGATCGTGGCTGATGAACAGGCAGGCCCAGCCGCACTCCTGCTGCAGCTGTCCGAACAGCTCCAGCACCGCCGCCTGCACCGAGACGTCCAGTGCGCTGGTCGGCTCGTCGGCGACCAGCAGGTCCGGGTCGAGGACCAGCGCTCTGGCCAGGCTGGCGCGCTGACGTTGACCACCGGACAGTTCGTGCGGATAGCGGCGTTCGGTGCCCGCGGGCAGCTGCACGTCATCGAGGAGTTTGCGGACCCGCGCCCGGATCTCCGCGGAACTGCCCGCCTTGTGCACGATCAGCGGTTCCGCCACGCAGTCGCCGACGGTGAGCCGCGGATTCAGCGAACTTGCCGGATCCTGGAAGACGAATCCGAAGCGGCGGCGAATCGGCCGCAGCTGCCGCTGGGACAGATCCGCGATGTTTTGTCCACGCACTTTGACCAGTCCCGAGGTCGGGCGCTGCAAGGCGGCGACGCAGCGGCCGATGGTCGACTTCCCGGAACCGGATTCGCCGACCAAGCCAAGCGTTTCGCCGGGCCGAATGGACAGACTCACGTTGTCCACCGCGCGGAACGGCGGTCGGCCGAACGGTCCGGGAAATTGCACCACCAGATCGGTTACCTCGAGCACCGGCTCGGCGGCGGCGACATCCTCGACGGCACCGTGTTCCAACTGCTCGGTGCCCAAATGTGGTACGGCGGCGAGGAGTTTGCGGGTGTACTCCTGCTTCGGAGCCGTGAACAGCTCGTCCACCGGCGCCTGCTCGACCACCTTGCCGTCGCGCATGACCACCACCCGGTCGGCGATATCGGCGACCACGCCCATGTTGTGTGTGATCAGCACGATGGCGCTACCGATGCGATCGCGCAGATCGCGCAGCAGCTCCAGGATTTCGGCCTGCACGGTGACATCGAGTGCGGTGGTCGGTTCGTCGGCGATGATCACCTTCGGCTCACAGGAAATCGCGATCGCGATCATCACGCGCTGCTTCTGACCACCGGAGAGCTGATGCGGGTAGTAGTCCACCCGATGCTCCGGATCGGGCAGGCCGACCATGCGCAGCAATTCGATCGCTCTGGTCTTGGCGGCCTTGCGGCTCATATCGCTATGCGCCCGCAGTGCCTCGGCGATCTGATAGCCCACCGTGAACAGCGGGTCGAGTGCTCGTCCCGGCTCCTGGAAGATCATCGAGATCGCGCCGCCGCGCAGTGCGGTGAGCTGCCGCTCGCTCATCGAGGTGACTTTGTCCGCACCGAGGGTGACCAGTCCCTCGACCCGCGCGGTATTCGGCAGCAGCCCGATCGCGGTGCGCGAACTCACCGATTTGCCCGAGCCGGATTCCCCGACGATGGCCAGCACCTCGCCGGGGAATACCTCGTAGGAGACATTGCTGACCGCGTATACGGGACCGGCGTCGGTGGCGAAGGTGACCGACAGCGACTCGATGGACAGTGCCGGGCGCTTGGTCTCGGTTGACGTTTGCGTCATCGCGCTGGTCCCTCCGTGTTTTCGACTGGGCCGCTGCCCTTTTCGGCGCTGCCCTTTTCGGCGCCGCCCTCTGCGGCACTGCCCTTTCCGGCGCAACTTTCTGGAGTGACGTCCTGTTCGGCGCTGTCCTCTGGGATGCCGTCCATTTCGACGCTGCCCTTTTCGACGCTGCCCTTTTCGACGCTGCCCTTTTCGGCGCTGCCCTTTTCGTTGCTCTCCTCTTCGGCCCCAATGACGAGGTCGAGTTCCGCTGCGGTGAGTTCCGCTGCGGGAGGGCCATTTTCGAGGTCGGCACCTGCGGCGCTCAGCGTGTCGCCGGTGACGGTGGCCGGGCTCAGGGCACGGCGCGTGCGCAGCAATGGATTGAGCACCTCGTTCAGGCTCTCGCCGACCAGCGTCAGTCCGAGCACCACCAGCACAATGGCCGTACCGGGGAAGATGCCCGTCCACCAAATGCCATTGGACACATCGGAAAGCGCCTTATTGAGGTCGTAACCCCATTCGGCGGCCTGGGTCGGTTCGATACCGAAACCGAGGAAGCCGAGCGCGGCCAGCGTCAGGATCGCATCGCCGGCATTGAGGGTGACGATCACCGGCAGCGACTGGGTGACGTTGGCGAGGATGTGCCGGAACATGATTCGCGTGGTGGAGGCACCGGTGACCCTGGCCGCGTCCACATACGGTTCGTTCTTCACCGCGACGGTCGCATTGCGAACCACCCGAAAGTATTGCGGCACATAGATCGCCGTGATCGCGACGGCGGCCGACAGCACGCCGCCGAAACTGCTCGACTGCCCACCCGCGACCACGATGGAGACGACGATCGCGAGCAGCAGAGTCGGGAACGCGTAGATGGCGTCCATGAACAGTACGAGCACCCGGTCCAGGGCGCGTCCGATGTACCCGGACACCAAACCCAGCGGTACCCCGACGACCAGCGACATCACCAGCGAGATCGCGATCACCAGCAGCGCGGTACGGGCACCGAAGATCACCCGGGACAGTACATCCTCGCTGCGCACCGATGTGCCGAACCAATGCTGACCCGATGGCGGTTGCTGTGCGACGAAGCCGACACCGTCCGAAGAGTTCTGGGCCAGCCCGTACGGTGCGATCAGCGGAGCGAAGATCGCCACGAATACGAATACCGCGACGAGGCCGAGTCCGACGATCAACGTCACCCGCTGCAATCCAGCGGTCATGGTGAACAGCCGCAATCCGGGAATCCGCCTGCGCCTGGTCGGCGGCACCGGCGGCATCACCAGTGGTTCGTTCGCCAATTCCGGAGCGGTCATCAGAACCTCACCCTCGGATCGATCAGCGCGACAACAACATCCACCAGGAAGCTGATGACCGCGACGGCCAGCGCCAGGAACGCGACAATCCCCTGCACCGCGATGAAATCGCGCTGATGCAGGTATTCCGCGAGTTGATAACCCAACCCCTTCCATTCGAAGGTGGTCTCGGTGAGCACCGCGCCGCCGAGCATCGTCGCGATATACATGCCCATCACCGTGATGATCGGAATCATCGCGTTGCGCACGGCATGTCGTCCCGTCACCACCCGTGCCGAAAGTCCGCGGGCCCGTGCGGCGTCCACGAACTCGCTGCGCAGTGTCTGGATCAGATTGACGCGCACCAGGCGCAAGAAGATGCCCGCCGTCAACAGACCGAGCGCCACCGCGGGCAATATCGCGTGCTTCAGCACATCGATCAGATAACTGTTGTCCCCGTACAGGATTGCGTCGACCACCATGATGTTGGTCTTCGGTGAGACATGCTGCAGTTGCAGTTCGACGGGAGTGCTCGCCCGGCCGGCGACCGGTAGCCACTCCAGTTTCACCGCGAAGATCAGCTTCAGCAGCAGACCGACGAAGAAGACCGGCGCCGCGTAGGCCAGGATGGCGAATAACCGCAGCCCGGCGTCGGCCGTCGAATCACGATGTGTCGCAGCGTATCTGCCGAGCGGCACGCCGACCGCGAAGGCGACGAGCAGCGCCCAGAACACCAGTTCCAGGGTGGCCGCGCCGTAGGTGGTCACCACCTCGCTGATCTGCCGATTGTCCTGGGAGTGACCGAAATCCCCGTGCATCAGCCCGGAGATGTACTCCCAATACTGGGTCAGGATCGGCCGGTTCAAACCGGCCGCCTCCTTGCGCACTTCGATCTGTTCCTGGGTCATCCGTCCGCCCATCGCGGCGCTGATCGGATCGCCGATCACCCGCATCAGGAAGAACACGACGGTGACCAGGATCCACGCCGTCGGCAGAATCAACAACAGTCGAATCACCAAGTACCGCAACAACGCCAGCTGTCGGGAATCCCCACTCGACTTCCCAACCCTAGGCAGCCCGAAGCGCCGGGCCCGAACCGGTCCCCGCTTGTCAGCGGTGGCAACAGCTTCGGGCCCGGCTTCGCCGGATGTCACTTGCTCAGCACCGTGTATCGGAACTTGAACGACGCGTCGAGTGTGTCCGAAACACCCTTGACGCTCGGATTCGACACCGCGATCTGCTTACCGGACAGCAGCGGCAGGGTCGGCAGGTAGTTCTGCGCGAGATCCTTCTGCACGTCCTCGATCAGCTTGATGCGCTTGGTCTTGTCCTGCTCGGTCGTCTCCGCGGTGAGCTGCGCGGTGATCTTCGGATCCTCGAAGTGCGACTGCAGGAAGTTGTTGGGCGCGAAGAACGGGGTCAGGTAGTCATCGGCGTCCGGGTAGTCCGGGAACCAGCCGAAGTGATAGAGCGGGTAACCGTCGCGGGCCCGTTCCTTCTGGTAGGTAACCCATTCGGTGGATTGCAGATTCACCTTGAACAGCCCGGTCGACTCCAGTTGCGATTTGATCGCCGCATACTCCTCGGAGCTGCTCGAACCGTAGTGATCGGGGTTGTACTGCAGGTTCAGTTCCACCGGTGCCGCGACGCCGGCGCCGGAGAGGAATTTCGCCGCCGCGTCCTTATTGGGCTTGGCACCATAGAGATCTTTCAGCGGCTCGGCCGCACCCGGCATGCCTTGCGGCACATAGCCGTACGCGGGCTGATAGGTGTTCTTGTAGACACCTTCGGCCAGCGCGGGCCGGTCGATCGACGAGGCGATGGCCTTGCGCACCGCCAGCTTCTGCTCCGGGGTACCACCCGGCATGGTGTTCAAATTGAAGACGATGTAGCGCAGCTCGCCGCCGGGCCCGTCCGCCACCGTGACCTTGCTGTCCTTGCGCAGCGATTCGATATCGGTCGGCGTGAAGGATCGGTACGCGACATCGAGCGCACCGCTCTGCAGATCGAGCTTCATATTGTCGGAGGTCGCGTAGTACTTGGTGGAGACCTGCGCGGTTTTCGGTGTGCCGAGGATGCCCTTGTAGTCCGGGTACGCCTGGTACTCGACCAGCTTGTTCTTGTCGTAGCTGGCGATCGTATACGGGCCCGAGTAGCCCTTGTTCTTCACTACGTCCTCATCCGGCAGCACCTTGTCGGCCGGGAAGACCTTCTCGTCCACGATCGGACCGGCCTGGGTCGGCAGGATCGCGGGGAAGGTCTGATCGTTGGCGACCTTCAATGTGAAGTTCACCGTCAGGTCGTCGACGGCCTCGGTTTTCTCGAGATTGCCGAGCAGCGAGGCGGGACCGTTCGGGTCGTTGATGCCCTGCATCCGATCGAAGGAGAACTTGACGCTCTTGGCGGTCAACGGGTTGCCGTTGGCGAACTTCAGCCCCGACTTCAGCTTGCAGGTGTATACCGTCGGAGAGCTGAAGTCACACTTGTCCGCGGCGTCCGGCTTAGGGGTGGCATCGCCGGGCGCGAAATTCAGCAGATACGAATAGATCTGGGTTTCGACCAGCAGCGAACCGTTGTCGTAGGCGGCCGCCGGGTCGAGCGAGAAGATCTTGTCTGTGGTGCCCGCCACCAAACCTGCCCCGTCACCACCCCCACCGGTACGCCCCGAACCGCATCCCGCGATCGCGGACACGGCCAGCGCCGCCATCCCGACCGCCGCGATTCGTCGCGTCCGGTTCCCTCGCCCAGGCTTCTTCGAAACCCTCATCATCAGGCCCCACTTCTCGAGCGCGCCACACCGCATGTGCTGGATCACAGGACCGCGGCGGGCACGGTGAACTTCCGATATGTCGGGCACCGTACCCACGATCCATTTCTGGGATGTTGCGTTTTCAAAGAAAAAATCACGAGGGTGTTAGCCGACGTTGCGCATGGTGCACGGGTAAGGCCGGATCACCGGACGAATGACCAGGTTCACTCCGAAATCGGCCCGAAGGCGTCTCGAGTAGGCCACAGCACACCGGCGGACATAGACTCGGGACTAGGTCCGAACACGATCGAACCCCTCGGCTGCTGCCGAGGGGTTCGTCGATCGTCTTTCGTCAGGGACGGCTCAACGCGCTCGCATTCGCGTTCTCGCTCAACAACATTGCCTCGGACTGGCCGGTGAGCATGCCCTCGAGCACGTTCTTGCCGATGGCCGCCTCGGTGGGCAGCGGAATCGGGTAATCGCCGTCGAAGCAGGCACAACACAGCCGCGAGCGCGGCTGCTCGGTGGCGGCGATCATGCCCTCGGTCGAGATATAGCCGAGGGTGTCGGCGCCGATCGAGCGGCGCACCGCTTCCACCATGTCGTCGTAACTGTCATCGGCGCCCGCGCCATTGGCGATCAACTCCGCGCGCGAGGCGAAATCGATGCCATAGAAGCACGGCCACTTCACCGGCGGCGAAGCGATCCGCACGTGGATCTCCAGCGCCCCCGCCTCGCGCAGCATCCGGATCAACGCGCGCTGAGTATTGCCGCGCACGATGGAGTCGTCCACCACAATGAGCCGCTTACCGCGGATCACCTCGCGCAGCGGATTCAGCTTGAGTCGGATACCGAGCTGACGGATGGTCTGACTCGGCTGGATGAAGGTGCGCCCGACGTAGGCGTTCTTCATCAGGCCCTGCCCGTAGGGCACACCCGAACCTTGTGCGTAACCGACCGCGGCGGGGGTGCCGGACTCCGGCACCGGAATCACCAGATCGGCCTCGACCGGATGTTCCTTGGCCAGGCGACGGCCGATCTCCACCCGGGTAGCGTGCACCGAGCGACCGGCAATGGTGCTGTCGGGCCGGGCCAGGTAGACGTATTCGAACACACAGCCCTTGGGTTCGGGATTGGCGAAGCGCATGGACCGCACGCCATCGGCGTCAATCGCCAGCAGTTCGCCCGGCTCGATCTCCCGGACGAAGGCGGCGCCGACGATATCCAATGCGGCGGTCTCACTGGCTACGACCCAGCCACGCTCGAGCCGACCGAGGCACAGCGGACGAACACCGTGCGGATCGCGCGCGGCGTAGAGAGTGTGCTCGTCCATGAAGGTCAGGCAGAACGCGCCCTTCAGCGTCGGCAGCAGTTTCATCGCGGCCTGTTCGATGCTCGAATCCGCGGCGGCGTGCGCGAGCAGTGCGGTCATCACATCCGAGTCGGAGGTGGCGGTGATCTGCGCGGGGCGACCACCGGAGACCGGCGGCATACCGATCAGCCCGAGTTCGCGTGCGCGCGCGCTCAATTCGGCGGTGTTGACCAGATTTCCGTTGTGGCCCAACGCAAGTCCGGAACCGACCGAGGTGGTGCGGAAGATCGGCTGCGCATTCTCCCAGGTGGTGGAGCCGGTGGTGGAGTAGCGACAGTGGCCGATGGCGATATGACCCGGCATCGCAGCCAGCGTCTGCTCGTCGAATACCTGGCTGACCAGTCCCAGATCCTTGAAGACCAGAATTTGTGAGCCGTCGGAGACGGCGATGCCCGCGGCTTCCTGGCCACGGTGTTGCAGCGCATACAAGCCGTAGTACGTGAGCTTGGCCACGTCCTCGCTCGGCGCCCAGACTCCGAACACACCACACTCTTCGCGTGGTTCGTTCTCGACCTGATCGGAGGTAGTTTCGACCGGCATTTCGGCGTTGGTCACCGTTTGCTCCCTGTTCGGGCGGGCTGGGGGCAATCGCCATTCTACGGGTGAATGACGCGCCGCGATCACCGCCACCGGGGAGGCGCAGCAATCGCCGAGCGACGCTGCCGTTTTTCCGTGCGGCACGGTGCTACCGTGCCAGCCGTGACGACTTCGGACCGTGCACGCACCCGTGGGTCGGATACACGGTTGACCGCGCGTATGTGGTTGGCCCCGATCGCCGTATTGACCCTGTTCATGGCGCTGCTGGGCACAATGTATCTGGATTACGTCGTCGACCCGGAGAAGAACCTGCACGACTTCCCGATCGCCTTGGTCAATCAGGATGTCGGCGATACGGTCGGCGGGCAGCAGGTGAATTTCGGCACACAGATCACCGATGCGCTGCGCCATGGCATTCCGGCGGACAAGGTCGATCTGCAGGTGTTCGGCATCAACGAGGCCGAGCTGAAGATGCAGTCCGGTGCGGTGTACGGCACGATCCTGATTCCCAGCGATTTCAGTAAGCGCCTCGGCATTCTCGGGGCGGGCAGTGTAGTGCCCGGTGATATCCAGCGCCCGACGCTGACGTTGCAGACGAATCCGCGCAGTGGGGCGTTCGTCACAAATATCGTCACGACCATCGGCACCCAGGCGCTGACCCAAGTGAACGAGCAGGTCGGTAAGCAGCTGACCGATCAGGTGAACGCGCAGTTGAGGCCGCCTGGTGGCGGGGCGGCGCCGGAGTTGACGGGTGCGACTCGGGTGGCGCTCGCGGATCCGCTGCACATCGTCATCGCACCGTTCCGCCCGCTGCCATCCGGCACCGGACAGGGTTTGACGGCGTTTTTCTACGCGCTGCTACTCCTGCTCGCCGGGCTGGTCGGCTCGATGACCATCCACACCATGATCGATGCCGCACTCGGATTCGTGCCCACCGAATACGGGCCGTGGTACGTGCATTTTCCGTACACACCGATCTCGCGGTTCAATACGCTGCTGATCAAATGGGGCGTGATGGTGATCACCGCGAATATCGTCGCGGGCGTATTCCTCGCTGTGGCCGGCCTGCTCGATATGCCGATCGATCATCCGCTCACGCTGTTTCTCTATAGCGCGTTGGCCATCATGGCGGTCGGGATCACCGGGTTGTCCATCCTCGCAGCGGTCGGTTCGGCGGGTTTGCTGATCAACCTGATCCTGTTCATCATTCTCGGGCTGCCCTCCTCGGGCGGCACCGTGCCGATCGAGGCGACGCCGAAATATCTGGGCTGGCTGGCGAAATTCGAGCCGATGCACCAGGTGTTCGTCGGTGTGCGCGCCATTCTCTACTTCGATGCGAACTTCCCGGCGGGGTTGGCACGCGGGGTGTGGATGGCGGTGCTCGGGCTCGTGATCGGGCTGGTGCTCGGCACCTTCATCACCCGGTACTACGACTACAAGGGCCTGCATCGGCGCGATCTGTCCCGCGGCTGAGGCGAGCCTCATGGCGACTGCGACCGGATTCGCGGCATGCACCAAGATGGGTGGTGTGAATTCGTGGATCGAACACGCGCGCTATCTGGCCGATGAGATATTCGCACCACAGGCCGACGCGGTCGACCGCACCGGCGAAATTCCCGGCACCCATTTCGACCTGCTCGCCGAATACGGGTTCTACGGCGCGACCATGGATCCAGCATCCCGCAGCGATTCGATGAGGGATGGTGGCCGGGTGACGAGGCGGGCCGATATGGATATCGCCACCTTCACCCAGGCCGGTGAGATCCTGGTCGCCGGATGCCTGACGACCACCTTCGTCTGGGCGCAGCATCTCGGGGTCGCGCGCCGGGTCGCCACCTCACCGAATCTCGAACTGCGCGAACGACTTACCGAGGACCTGCGGCACGGACGGGTACGCGCGGGTGTGAGCTACGCGGGCGCGAACGACCAACCCGGCTTGATCGCGCGTCGCGTCGACGGTGGGTATGTCCTCGACGGCACCGCCCCGTTCGTCACCGGGTGGGGTCTGGTGGACATCCTCGGCGTGATGGCGCGCGATGCGGACGACGAGGGATCGCTGATCAGCGTGCTGGTGCCCGCCGAACCGAGCCCCGCGGTACATGCCACCCCGCTCCCGCTCATCGCCGCCGACGCGAGCAAGACCGTGACACTCACTTTCGACGGCGTCCAGGTGCCCGATTCCGCTGTGGACAACCGGATTTCGCTGCGCAGTTTCAACGCCTCCTTCATCCTGGCCGCCTGGCGCAACGGCGCGCTGGCCCTCGGCATCGTGCGGCGCTGTCTCGGCGAACTCACGCGGCTCGGCATCGACACCACCGCTTCGGCTGCCGAAGCCGCCCGCATCCGAACCGAACTCGACGATGCGCTCACCGGCCAGTCGGATGTCTACCTGGCTCGCGCCCGCGCCTCCGAACTCGCGGTCCGCGCGGCGTCGGCTCTGGTGACCGCAGTCGGCAGCGCGGCCGTCACGCGCGGCAACCTCGCCGAGCGCTCACTGCGTGAGGCGACCTTCACGCTGGTCTTCGGCTCCCGCCCGGCCATCAGGACCGCGCTGCTGGACCGCCTGACCCAGGCCGCCGACACCGTCTACCCTTAGCCTGCGAATCCTCGCATCCCTCACCGGGATTCACGCCTCCTCTGAGCAAAATGTGGGCACAGTGGGGATGGCTGGATCCCGGAACCTGTTGTGAGAACGGCTATCCCGGGCATCCCCTTACCCTGCGGAAGACCTCTCGGGCGGGAAGTCTTTCAACTGGTGATGATGACTTCCAGGATTCGATCGAAGACATTGGTTCCCTCGTCCTCGTCGCCGTCCAGGATGGAGTCCAGCAGGGGCGCGTCGAGCAGACACATTCAGCCAATGGAGTTCTCGCGGGCACTGGCCAGGACGATCGTCAGTCTGCGGTGGCACGCGTGATGGGCAGCCAGTGGGCCACTTCGCCAGCTCGGCTGCCGGAAGCGCTGACCGCGCCCGATACCACCGCAACGTCGAATTCGAGGAGGCCGGTGGCAAGCAAAAGCCAAGTGCGCGGGTCGGTTTCGACGACATTCGGCGGTGTGCCCCTGGTATGCCGCGGGCCCTCGATGCACTGCACGGCCACGAAAGGTGGGACGCGGACCTCGACGGAGTGGCCGGGTGCGGCGGCGGCGAGGGTGCGAACGGTGGCGCGGACCGCGGCGGCGAGTTCGGGCCGGGCGGGTGCGGGCGTCGAATCGTCGCGCAGCCACGCGCTGACCGCCGCGACGGCCGCTCGTAGTTCCGTTGGATCCACCTTTGCTCGTCCTGCCACGATGCCGAGAATACTGGGAGGCGACTGGCCGCAGCGGCCGTGCTCTTGCCCCGTATCCGGGGATTCCCGCCGGATCGAGCGAGAATGGGCGCTACGGCCAGACGAGTGCGCGTCGGTCGCTCTGCGGATGGCGTCGACGCTTCGGGCCGGTTGAAGTCGCCGTTTTGCACGCTCGTCGTGAAGGCAGCCGGGGGTGAAGACCAGAGCCGGACCAGCTGCATACCCGAGAAGCCATCAGACGACCGGCGGCACGCTGGTGCGCTGCCCTCGATACGAGAGTGGTTGTGCGCCATCGAGGATGACGCTGGTGTCGGCTATCACGTGTGGCACCTCGTTGATCATCAACGGGGTGTCGCTGATGACAACCAGGCGAGAATGTGGGGTGGTGTGGGCGAGGCCCATCAGCTGGTGGCGGACCAGACGGTCACCACGGCCGTGTAGGCGTGGATGGCGTCGCTGAGCGAAAGTTCGGTAATGAAGGCGACGCGATTGGCCGCGGTCTTGACGCAGTAGCTGCTGTTCTTGCTGAGAGGTAGGGATTCGACGCCCTGGGTAACGATGAGGTCTGCGCACTGTTGCCGGGTCGGCTTGGCCGGATTGCTCCAGGACGCGATGGTGGGCTGCACGGTAAAGAAGTCGCCTGGCTGGCCGTAGAGCGTGGCTTCGGAGAATTTTTTGGACGAAGAGTAGTTGTAGCTGGCCCACGTGCTGGCGCCCTTGTTGCCGGATACCACCCTGGGCGGGACGGAGTCCAGGTCGAGGTAGGTCAGGTTGACCGTGCCGGACCACCGAACGTCCTCCGACGAGATCGATGTCGAGGAAGTAGCGGGCGCGGAGACAGTGGGCGGTCGGTCGGCCGGCTCGGTCCGGGAAGCCTGCTGGGTCGGTGGAGGGGACTGGGAGGAGGAGTTTCCGTCCTGCTTGGCATCGAAGAACTTGTCCGGTACGAGGATGATCAAGCCGACGATCAAACCGGGAATGACCGGCAAGAGTATCGCGGCGAGAACGGGGTGGCGACTGGCCCAGCTGCGCCGCCCGGGAGGGACTTCCTGCTGGGGTCGGCTCGAGTTCCGAGAGTCCTCGTCGTGCTGGTCGTCCCCCATGATTTGCCTCGTCTCCTTTGCCGTGGCTGACGAAAACCTCGCGTCTGTGTGAGTGTGTCCCGAGCACTGAGTATCGCAGCCATGCTTATAGAACACCGTTCAATTGTCAATGGCGGCAAAGAGTTCGGTCGTCACGGTCAGGTATGCACGTTCAGGCTCGTTCGCGCCGGGATGGATGGCTCGGCCACAAGCTCGGAGCCGCAACGTGACAGCGGCTGAAGCCGGTCAACTGCTCGGCGAACCAGCCGCGGCGAGGCGCGGCGCAAGCGCACCTCCGGCGTTCACGGCGAAGTGCAGCAGAGCGGGGGCTGTGGCACTGTCGGTGCGGCGGCGCAGCAGGTCGAATAGGAGGCCACTGGCAGCGGTCGCGGCAATCGATGCCGGAACGCTGTCGCCCGCAGCGCGTGCGGGATAGATGTGCCAGAGGCCGAAGGTAGCTGCTCCGATCAACGCACCGCCGCTTGGCCCGAACTCTTTGTCCAGCAATGGGTTCAGGGTCGCACGGAAGATGAGTTCCTCGCTGTAGACGGTGCCGATCGGGATATGTACCGCGACCCACTCAACGAGCGGGCCGTCCGGAGCCCGGTCGGCGAACCCACCGAGACGATCACGCAGCGCCGGAATAGCGACGGCCGCACCATAACCGGCGGCGACCACGCTCGCCGAGGCGAGTCCGTAACCGAGCCCCCGCACAGACAACCAGTTCGGTCGGCCCCGAAATGCCAGTGCGTAGCCAGTCGCGAATCCGGCATTGGCTGCGGTGCGGCCGCGCAGATCCAGCCTCGAGCGCGGCAACAGCCAATTGCTCCATGCCAATGGAATGCCAACGGCGACAGCAGTTTTCGCAACGCGCCCGATAAACGTCATTTGATCTCGCGCTCGTAGTCCTCGGCGGCCTCGATCTGGGCCCGGATCTTGTCGGACTGTTCCACGGTCCAATCCGGCGGCGCCGCGACGGCGATCCAGCCGTCCAATACCAGACTGCCGTACCGGTGCCCGTGCCCGTCGGTGACGCCCTGTGCATTGGACAGGTCACACGAGACCTGCCAGAACGTGACGAACGGCCACCAGCGCATCTGCGATGACACATCGGAGCCGCGTGGTTCGGACAACCAATCCGGTTGGGAGAAGATCAGGTCCGAGGACCACCAGACGATCGGGTCGGAGGCGTGCTGCAGATAGGCGATGCGTGGCGCACGCCATTCGGTCGTCGGACGCACGAGATCGGCACTGTCGGAGGCGAACCGGACCACCAGACCATCGGCGTACACCGGTTCGACCTCGCGCGATCCGGGATCGCGCCGCGAAACGAACTGCTCCCACAGTCGATTCGAATTCGGCGGCCCGACCCACAGCGCACCGTCGACCTTGGAGCGCAGATCGGCGAGTCCGTCGAAGGCCGCCTCCGAGCCCTGCGACCCCAGACTCTCGCCGTACACGAGCAGCTTCGGCCGCGCCCCCTCGGGGCGCGCCGACCAATGCTGGTAGACCGCATCGAACAGCTGCTTACCCGCATCCGATGCCTTGCCGCGGTCCGCGAGGAAGGACAGCACACTGGGCAAATACGAATACTGCGAGGCCACCATGGCGGAATCGCCGCCGTACATGTACTCGATTGCGCTGGCCGCCATGGAATTCACCCATCCGGTCCCGGTCGTGGTTATCACCACCAGCACCTTCCGGTCGAAGGCGCCGGTGCGCTCCAGTTCGGAGACCGCGAGCTCAGCCCGCGCCTCACCGCTCTGCGCAGACTCCAGACCCACATAGGCGCGTATCGGCTCGCGCGCGGGCTTCCCGGTGATCGAGGTGATCCGGGCCGCAGAGGGACCGTGCGAGACGAACCAGCGGCCCTCGAATCCGAGCGAATCCCATTTCGCCAGCGAGGCCGGACTGCCCGAGCGCTCCGGCTGCAGCGGCTGAACCGCATTCGGCGAGGTGTGATCGTTCTGCACGCTGAACGCCGAGTTGGCTACCGCGAAGAAGGCACGTGAGGCGACGCCGTTGAACAACGTGACGGTCAGCACCACCAGAACCAGGAATCCGGCCGATGGCGCCAGCTCGCGCGGCACCCGCACCCAGCGGTTGAGCTGGCGGGCCAGGAATCGGATGATCTCGCGCAGCGTTCGATACACCGCGACCACCCCGGTCCCCACCGCGATACTGAGCAATCCCGTGCGCAGATATGCGGGGGTGGTGGTGCCCTCCATACCCATCAGCGCGGTGATCTCGCGCTGCCAGCGGGCCGACTGCACCAGCATGAAGGCCGCGGTGACAGCGGCGCTGAGCAGGATCGCGGACTTCACCGCATAGCGCACCCAGGTCGGCGGCGGCGAAATCCGGTCGCGCAGTAGCTTGGCCAGCCGCGGCCGTCCCCAGAGCCGGAACAGCCACTCCAACAGGCAGCCGAGGCCGTAGCCGAGCGCGGCATTGATGCCGCTGATCAGGCCCTGGAACAGCCAGTCGCGCGGCACCAGCGACGGCGTCACCGAAAGTGCGAAGAAGATCGTCGCGAAGACCAGACCGACATAGTTCAGGTCGATGATGTCCTCGGCACGCCGCACGACCACGACGCCGCGCGCACGCAGCTTCGTCAGGGTGGTCGTGGTTTCGAGCATCGGTCAGCGCGACGGCGCGATGCCCGGATCGTGGCGGTTCGGATCGGGCACGGGCGTCGACAGGTCCGTAGCGATCATCACCCGAACAGTATGCGGGTGCGCTCGGGTCAACGGGTGTGTCGCCCGCAGCGGCGCGCGGTATTGCCGACGCAGATCACACCGCCACTCGGCCCGCCACAACCGACTCGATTCGCGAATCATCCAGCGGCAGTGTCACTTACCGCGACTTCCGGCAACTACCCAACGCGCTCGAGTAGTTGTACGCGGTTGCGCAGCGCCCTGAATCAGCAGACTCGGTACCTATGAGTGAGCGAAGCGAACGAATAATGTGCCAGCGCGCTTTGCGCATGCCGGAGTCGAGCGTCAGCGAGGGGCAGGCATGAGCAATCCCAACGCCCGGCCGAAAACCTCTTCGGCCTTCCTCGCGCAAGCCGCGATCGCATTCGGCGTCAGCTTCTTCGGGACCGGCGTCGGCATCTTCTACCTGCCACTGGATATCGCACAGCGGGGCTTTCTCGGCATGTCCGTGCTGTTCCTGGTGTCGAGCGCGTTCACGCTGGCAAAGGTGGTTCGCGACCAACAGGAATCGGCGAGCATCAGCCGCCGCTTGGACGAGGCGCGGATGGAAAAACTGATCGCGGAGCACGATCCGTTCAAATCCGTCACCTGATGGTGCGCACCTGGACGGGTCCGGCGAACGAGGGGTTCGAGCCCGCTCAGTATGTGTGCGCTATTTCAGCTGGTGCTCACGGGCGGCGGAGACCGCCAGATAATCCCGGATCCGATCCGCCAGATCAGCCGACCAATCCGGCGGCTGCGCGATCGCGGCCCACGCATCCAATACCAGGTTGCCGTAGTTGTGTCCGTGTCCGTCGCTGACGCTCTGCGCCCTGGGCAGATCCGCGGCGACCTGCCAGAACGTGACAATCGGATACCACGCCATGCGCGAGGAAACATCGGGGCCGCGCGATTCGCGCAGCCAATCCGGTTCGCTGAACAGCAGATCCGCCGACCACCAGACCACCGGATCGGAGGCGTGCTGCAGATAGGCAATGCGCGGCGACAGCCAGTTGTCCCCAGGCTTCCACAGGTCGGCGCGGCTGTCGGAGAAGCGCACCACCAGTCCGTCGGCATAGGTCGGCAAGATTTCCGGCGTGCCGGGATCACGGCGGGCGGTGAATTCACTCCATAGCCGGTTGGAATTCGGCGGTCCGACCCACAGCACGCCGTCGGTCTTCGACCGGATATCGGCCAGGCCGGTGAAAGCACCTTCGGCGCCTTGGGATCCCAGGCTCTCGCCGTAGACGAGCAGCTTGGGCCGCTCCTGCTCCGGCCGGGCCGACCAGTGCTCATAAACCTTGTCGAAGACCAGCTTTCCCATCTGGGTGGCCTTGTCCTTATCGGACAGGAACGACAGCACACTCGGCAGATAGGAATACTGGGTCGCGGCGATCGCGGTGTCGCCGTTGTACATCAGCTCGATGGATTCGGCGCTGGACGAGTCGACCCAGCCGGTGCCCGTCGTCGTGACGACCACCAGCACCTTGCGCTCGAAAGCCTTGGTGCGCTCCAACTCCGCCGCGACCAATTCGGCCTGTGCCTCGGGTCCGTCGGCCGATTCCAATCCGGCGTAGACCCGAATCGGTTCGCGCGCGGGGCTTCCGGTGACCTGGCTGATATCGGCCGCGCGCGGCACGAACGAGACGAACCAGCGGCCCTCGGACCCCAGAGTGTCCCAGGCTGCCAATGAATTCGGACTGCCGGAGCGCTCCGGCAGCTGCGGCTGTACGGCATTCGGCGAGGTGTTGCCGTTGCGCGCGCTGAACGCCGAGTTCGCCACGTCGAAAAAGACTTTGGTGAGCACGCCGTTGAACAGCAGCATCGCCGCGACCACCACCACGAGCACGCCGGTCGGGACGGCCAATTGGCGCGGAAAGTGGGCGCGCTTGATCAGCTCGAACGCGACCGAACGGACGAGCCGCCGCAGTATCCGGAATACCGCGATGACGATCGCACCGACCAGTGCGCTCAGTGCGCCGGTGCGCATGAATCCAGAGGTAGTCGTGGGTTCCATGCCCATGAGCGCGGTGATTTCCCGCTGCCAGCAGGACGATTCGACCAGTAGGAATACGGCGACAGCGAGACAGGCGAACACAATCGCGGTCTTGACCGCGCCGGAAAGCCACGCGGGTCGTTTCGCCCATACCCGCGTGACCGCGGTTGGCAATTGTGCGACCTTGCGGCGTATCGGTTTCCGCAACCACTTGCGGTACACCCATTCGAACAGACAGCCGACGCCGTAGCCGATGGCCGCATTGATCCCGCTGACCAGTCCCTCGAACAGCCAATCCCGTGGCAGCAGTGAGGGGGTCAGCGACCAGCCGAAGAACACCGTGGCGACGATGAGGCCGACGTAATTCGGGTGGAAGAAACGCTCGACGGCGCCGACGATTTTGCCGACGCCCCCGCAGCGTGAGCTCAGGCCCCGGAGGCGGTAGCGGAGCGTGACCACGGAGGGGACCGCGAACGCCGCTAGTCCACCTCCGCGTAGGACTGCCGAGACTTCATCAGCCTCCGGCGCGCTCAAACGGCACTGGCCCCGAACAGCTTCGGCAGCGTGCCCTCGTGCGCCTCGCGCAGATCGTCCAGGGTGATCGAGAACTGGCCCTGCACCTCAACGGAATCCGAACCCTGATCGACCACACCGATACGCACCCACGGCAATTCGCGCGCGGTGCACATCTTGGTGAAGCGGGTCTCCTCTGAGCGCGGCACCGCGACGAGCACCCGGCCCGCCGATTCGGCGAACAACTGCACGAACGGATCCGAACCTTCGGGCAGCAGGATGCGGCAACCGGTTTCGCCGGCCAGCGCGGCCTCGACCACGGTCTGGATCAGACCGCCCTCGGAAAGGTCGTGCGCCGCACTGATCATGCCGTCGCGTGAACCCGAGGTCAGCACCTCGGCGAGCAGCTGCTCGCGGGCGAAGTCGACCTTGGGCGGCACACCGCCGAGATGGTCGTGCGCGACCTGCGACCAGATCGAGCCGCCGAATTCGTCGGCGGTCTCGCCGAGCAGGATCAGTGTCTCGCCCGGCTCCAGGCCGAGACCGGTCGGGATGCGTCGGTGCACATCGTCGATGACGCCGAGCACACCGACCACCGGGGTGGGCAGGATGGCGTCCTGACCGGTCTGGTTGTAGAAGCTGACGTTGCCGCCGGTGACCGGAATGCCCAGGGCCACACAGCCGTCCGCGAGACCACGCACCGCCTGCTGGAACTGCCACATGACGCCCGGATCCTCCGGCGAGCCGAAGTTGAGGCAGTTGGTGACCGCCTTCGGCGTCGCGCCGGTGGTGGCCACATTGCGGTAGGCCTCGGCCAACGCGAGCTGCGCGCCGGTGTAGGGGTCGAGCTTGGTGTATCGGCCCGATGCGTCGGTGGCCAGGGCGATGCCGCGGCCGGTCTCTTCATCGATCCGAATCACACCCGCGTCGGCATGTTCGGCGAGCACGGTATTGCCGCGGACGTAACGGTCGTACTGCTCGGTGATCCACCGGCGGCTGCACAGCTGCGGGCTGGCGACCATCTGCAGTACGGTGGCGCGCAATTCGTCCGGAGTCTTCGGGCGGGGCAGCGTGTCCGGGGTGTCGGCGATGAGCGCGTCCTGGAAATCCGGTCGCTGCACCGGGCGCTCGTACACCGGGCCCTGATGCGCGACGGTGCGCGGCGGCACATCGACAACGGTCTCGCCGTGCCAGCTGATCACCAGCCGGTCGCCCTCGGTGACCTCACCGATGACCGTGGCCAGCACATCCCACTTGTGGCAGACGGCCATGAACGCGTCCACGTTCTCCGGCGTGACCACCGCGCACATGCGCTCCTGCGATTCGCTGGAGAGCACCTCGGCCGGGGTCATGCCCTTGGCGCGCAGCGGCACCTTGGTCAGGTCGATATGCATGCCGCCGTCGCCCGCGGCCGCGAGTTCGGAAGTGGCGCAGGACAATCCGGCGCCACCGAGGTCCTGGATGCCGACCACCAGCTTGGCCGCGTACAGCTCGAGACAGCATTCGATGAGCACCTTCTCGGCGAACGGGTCGCCGACCTGGACGCTCGGCAGCTTCTTGCGGCCGGTACCGGATTCATCACCGGAGAAGGTGTCCGAGGCCAACACCGAAACGCCGCCGATGCCGTCGAGACCGGTGCGCGCGCCGAACAGAATGATCTTGTTGCCTGCGCCGGAGGCGAAGGCCAGATGCAGATCCTCGACCCGCATGACACCGGCGCACAGCGCGTTAACCAACGGGTTGCCCTGGTAGGAGGCATCGAAAACGGTCTCGCCGCCGACATTCGGCAGGCCGAGCGAGTTGCCGTAGCCGCCGACACCGCGCACCACACCGTCGACCACGCGCCGGGTATCGGGTGCCTCCGCCGCACCGAAGCGCAGTTGATCCATCACCGCGATGGGCCGTGCGCCCATGGCCATGATGTCGCGCACAATGCCGCCGACGCCGGTGGCCGCACCCTGATACGGCTCCACGTAGGACGGGTGGTTGTGGCTTTCCACCTTGAAGGTGACCGCCCAGCCCTCGCCGATATCGACGACGCCCGCGTTCTCACCTATGCCCGCGAGCATCGCTGACTTCATTTCGTCGGTGGTGGTCTCGCCGAAGTAGCGCAGATGCACCTTCGAGGACTTGTAGGAGCAGTGCTCGCTCCACATCACCGAATACATCGCCAATTCGGCGTCGGTCGGCCGACGGCCGAGGATTTCCTTGATCCGCGCGTACTCGTCGTCCTTGAGACCGAGCTCCTTGTAGGGCTGCGGGGCGTCGGGAGTTGCTGCGGCTGCGCTGACGGTGTCGACCTGCGGAGTCACGGAGTACCAGGGTCCTTTCGGGCCGGAGCGCGAAGCTGGGGATTCGCCATGAAGTTTAGCCCTGGCCCTCGATGGGCGGCCGGTCGCATCGACCGGTCGTCCGGATCGCCGGTTTTTCGGCCGCGGATGCCTCGGGTCGGCACACATCGCGCGAGCTCGCAACCGCTACGCTTTGGCCGTGAACGATCGATCGGGGGTTGCGGATCCGGCCGAGCAGCCCGTCACCACGCAGAACACTCGGCTCGAACTCGACTCGGCTGTCTCGCCGCGATTCTCATTGTCGAACCCGCAGGTGCGCTGGCTGTTGATCGCCGTCGCGATGTTCGCCGTATCGGCCATCGTCTCGCTGGTGGTGCACTGGTGGAACGGATACATCGATCTCCAGGTCTATCGCAACGGTGCGCGCGTCTGGCTCGACGACGGCGAGTTGTACGGACCGATGCCCCCGGTCGAGGGGATCGGGCTGCCCTTCACCTATCCCCCGCTGGCCGCCCTGTTCTTCGCACCGCTCGCGCTGATGCCGCTGCCGCTGGCCGAGGTGCTGGTGACCGCCACCTCGGTGCTCAGTCTTGGCATCACACTGTGGTTGGTGCTCGCGCGACTGCGCCCGAGCCTCGAGCGGCGGACCATGCTCGCGCTGGTCATCGGTGTGGTCGCAGTGGCACAGATGTCCGAACCGATCCGGCAGACCTTCGGCTTCGGTCAGATCAATCTGGTGCTGATGGCCGCGGTCACCATGGATTGCCTTGTCCGCAAACCCGTCTGGCCGCGCGGCATGCTGATCGGCATCGCGGTTTCGGTGAAATTGATTCCGGCCGGATATCTGCTGTACTTCCTGCTACGCCGGGATTGGAAGGCGGCGGGCACGCTGATCGTCTCCGCGATCGTCGCGGTCGGACTCGGATTCCTGCTGTTCCCGAGTGATTCGGCCGAATACTGGTTCCACACCCTTGCCGATACCGGCCGCATCGGCCCGCCGTACTTCGCGGGCAATCAGTCGATCAAGGGCATGGCCTTTCGCATCGGCGTCTCCGACTCGCTGGCCACCATGATCTGGATCACACTGTCGCTCATCGCGATTGCCCTGGCCGCGGTGTGGATGCACCGGCTGCTCGCAGCGGGGCAGCAGGTCGCCGCACTGATGGTGAACGCTGCCGCGGTACTGCTGGTGTCCCCGGTTTCCTGGTCGCACCACTGGGTTTGGATCGCCCCCGCCATCCTGGTCGCCGCCGACGCCATCGCCCGCGGCACCCGCAACCGCTGGTTCATCGGCTCCGTCGCCGCCTGCACCGTCCTGTTCATGATCGGCCCCCAATGGCTCCTGCCGCACTCGAAGGACCTGGAACTCGGCTGGGCCTGGTGGCAACAGCTCATCGGCAGCAGTTACGTTCTCGTCACGCTGGCGGTATTCGTTGTCGCCGTCATCACCTACCACCCGGCAACTCGGGAAAAATCCGCAACTGCGTAGCGCCACGCGTCGGCGAAGCTACGGTGCGGGGGTCAGGAAGGCGGCTAGTGCGGCGGCGTAGGCCGAAACATCTTCTGCGCCCATGATTTCACGGGCCGAGTGCATAGCCAGCTGGGCTGCGCCTACATCGACGGTGGGCATGCCGGTGCGGGCCGCGGTCATCGGGCCGATGGTGGAGCCGCAGGGGAGATCGGCGCGGTGCACGTAGCGCTGCAGGGGGACCTCGGCTTGGGCGCAGGCCAGGGCGAAGGCACCCGCACCCGCCGCGTCGGTTGCGTAGCGCAGGTTCTGGTTGACCTTGAGTACCGGGCCGCCGTTGACCTCGATGCGATGGGCGGGCTCATGGCGGTCCGGGTAGTTGGGGTGCGTCGCGTGTGCCATATCGCCGGAGGCGCAGACGGATCCGGCCAGCGCGGCCAAGTATTCGGCGCGGCCGCCGCCACGTGCGAGCACGATGCGCTCGAGCACCGTCGGCAGCAGATCCGACTGCGCGCCGCGATCGGACTGACTGCCGACCTCCTCGTGATCGAACATCGCCAGCACCGGAATGTTCGCACCGGGCTCCTCGATCGCCGCGAGGAAGGCATTCAATCCGGCATAGCAGGTGCCCTGATTGTCCAGGCGCGGCGCGCTCACCAGATCGCGGTCCCGGCCGACCAACCGGCTCGGTGCCAGATCATGGGTCATCAGCTCCCAGCCGAGCACAGACCGCGGATCGACCTCGGCATATTCGGCGACGAATTCGAGGAATGAGCGCGGCTGCGCACCCAGACCCCAGATCGCATTGACATGCCGCTGCGGATCCAGCGTGACACCGCGGCGATCCTCCGATAGGTGGATGGCCAACTGCGGCACCCGCAGAATCGGTTCATCGATGCGAACCAGCTGGTCTCGCACCGCATTTCCGTCGCGCACGCTGAGCCGCCCGGAGATGCCGAGTTCCCGGTCCAGCCACGAATTCAGCCAGGCTCCGCCATAGGGCTCCAAACCGACCAGCTGCCAGCCCACCGCGGCCAGATCCGGATACTGCTTCACCCGCAGGTTCGGACTGTCGGTGTGCGCACCGACCACCCGAAACGGCGTCACACCGGCGGAATCGGCCGTCGCCCACGCGACCAGCGAACCGCCGCGCACAACGTAATGGCGACTCGGCCCATCCGAGGGCCACGGCTGCGATTCCGCGAGCGGGGTGAAGCCGTGGGAGTCCAGCTCCCGCGCGACCGTCCGGCACACGTGGAACGGCGACGGTGAAGCGTCGATGAAGGCGCACAACCCGGCGGCCGTGGCAGCGGTAGTGGAAACGGGCATGCCTGCGATCCTATGCAGACCGGGCAGTCCGCCTGACCCGCGCACCCAGCGCTCGGCCGCCGCTGCGGTTCAACAGCCCGCAGGGACCGAAGCAGGCGCCGTCGAAGTGCCGCTGCACCACCGAGAACACGCCACCGACCGTGTTGCGGCGGCAGGCCTCGGCGAATACGCGGTCTCATCGCCGAAAATCACCGTCGCGGTGCAGTACAACTCGGTCTCGTCGTACGCCGATGGTCAAATATTCGGGCAGCACAATGAGGCCTCGGAACATAACCCGAGTAATGGTAAATTCCGCGCGATCAGCGCAACCGGACATTCATCGGACTAATTCATCCGATGAAAGTCTTACCAATTTGAACTACTCTGCGGAAACGAGCTCGAGCAAACGCATCAGCTCGGCATAACGCCGCACACCGATACGCGAACGCAACTCCTGCTCCGCGTGCTCCTCCTCGGCGCGCACCGCGTCGACCAGATCCGAACCGAGCCGGCTCAGCCCGATCAGGATGCGGCGGCGGTCGTCCTCCGCGGCAATCCGGAAGATGAGGCCACGTTCGGCGAGTGCGTCGGCATGCCTGGTCGCCGAGGACGGCGCTAGCTGCGACCTGGCCGCGAGCTCACTCATGGTGACCCCGAACCCGGTGGACAGATTCGACAGCATCGACCATTGATCGGCCGTCAGTTGCCTGGCGCACAGGGCGGCGTCGAGGTGATCCAGCCAACGCCGTTGTGCGGCACGCAGCGCACCATGCAGCGTGGAATATCCGCTTACAATGGTCGTCATTATTTCCTGCCTGCCATGAATTTCGCTCGAACGAGAAGAAGAGTACCGAATGTCAGCGTTCGGCGAGGGCCCAGACGGCACGATCGAGATACTGAACATAGTCCCGATGCAGGGACCGGGCGGTATCGTTGCGGCGTCATGCGATGCGGCGATTTCCCTCGCGGTCAACGAAATCAATGCTGGGACGGGTTTTCTGGGCCGCGAAATTCGTACTACGAATATCGATGGCGGCCGGAATCCGCGCGAGGTCGCCGATGAGGTTTCCGCGCTGCTCGCCACCGGAATGGTGCACGCGATCACCGGCTGGCACACCTCGGCGGTGCGACTGGCCGTCGCGCGGGCCAATGCCAGTCGGGTGCCCTATCTTTTCGCCACCGGACACGAGGGTCTCACCAATGAGCTACCCGGGGTGCTGATGCTCGGGGAGCATCCGGCGGACCAGACCTTGCCCGCGGTGCACTGGCTGCAGCGCGAACACGGTGTGCGCCGCTGGGCGATCATCGGCAACGACTACATCTGGCCGCGCGAATCGGCCAAGGCGGTGCGCCGTAGCCTGGCCGATCCGAGCGCCATCGTGCTGGAGCGATTCGTACCGCTCGGCGCACCGGACTTCACGGAATTCCTCGACCATCCCGCATTGGACCAGGCCGACGCCGTCATGATCCTCATGGTCGGCGCGGATGTCTCCCGCTTCAACCGGCAGTTCGCCGCCACCGGCCGCGCCGACACGCTGCCGCGCGTCAGCCCGGCCGCCGACGAGAACGTACTGCTGACCGCCGGTGCCGAGGCCAACCACAACTTCTACGTGGCATCGAGCTTCTTCGTCGACCCGCACACCGACGACGGCCGTGACCGGCTGGCCCGCTACCGCCGACTACACGGCACCTTCGCACCCGCACTGACCAGCTTCAGCAATATGAGCTACGAGGCGATCCACACCCTGCGCGCGATCGGCGAGACGGCCGGATCACTACACGTACCCGACGTACACGCGGCACTCGATCAGGGCGTACTACTCGAAACCCCCGGAGGCACACGGGGCTTCCTCGGAAACCAAGCCCAGCAGCCCGGCTACATCGCGCTGGCCAATGGCGTCGATTTCGACGTCATCGCCCAGATCACCTAGCCGTGCGCTTGCCGACGGCGTGGTGGCTAGGCCGAAACCAAGGTGTCGAGTACCGAGAGGAACAGGCCGAGGCCGTCATCGCTCGGGCCGGTCAGCGGCTCGGTGGCGTGTTCGGGATGCGGCATCAGGCCGACGATCCGGCCATCGGCCGAAGAGACACCCGCGATATCGCGTTGGGAGCCGTTCGGATTGTCACCGGCGTAGCGGAAGACCACCCGACCCTCGCCCTCGAGTTCGTCGAGCACACGATCGGAGGCCTGGTAGCGGCCCTCGGCGTTCTTGACCGGGATGAGAATCTGGGCACCGGGCTCGAAACGCGAGGTCCATGCGGTATTCGCGGTTTCGACGCGCAGCCATTCGTCACGGCAGACGAAGTGCAGACCCTCGTTGCGGGTCAGCGCGCCGGGCAGCAGACCGGCCTCGCACAAAACCTGGAAACCGTTGCAGATGCCCAGGATCGGCAGGCCCCGACCCGCGGCCTTGACGACCTCACCCATCACCGGGGCGAACCGGGCGATGGCACCGGCGCGCAGGTAGTCACCATAGGAGAAGCCGCCGGGCACGATCACCGCGTCGACCTGCTTCAGATCGGCATCGGCATGCCACAGGCTGACCGCCTCGGCACCCGCCAACTTCACTGCCCGTGCGGCATCGACATCGTCGAGCGTGCCGGGAAAAGTAATGACCCCGATCCGCGCCGTCGTGCTTGTGATTCGCTCGCTCATGCCGAAACCCGCACGACCTTCCAGTCCTCGATCACGGTGTTGGCGAGCAGCGCCTCGGCGATCTGTTCGAGCTCCGCGTCGCTGACACTGTCGTCGACATCGAGTTCGAATCGCTTGCCCTGCCGTACATCCGACACTCCGGCGAATCCCAGGCGCGGGAGCGCGCCGGCGATGGCCTGACCCTGCGGATCCAGGATCTCGGCCTTCGGCATCACCTCGACCACGACTCGTGCCACGCGTTGCTCCTCAGGTGGTGTTGGGGTTACCTGAGCAGCGTAGTTGTCCAGCTTGTCCGAGCTACGGTCGGGGTCGAGTCAAATAGCATGGCCCCATGCGCATAGCCCACTTCGGCCACTCCTGCATCCTCGTCGAATTGCACGGCAAGAAGGTGCTGTTCGATCCGGGCACCTTCTCGCACGGCTTCGAGGGCATTACCGGCCTGGACGCCATCGCCGTCACCCACCAGCATCCCGACCATATCGATCCGAGCCGGATCGAGGCGCTGCTCGACAACAACCCGAACGCACGCCTGTTCAGCGATCCACAGACCGCACAGCAGCGCGGCGAACCATGGGAGGCAGTGCACGCGGGCAATGTGATCACCCTCGGCGATCTCCGGATCACCGGAGGCGGCGGCCGACACGCCGTGATCCACCCGGAGATCCCGGTGATCGATAACACGGTCTTCCAACTCGGCACCCCGGACGACCCGGCCCAACTCGTGCACCCCGGCGACTCGCTCTGGGTGCCACCGGTGCCGGTCGGCGTCCTCGCCATCCCCGCATCCGCCCCGTGGATGCGAATCAGCGAGGCCATCGACTACCTGCGCGCCGTCTCCCCTCGCACCGCCTTCCCCATCCACTTCGGCATCATCCAGCCCGAAGCCCAAGGCATCTACTTCGGCCGCCTAGCCGAAATGGGCCCCACCAATACAGAATTCACGGTCATCGCCCCCGAGTCCCAGCGCGACCTCTGATACCTGGACTGTTGATCACCATGTATCCCTGGCGGCAAACGTCGAGCGGATCCGCCACGGATGCGTGGTGATCGGGCGTCCAACACCTCAGGGGGCGTGTTCGGCGTAGGTGGCGAGGAAGAGGGCCTCGGCGAGGGCCATGTGTTCGATTTCAGAGGGGTCGACGCTCTCGTTGGGGGCGTGGATGAGGCATTTGGGCTCTTCGACGCCCAGCAGCATGATCTCGGCGTGCGGGTAGGTGTCGGCGAAGACATTGCACAGTGGGATCGAACCGCCCTGACCCTGGGTAGTGGTCGCGCGACCGTATGAGGCGGTGAGTGCGGCTTCCATGGCGGTGCGCGCGGGACCGCCGCTGGCCGAGCGGAACGGCGCGCCGGTCCCCTCGGTTTCCACGCTGATTTTCGCGCTCCACGGCGTATGCGACAGCAGGTGTGCGGTCAGCAGTTCCAGCGCCTGATCTGGATCGGTGCCCGGCGGAATGCGTAGGTTCAGCCGGGCTCGCGCGGCGGGCTGGATTGCCGCCGCTGAGCCCACGACCTTCGGTGCGTCGATCCCGAGCACAGTCAAAGCCGGTCGCGCCCAGAGCATATCGGCGACGGTGCCGTTACCGGTGAGTTCGACACCGCCGAGTACGCCTGCGTCAGCGCGGAATTGGTCCGCCAAGTACTGCACACCGGTCCAACGCTGATCATTGGGCAGACCGGCCACGGTGGTGTTGCCGTATTCGTCGCGTAAGGAGGCGAGCAGGTGGATGAGCGCGGCCAGCGCATCGGGGGCGGGACCGCCGAACATGCCGGAATGCATTGGCCCGGCGAGGGTTTCGATGGTGACGACCACGTTGACATTGCCGCGTAAGGACTCGGTCAAGGTCGGCATCCCGATCGCGAAATTGCCGCAGTCGCCGATCAGAATCGCATCCGCGCGCAAAAGATCCGGATTGGCCTCGACGAATTGTTCGAGTCCGCCGGTGCCCTGCTCCTCGGAACCCTCCGCGACCAGCGTCACCCCGAGCGGCAGATCCGCGCCGAGTGCCCGCAGCGCGGTCAGGTGCATCACGATATTGCCCTTGCAGTCCGCACTGCCACGCCCGTACCAGCGGCCGTCCTTCTCGGTCAGCTCCCAGACCGGCGTGCGCCAGGCATCGTCGTCGAGCGGCGGCTGCACGTCGTAGTGGCAGTACAGCAATACCGTGGGCGCACCGTCCAGCGCGGGACGCGAGGCGATGACGGCCTTGCTGCCATCGGGAGTTTCGTGCAGCCCCACCTTGGTCAGACCCGCCCCGGCGAATGCGTCGGCCACCCACTGCGCGGTCCGGTTGCAGTCCTCCGGTGGGAACTGCCGGGGATCGGCCACCGACTTGAACGAAACCAGTTGGGTGAGATCGGTTTTCGCCTGCGGCATCAGCGCGGCCACCCGCTGGCGCAGCGCCGCGATGCGGGAGTCGTCGATCATCTGCGAACCTCATTTCCGATCCGATCCAGCACAGAAGCGGCCGACCGCGCGCCGCCCGCCCACTCTGGCATGAACCGCTCGGTGCATACGGAGAAATCACCCGACCGATCGGTCTGTGTCGTCCGGATCGGAACACCGAAAATCCGGTCGCCGCTGTGACATGCTGAAACGTCGACGCTGGTTGCCACCTGTTTTCGCAAACATCACGCAAGCCATGTTCGGAGGCGGTTCGATGACAGAAGAACTGGAGCCCGACGACCTATTCGCCCTGCCGGGCCTGCGCCGGTCGGCACCGAAGGCCGGATTCCCGACAAACGAGTTGATCCCGCAGGTCGCCTACGAGATCGTGCACGACGAGCTGATGCTCGACGGCGTCTCCCGGATGAATCTGGCGACCTTCTGCACCACCTGGGTCGACGACCAGGCGCGCAGACTGATGAACGAAGCCCTGGACAAGAACATCGTCGACAAGGACGAATACCCGCAGACCGCCGAATTGGAGCGCCGGTGCGTGCGGATGGTCGCCGATCTTTGGCATGCGCCGGATCCGGCGGGCACGCACGGCACCTCCACCACCGGCTCGAGTGAGGCCGCGATGCTCGGCGGTCTGGCCGCCAAATTCCGCTGGCGCAAACGCGGCGGCACCGGAACCCCGAACTTCGTCTGCGGCCCGGTGCAGGTGTGCTGGGAAAAGTTCGCGCGCTATTTCGATGTGGAGATCCGCCAGATTCCGCTGCGCGGGGACCGGCTGACCATGCATCCCGAAGATGTGGCCGCCTACTGCGACGCGAACACCATCATGGTGGTTCCGACCTTCGGGCAGACCTATACCGGCTTGTTCGAGGATGTCGCCGGGATAAGCCGGGCACTGGACCGGCTGCAGGAGGTCAGCGGCCTGGATATCCCGATCCATGTCGACGCCGCCAGCGGCGGATTCCTCGCGCCGTTCACCGCACCCGATCTGATCTGGGATTTCCGGCTGTCGCGGGTCAAATCGATCAATGCCTCCGGCCACAAGACCGGGCTGGCACCGCTCGGCTCGGGCTGGGCGATCTGGCGCGAGGCCGCCGATCTGCCCGAGGAGCTGATCTTCAATGTGGATTACCTCGGCGGCAGCATGGCCACCTTCAATCTCAACTTCTCCCGCCCCGGCGGGCAGGTGATCACCTCTTACTACGAATTCATCCGGCTCGGCCACACCGGATACACCCGTCTACAGTCCCAGCTCTACCACGTCGCCCAGCATGTGGCCGATGGCCTGCTGAAACTCGGGCCGTTCGAGATGATCCACGGCGGCGATCCGCATCGTGGCATCGCGGCGGTGTCGTGGCGGCTGACCGAGGATGTCGGGTTCAATCTCTATGAACTGTCGGATCGGCTGCGGACCAGGGGTTGGCTGATCGCCGCGTATCCGTTGCCCGCCGACCGCGAGCACGAGACGATCATGCGCGCACTGGTCCGGCACGGGTTCAGCATCGATATGGCCGACCTACTGCTCGCCGATATCGCGCGCGGCATGGAGCAACTGGAGAAGCATCCACAATCCAAACCGCTCACTCGAGAGGAAGCGGGCGGATTCACGCATAACGCGACCGCGGCCGTACCGAGCGAGAAGGCGAAAGCCGTCCGGCCCCGATCTTGACCCCCCCAGCGCTCCGCCACCGAATAGCGCTGGCGCAGAATCGATTTCGCCGCGCGCCGCCGCCCGATCACGCCATTACGGGCGGCGGCGCCTCGTGTAGGCGGTGCCGACCACACCCCCACACGGCTTCGGGCAGACCTGATCAGGCCGCCTTGACGGCGGCGAACGGCTCCCAGCGGTACACCTCGCTGGACGCGCCGTGGAACAGCGCGAGATCGACCGCATCGAGCATCGCCTGCCGCGGACCGGAACGGCCGAGCTGAGCAGCGGAAACGGCCAAGCGCAGCACACCGCCGCGACGTGCGGTCCTGGCCGCACCGAGCACCAGCGCGCGGCACCACCACGGTTCGGCGCGGAAACCCTCGCCCATGCCGTAGACGCGCGCCTTCTGGGCGATATTGCGCTCGAGATCGAGAATCGAGGTCAGCCCGAGCGCGAGCCGGAAACCGGCCTCGGGCAGCGCCTCGATGGCGCCCGCCGAGGCATCCCAGCGCGGAGCCGCGAACAACCGGGTGCGCAATTCCACCTGCTCGAGCACGCGATCCGCCGCGGTCAGCCGCAGGCGCGCCTCGTGCCGGGGCAGGGTGGCGAATTCGGCTCGGCGCCGCTTGGTCGCCGCCTGGTCGTAGCCGTGCAGCACGATCGCATCACCGCGGGCCCGCCGGCCACGCAGCCATGCCTGCGTCGCCGGATCTTCCACCAGCCGGTAGCCGCCCTTCAACCGAGGCGCGATCAGCAGCGAAAGCCGCACATCGCGGCGATCCATTTCGGCCGCGAATTCGATAGCCGCGTCCCGCGTGGTGTCCCGGATCCCGGAAATCGACACGATCAGCTCAGCGTTCATGACCTCACGGTGCCAGCCGCAGATGTACTCGGCGTGCAGGGCGGATGACCCGCCGACGAACACTGCGTCACACCCGCGGCACATCTGACCTAAGATCTCCGGCGTGAAGACAGCCCTGCTCAGCGCTCTGTCAGTTCCACTCCTGCTCATCGCACCGGCGACCGCCCTAGCCGATCCGGACGCCCCCCAGATCTTCAGCCAAGACGAAACATGCACTGCGACACAGGGGTTCGTCAACCAGGTGCGCAGCCGCACGCCGGACGCGACGCCGGATCAGATCGCCGACGCCTATATCGCGATCATGGATGCGAACGGCGCATATCAGGGAATCGAGCAATACCGCGACAGCGATCGTGCGACGTTCCTGGACAACATGCGCACCTGCGGCCTCTGATTTACCACCGCTCCCAGTGCAGTACCTGCTCCCTCGGCACCCGGACCGCGGGTTTGAAGTCGGTGCCGAGGGTGTAGGCCAGCGGGATGAATGCCGCGAGCATCACCGTGTCGTACGGAATCCCCAGTGCCGCAGCTAGTTCGCGTTCCAGCGGCCCCTGCGCACTGGTCCAGGTGGTGCCGAGTCCGCGAGCGCGCGCGGCGAGCATGAAGCTCCACACCGCGGCGCCGCCAGCTCACGGCGCTGCTCGGCAAACTATTGGCCCCACCGGGTGAGCGGCCGGGGTGCACCGACCGCTCACCCGACCTACGCGTCGGCCAGGCCGAGAGTGCTCAGCAGCCAGGCGTATTCGAAGGCGACTTCCTTCCACTGCTCGTAGCGGCCGCTGACACCGCCATGGCCCGCACTCATTTCGGTCTTGAGCAGTAGCGGGGTGTCACCGGTCTTGGTCGCGCGCAGTTTGGCGACCCACTTGGCGGGTTCGACATAGAGCACGCGGGTGTCGTTGATGCCGGTGACCGCCAGGATGGCCGGGTAGTCCTTGGCTTCGATGTTCTCATAGGGCGCGTAGGACTTCATGTAGTCGTAGACGTCCTTGTCCGCCAATGGATTCCCCCACTCGTCCCATTCGATGACGGTAAGCGGCAGCGACGGGTCCAGGATCGAGGTGAGCGGGTCGACGAACGGCACGTTGGTCAGAATGCCCCTGAACAGCTCGGGCGCCATATTCGCCACCGCGCCCATCAGCAGACCGCCCGCGCTGCCGCCATCGGCGACCAGCCGGTCCGCCGAGGTGACACGGGTATCGATGAGATGCCTTGCGCAGGAGATGAAGTCGGTGAAGGTGTTCTTCTTGGTGCGCGTCTTGCCGTTCTCGTACCAGAGCCGCCCCATTTCACCGCCGCCGCGCACATGCGCCACCGCGAACACCATGCCGCGGTCGAGCAGCGAAAGCCGCGATAACGAGAAGGACGGATCAATAGGGGTCTCGTAGGAGCCATATCCGTACAGCAGCAGCGGTTTCGGCCCCGCGGGCAGCCCCTTCTTGCGCACCAGCGAGATCGGAATCCGGGTGCCGTCCGCAGCGATCGCCCAATCGCGTTCCTGCTCATAGTCGTTCGCGTCATAACCGCCGAGTACCGGCTGCTCCTTGCGCAGCAACAGCTCACCGGTGGCCGGGACATAGTCGAAGACCTGCATCGGTGTGATGAACGAGGTCAACCCGATCCGCAGCGTCGGCTGCTCCCACTCCGGATTGCGGCCGGAACCGACCGCGAAGAGTTCCAGATCGAACTCGAGTTCGCGCCGCTCGCCGTAGCCGGATTCGGTCAGCGGCCAAATGGCAATGCGGGGAAGGGCTTCGCGCCGATAGCTCAGCACCAGATGATCGGCGAACGGATCGATGTCCTCGAGCCGCACGTCGTCGCGGTGGCCGATCAGCAGCGTCATATTCGACGGATCCGATACCGGGGCCTCGGCGAGTACGAAGTTCTGCGCTTTCACCCCGTCCACGACGTCGTTGTGCAGGATCAGGAAACGGTCCTCACCGCCGACCACGGCATGGTCCACCGAGTACTCGACACCTTCGCGACGCGGAATAACGACCCGGAAATCCCCTTCCGGATTATCGGATTCGAGTACCCAGGCCTCGCTGGTGATCTTGGAGCCGAGCCAGATCATCAGGTACTTCTCCGAGCGCGTCGAGCCGATGCTCACCCAGTAGCGCTCATCGGGCTCGTGGAAGACCTTGACATCGTCATCCTTGGCCGTGCCGAGCCGGTGCCGCCACACGGTGTCGGGCCGCCAGGATTCGTCGACCGTCTGATAGAAGACGTGCGTGCCGTCCAGCGACCAGGTCGCGCCGGGTGCGGTGCCCGCGATCTCGTCGGCGAGCTCCTCCCCGGTGCGCAGATCCTTGAAGCGCAGCAGGTAGCGCTCGTCACCGCTGGTGTCGACCGAGTACGCGAGCAGGTTGCCGTCATGGCTGACCGAGAACGCGCCGAGCGTGAAGAAGTCGTGGCCCTCGGCGGCCTGGTTGCTGTCCAGCAGCACCTGCTCGCCGGGAATCTCGGTATCGGCCTCGAGTTGCGGCGGGGTCCAGGCGTCGATCCCCTCGGCTCCCGCCGGGGCAACGATGGGACAGCGGCAGTGCACGCCGTACTGTTTGCCCTCGAAGCTGCGCGAGTAGTACCAGTACTCGCCGATCCGGGTCGGCACCGACAGATCGGTCTCCTGGGTGCGCGCCTTGATCTCGTCGTAGAGCTTGTCCCGCAGCCCGCCCAGATGCGCCGTCTGCGCCTCGGTGTAGGCGTTCTCAGCCTCCAGATAGGCGATGACCTCGGGATTTTCCTTATCGCGGAGCCATTCGTACTCGTCGATGAAGACGTCGCCATGGTGCACCCGCTCGGTGCGCACCTGCTTGGCGACCGGGGCCGTCACCACGGCCGATTCATCACCCGGACCGGCGAGCGTTCCGGTTCCACTGTCGAGAGCCATGGGCCCACCCTACTGTTCGGGCTGCACACCGCCCGCCGCTCGGATGATCTCGTCGAGTACCGCGCCCGCCCGGTGCAGATCGGTCATGGCCTGGTCGATGCGGCGGCGCTCCTCGGCCAGCTTGTCCACCAGGAACGGTGTCGCCAGTTCGTTCGGCGTGCCATCTTCGTCGTGGATACACGGCAGCAGCTGGCTGACAGTATCGCTGCCGATGCCCGCGGCGAACATTTCACGAATGCGCAGCACCCGCGCGACCGCCGACTCCGGATATTCGCGCTGACCACCGGAGCTGCGCTCGGATCCGAGCATGCCCTTGGCCTCGTAGTACCGCAGCGACCGGACGCTCACCCCGGTCCGCTCGGCCAGCTCACCGATGCGCATATCTGTTCCGCCTTCCCGGACCTTTGCCGACAAGTGAGTGCAACGGAAGGCGCGCTGCGGGTCGGCGGCCACGCACGAAGAGCTGCTGGACGTTCCCGACGAGTTACCCATGCGCTCCCGAGATCAGCCGTTGCGGTGTCGAGCTTACTTGACCTCACATCGATGTCAGGTTTTATGGTGCCGTCATGCAGCTATTGAGCGAATATCGCAACAACGTTCTGGCCCTGCCCAATCACATCGTCATGTCACCGATGACCCGGTTGCGTTCGCATCCGGACGGTTCGCCGACCGCCGATGTGGTCGACTACTACGCGCAGCGGGCCACGGCCGGACTGATCGTGACCGAGGGCATCTGGCCGCATTCGACCGGCCAGAGCGAGGCCTGGGTGCCGGGCCTGCAGACCGGCCGCCATGTCGATGCCTGGCGGCAGGTCACCGAGGCGGTGCACGCGGCGGGCGGGCGGATCGTCGCACAGCTGATGCACGGTGGCCGGAAGGGACATCCGTTGGCGCGCGTCGACGGCTCGTGGCCGACCGGACCGTCGGCCGTAGTGGATGACGATCGGCCGCACCTGCTCGACGGCACCAAGGCCGATCCGATCACGCCGGGAGCGTTCAGCCGTGCCGAAATCGCCGCCGTGATCGAGCATTTCGCGGCCGCTGCCGCCAATGCGATCGCGGCGGGCTTCGACGGTGTCGAGATCCACGGGGCCAATAGCTATCTGCTGCACCAGTTCCTGGCCGACAACACCAATCTGCGCACCGATGAATTCGGCGGTTCGATCGAGAACCGCATGCGGGCGCCGCTGGCCATCGTCGACGCGGTCGTCGGTGCCGTCGGGCCGCACCGGACCGCAATTCGGCTATCGCCGGGCAACCCGCAGTTCAATATGTACGAGGCGGATCCGGCACCGCTGTACCGCACATTGGTGGCCGAGTTGGATCGCCGTGACCTTGCCTATCTGCATCTGACCGATAACGACGACTACCCGGCTCTCGCCGACCTGCGGCCGCGTTGGCACGGCACGCTCATCGCGAATATCGGTGAGAACCGCGAACCCACCACCGCGGTCGAGGCCGAGACGGTGCTGCAGCAGGGGCTCGCCGATCTGGTGTCGTTCGGACGCGCCTTCATCGCCAATCCCGATCTGGTGACACGGATTACCTACAATTTGCCGCTCGGTTCGATCCGCGAGGAACTGCTGTACGGGCGCGATGCGGCGGGTTACAGCGACTATCCACGCTGGGGGTTGCGCGAAACGCGGTGCGCCTGAGGTCCGGATGCACGGCCGCGCAGCCCACTAGGCTCGCGGCCATGCGCGCCACAATCGCAATTCGCCTGCTGGCCGTCACGGGGATGCTATTCGCCACCGCCGGAATCGGCACGCTCGCACCGGCGTCCGCATGCGCGTGCGGCGCAGTCGCCAATCCACCCGGGCATCCGGCGTCGGTGCGCGAGGAGACGGCGCTGGTCAGCTGGGACGGACAGCGCGAGACGATGCTCATGCGGCTCACGCTGAAATCCGGTACCGATCAGGCGGCGCTCATCGTGCCGACACCGAAACCGGCGACCGTCGCGGGTGGCTCGGCGGCGACCTTTACCGACCTGGCGAACTTGACCGCGCCCAAGGTTGTTACCCAGCGTCGATGGTTCGGCTCCGGTTCCAGCGACGCCGCGGGCGAGGGCGCTATGACCGCTGCCGGTGGCGGCCCGACCGTCCTCGATCGCGTGCAACTCGGCCCGCTCGAAGCAACCACCCTGTCCGGCGGCAACCTGGACGGCATTCGAAAGTGGCTGAGCGACAACGGCTACGAGATACGTCCCGAGGTGGTCACCACTGTCGAACCATATCTGCGCGAGGGCTGGTCCTTCGTCGCGATGCGCCTCACCAGCGCCCAACCACTCGATGGCGCAATAGATCCGGTGCGCCTGAGCTTCGATTCGGATCGTTTCGTCTATCCGATGCGCATGTCGAGCGCCGCCAAACAGGCCCAGTACGTGCACCTTTACGCGCTGAGCGAGCATCGTGTGCGCCGCAGCGATCCCGATGCCGCCGCCCAAAGTGTGCATGTCGACTTCGCAGGCCGGGTTGCCACATCGGATCCAGAACTCGCGGCGGTGACCACGAATGGCCGCAACTACCTGACCGAACTGCGGGTTTCGATCGACACCCCCGCGGATATCCGCTCCGACTTCGCCTTCGAGGCCGATGCCAGCGACGCGGAGGTCTACCAGACGATCCACCGAACCGAGGATGTTGAACTATTCGGCGTGCCCGCGGGCATCGTCATCCTCGGCACGGCATCCCTGGCCGCGATCGTCGTGGTCTTCGCCATCGTCCGGGTGCTGCGGACCTGACCTCAGGCTCCGATGCCCGGACCGATGGTCGACCAGGAGGCGTGCAGGGTGTCCTGCCAGTAGGGCCAGGAGTGGGTTCCGGTTGGGCTGTATTCGATCTCGGCCGGGATGCCGAGGGCGCGCAGCCGCCTGTTCGAATGGATGCGGCGGCGAGGATAGAGGCCGCATTACCGCCCATGGACAGGCCGCCGATGGCATTGACGCCATTGTCGTATCGGCGTCGATGATCAGCGGTAGCTCCCGCCGACTTTCACGCCGGCACCGCCCAACCCGGCGACGGCTCAGCGATCGAGCGCGCCGCGGATCGAACTCGCCAGATAGTCCAGGTCAGCGCGGCGCAGACTGGTCGGCCGCCCACGTAATCCGAACCCGTCACCGGGCGTCCGCGGAATGACATGCAGATGCACATGGAACACTTCCTGACCCGCGGTCACCCCGTCGGCCAAGAAGAAGTTGACTCCATCACACCCCACCTCGCTGGCCCGCAGCGCTTCGGCCAGCTTCTGCGCCACCTGGAACAACTTCCCCCCGACCACCGGATCCAACTCCGCCAGACTGCGCGCCGCAACCTTAGGCACCACCAGCAAATGCCCGGGCGTCATGGGCCGAATGTCCATGAACGCCACCACATCATCGTCCTCATACACCCAGCTGGCCTCGGCCCGCCCGGCCACAATGTCCCCGAAGATCGTGTACGGATTCACCCGATCACTATGGCCGGTCGGCTAGAGGATCGGGGACGGAGTGTAGCGAGCGGCGTCCGGATACTGGTCCACGAGCTTTTCGACGCCGGCCACCACATCCGAAACCTGAGCTTCTGCCGCGCCGATGAAGGCCGACTTGTCGGCCAGGGCGGCTTCCAATTCGGCACGGTCCAAGGGGAAGCGGGAGTCGGCGGCCAAGCGGTCCAGCAGGTCGGGTTCGCGGCCCTGTTCACGCATGGCGAGGGCGACGGCTACGGCGTGTTCCTTGATTACCTCATGGGCGGTTTCACGGCCCACACCGGCGCGCACGGCGGCGATAAGCATGCGGGTGGTGGCGAGGAAGGGGAGATAGCGGTCGAGTTCGCGGGAGATGACGGCGGGGTAGGCGCCGAATTCGCTGAGCACGGTTAGGAAGGTTTCGATCATGCCGTCGATGGCGAAGAAGGCATCCGGCAGCGCGACACGGCGCACCACCGAGCAGAACACATCGCCCTCGTTCCATTGCGCACCAGCGAGTTCGGCGGCCATCGAGGCATAACCGCGCAGCACCACCTGCAGACCGTTGACGCGCTCGCAGGAGCGGGTGTTCATCTTGTGCGGCATGGCGGAGCTGCCCACCTGCCCGGGCTGGAAGCCCTCGGTGACCAGCTCATGGCCCGCCATCAGCCGAATGGTGTGGGCGAACGACGACGGGCCCGCACCGACCTGAACGAGCGCCGAGAGCACATCGTGATCGAGCGAGCGCGGATACACCTGACCGACACTGGTGAGCACATTCGCGAAACCGAGATGCCGCGCGACCTGCTGCTCCAGCGTCGCCAGCTTGGCCGAATCGCCGCCGAGCAGATCGAGCATGTCCTGCGCGGTGCCCATCGGGCCCTTGATACCGCGCAGCGGGTAGCGGTCGATGAGCTCGCGCAGCCGGGTCAGCGCGATGAGCAGCTCATCGGCGGCGGATGCGAACCGCTTGCCCAGCGTGGTGGCCTGGGCTGCGACATTGTGCGAACGACCCGCCATCACCAGCGTGTGGTACTCGGCGGCCCGCTCGGCCAGCCGCGCCGCCACCGCGACACCGTGCGCATGCACATGCTCGAGCGAGAGCCGAATCTGCAACTGCTCGACATTCTCGGTGAGATCACGGCTGGTCATGCCCTTGTGCACATGCTCGTGCCCGGCCAGCGCGTTGAATTCCTCGATGCGCGCCTTCACGTCATGGCGAGTGACCCGCTCACGCTCGGCGATCGAGGCCAGATCCACCTGATCGATGACCCGCTCGTAATCGTCGATGACGCCCGCGGGCAGTCCGATGCCGAGTTCGGACTGCGCCCGCAACACCTCCAGCCACAGCCGCCGCTCGAGCACGATCTTGTTCTCGGGCGACCAGAGATGCACCAACTCCGGGCTGGCGTATCGAGTGGCAAGGACATTCGGGACGAGGCTCACGACTGCACCTCGCTAGCGCTCGGCTCCGTCGTACGCCTGGGCGCTGAGTTTTCGGTTCGCTCGCTGCGCTCCCTCACGACTGCACCTCGCTAGCGCTCGGCTCCGTCGTACGCCTGGGCGCTGTGTCTTTGGTTCGCTCGCTGCGCTCTCTCACGTGTTGTCAGTCTAGTGTCCGGAACCTGTCGACCTGCTGCGGCGTCTGTATCTGATGTGGCGCGAGCGGACCCTCTGTGGTTACCCGAGCTACCACCTCCGGGCCGGACGCTCGCACCGGGGGCGCGACGATATCGATGACCTCGAGCAACGCACCGCGCGCCATTCGCCTTGGCTCCGGGTCCATTTCGCTCAGCGCCGCGACCACGGCACCGTCGACCACCGCGACCATCCTGCGCAACTGCTCCGGTCGAACCGCCCGATCGGAGCGGCGCAGTACGTCGGCGAGTAACTCGTCCAGCTGTGCCCTTAGTCGGAGCTGCACTTCGCGCAGTTCCGGATGCCGCGCCGAGGCCACCGAACGTTCATAGCGTGCGATGAGCTGTCCGCGTGCGCCCTCGTCGCTGCCGTCCGACCCCACCAACAGGTCCAACACCAGATCGACGGTCGCCTCCGAGCCGCGTCTGCGGTGGCTCACCTCGCCGACCCGACGCCGCATCGCGTCCAGTTCCGCATTGCCGCTGAATTCGACCGCTCGCGCGATCAGATCATCGAGCGACTCGAAGTAGTACGTCGTCGACGCCAGCGGAAGGTCGGCGCGCGTCGCGACCGAGCGATGCCGCACCGCATCGAATCCGCCTTCGAGTAACAACTCGGCGGCGGCCGCTACCAAAGCCTGGCGACGCCGTTCGCCTTTCGGGGTCGTCGCGGTTATCACCGTGCCATCGTGCCAGTCATCATCAGTTCATCCGTGCGAAATCAGAGAGGAAACCCAGAGAGTGAAAACCCAGCCATCGTTGTTTTACCGCATCTGCTCGTTCAGGGTGCCGAACTGTGCAAACTCATTGTCCGACAGCATGATCAACCACGCAGATAGTGACCCAGCCGAACGAGTGCCGCCTCGATGTCCGCGGTAGCGCCGGCGAAGGAGATCCGTACCGTCCGGTTCCCCGCCGCGGTATCGAAGTCGACTCCGGGGGCCAACGCGACTCCGGTGTGGTCGAGCACCGAGGCGCACCACTTCCTCGAATCATCGGTGAGATGGCCGATATCGGCGTAGGCGTAGAAGGCGCCGTCGGCCGGGGCCAGCTCGGTAATGCCGAGCTTCGGCAACCCCTCCAGCAGCAGTTGCCGATTCACCGCGTAGCGGCGGACGTGACCGTCGAGCTCCTCCTTGGCCTCGGCGCCGAACGCGTGCAGCGCCGCGAACTGCGAGACCGCGGGCGGACACACGGTCATATTGGACGCGAGCCGTTGCAGCGCGGGCCGCAAACCGCTCGGCACCAGCATCCAGCCGAGCCGCCAGCCGGTCATCGAGAAGTACTTCGAGACCGAACCGATGACCACGGATTCGCGCGAGGTCTCCCAGGCCGACGACGTTCGGCCAACGCTGAGGCCCTGGTAGGTGATGCCGTGGTAGATCTCGTCGGAGATCAGCAGAGTGCCGTGCGCATCGCACCAGCGGGCCAGTGCGGAGAGCTCATCGGGATCGATCATGGTGCCGGTCGGGTTGGCCGGACTGGCCACGATCAGGCCGGCGGGAGGTTCCGGCAGCGCTTCCAGCATGGCGACCGTCGGCTGGAATCGGGTTTGCGCACCGCAATCGAGTTCGACCACGCGACAACCAAGCGCGGTGAGGGTGTTGCGGTAGGCCGGATATCCGGGCCTGGCCACCACGACGGTATCCCCGACATCGAACGCGGCCAGGAAGATTAGGGTGAATGCGCCGGAGGATCCGGTCGTCACCACGACGTCATCGGGTTCGACGGCGTATCCGTAGGTATCGCGGTGGTGTTCGGCGATCGCCTCGCGCAGCGGCAGAATGCCGAATGTCTCTGTGTAACCGAGCAATTCGGCATCGATCGCCGCCTTCGTCGCACGCAGCACCGGGGCTGGTGCGGGCGTCGAGGGCTGCCCGGCCGCCAGCACCAGCACATCGCCGTGCGTCCTGGCACGTTCCGCGGCGGCTTTCCAAACATCCATCACGTAGAAAGGTGGAATGGTCGACCGGCGAGATTCTCTGGACACCCGACGTACGGTAGACGGTCCCGCAGGTCGAGTGGGCGCCGATACTCGGCTTTTGTCGACAGGTAGCGAAATGCGACCCACCGCGTGTTTCGGCATGTGTGCGGCATGCGGTACGGGTTATGGTCGGCGTTAATGCTTGACAAGGCTCGCCGGGCGCGGCTGGACCGAGTACCCGGGGTGGGTGGCATCGGTGTCATTCCCCCCGATTGGCGTGCCAAGTTGCGGGAGCGGCGCGAGTCCGAGCTGCGTCGGCGAGCGCACGAGGTGTTCGGCGAGTGCAGGGAAGGCCTGGTCTGGCTGCGTCGGCAACCACCGCCCGACCTGCGCGCGCTGTGGCAGGACCGACCCAAACCCGACTACCGCGCGTTATCGCGCAAGCACCGAATCCTGATCGCCGGGGTCTGTGTCACCGCCGTATTCGCGGCCGCGGATTCCGCGTTCGACTGGGGCATCACCGATCGCACGCCCGGCCCGGACGAGTCCCAACGCGTCGCCTTCGCCTATCCACAGCAGATGCAGTCGACACCGCCGTCGGTGAAGCGCTATCTGAATGCCATCGCCAACGGTGAGCGCATCCGTGAGCAGGAGGTCGTGGCGTCCGCGGCACGCGCGACGTTGGAACGTGCCAAGGCCGAGGCGGCCGCGGCCGTGTCCGGCGAGTACCAGCCGTGGCTGGCGGGCAGCGCGCCGGTCACCGCTGGCTCGGTGCTGCCCGGCATCACCAGTATGGTTTTGCCGACGCGCGGCACATTCACCTCCGGATTCGGTTCGCGCTGGGGCACTTTCCACAACGGAATCGATATCGCGGGGCCGATCGGCACACCGATCTATGCCGTTGCCAGCGGCACCGTCATCGATGCGGGACCGGCGCAGGGCTTCGGGCTATGGGTGCGCATCCGGCACGATGACGGCAGCATCACCGTCTACGGCCATATGTACGACTTCTTCGTCTCGGTCGGCGAACGTGTTCCGGCGGGTATGCAGATCGCCCGCATGGGTAACCGTGGTGACTCCACGGGACCGCATCTGCACTTCGAGGTCATAGTCAACGGACAGCACGTCGATCCGCAGCAGTGGTTGGCGGTGCACGGGCTCACGTTCGCCTGAGTTGTTGGCCGCGCCTTCGGCGCGGCGTGTTCGCGGCCCCCTGGTGTCTCGCGTCCGAGCCGTCGAGACTCGCGACTACGTCGCATGCGCTTCGACGACTCGGACGCGAGACGGGCCGCGAACCTCGCTCGTAAGACTCGCTCCGTTGTGGTTACGGAGGCGGGGAGCGATCGGCACCTGATGCGCGCGTGCTGGACGGTCGAGTCCTGCGACTGTGTCACACGCGTTTGAACGGCTCAGACGCGAGACGGGCCGCGAACTCCTCGCTCGTAAGACTCGCTCGCTGATGGTCGTTAGTGCCGGTTTGTCCCGTCAGACCGAAATGCGATCCTCGACCGCGGCGAGGCCGATGTCGGTGCGAAAGTGGCTGCCCGGCAACTTGATCGAGGCAATGCGGTCGTAGGCGTGCGCGCGAGCCTCGGCCAGATCCGCGCCGACGCCGACGACGCTCAGCACGCGACCGCCCGCGGAGACCAGTGCTCCGTCCTCGCGCGATGCGGTTCCCGCATGTAGCACGGCGGACGTGTCGTCGGTAGTGCCCTCGCCCGCTCCGGTGATCACATCACCGACGCGGGGATGACCCGGGTAGTTCTCGGCGGCGATCACGACTGTGACGGCCGAACCGACGCGCCAACGCGGTGCGGCGACCTCGGCGAGCGTGCCGGTCGCGGTGGCGTTCAGCAATTCGCCGAGCGGACTCTCCAGCAGCGCGAGCACGGCCTGGGTCTCCGGATCGCCGAAGCGACAATTGAATTCGACGACGGCGGGTCCGGCGGCACCGATCGCCAGCCCCGCGTACAGCAGACCGGAGAAGCCGCAGCCACGCCGCACCAACTCCGCCGCGACGGGCTTCACGACATCCTCGACGATCGCGGTGACCGTCTCCTCCGGCAACCACGGCAGCGGCGTGTACGCACCCATACCGCCGGTATTCGGCCCGGTATCGCCGTCGCCGACGCGCTTGTGATCCTGCGCGGGCAGCAGCGGCACCACAGTTTCGCCGTCGACCAGGCAGAACAGCGAAACCTCGGGCCCGTCCAGGAAGGATTCCAACAGCACCGGATGGCCCTGCTCGAGCAGTTCGGCACCGTGGTCGCGGGCCGCAAGCCGGTCGGCGGTCACCACCACACCCTTGCCCGCGGCCAGGCCGTCGTCCTTGACCACCCAGGTGGGGCCGAACCGGTCCAGCGCGGCATCGAGTTCAGCAGGATTGTCCACAATCTCGCTGTGCGCGGTGCGAACCCCGGCGGCGGTCATGACATCCTTGGCGAACGCCTTCGAACCTTCGATGCGCGCGGCCGCGGCCGACGGACCGAAGCATGCGATACCCGCGGCCCGGACCGCATCGGCGACGCCGAGCACCAGCGGCACCTCGGGTCCGATCACCACCAGGTCCGCGTCCAGCTCGGTAGCCAGCGCGACAACCGCCTCTGCCGAGGACGGATCAACCGCTCTGACCTGCGCGTACTGGGCGATACCGGCATTGCCCGGCGCCGCGAACAACGCGGTCACCGCGGGGTCCCGGCGCAGGGCCAGGACGAGGGCATGTTCACGGGCTCCGGAACCGATGACGAGTACGCGCACGGGCAACAGCTTAGGGTGTGCCGAACTCGCCCCGACCAGTAGTCCGCGCACCCGATACTCGGGGTTCATCGGCCGTGCACCCCGCACCCGCCGATCCTGGCAGGCGGTACCGATTTCTGCCGCCGCCCATCCCGATAACCACTGGTGGGCGAGCGAGCGATGACTGATTTCGTAAGCACATGGGTAACTCGTCGGGCACGCCCAAAAGCCGACCGCCCGGTTACCGCCGGCCCGTATTGTGGATATCGAGGCACCGGACGACCGGCAAAATACGCGGAGAGGCGGGGGAGTCTATGGGTCTGATCGACGGACTGATGGGCAATGCCGGACGGATCGATCCCGGTAAGGCGCAAGAGGAATACGCGAGACTAATGGGCGGCGGTGAGCAGGTTTACGCCGCGTATCTGCTTGTCCGCGATGCGATTCTGTTCACCAACAAGCGTCTCATCCTGGTCGACAAGCAGGGGGTCACCGGCCGCAAGGTGAGCTATCACAGCATCCCCTACCGCGCCATCACCCACTTCTCGGTGGAAACCGCGGGCACCTTCGACCTCGATGCCGAACTCTGCATCTGGATCTCCGGCACCCATGAACCCGTGCAGAAGCGATTCAACCGTCAGGTCGACATCTACGAAGTGCAGAGCATTCTGTCGCACTACATCGCCTGACCACTGAGCCCGCTGGTTATCACCGGACGGACCCGGGTCAGCAGCAGTTCGAGAAACTGTTCGGGCTGCCAGAATGCCGCGAAGTGGTTGGCGTCCGCGATCACCGCGAACTCCTTGTACGGCGCCTCGACATCGTCGAAGTAGCGGCGTGCCCTGGCCGCTGGCATCAAGCTGTCGTGTTCGCCCTGAAAGATGAAGAACGGCAACTCGAATCGCGTGCCGTCGCGCCAGGCATCGAAGTGCACGGATTCGACGCCGACCTGAGCGGAGAACTTCATACCGTCCGCACCCACCTTCAGATCACGCAGCCGATGCAGTGGCGAGAACCACATCGAGGGCATGATCAGCTTCTTCAGGACCTCGGTGAGCATGGGATCCGAGCTCGTCGCCAATTTCGCGTGCAGACCCCATTGCTCGGCGGTCCATCGCGTGGCATCCGGTCCCATTTCCTCCAATTTCGCTGCGGCGGCGCGCTTTCCGGATTCGCGCAGCCGTCGCACAACCGCGAAGAATGCGCTCTCGTCGGGCTCGCCGCCGGTGATGTTCTGGTCAGTGCCGACATAGGCCGAGTACAGCTCGGGATGGTTGCGGGCCAGGCGAAGTCCCAGGACCGAACCGAAGGAGGCGGCCAGCAACACCACCTTGTCGGCGTGCAGCCGGTCGCGCACGTAGTGGGTGACCTCGAGTGCGTCGGCGTAGAGCTGGCCGAAGGTCATCTCCCCTTGCGCGCCGCGACCGAAAGTCTTTCCCGCGCCACGCATATCCCACCGGACGATCGTGAAGTGCTTTTCCCAAGCCCGAGTTCGATGGGCGAAGTAGGTGTTCGAGGCGCCGGGGCCGCCGTGCAATTCCAGCAGCACCGGGTTGGACCGGTCCTCGCCGCGGATTTCGACCCACTGCTCGATGCCACCGATGGTGACGAAGCCCGCCTCCGAGATTCCGTTCGGGGTGTCGATCCGGAGCGCCCGAGCATTGCCGCGGCGACGCATCTGACGGTGGGTGAGCAGACCTGCGGGGGCGGCGGCTGCTGCGGCGGCAAGGGCAATGGTGATCATGTCGTTCCTAAACTGTGTCCGTCGGAAACTGATATGTGTACGATAGACACAATTCCGGGGCGACGTCAACACCGGAACGGCCGCTCGGGACCGCTCGGCGTAGCCTGCGGTACATGGCTTCTGTTTTCAGCGCGATCATCGAAGGCCAGCTGCCGGGCCGTTTCGTCTGGGAGGACGACGAATTCGTCGCATTCCTCACCATCGCCCCGGTAACGCAAGGGCACACACTGGTTGTCCCCCGCAAGGAGATCGATCAGTGGCAGGACGTCGACGCCGACACCTTCGCGCGGCTCAACGGCGTCGCGCAGAAAATCGGCCGAGCGGTCCGCCACGCCTGGGACGCACCCCGCGCCGGCCTACTCATCGCCGGCCTGGAAGTCCCCCACCTGCACGTCCACGTTTTCCCAGCCTTCACCATGGGCAACTTCGACATCTCCGGCGCCAACCCCCACCCCACCCCCGAATCCCTCGACGAAGCCCAAACCAAAATCAAAACCGCCCTCCGCGACTTGGGCTACGGATCCAACGTTCCCGATTGATCAGGCGTCGCTTCGGTGTGCCGGATGGGTCGATCCAGGCCGTATGAGTGTCGCGGAACGCGGACGGTCGCCGCATCCGGCGCGTGTCGGCCTTCGATTCCGAAGACCACCTCGGCGACGCGCCAATAGTTGGACGGGACCAGTCGGCCAGAAGCCACGGCCGTGAGCGTGCCGTCTGCCGCCTCATCCAGCTCGTCGGCCGCTAAGCCCAGGTTCATATTCGCCGTAGCGATTCGGCGCGTCGGCGCGGTCACACCTAATCGCCCGCGCTCATGTCTGGATCGACGCGACGCAGCGCTGATGCCAACCATTCGGACCGGCGGTGTTCGGCTGGCATCACTGCCAGCCCGTTTGTCGCCTCGCCTATCGCTTCGGCCGTATGCCCCAGCAGCGCCAGCACACCGCCACGCTGCACAGCCCCGAATCCGGTGCTCCACCAATACATCGACGCGGGGGGCTCAGCACCCTCCGCCGCTTCCGCCGCCGCATCGGCCACGGCCAGCGCGCGTTGTGCTTCGACCTTCTCTCCGTGCGCGGCCAATAGCTCGGCTCGCCGCATTCGCCCATAGGCCGTAATGACAGGGTGCGCGTCCCGTACCGCCAGCGCGGCGTCCGACAGTGCGAGGACTTCGTCATATTTCCCCGCGCTCATGGTCACGTAGCCGAGGAAGCCCAGGCTGTGGGCAAGCCGGTCCGGGTCGCGAGACTCCTCCGCCAGGCTCACAGCGGTGCCGAGGCTACGCCGGGCAGCGGCATCAGCTCCGATCGCGTGCTCCAGCCACCCGCGATACTGCGTGATCTCCGACGCGAGGGACGCCGCATTACTCCGTCCCACACGCGCCTCACCGGCAAATGTCTCGGTCATCTCGGCCATGCCCCGGACGGCGGGCAGAACTGTCAAAGCCCCTGCCGCGTCCTCGAATCGGCGCGTAGCCGCCAACATCACCGCCACGTCGGACAAGGCGGTGATGTCCACGCTGGCTGGTGCTCGCGCCACCGCCGTCAGCCGCTCCAAGTCCGCGTCGAGCACCCTTTCGTAGGCAGCGACGACACCGGCAGGTACCGGGCGCTGGCCGGTCTCGATCAGCGACAGGTATGCCCTGCTGTAGTAGCTCCGCTCGGCCATCGCGCGCAGCGAGATACCCGCCGCCTCGCGAGCGGCGCGCATCAGCGCACCGGGTTCCATAAGACCAGCCTAACGCGCACAGTCCGCTGGTAGACGCTGTAGACGCGTGTGGACACCGAACTGGTCCGTTCCCGAAAGCCGCACGCCTAGCGTGTTTTTCAGCCCCACCGCCGGGGAGATGCCGTGGCCTCATCGATGAACTGACGACCCTTCGTCTACAAGGCAAGTGCTCACAACCGGACCCGGGTGCCCCATAGCAGTGCCGTCGCTCAGCGATTTTCGCGGGGGAGGCGGACGGTGAAGGTGGTGCCTTCATCCTCGGCACTTTCGACACTCACTGTGCCGTTGTGGGCGTCGACGAGGGCTTGCACGATGGACAGGCCCAGGCCGGTGCCGCCGCTGGCGCGCGTGCGGGAGGTGTCGGTGCGGTAGAAGCGTTCGAAGATGCGCTCGGCTTCCTCGGACGGTAGGCCCTGGCCGGTGTCGGCGACTTCGAGCAGGACCTCGTCGTCGGTGGGGGTCAGCCGGACCGTGACGTCGGCGTCCGGAGGTGTGTGCGTGAGTGCGTTGTTGAGCAGGTTGGCCAGTATCTGACGCAGCCGCGCTTCATCGCCGACTACTTCCAATGTTCCTGTGCCCGAACAGATTTCCAGTTCGACCGAGCGTTGCGAACCGTCGTCGTCATTGGCCGCGGCGACTGCGCGGGCATTGTGCACGGCATCGCTGGCGAGGGCGAGCAGGTCCACCGGACCCAGTTCCAGTGGACGCTGCGCGTCCAATCGGGCCAGCATCAACAGATCCTCGACCAACAGCCCCATGCGCTGGGCCTCGTGTTCGATGCGGTCCATGAACATGGCCGGATCCGCGGTCGCACCTTGCCGATACAGTTCAGCGAAGCCGCTGATGGTGGTGAGTGGGGTGCGCAGTTCATGACTCGCGTCGGCGACGAAGCGGCGCATCTTCGCCTCGGAGCGCCGGGCCGCCGCCTCGGACGCTTCCGTCGCGGCGAAGGCTCGCTGGATCTGGGCCAGCATGCCGTTGAGCGATTGGGACAGCCGGTCGACCTCGGTGTTGGTGCCGCGCACCGGAACTCGGCGATGCAGATCACCGGCGGCAATGGCGGCGGCGGTCTTCTCGACCGCGCGCAGCGGCCGCAGACTGCGTCGGATCACGAAGTAGGCGAGCACCGCCAGCGCAGCGAGCACCGCGGCGCCGACCATGAGCTGCAACATGATCAGCCGATTGACGGTGTCGATGTTCTCGGTGAGCGGTATCGCGACCGTCGTCGTCGTATCGGGTGAAACCGCCGTCATGGTCCGCCATTTGACCGTCGAGCCGCTCTTGGAACCGACGGTCACCGGTTTAGTGAGTACCTTGCTACCCGGCGGATCCGTGTTCGGCCGCGCATCGGTCAACCGCGGCAGCTCGGGCTCGGCCTCCTCATTGAACGGCCTGGTCTCGAGATAAACGGTGCCGTTGCCGCCGGGGGTCGGCTCGATGTGCACATAGAAGGTGCTGGACGGATGCGGCGGATTCGACGGAGTCGGCGGCCGCGGCCGCGACCACGCCATCACCGCATCGCGAAGCTGCTGATCGGTGCGGTGCAGCAGCGAATTCTCCAGCGCCGAGGTGACGACCGTGCCGGAGGCGAACAGGCCGAGCGCGGAAAGCAGCACCAGCGCGAGCACGAGCGTCACCCGCAGCGGAATCGCCGAAGAGGCACGTGCCAGTCTGCGACGGGTCTGTTCGATTCGGGAAGTGATCATTTCTCGGACTGGCGCGTGCGATTCGGCGCGCGCATCACATAGCCCACACCACGCAGCGTATGAATCAAACGCTGATCACCCGTGTCGACCTTTTTGCGCAGATACGAGACATAGGTTTCGACCACGCCGACCTCACCCCCGAAGTCATAGCGCCACACATGGTCCAGGATGCGGGGCTTACTCAACACCGTCCCGGCATTGACCATGAAATACCGCAGCAGGGTGAATTCGGTGGGCGACAACGCGACCGGCACGCCCGCCTTCCACACCTCGTGCGTATCGTCGTCGAGTTCGATGTCCTCGAACCGAATTCGCGAACTTTCGCGCTGCGGGGCGGTATGACCGAAGCGGCGCAAGACAACTCGCAGCCGGGCAACCACTTCCTCGAGGCTGAACGGCTTGGTGATGTAGTCGTCGGCGCCGAGGGTGAGTCCGGCGACCTTGTCCTGCACATCGTCGCGCGCGGTCAGGAACAGCACCGGTGCGTCGATGCCATCGGCGCGCAGTCGGCGCAGCAGCCCGAAGCCGTCCATGCCGGGCATCATCACATCGACGATCAGCGCCTGCGGTCGGAAGGTGCGCGCCTTGTCCAGGGCCTGCGCCCCGTCGATAGCAGTATCGACCGCGAACCCCTGATAGCGCAGGCTCACCGACAGGAGCTCCACGATCATGGGTTCGTCGTCCACCACCAGCACCCGGGCCTCGGGCGTGGACTCCGCAGGCGCACCACTCATTGCTTCATAGTCCGGCAATCGACTGGGAACTGTCTGGACCTTACCTGGGCGATTCCTGTGAATGGTGTGTTCAATTGCCGCTCGTATGACTCACTCCGTCGTGGGTGCGTCAGCGACGGGGAGCTCGCGACTCCGGGTACACATCGTCGTCGGTGAGTAGCGCGCTGCCCGCGACCTGATCCTGTGCCAGCGCCTCCAGGAACGCTCGCGCCCAGCGGTCCACATCATGCGCGAGCACCTGACGGCGCAAGGAGCGCATTCGGCGGCGACGCGTATCGCGGTCGTCCTCCAGCGCGGAGATGACGGCATCCTTCACGCTGTTCAGATCGTGCGGGTTGCACAAATACGCCTGACGCAATTCGGCTGCGGCGCCGGTGAATTCGCTCAACACCAACGCGCCGTTGAGACCACTGTGACAGGCGACGTACTCCTTGGCGACCAGGTTCATCCCGTCGCGCAGCGGCGTCACCAGCATGACATCGGCGGCCACGAAGAAGGCGACGAGTTCGTCGCGCGCAATCGGGCGGTGCAGATAGTGCACGACCGGATATCCGACCCTGGCGAATTCGCCGTTGATCCGGCCGACCTGGCGTTCGATATCGCCGCGCATCTGGATATAGCTCTCGACCCGCTCACGGCTCGGGGTGGCCAGCTGCACCATGACGGTATCGGCGGGATCCAGCCTGCCCTCCAGCAGCAACTCCTCGAGCGCGGCGAGACGGATATCGATGCCCTTGGTGTAGTCCAAGCGGTCGACGCCGAGCAGGATATTTTTCGGATTGCCGAGTTCGGCACGGATTTTCGCGGCGCGCTCCCGGACCGAACGGCGGCGCGAATGCTCGTCGAGTTCGGCCGAGGCGATCGAAATCGGGAACGCGCCGACTCGGACCGTGCGGAAGCCCACCTGCACCACGCCGAGCTTGGAGCGCACACCGACGGTGCCGCGCGAGGTGGGCTGTCCGGCCAGTCTGCGGGCCAGGTAGAGGAAGTTCTGCGCGCCGCCGGGCAGGTGGAAGCCGATCAGGTCGGCGCCGAGCAGACCCTCGATGATTTCGGTCCGCCACGGCATCTGCATGAACAACTCGACCGGCGGGAACGGAATGTGCAGGAAGAATCCGATGGTGAGATCGGGCCGCAGCATGCGCAGCATCTTCGGCACCAATTGCAGTTGGTAGTCCTGTACCCAGACGGTCGCGCCTTCGGCGGCGACCTTCGCGGTGGCCTCGGCGAAACGCCTGTTCACCGTGACATAGGCGGCCCACCAGGCCCGATCGTAGACCGGGCGCACGATCACGTCGTGGTACAGCGGCCATAGCGTGCCATTGGAGAAGCCCTCATAATACTCGGAGACTTCCTCCGCGGACAGCGGCACCGGATGCAGTTCGAGGCCGTCTTCGATGATCGGATCGATATCCACATCCGGAACGCCGGCCCAGCCGACCCAGGACCCCTTGTTATTGCGGAGTACCGGCTCCAGCGCGGTCACCAGACCGCCCGGACTGCGCTTCCAGCGGGTGGAACCGTCGGGCAGCTTCTCCAGGTCGACCGGCAGCCGGTTGGCGACGACGACGAAGCCGGAACCGGCCCCGTTCACGTCGGCGAGGGCGGAGGGGACCACCGTGGTGTCGGGTTCGGATGGGGGCTCTAGAAAGGCGTGTTCGGAGTCCTCGGACGGCTGTTGGGTCATCTGGTCCACTCACGCATCCTTTGCGCGTCGCTGTTCCCGTTGAAGTTATGAGATAGTCGACGGCCCCGTTGACGTCGAGGTGGTTACTCGCCCCGAGAGTTAGGCCCGATGCCCAGCATCGACAGCAGCATCCGGCATTCGTCGGCATCCTCCGCGTAGGCCGCGACAACTCGCTGCGCCTGACGGGCGGTCTCGTCGGCGAGTGGTTCCAGATCGTCGTCCGCGATGTCGTTCGCGCTGCTCTTCGCGGCCATCTTGTTGTCCTCCCGGCTCAGTACGCTCGTACGTGCGAATATTCAATGGTATCTGGCCACCATCGAGGTGTGTCGCACCCGGATATGGGTGACCTCCGACACGTTCGGCGTCATACCCTTCGCTTGTTCGTCGAAAACCGGAGCCCGATACCGTTGGAACGCAGCACCAACTCCACGAAAGGGTCGATATGCCGCTGGCCACGGTGAACGGAATTTCACTCAACTACCAGGTCAAGGGCGACCGAGCCAAGGGCACGGAGGGGAAGGGCGCGGGTCCGCTGGTCGTCATGATCATGGGCACCGGCAGCCCAGGCCGGGTCTGGGAGTTGCATCAGGTCCCGGCGCTGGTCAAGGCGGGATATCGGGTCTGCACTTTCGACAATCGCGGCATCAAACCGTCCTATGAGGCGGCCGAAGGGATGACCATCGATCAACTGGTCGGGGATACCGCCGGACTCATCGAACTGCTCGACGAGGGTCCGGCACTGGTGGTCGGCACTTCGATGGGCGCGCGGGTGGCCCAGGAACTCGCGCTGGCGCGTCCGGAATTGGTCCGCAAGGCCGTATTCATGGCCGGACACGGCCGCCTCGACCAGTTCCAGAAGACGCTCTCGCTCGGCGAACACGAACTCGACGCCAGCGGGGTCAGCCTGCCCGCGAAGTACGAGGCCGCCGTGACCGCGGTGATGAATATGTCGCCCGCGACCATGGCCGATCCGAACGCCGCCCGCGACTGGCTCGATCTGTTCGAATTCACCGGTGGTGCGGTGACGCCCGGGATCCGCGCCCAGCGCCGGATGGACCACGATTTCGACCGGGTGCAGGCCTACCGCGGCATCAAGGTGCCGTGCCTGGCCATCGGATTCGCCGACGATCGGATGATTCCGCCGTATCTGTCCAGGGAGGTTGCCGAGGTCATTCCTGGTGCGCGTTACCTGGAAGTTCCTGATGCGGGGCACTATGGCTATCTAGAGCGTCCAGAAGCGGTGAACAAGATCCTGCTCGATTTCTTCGCGGCCTGAGGTAACCGCCTACGCGTAACGTCTACCTTGCTAGGGTCGACACAACGCTCGGGGACCTTCCGGCGCTCGACAGCGTTGGACGAGCCAAGGGCGATCCCGTACATGCGCCAGTATCCAGTGAGGTGAAATTGAGCACCAACCCCTTCGATGACGAAGACGGCCGCTTCTTCGTTCTGGTCAACGATGAGGAACAGCATTCGCTGTGGCCGGCCTTTGCGGAGGTTCCGGCCGGATGGCGAGTCGTTTTCGGCGAGGACAGCCGCGCCGCGTGCGTGGAGTACGTCGAGAAGAACTGGACCGACATGCGTCCGAAGAGCCTGCGTGACGCCATGGCCGCCGATGACGCGGCCCGTCAGGGCGCCCAGTCCTGACGCGCGGTATCCGATACTGCGCCGGGCTCACAGCTGAACCGTCACTGCGTGACACCGCATAGCCGGTGTCACGCAGCTGGCGTGCCCGGTTATGATTGGCACCGTTTTGTAAGACACCGTCCGCCTCCTTAGCTCAGTGGTAGAGCACTCGCCTTGTAAGCGAAAGGTCGTCAGTTCAATCCTGACAGGGGGCTCCATTCCAGCCGCTACGCGGCTGAGCTCAGCGGCAGAGGCCCTGCCGTTCGTGTAAGCGAAAGGTCGTCAGTTCAATCCTGACAGGGGGCTCCATTCCAGCCGCTACGCGGCTGAGCTCAGCGGCAGAGGCCCTGCCGTTCGTGTAAG
>NZ_JBITIJ010000021.1:57455-101770 GCF_044458825.1 Nocardia sp. NPDC050412
AAGCGAAAGGTCGTCAGTTCAATCCTGACAGGGGGCCCCAGCCGAGCGCGTCGGTCACGGCGCGCCCGTTCACGTGACAGAGGCTTGATCCGGTTGAGGTGCCCTACGACGGGGGCCGCTGTTCCAGGGCACCGCCAGGCCAGCGGTAATGCCGTCTTGATCACGGCGTAGCCCCCGGACGAACGAGTGCGGCCGCGCCGGACTCAGCGTCGCACCACGCGTCGGTGACGCACACACCTTCGAACTGCCCCCAGCGGACCTCCCAACCGCGGCCCAGCATCATAAACCTGCCCCTCCCCCGAAATACACTGCTGGACAAGCGATCACGGGGAACCGGTGGCGGGGTCTACTCGCCGCCGCCAGTTCCACCTGATCGGCCGACCAAGAGAAGTGGTGCGATGACCGCAGTGACCGTGGTAGGCGCGATTTGCAACCGTGGTAACTGTGGAGACGGTGGTGGCGGCGGAAGCTTCTCGGAGATTTCGGGACGTATGCTGCGTTGGATGAGGTTGGCTCGGAGGGATTGGGCCGTGGTCGCCGCGGTGTTTTGGAGCTGTGTGTTCGCGGCGGTGCACTTGTTCTGGGCCTTGGGTGGGTCTGTGGGGCTGGCGTCGTCAGCGGGCTCGGATTTGGCGGCTCGGCGTCCGCCGATGTTCGTTGCGGCCGGTCTGTGGGGCGTGGCTGTTGTGCTTCTGGCTGATGCTGCGTTCGTTGGTGTGGCAGCAGCTGTGAATATGCCGCGCCGGTGGCGCTGGGTTATGGCGTGGATGATCGGGCTTGCCGGGCTGGTGTTGCTGGCTCGCGGTGTCCTGGTCGAGGTCGCGTTAGCCGCGGATGCGGGCGGTGTCCGTTGCGAGGTGGGGCCGCATCGAACTTGGTGGAGTCTGGTGCTGTGGAATCCGTGGTTCATGCTCGGTGGTGTGTTGTTCATCGGGGCGGGTCTGGGTATTGGGAAGCGTTGTTCGCGGCCGACTGGTCGTGCCGAGGCTCAGGTTGCGGCTGGTCTCGGATCTCGATATAGCCGCTTGGCTTCGAGCATGGCATAGAGGACGTCGCAGCGGCGGCCTGATCGCCGGGCAGCTGCTCGACAACCGGCACGGTTCAGGCGTCCGGCCCCTCAGCACGCCGGGCCCTGGCCGACATGCCGCGCTGCCACCAATCGATCACCTCACCCGCGCGAGTCATGTCTTCGATCAGATGCGCGGCGGCTTCCACCTGCGCACCGGACTCGCCGCAAAACGTCCACAACCGCTGAGCCGCCCGATGGTACTGGTGGATCACCGCGTCGACCTCGAACGCATCCAACTGCCCGGCACCGAACCCGTCCAATGCCCGGCCGACGTGCTCGAGCAGCTCGCCGAGCCGCACTTCGTGATACGCCGCCACACGATCCCGAGCAGCCTGCCATTCAGCCTTTGACGCCACTCGAATCACGTTACCGACCGCGGACTCCGCCAAAGCCATCACCAGGCAGAACATCAACCCACGACTTGACAACGAACATAGGGACACCCCCGGCCGCGGTGACAGCGGGTGCAGCCAACTAAATCGGGTTTACTGCGGATACGAGCCAGTGGCCGTTGTCCTTTTCGAGGTTTACTCGGACTCGGCTGGTGCTGATGTTGGCTTGGGGGGAGTCCTTGCCGGTGGTTACCTGGTTCAGGTACAGCAGGACCACCGCGTGGGCGGGTTCGGCGGAGACTACGCCGGTGGCCTGGGTGGTGGCTTGGACGTTGAGTTCCTTTTCCTTGGCGCCGGGGGCGATAGCTTCCCTGATCAGTTTCAGGTAGTCGTCGCGGAAGCTGCCGCTGAGATTGTCCGCGACCTTGGGCAATTCGGCGTCCACCGTTTTGAAGTTGTAGGTGAACATCGCTTCGACAGTGCGTTGGGCGGCGGGGACGGCCTGGGTACGCGCCTGTTCGCTCTTGCGGTCGTTCCAGAATTTGTATCCGGTGACGCCGCAGATGGCCGCCAACGCGACGATGACGAGGGCGACCGCGGACGCCACCAGAATCAGCCGCCGACTCATGCCACGAACTCCACTTGTGAGGCGGTGATCCCGTTATCGCCGCGAGTGACGGTGACCCGGAACCGGTAGTACCGCGTCTGCGGATCCGCCATGCCCGCATTGGTCAGGGTCTGCTTGGCGGCGACCAGCACGCGTGCCGAATCCCCGTCCTCGCTCTCGATGGCGGATTCGATGATCTCACCGGTGGCCTTCACCTTGGCCTGTTCCACAACGCTCGCGTAGGCGTCCTTGCGCTGGGAGTATTCGGCCTTGAGTTCACCGGAGGCCACCGCGAGGACGCGGTCGATATCGGCCTTGGCGGTGTCGTCCTTGATGGTGGTGAGATTGAGAATCGCCTGCTTGGCGGTCTGCACGTAGTCCGCGCGCCGCGCATCGCGGTCGGATGCGGTGTGCAGGTTGAAGGCGAAGAATCCGGTGCCGACCACCAGCGCGATCGCCACGACCGCGGCCGCGACGGCACCGGCGATGAGAACCCAGCGCGGCGGGGCGGACTTCGCAGCGTCATCGACGACCTCATCGGCGACGTTGGGGATCTCCAGCGTCGTCACGGATTCGGCATCCTCGCTCGGACTGTCCGACTCCGTCTTCGTCACCTTGACGGTGACATCGACGGCCTTGGACAGCTCGACACCTTCGGTCTCGAGCGGGAGCGTGTCCTCCGGCGGCGGACCCGCCGAACGCACCGCCCGTCGCCTGGGCCGAGCCTTGACCACACTGGATTCACTCATGCCTGCACCTCGCTGACGCTCGGTTCCGGCATGCGCGAAGCACGCTGTGACATTGTTCGTTCGCTGCGCTCTCTCACTGCTGCTGCTCCTGAAGCATCGCCTGCCAACTCGACGGTATCGTGCCGGATCCGTCCTTTCCGATATCCCCCTGACGGTACGTGCGTCCGTCCGGTCCCATGAACGTCCCACTGCCGGGATCCAATGTCGTGCTGTGTGCGGCCGGGTGGGTCGAGCCCTGATCGCCGATCGGGTCGCCAGACGGCGTCACCGGCTGCGGCGCACCGAACGCCGGGTTATTGCCTTCGGGCACATAGCCGTTCGGATCGCGGCACAGCTCCGGCGATGGTGCCCGCTTACCCGGCACCTCCATACACGGCGTATTGCGGATACCGCGCACGGCTTCCCTGGCGTTCTGCGCCACCTTGCAGTACAGCCCGGGCGGTGTATCCGGCGTGTCGAGCTGGGCGGGCGAGCGGCGCTGTTCCGGCGTGAGGAAGCCGGTGGTGCAGCCGGGCGGATCGTTGAGTTCCAGGTGGAAGTCCACGACGGCACCGTATTCGACCGGGCCGCGGATAACCGTCAGGAACGCGGCGGTCAGCGGTGGATAAATCACCAGGATCTGTTCCAGACCCGAGTGATAGGTCACCGCGACCTGACCCACGCTGACCAGATTCGACAGCAGAATCGGCAAGGTCGGGCGCAGGTCCTGGAACAGCGAACTCACCTGTTGGGCGGCACCGGGCGTCTTCTCGATGACATTGCGCAATGCCGGATCATGGGCGCGCAGTTGATCGGTGACCGTTGCCAGGTCGTGGGTCCACGACCGGATCGCCGCATCGGACTGATTCTGCGTATCCAGCAGCGGTCCGATCTTTTCCAGCAGATCCTTGGTCGGCTCCGCATTCGCCTGAGCCTCCTGCACCAGCAGCGATGCGGAATCGATGAACTTCTGTAGATCCGGTCCGGCCCCGTTGAATGCCGTGAACGCATCGTCGATCACCTGCCGGAGCTTGGTGTCGGCAATGCTGGACAACAGACGATCGGAGCGATCGAGCACAGTACCGATATCCTCGGGCAGCTTGGTGCGTTCCACCGGAACCACCGAACCGTCGGAAAGGTTGCCGCCCTTGGCATCAGCGGCCGGTACCAGATCGACGTACTGCTCACCGATGGCCGAAACACTGCGCACCCACGCGTCGACATCGGACGGAATCTTGTAATCACTATCAATGGACAGCTTCGCGTCCACACCCGTCGGGGTGAGCCGAACCTCTTCCACCTTGCCGACATTCGTGCCGCGGTAGGCGACATTGGCCGTCGGATACAGCCCGCCGGTGGCCAACAGTTTTACCGTCACCTCATAGCGGCCGATGCCGAACATGGCGGGCAGTCCCACATAGGTGCCGCCCATCACCACCAACCCGATCACCGTCAGCACCGAGAAGATGGCCAACTGGATCCGGACGAAGCGCGTGAGTTTCATCGGCCCGCACCTTCCTGCCCGGCGGGCGGAACGGTGAGGCCGGGTATCGCGGGCAGACCCGGAATCGGCGGCAGCCCGGGGATACTCGGCGTCGGAGCCGGTGTCGCCGGTGGCTGTAGCGGTGCGGTCGCCGGATTGCTATTGCCCTCCGCCGAACCGGCCAGACCGCCGAGTGCGCCCTCGACCCCGCCGAACCGACCGCCGAGCGGGGTGCCGGTGAGGAAGTTCGAATCCAACCGCTTACCTGTGATATCGACGGTCATGAGCAGGTTCATGTAGTCGCCCTTGACCGCGTGATCGAGATTCTTCATCGGGAACGGGAAGGTGAAGATCAGCTTCAGCACCTCGACCAGGCTGTTCCCGGTGCTGGCCAGCGTCTCCAGCACGGGTGCCAGATTCGCCAGATTCGCCTTCAGATTGTCCCCACCCTGCGCGATGATCCGCTGCACCACATCGCTCAGATCACCAAGGGCGGTGAGGGTCTGGGTGATGTTCTCGCGCCGATCGGCGAGCACGGTGAGCGCCGGATGGATCTGTTCGATCGCCGCGGCCACCCGATCCTTCTGCTTGGCGAGCGTGCCGGTGAACCGGTCGAGTCCGCCCATCGCATCGATGATGTCTTTGGTCTGAGAATCCAGTGTGGTGGTCAGCTCGGTCAGCTGCGGCAGCAGATCCCGGATCGCATCCTCGCGGCCGTTGAATGCGGCATTGAGTTCGTGGGTAATGGTTTCGAGCTGACTGATGCCGCCGCCGTTGAGCACCACCGACAGCGATGACAGGGTCTGCTCGGTGGTGGGATAGACACCGGCCCGATCCAACGGGATCAGATCGCCGTTCTTCAGCTCACCCTGTGCTGGAACATCTTTCGGCGCGGCGAGTTCGAGGTGATTGCTGCCGAGCAGACTGGTCTGCCCGATTCGGGCGGTCGCATTGGCGGGCAGCTTCACATCGTGGTTCAACGAGACGGTGACCAGCGCGTGCCAGCCCTCCACCTCGAGCTTCGTCACGGTTCCGACCGTCACGTCGTTCACGCGGACCGGCGAATTACGGGTCAGCGTGGTGACATTGGGCATCTGGATCTCGACTTCATAGGCGTTCGGATCACTTCCGGCGGTACCGGGCATGGGCAGCGAATTGAGCCCATCCCACTCGCAGCCGCTGACTCCGAGCACGACAGCCAATCCGATTGCCGCACCGGCAATTCGCCTGTGCATCATCGCCCTCCTCCCGGAATGGCCAGCCCGGCAATACCGTTCGGCACGGTGACCGGATCCGATTGCGGCACCGAATCACTCGGTCCGCGCGCGGCCAGACTCGGCGGACTGTAGACGAGCTGATTCGGGAACGCGGTCTGATTGGATACCGGATTGGCAAGCAGCGGTGGGTAATTCATCATGAGCTGCTGGATCATGGGCGCCAGATACTGGCGGCACAGTGCGGCGCTCTGATCGGAACCGTTCGCGTCATTCGCCTCGACCGCGCCGCACAGGAAGGCGAACGGGTTGGCGAAGTTCGGCGCGACTACGGCACCGGTGAGACTGCCCTGCGCCGGATCATAGATCTGATAGAAGTTCGCCAGCGACGTCGGCCCGGAATGCAATACCTGCTCGAGCTGGGGCCGCTTATCCGCAAGGTTCTGGGTGACCTCGGCCAGCCGCTGCACCCCCTCGGTCAGCGCGCCGCCGCGCTCTTGGATGAACCGCTGCACATCACCGACGGCGATGTCGAGATTGTCCAGTCCGGCACCGAGATCACCGGAAACATTCGCGAGCACCGACGACACCGAGGCGAGCCGTCCGCCGAATTGCACGATCTGATCGTTGCTCTTGGACAGCACATCCACGAACTGTTGCAGATTGCGGATGGTGCCGAACAGATCGGTGCGGCCATCCGACAATGTGCTCAGCGTGTGCGACAACTCGCGCAAGGTATCGCGTAGCGCCTGCGCGTTGCCATTGCCGAGATTGTCGGCGGCGGTATTCACGAAGCGCCCGAACGAGCCCTGCTCATCGTCGCCGACCGGCCCCAAAGTCGTTGCCAGCTTGGACAATTCGGCCTTGATGTCATCCCATTCCACCGGAACCGCGGTGTGTTCGATCGGAATAACGCTGCCGTCGTGCATTTTCGGTCCACCGGTGTAGGCCGGAGCCAATTGGATGAATCGCGCCGACACCAGCGACGGTGAAATGATGACCGCCTTGGCATCCGCGGGGATCTCGATCCCGCGATCGAGTGTCATCGCGACCCGGACCCGGTCACGACCGGGATCGATGGAGTCGATTCGGCCGACCGCGACCCCGAGCACCCGCACCTCGTCACCGGCGTACAAGCCGGTCGTGGACGGGAAATACGCGGTGATCGAGGTCTTTCCGATCCGCGATATCAGTGACCAACCGCCGGCGATCACCAGTGCGGCGATGACGACCAGGGCGAGCACCCGCACCCACTGCGGTGCCGAACGAACAGTGCGCAATGCATTCATCGCGGCGGCTCCTGAATGGCGGGCTCGATCGATGGCAGCGCGGGATCGGTCAGATATGCGCGGAAGGAATCGGGCACATGCTGCGGCCAGACCAGCGCGTCGACGAGTATCTGTAGGCCGCGCGTAGTGGCGTTCGAGACATATGCCTGGAAGTACGGACCGCTGCCGACCTGTTCACCGAGCGCGGCCGAGAACGGACCGAGTCCATCGAGCGCTTTCGACAGGTTGTCTTTATTGGACTGCAGCAGTGCCAGCACCGAATTCAGCCGGTCCAGTGTGGGTTTCAGCTGTGCCTCGTTGTCGTTGACGAGGCCGGTCAGCTGTTGGGCCAGCCCGTTGATGTACACGATCAACTGACTGAGCGCGCCGCGCCGCCGATCCAATTCGCCGAGCAACTCGTTGCCGTCGACCAGCAGCGCATTGATCTGATTGCTGCGATCGGCGAGCACCTTCGTGACGTTCTGCGCCCGGCGGAGCAACTCGGTCAGCGCCTGATCTCTGGCATTCAGGCTGCGTGAGAGTTGAGTGACGCCGTCGAGTGCCGACCGCAGCGGAGCCGGAGTATCGGCGAAGGTCGTCGACAATGCGTCCAGTGTCTGGTTGACCTTGTCCATATCCAGGCCCTTGACGGTATTCGACAAATCGCCGAGCGCGTCGGTGAGCGAATACGGCGAGGTGGTGCGGTCCAGCGGAATGGTCTCGTTGGTCCGAGTCGAACCGCTGCCCGACGGAGTCACCTCGAGCGATTTGCGGCCGAGCACCGTATTGGTCTTGATGGCGGCACTCGTCTTATTGCCCAGCACGATTGCCTCGTCCAGCGTGAACCGGACGTAGACCTTCGCACCATCCAGCTTCACCTGCTCGACGCGTCCCGACTTCACACCCGCGACCTGCACATTGTCGCCGGGAACCAGTCCGCCCGCATCGGCGAAGTACGCGGTATAGGTCGCGCCGGAGCGAATGAACGGCAGCCGGTCGACCTGAAGTGCGGACAGCGAGACCGTGGTCGCGACGACAATGCCGATAATGCCGAGCGAGACTGCGCGTGATCGGGTTTCGTTCATTAGCTCTTTGCACACCTTCCCGTCGTCTGCAACCCGGGCAGGGTGATGTGCAACGGCTTGCCGTCCGGCCCGTCGACAATGAAGTTCGTGCCGCACACGTACATGTTCAGGAACGATCCGTAGGAACCGATCCGGACCAGCTTCTTATAGGTTTCGGGCAGCCGATCCAGCACCCACTGGATGGTGTCGGAACCGTCGTCGAGGGTGGCGGCGACGGTGCCGGTCTGCTCGATGGTGGTCTTCAGATCCGGCCGGGCCTGCTGTAGCAGCTCGGTCAGATCCCCGGTCGCACCGGCGATCCGCGGCAGGGCGGCGCCGATCGGATCCTTATCGGCAGCCAAACCGCTCACCAGCCGCTGCAATTCCTCGAGAGTGGTGGCGAACTGCTGATCGCGGTCATCGATCGTGGCGAGCACGGTCTTCAGATTCTCGATCACGCTGCCGATCAACGCATCTCGATCGGCGAGGGTTTTGGCGAACGATCCGGAACTGTTCAGCAGCGCGACGAGCGTGCCGCCCTGCCCCTGGAATACCTGGAGCAGCGCCTCGGTCAGATCATTGACCTGAGCCGGATCGAGGCCGCGCAGCAGCGGTTTGAAGCCACCGAGCAACATATCGAGATCGAGTGCGGGCGAGGTGCGGTCGAGGCCGATGGTGGCGCCCTTGGACATCACCTGCGCGGTGCCCGGCCCCTCCAGCAGTTCGAGATACCGATCCCCGACCAGGTTTTCGTAGCGGATGGTTGCCTTGGTGCTGGTGTAGAGCCGGTACTTGCTGTCCACATCGAAATCGACGTGCGCGAGCTTGTCCTTGCCGACATGCACCCCGGTCACCGAACCCACCGGCACACCGGCGATTCGAACCTTGGCGCCGTCCAGCATGCCGGAGGAGTTGGTGAAGACCGCGTGATAGCCGCTCTCCCTGGCAAAGCGCATCTGGCTGAACACCACTACCAGTCCCGCCAATACCAGGGCCATCACCAGCGTGAAGATGGTCAGCTTGACCGTTGTCGCGCGCGGTTTCACAGCTGCCCCACCCCCGGCAATCCGGCGAACAGCAACTGGAACACCTTGGGCCCGTTCAGATGTGTCGTCGTCGAGGGCGTCCACACGTGCCCCTCGGCGGTATCGGTGACCACGAAGTCCGCGTGGCTGTCCGGCACTCGATCCAGCACGCCCGCACAGTGCGGCCCGCCGGTGGCATTCACCTTCGGTAGATCCTGCGGGTACTGGTAGGCATCGGCACCGGGCATGAAACTCGCATTCAGCGGCACCGCGTCGTACCGTCCGCCGAAGATGTCCTCACCGATCGGGAGCACATTGGCCAGACCGACGACCAGGCAGTACAGCGCGGGCTTGTAGTCGTTGAGCAGCTGGGTGGTCGGGCGCAGCAGATCCAGCGCCGTCACCAGCGGCTGCTCGTTCTCGTGCAGCACCGAGCCGGTGGTATCGGCCAATCCGATGAGGTTGGCCAGCATCGCATCGACGTTCTCCTGCTCTTCGACGAGCGTTGCGGCCGTCACGGTCACGTTATCGGTGGTACGCAGCAGATCCGGCACGGTGTCGGCATACAGGTTGGTGACGCCGGTCGAGGAGACCAGATCGCGTTGCAGCGCGGGCAGACTCGGGTTGATATCGCGCAGGTAGGCATCGCTGCGGGCGAGCAGATCGCCGAGCTTGTCGCCACGCCCCTGCAGCGCGGTGCCCAGCGCCGACAGTGTGGCATTGAGTTTTTCCGGCTCGATCTTCTGCAGCACATCGGTCAGATGCTGGAACAGCGTATTGAATTCGACGGTCACCGCTTGGGCCGTCACGGTCGAACCCGGCTTCAGGGGGGTCGACGAAGGCTGGTCCGGCGCAGTGAAATTGATGTACTTGGCGCCGAATACGGTGGTGGACTTGATATCCACGGTCGCATTCGACGGAACCATTTTCAGCAGTTCGGGATCCATCGCCAGCGTCAGCTTCGCGCCGTCGGCGGTCTGCTTGATCTGCGAGACCCGCCCGATCTCCACACCGCGGATCTTCACCTTGGCGTCGGGATCGAGCACCAGGCCGCTGCGCGGTGCGTCCAGCGTGACGGTCACCGTGTTGGTGAATCCGCCGACGAACATGACCATCGCGACGGACACGATCGCGACCAGCGCGATCACCATGCCGAGCCCGGCGAGCTTGAGCCCGAGCCCGCCGCGCAGTGCCGCGGCCCATGCTGAGGTGTTTGGGCCGCTTCCCGATTGCTTCGTTGCCATACCGCTCTACCCGGAGAGATGGAAGTTGCCGGAGGTGCCGTAGATGGCCAGCGAGATCAGCAGTGTCACCGTGACCACCGCGACCAACGAGGCCCGCACCGCATTGCCGACCGCGATCCCCACGCCGACCGGTCCGCCCGCGGCGTTGTAGCCGTAGTAGGTGTGAATCATCATGACCGCCAAGGCCATGAAGATCGCCTGGGCGAAGGACCAGAGGATGTCGCTGGGGATCAGGAAGGTGGAGAAGTAGTGGTCGTAAACGCCCGCCGACTGCCCGTAGATGACCACGGTGGCGAATCGGCTGGCGATGAACGAACAGATCACCGCGAGCGCGTACAGCGGCACGATCGCGATCATGCCCGCGAGCACCCGGGTGCCGACCAGATACGGCACCGGCCGGATCGCCATGGACTCCAGTGCGTCGATCTCCTCGGCCACCCGCATGGCGCCCAGCTGCGCGGTCGAACCCGCGCCGATCGTTGCCGCCAAACCGATTCCGGAGATCACCGGCGCCGCGATGCGCACATTGATGAATGCCGCGAAGAAGCCTGTCAGCGCCTCGACACCGATATTTCCGAGCGAACTGTAACCCTGCACCGCGATGGTGCCGCCGGTGAACAGCGTGAGAAATCCGACAATGACAACCGTGCCGCCGATAACTGCCAAAGCGCCTGTGCCCATGCTGATTTCGGCGATCAAACGAATGGTCTCGGTGCGATAGTAGATCAGTGCGCGTGGGATGGAACCGATCGTCTGCGCATAGAACACCGCATGTTTACCCAGCGAATCGAGCGAGTTCGAAAAGCGACGCACTCGCCGAACGGTACGCGGGAAGCGGGATTGGATTACGAATGCCATCGCCTCACCGCGCCGCGAACTTGATACCGACGGCGGTGACCACGACGTTTACTACGAACAGGGCCATAAAGGCGAAGACAACGGTCTGATTCACCGCATCACCGACACTCTTGGGACCACCTTTGACATTCAGGCCGAGATAACAGGCCACCAGTCCGGCGATCAGCCCGAATAAACCGGCCTTCACTTCGGAGATGACCAGCTCGGGCAGATGGGTGAGCAGCGTGATGCCATTGACGAAAGCACCCGGATTAACGTCCTGCAGCAGCACCGAGAACAGGAAGCCGCCGACGATGCCGATGGTGCAGACCAGGCCGTTCAACATCAATGCCACGAACATCGAGGCCAGCACCCGCGGCACCACCAGGCGGTGCACCGGGTCGATACCGAGTACGCGCATCGCATCGATCTCTTCGCGAATGGTTCGCGCACCGAGATCCGCGCAGATCGCAGTGGCGCCAGCGCCCGCCACGATCAATACGGTGACAATCGGCCCGACCTGGGTGACCGCACCGAATGCCGCACCGGCGCCGCTGAGATCGGCGGCGCCGATTTCGCGCAACAGGATGTTGAGCGTGAAGCTCACCAGCACGGTGAACGGAATCGCCACCAGCAGCGTCGGAATGATCGAAACGCGTGCGATGAACCAGGCCTGATCAATGAACTCGCGCCCTTGGAACGGACGTCGAATGCTGGCCCGCGCAACGTCGGCGACGAGTTCGAAGAATCCGCCGACTGCCCGCAATGGCACAGCAAGGACCTCGTTCATGCACGATCCTCCTTGCTCATCCTGCTGATTCTGCTCATCGCACGATGCCCCCGCCCTGGCCACATCGCCGCAACGATTAGAACATGTTCACATTGCTGTAGGAAGCTTTTTGGCACATTTGAACTGCCATTTTTCTCAAATTCGGCCCATGAATTTGTAACAGGTGTCATTTGAGGGTGGCCTAACCCTTGTGAGGCGTCACGCACCATTGACTCCCATGTCTACCAAGCGCCGCATCGGTGATCAACAACTGGTCGAGTGATCAGCTTGTGTCCGATGGCGCCTGCCATCACAGTGTCAGTTGTCTAGATCGATCAATGAAGACGCAGAAAACGTACGCCCCGCGGGCCGCTGCGCGAAGTAACCGCCGAGCGTGGCGGCGAGATCATTTACCGACCAGTGATCATCGGCGGCATCGAAGCGCTGTTCGACGACCGGCGCGGCCATCAAGGCGACCATCGGTCCGTAGACCACGAACAGCTGACCGTTGACCACATCGGCGGCGGGCGAAGCGAGATACGCGACCAAGCGGGCCACATGATCGGGCGAGAGCGGATCGATGCCGTCCTCCGGCGCCGCACTGAAGACCGCCTCGGTCATCGCGGTGCGCGCACGCGGCGCAATGGCATTAGCGCGCACACCGAATCGGGACAGCCCCCGCGCGGCGGACAGCGTCAGCGCGGTGATACCGGCCTTGGCCGCACCGTAGTTGGCCTGCCCCTCCGGACCGAGCAGGCCCGCTTCGGAAGAGGTGTTGACGAGCCTGCCGTAGATCGGCGCGCCCGCCGCCTTGGACTTTGCCCGCCAGTAGGCACCCGCGTTGCGGGTCAATAGGAAATGGCCGCGCAGATGGACTGCGACCACCGCGTCGAAGTCCTCGTCGGACATGTTGAACAGCATGCGATCGCGGGTGATGCCCGCGTTGTTCACCACGATGTCGGCGCTGCCGAACGCTTCCTCGGCGGTGCTGATGAGCGCGTCGGCGGTGGCGCGCTCGGCAATGCTGCCCGCCACGAACTCGGCCTTGGCGCCGAGCGCACGGATATCGGCGAGCGTTTCGGCCACCGCATCCGACTCCGTCAGGTCGTTGACCACCACCGACGCGCCTGCCCGCGCCAAGGCCAGCGCCTCGGCGCGCCCCAGTCCGGCGCCGCCACCGGTAACGATGGCCACCCGCCCCGCAAGGCCAACATCCGTGTTGTCTACATCACTCACGGCTGCACCTCGCTGCGCTCGGTTCCGCCGTGTGTGATACACGCTGTGTTTTCGGTTCGTTCGCTGCGCTCACTCACGGGCCGACTCTAGAACGTGTTCCTATCTGACGGCAAGCATCGGCTACTGCAACTTCAGCGCCGCCTTCGGACACTGGGCCACCGCGTCCTCGACATCGGCGAGCCGATCCGCAGGCACGTCGGCTTCCACGATGTGCAACACGTCCTCGTCATCGAGTTCGAAGACGTCGGGGGCGATTCCGACACAGATTCCGTTGGCTTCACACTGATCCGGATCGACCGTGACCTTCATAGAAACTCCTTAAACGCGACTCTGGTCGAAGCCTAACAACACCAGGTCATATCGGGTACCGCCATTGTGCGGATTCGGTAGCAATACTGGAACATGTTTCAGTCCGTATGCAATGATCGGTTGACCGACACCGAACGAGGGCATGAGGTATCGCCATGCGCATTGCGTACACGCCGCAGCAGGAAGAGCTCCGCGCGGAGCTGCGCGACTACTTCGCGCGGCTGATCACCCCGGAGCGCCGAGCCGCGCTGAGCGCGACCACCGGCGAGTACGGCCACGGCAACGTCTACCGCGAGGTGGTCCAGGAAATGGGCCGCGACGGCTGGCTCACCCTGGCCTGGCCCAAGGAGTTCGGCGGCCAGGACCGCCCGACCATGGACCAGCTGATCTTCACCGATGAGGCGGCCATCGCGGGCGCGCCGGTGCCCTTCCTCACCATCAACTCGGTGGCGCCGACGATCATGCACTACGGCAGCGAGGAGCAGAAGAAGTTCTTCCTGCCCAAGATCGCCGCGGGCGAACTGCACTTCTCCATCGGCTATTCGGAACCGGGCGCCGGCACCGACCTGGCCAGCCTGCGCACCACCGCCGTGCGCGACGGCGACGACTATGTGATCAACGGGCAGAAGATGTGGACCAGTCTGATCGCGTACGCCGACTATGTCTGGCTCGCGGTTCGCACCGACCCGACCGCCAAGAAGCACAAGGGCATCAGCATGCTCATCGTGCCGACCACCGCCGAGGGCTTCTCCTGGACCCCGGTGCACACCATGGCCGGACCGGATACCAGCGCCACCTACTACCAGGACGTCCGAGTACCGACGAGTTCACTGGTCGGGCAGGAGAACGGCGGCTGGGCGCTGATCACCAACCAGCTCAACCACGAACGCGTCGCGCTGACCTCGGCCGGACCGCTCATGGTGGCGCTGAACCAGACCACCGAATGGGCGCGCAACACCAAGGCGGGCGACGGTTCCCGGGTCATCGATCAGGAATGGGTGCGGCTCAATCTGGCCAGGGTGCAGGCCAAGGTCGAATACCTGAAGCTGCTGAACTGGGAGATCGCCAGTCGCGCCGATGCGGGCGGGGAGGCCGCGCCGCGGCCGTGGGATGCCTCGACCTGCAAGGTCTACGGCACCGAACTGTCCACCGAGGCCTACCGACTGCTGATGGAAATCCTCGGCCCGCAGGCCTATCTGCGTCAGGATTCGCCCGGTGCCGAGCTGCGCGGACGGTTGGAGCGGTTCCACCGCGCCGCGCTGATCCTCACCTTCGGTGGCGGCACCAACGAGGTCCAGCGCGACATCATCGCTATGACCGCACTCAAGCAACCCGCCGCAGCGCGCTGAGCTGTTCAATCGCGGTGCTCCCGGGGCCCGACATGGTCACGCAAGCTACCGCCTCCGGGCCCGTCGCTCGCACCGCAGAAAGCAGGTAGACACCATGGATTTCACACCCACCGAAGCTCAGCTCGATCTGACCCGCCTGACCGCCGAGGTCTGCGCCAAGTTGGTCACCGCGGACCGGATCCGCGAACTCGATGCCGAGGGCCGCTTCGACGAGCCGCTGTGGCAGTCGCTCGCCGAGACCGGCATATTGGCCGCCGCACTGCCGGAAGCGGTGGGCGGCGGCGATTTCGGCGCGCTCGAGCAGAGCGCCGTGCTGCGTGAACTGGGCAAGCATGTCGCCGCAGTGCCGTATCTGTGGTCGATCGTGGTGGGTGCGGGTGCACTCGCACGTTTCGGCTCGGTCGCCCAACAGGATTGGGCGCGTCAGGCTGGTGCCGGCAGCATTATCCTGACCGTCGGGCTCGCCGAGGAGCACAACTGGGAGCCCACCAAACCGACCACCGTGGCCCATGAGGTCGATGGCGGCTGGCGACTGACCGGCGCGAAGACCACGGTGCCCTATGCCGATCGTGCGGCCCGAATCCTGGTCCCCGCCACAGTTTCCGGTACACCCGCGCTGTTCCTGGTGGATCCCGCCGATACGACGGTGAATGTGACCGCCCAGCGTGTGGTCGACTTCAGCGCCGAGTTCGGCGTCGAATTCCATGACACCCCAGCCGAATTGGTTGCGACGGCGGACTCCGGCGCGGAAATCCTGGACTGGATCCTGACCCGCGCCTGGCTCGGTCTGAGCGCGCAGCAATTGGGCACCCTGGAACGCGCGCTCGAACTGGTCGCCGAATATGCCCGCGAGCGTGAACAATTCGGTAAGGCGATCGGCAGCTTCCAGGCCGTCGCGCAGCGTCTCGCCGACGCCTACATCGACGTCCAAGGCCTGCGGTTGGCGGTCACCCAAGCGGCTTGGCGAGTCTCCGAGGATCTGGCCAGCGCGGAAGCCGTACACACCGCCAAGTTCTGGGCCGCCGATGCCGGACATCGCGTGGCGCACACCGTGGTTCACGTGCACGGCGGCGTCGGCATCGACCGCGACCACATCGCGCACAACTACTTCACCGCGGCCAAGCACAATGAATTCGCACTGGGTGGGGCGAGCGACCACCTGCGCGCCATCGGCTCTCTGCTCGCGGAAACTCCTGCCTGACCGAGCGCCGGCGACTGCTTGCAGGTCGCTCGAAAGGGCCGGTATCCGCACCCCCGAATCGGCCCGCCGGCCCTGCCACCGGCGGGCCGATTGCTGAGCGACGCAGCCCCCTTCGGATCGTGCGCACCCAAGGCGCCCCGACTCGTGGGCAACGCCTCGCCCGGCGCCTGCGCGGAACCGCGGACAGCCCGCGAGCTGTGGTCGACTGCGTCGGCGGGCCGTTGCGGAGGTGATGCTTTGCGGCTATCCGACCTCATTGCCCTCGAGCAACCCGACGAAAAGTTGTCGGGTCGGCTCGGGCAGCGTACTGCGGAATCGCTGGACGTGGATTTCGAACGGCTTGCCCGTCTTGCGATTTCGGAGCCGAATGGTCGGGTCGCGGCGGCCGATGTATACCCGGCCGGTATTCCACAGGCGGTGAAAATCGGACTGTGCGGCCAGCTCGCGTAGTAGCAGCTGGACATCGGCCCGCGCACCGGCACGTCCCGCGTAGGCGCGCAGGCGCCCGACCATCAGATCTGCCTCCCGCTCCCATTCCTCGATCACCAGACGTGCACGCGGGTCGGTGAACATCCAGCGCAGCGCGTGTCCGTTCGGGCGCAGACCGGGGAAGGCCTCGTCGAAGGCATCGTTGCAGTCGATGACGCGCCAGCCGTCGTCCAGCGCCGCTGCGAGATGCGGGGTCAATGCGTCGAGTGTCTTGCGCACGGGCGGGCGCACCGGACCCGGCTGCGGCGCAGCGCCGCTGAATCGCTGTTGCGCAAGGTGATACAGATGGATGCGCTCGTCCGGCTCCAATGCGAAGGCGTCGGCGAGCGTATCGAGAATCGATGGGCTCGGATTGAACGCACCGCCCTGTTCGATCTTGGCGAGATAGCCGACGCTGGAGTGGATCGCTTCGGCGAGCTGTTGTCGGCTCAGACCGCCCGGATGCGCCGCGGTCGGTCGCTGCCGCCGCATCCGCACGAATTCGGCGAGCGTCGGCACCTGTAGTTCATCCATGTTCCTCCTTCGGGTCGCCGCCCATGGATGACGTTATGCCTTGCCGCTCAATCCTTCTGGATCAATTCGCCGCCGGCTACCTCGATCAGCGCACGAGCGGCGCGATTGATCCGTTCGGCGGCATCGTCGAGATCCGGCTGTCCGGCATCGAGCCAGGCGATCACCGCATCCAGAATGAAGGTGGGGATGACCTGCGCGGCCCAGTCCTGCCACGGCCCCGACGGCACGGCATCGGTGAGATACCGCTGCGCGATCATTGTCGAATAGCTGCGGACCATATCGATGACGTCGCGGAATTCGGGTTCGCGGACCGCGTGGCGGAACAGCAGCCGGAAGGCGTCCGGATCCGCGGCGGCCGCCCGCAGCAACGTGGAAATGCTGGTGCCGTCCAGTTTTTCGGTGCCGACGGCGGCACCGAGCCTGGTGTAGGCCCGTTCCAGCACGGCCCGGTACAGATCAGCCTTCGAGGCGAAGTGCCGGTAGAGGATCACGTGTGTAATGCCCGCCTCGGCGGCGATATCGGGCAGGCCCGTCCCGCTGAATCCGTTGCGGGCCACCGCGCGGGTGGCGGCGGCGAGGATCTGCTCGCGCCGCTGGGCACGCGGCATGCGCCGGACGGGTTGCGCCGAAGTCTCGGCGGGCGTTGGGCTTTCGGGCACGACATCACCTCCTTGTTCAAGTGGAATAGTACAAGCAATTATGTTTAAGCTTGCTTGTATAAGAGCTTGTTAGCAAGGAGTGAGCCATGACCACCGACTCATCGGAACTCGCATGCCCCTTCACCGGAACCGGCGCCACACCCAGCTCGATCAGCCGCGTCCGCACCGCGACGGGCGACGAAGCCTGGAAGGTCAGCGGCTATCACAGGGTGAAGGAGCTATTCACCGATATGCGTCTCGGCCGCTCCCATCCCACACCGGAGACCGCGGCACGCTCGTCGGAGTCGGTGTTCTTCGGCCGCCCGTTCGGGAACTTCGAAACCGAACCCGCCGATAACGCGCGCATGCGCGGGCTGCTCAATCCGCTGTTCTCGGCCAAGAGAATGCGCGAACTCACGCCGCGGGTGGCCGCGTTCACCACCCAACTGCTCGACGACATGGCCGAAAAGGGCTCCCCCGCCGACCTGCATCGGGACTTCGCGGAACCGCTGCCACTGCTGGTCATCAGCGAACTGCTCGGCGTCCCCTACGAGGATCGCGCGCAGTTCAGGATCTGGAGCGAGGCGCTGTTCGACACCAGCGATGGCGCGAAGTCGGGGCAGGCCGGGGCCGAATGGTTCCTGTACTGCAAGTCGCTGGTCGAACGGCTGCGCCGGGAACCGGGCGAGGGCGTGATCGCCAAGCTGTGCGAGGTGCCGGACCTGGCCGACGATGCCATCGCGACGCTGGCCATGGGTTTGCTGTTGGCCGGGCACGAAACAACGGTCGTCGAGATCGGCCTGTGCACTGTGCAATTGCTGCGGAATCCGGCGCAGTGGCAGAAGCTGGTCGACCAGCCGGAGCTGGTCCCGGCCGCGATCGAGGAGCTGCTGCGCGTACACGATTCCACCGCCTTCGCCCGGTATGCGCGCACCGATATGCAGATCGACGGCGTCACCGTTCGGACGGGTGATCTGGTGCTGCTGGACGTGGATTCGGCCAACCACGATCCGGAGATCTTCACCAACGCGCGCCAACTCGACGTGACCCGCGCAGAAGGGCAGCATCTGGCGTTCGGCTATGGCCTGCACTACTGCACCGGTGCGCCGCTGGCTCGCATCGAACTGCAGGTCGCTTTCGGTCAGCTGATATCCCGCTTCCCGACACTGCATCTGACGGTCGATCCCGACGCCCTGCCGGTGCGCGAGAATGTGGTCACCAAGGGCCTGACTGCATTGCCTGTCGCATGGTGACCGCAGCCCGGATCTGCATCGCGATCACCAGCGTCTTCCTCGGCGTGTCGGCACCGACTTCTGCTGTGGCCGAACCGATTTCGTGCGAAACAGCCACCGCGACGATTGCGGCGGCCGCCGTTGTTCGGGATGAGGACTGGGCCGAAGGTTTGGCCTATGACGCGCACGGTGACCTGTGGGTCTCGCGGGTGCGACGCAACGAAGTGGTTCGCTACGACCCGTCCGGCCGCGTTACCGCCAGGGTCGCGGTCGCGTATCCCGGTGCGGTGAAACTCGGCCCGGACCAACTGATCTACGTGACGTACGGGAACTTCCCGACCAATCTGGTGCCCGGCTCAACCGGTGGCGGCGTTGTCCGCATTGATCCCACAGCCGAGACGCCGCAGGCCGAGATTTTCGCCTCCGGTCTGGGTATGGCCAATGGCGCCGCATTCGATACCGCGGGAAACCTTTTCGTCGCCGACACCTCGACCGGCGTTGTCCGGATCCGACCGGACGGACGCGTCGACACCGAATGGTCCAATCAGGCAAGGCATTTCGGAGCCGACGGTATCGTTGTCCACGGCGAAGCGCTCTACGTCACGCTGTATCTCAGCCCGAACGGCCGCATCCTGCGCATCCCACTCGACGATCCATCGAGCGTCACCGCAATCGCGGATCTAGCCGCTGGCCCCGGCGCACCACCGCTACCCGACGATCTCGCCGTCGGCCCGGACGGCCTGCTCTACGACGCCACCACCTCGGGCCGACTCGTGCGCATCGACCCGGCGGATCACTCGACGTGCACCGTGCTGACGGGTGAGCCGATGACCTCGATCGTCATATCGCATGGCGGCGAAAGGGAATTCCTGGTCGGCACCGCGAGCGGCAATCTGCTGCGGGTGCGCCTGCCCGAATGACTCTGGTTCGAGAAATACGTAAGGAGTGACCGTGGACATAGGCTGCCCCGTCACGGGCGACACCATCCGGCGGACGCGAACCGCACTAGGCCATGAAGGCTGGTTGGCCACCAGCTACGCGCAGGTTCGGACATTATTCGCCGATCCGCGCCTCGGTCGTGCCCATCCCACACCGGAAACCGCTGCGCGCGCCTCGGATTCGATGTTCTTCGGCGGACCCCTGGGCAACTTCGAGACCGAACCCGCCGATCAGGCGCGACTGCGCGAGTTGGTAGTGCCGTTCTTCTCGCCGCGACGGATGCGCGAATTGCGGCCCAGGGTGGAAGAACTCACCACGCGGTTGCTCGACGAGATGGCCGCGCAGGGCTCCCCCGCCGACCTGCACACCGCCGTGGCGCTGCCGCTGCCGCTCTTGGTCATCTGTGAACTGCTCGGTGTGCCCTACGCCGATCGCGATCAGTTCCGCGCCTGGACCGAGGCGCTCGGCGAACAGCACGACGCCACCAAGGTGCAGCAGGGTGTCGCCGGACTGTTCGAGTACTTCATGGCATTGGTCCAACGCAAACGGCGCGACCGAGCCGATGACGTGCTGTCGCATCTATGCGCCCGCGACGATCTGTCCGATCAGGGCATCGCGACGCTCGGGCTCGGCTTGTTGTTCGGCGGCCATGAGACCACGGTTGTCCAGATCGGGGTCGGCGCCAAACGGCTCCTAGAACACCTCGATCAATGGCGGGCCCTGGTCGACGATCCCGAACTGGTGCCTACCGCGATCGAAGAACTCCTTCGGACGGCAGATGCCACCCAGATGCCCCGCTACGCGCGCACCGATATGGAGATCGACGGCAACGAGGTCCGCGCGGGCGATCTCGTGCTGCTGGATCTGACCGCGGCCAACCATGATCCGACTGTCTTCACCGATCCCGACCGCGTCGACGTGACCCGAAAGGACGGCTCCCATGTGACCTTCGGCTACGGGGCCCGGCATTGCATCGGCGCACCGCTGGCCCGCATCGAATTGCACACCGTCTTCACCCAATTGGTGACGCGCTTCCCGACCATGCGGCTGGCCGTGGACCCGGCCGAGGTGCCGATGCGCACCAGCAGCTTCACCGGCGGTGTCGAGGAGTTGCCCGTGATGTGGTGAAACCCGTTGGTATAACCGGTTCTTGTTAGGCTGCTCCATTCGGGGGACGCAGTCTGACAGGAGCACGGTTATGCCCTTCGTAACCTCCGCTGGCGCGAAAGTGCACTTCGTCGACAGCGGAGGATCCGGGCCCGCGGTGGTGCTCGGGCACGCCTTCTTCATGGATCACGAAATGTTCGCGAACCAGGTTGCCGCGCTCGCACCGCAATACCGGGTGATTGCGATCGATGCGCGCGGACACGGACTGACCGAACACGACGACGGCGCATACAGTTTCTGGGATCTGGCCCGCGATGCCTGGTCGGTGGTCGACCACCTCGGCATCGACCGGGTGGTCGTCGGCGGTGTCGGGCAGGGTGGGTTCACTGCGCTGCGCATGGCCTTGCTGTGCCCGCCGCGCGTGGATGGACTGATCCTGCTCGGCTGTTCGGCGCAGGCCTACAGCGACGTGCAGCGGATCGGCTATCGCCAGGTCACCGATGCCTGGATCGGGACCGGGCCGTTGACGGTGATCGCGAAGATGGTGGCCGGCTTGATCATCGGCGGTGATCGGACCGATCATCAACCGTGGCTGGCCAAATGGTTGAGCGGTGATCGGGAACGTGTCGCCGCGGCGGCCGACTGTCTGATCAATGCGGACGACATCTCGGATCTCATCGGCGATATCACCTGTCCCGCATTATTGGTCCGCGGCGCCTTCGATCCGGCCTTCGACCACGACGCCGTGGATTTACTGACAAAGGGACTCGGTGGTCCCGCGGAATTTCACACCATCGAGGGCGCCGCGCACACACCGAATCTCACGCATGGATGTGAAATCGACCAGCTGATGTTGCGATTCCTCGGGCGACTCGGCCAGTAGTACTACTGCCCCGGGGTACTACTGGCCAGGGGGTGGCCAGCGCCTGGTCCGGCGAAACTCTTGCCCACAGGGCGGTCGGCTTGGTGTATTCGATACGGCGGCGCCGCCAATTCCGTTCCGGTCGAACGTGTTTCACAGATACGCAATGGGGTGTCGCCTTGCTGCGGCCCCGGCGTGGGTAGGACATGCAATGAGGGTTTCTTTTCTATTCGGTGGACAGGTCAGTCTGACCGCCGAGGTCATCGATGAGTTCTGCGAGCGGTGTCCGTCCATCGCACTCGCCTACGAAGAAGCCGCCGCGGTGACCGGATTGTCGGTGGACCGCCTGCGCGCCAGAGAAGTGGCCGCGGAAATGGCGAGCGAACCGGAGGATCGGCACAGTCTCGGCGCATTGCGTCAGGCCGCCTTCGCACTCGGTCTCGCCGAGGATCTGGCCACACGCGGTTTCGAACCGGAGGCCGCCGGTGGACTGAGCCTGGGTGCGCTGATCAGCACCTGTGTGGCCGCAGCGGTGGAGCGGCACGAATTGTTCGGCATGCTCCATCACCGCCGACTCGTACCGAAACTACCGGAAGGTGTTGCCGCACAGGGGATGGGGCTGATGTACACGCCGATCGAGGACGATCCGGCGAACTATTACGGTGGGCGCCGCCCCGGCGTGCACCTCGCCGTGGATACCGGCCCGATCGATGACGTCCATCGCTCCTTCGTGATCTCGGGATATCTCACTGCACTGCAAGAGATCCTGGCCGAAATCGAGGCGTCCTCGGATACCCGCCAAATGTTTGTATTGGACGCGTACAAGGGCGCGTTCCATTCACCATTGCAGCAGCATGCCGCGGATTTCATGCGCGGCTTCGTCGACGATATGACCTTCCGCGACCCGAAATTCCCGGTCTGCTCCCCGGTGCGCCAGTGCAGTCTGACCACCGCCGACGATATCCGGGATTTCGTGCTGCACAACAACTTATTGCCCGCCCGCTACGAACCGCTGATCCAGGAAATGGATCGCATCGGCGTCCGCGGTGGCCTGATCCTCGGCCCCGGTCTGCCGCAGCCCGCGGATCGGCCCTTCCCCATCGAGTTGGTCGCGGAGCCGATCGATCTCGACCGACTGCCCCAGATTGCGCAGTTGTTGGCCGAGCGGGATGTACAGAGCGTATGAAACGTTTCGCGCAACGCCGAGTGCTCGTGACGGGCGCGGGGTCGGGCATCGGCCGGGCCATCGTCTTGCGGCTGCTCGAGGAGGGAGCGGAGGTGGTCGGCGTGAGCAGAACTGGCGATGGGCTCGCCAAGACCGCCCAGCTCGCAATGGATCAGGACTTGGGCGACAGGCTCACCGTCGCGACACTCGATATCGCGGACGAGGCTGCCGTCGAGCAGACGGTACCCGACCTGATAGACGCGATCGGCGGCCTCGATGTGCTGGTGAATGCCGCTGGGATCGTGCGCATGTCGCATACCCACGAAACCACTACCGAGCTGTGGAATACCGTCCTGGGCACCAATCTGACCGGGTCGTTCCTGGTGACCCGGACCGCCCTGCCTGCACTGCTGGAGTCCGGGCGCGGGGTTGTGGTCAATATCAGCTCGAATGCCGCGTCCTATGCCGCGCCGTATCGCGCGGCGTACGCGGCGAGCAAGGGCGGACTGGAGGCCTTCACGCGGGTGCTGGCGCTGGAGTACAGCAAGCGGAATCTGCGCGCGGTCTGCGTCTCACCCGGCGGCATCGAGACGGCCATGACCTACAGCCTGCTGGATGTGCCATCGGATATCGATCCGACCCTCATGAGCAAGATGGCTCCGGCCATCGGGCCACTGCTCGGCTCACCCGAGATGGTCGCGGCTGTGGTCGCGATGGCCGCCTCCGATGACGGCGAATTCATCACCGGCACAACGATTCACGTCGACGGTGGCGCGCACATCTAAGCACTGATCGGCGTCGATATCAGATAGCGCTGCAGAGTCGGAGCGATATCGGCGATGATCTGCTCGCGCGTCAGGCCGACCACCGGCGGCAGCTCGAGCACATAGCGGCACAGCGCCAGCCCGAGCAACTGGGTGACGATCAAACCCCCGCGGCGCTGCGCATCGGCCGCAGCGCCGAAGCGCAGCACCGCGGGCAGCACCTGTTCGGCGAAGATCTGTCGAAAGCGTTCGCTGACCGCCTCATCGGTAATCGATGAGCGCAGCAGAATCACCAGCACCTTGTTATCGGCCTGGTCCTCCCAGATCGCCAGGAATCGGCGAATCAGCAACTCGCCGAGGGTATCCGGATCGGCCGCGGCGAGATCCGGCAGGTCCAGGCGCACATCGACGGCCGCTGCGAAGAGTCCGTCCTTACTGCCGAAGTAGCGCATCACCATCGACGGATCGATCGCGGCATCGGCGGCGATGGCGCGGATGGTCGCCTTGCGAAAACCCTCGGCGGCGAAGCGGGCGCGCGCGGCCGCCAGGATGGCCGCGCGGGTGGCATCGGAGCGACGTGCAGGGGGTTGATCTGGCTCGATGTTCATGCCAACAAGTGTAGGCCAACAACTGTTGACTTATGTAATCGATGCGCGCTACGGTTATGCCAACAAGCGTTGGCCTACAGATGTTGACCTAGGAGTTCCGATGAACACCACCCCGCTGCCGGAGACCACTTCCGTCGTCATCGTCGGGGCCGGTCCGGCCGGACTGACCACCGCGATCACGCTGGCCGACGCCGGTATCGACTTCGTACTGTTGGACCGGCTCACCGAGGGCGCGAACACCTCACGCGCCGCGGTCGTACACGCCAGGACCCTGGAGGTACTGCAGGAACTGGGCATTGCCGAGGAACTCGTCGACCGCGGCATCGTGGTGCCGACCTTCCGGGTGCTGGACGGCAACCGCACCCTGGCCACAGTGCCGTTCGGCGGACTGCCCACCGAGTACCCGTACACGCTGATGGTTCCGCAGGACACCACCGAGGCCGTGCTGCTCGCACGGTTGCGCAAGGCGGGCGGCGATGTGCACCGCCCCTACCGGATCACCAAGATTATCGCTGAAAATGACGGCGTCACAGTCGAATACGTCGACGGCGCCGGCGCGACCGACACGATCCGCGCGGACTACGTGGTCGGCGCGGACGGTATGCACAGCGTCGTTCGGGAACAGGCGGGCATCGGCTTCACCGGCGACACCTACCCGGAATCCTTCGTACTCGCCGATGTCCGCATGGACTGGCCGATCGCGCGTGACGAAGTGGCACTGCATCTTTCACCGGAGGGCGTGACGGTGGTCGCGCCGCTGCCCGACGACACCGATCCGAATCGGTACCGGGTCGTGGCGACCGTCGCCGAGGCCCCCGAACACCCGACCATCGAGGATGTTCAGACCATCCTGGCCACCCGTGGCCCCGGCGGCAGCGTGAAAGTCAGTGAAGTGCTGTGGAGCTCACGTTTCCGGGTGCACCACCGCGTCGCGGACCACTACCGCGCGGGGCGTCTGCTGCTGGCCGGTGATGCGGCACATGTGCACAGCCCCGCGGGCGGACAGGGTATGAACACCGGCATCCAAGACGCGGCCTTCCTCGGTCCGCTGCTGGCCCGGGTGATCAACGGCGAGACCGACACCCTGCTCGACACCTACGAGACCACCCGCCGCCCAGTCGCTCTCGGTGTCGTCGCCTTCACCGACCGGATGACCAAGATGGCGACCCTGCGACCACGCCCCGCCCGACTCCTGCGCAACGCCCTGATGACGGCGGCAACCCGCATCCCCGCCGTCCGCACCAAGCTGGCCTTCCGCCTGGCCGAGCTCGCCAACCGCTGACCCGCCGCTGTCGCGCACGGATGCGCCGTTACTCACGCTCGCCGCCACGCACGGATTTGTCTGACACGCATCGGTTGCCCAGCCAATCGGTGCGCGGCGAACCAATCCGTGCGCGGCGGCGGAGATCCGGGCTACTGAATGTAGACCCTTTGGCGCGGATCGCCGTTGGCGAAGTCGACTTGACGGTCGGCGTTGGCCAATGCCGTAACCACACATGTGCCGAAGGATCCGGTTCGATCGAACAATGTCGCACTGCCGACGGCTATTCCGTCCGCGCTGATATGGCTGTCGGCCTGCACGCCGATCTCCAAGCCGATGACGGGCCGGGACAGCGCAAGCGTCAGATCGGCATTGATGAAACCGATGCCGGCGGTCCCCCAGTTGGTCATGAGGCTCGTCGACTCACCGATCATCGCGGCGGCGGCGAAGGCCGACGGCGGCTCCCCCTCGACCACCGAAAGCGGCGCCTGCCACATGCGTTTGCGCCCGTTGTTCTGATGCTCACCGATCCGCGACGACCAGCCATCGGCCGTACCGTCGCTGTTCCACATCGGCGCGGTCGGCCCGTCCGCGATCGGAACCGGCGGCGGCTGCGGGGATTCCGTACGCGTCCATAGTTCGCCCGGCGGCTGCTGCGACCGCTTCAGGAAGACCGCGCTGGCGCGGGCCACATCCACGCCGTCCTGTATCAGTGCGGCATCGGCGACCCGGATGCGGCGACCGTCCCGTACCAGCTCGGTCACCACCGTCACCGGCTTGGTCAAGGTAGGGCGGAACAGGTCGACGGTCAGCCGGGCCGGTGTGAATCCCGCAGCACAGTGCTGCCTTTCCAACGCCCTGGCCAGCAGGCCGCAGATCGCGGGCCCGTTGACCATATTCGCAGACCAGCTGCTGGCCGCGAACGGCAATGGCTCGAAGCCGCCTTCCGATGCCGCGAAAAACGCATAGGGCGTTGTCAATTCGATCTCCTATCGCGGACGAGCGCCGAAGCCGCAAAAGGCAAGGGTTGCCGCAATATCGCGGCAGCCCTTTGCCGTTATCGGTCGTACTACCGTTTTACTTGCTGCTCGCCTCGATGTGCTCGTCGGCCGGGCGCTCTTCGGTTTGCGACTTGGCCCAACGGTAATCGGGCTTGCCCGCCGGATTGCGCTTGATCTGATCGACGAACCACACGCTGCGCGGCAGCTTGTAGGGCGCGATCTCCTGGGTGAGCACCGGACGCAGTTCGTCGAGGGTGGGACGCTTGTCACCACGACACTGCACGACCGCCGCCACGCGCTGCCCCCACCGCTCGTCCGGAACGCCGACCACCAGCGCGTCGAAGATCTCCGGGTGGATCTTGAGCGCGCCCTCGACCTCCTCGGGGTAGATCTTCTCGCCGCCGCTATTGATGCTCACCGAACCGCGGCCGAGCATGGTGACAGTGCCGTCCTCCTCGACCCGGGCGTAGTCGCCGGGGATGGAGTAGCGAATTCCGTTGAACTCCTTGAACGTTGCCTTGGTCTTGGCCTCGTCCTTGTAGTAGCCGACCGGAATGTGGCCGCTGCGCGCGAGGAATCCGACCTGCCCGGAGCCCGGTTCCACCGGATTGCCCTGCTCGTCGAGCACCTGGGTGGCGGCATCGATCTTCACCCGCGGACCACCGGTGTGGTTGGCACCCTTGGCGACAACGGCGAGACCGCCGAAGCCGGTCTCGGATGAACCGATGGAATCGGTGATCATCCGGTTCGGCAGCCGTTCCAGGAACTGGTCTTTGAGCGTCGGCGAGAACAGCGCCGCACTGCTGGCGATCAGGTACAGGCTCGAAAGGTCGTACGGCTCACCGGTTTCCGGATTACCCTCGGCCAGCGCATCCATCATCGGCCGGGCCATGGCGTCGCCGGTGATGAAGATGAGGTTGATCTTGTGCCGGTCGATGTGCTGCCACACGCCGTGCCCGGTGAACTCCGGAATCATCACGGCCTTACCGCCGTCGAACAGGCTGTGGAAGGTCGCGGTCTGTGAGCCGCCGTGGATCATCGGCGGAATCGGGAACCTGACCATCTGCGGATTGCCCGCACCGGTTTTGGCCTGATGCCATTCGTCCTCGACGTATTCGCCGGTGAGGAAGTTGATGCCGCCGCCGAGTACGCGCCACCAGTCCTCGTGCCGCCACATCACGCCCTTGGGCAGGCCGGTGGTACCGCCGGTGTAGAGCATGAAAATGTCATCGGCCGAGCGCTCACCGAAGTCGCGCTCACCGGAGGACTCGGTCAGCACCGCCTCGTATTCCACCGAATCGGCTGCGGTCGCAATGGTGCCGGTCGTATCGTCGTCCACGACGATGACCGTCTTCAGCAGCGGCGTATTCGGGCGAACCCCGGCCACCCGGTCGCTGTAGCGGCGCTCGTGGATCAGCGCGACCATATCCGAATTGTCGAAAATGTACTGCAACTCGTTCTCGACGTATCGGAAGTTCACGTTGATCATCACGGCGCGGGCCTTGAAGACCGCGACCATGGCCTCGACGGCCTCGATCGTATTACGCGAATAGATGCCCACCTTGTCGCCCGGTTGGACACCCTGTTGCAGCAGGTAGTTCGCGAGTTTGTTGGCCCGCTCCTCCAGCTGCGCGTAAGTCACCTCGCGGCCGTCGTCGGCCAGCGCTACGCGGTCGGGCATCAGATCGATGGCGTGTTCGACTAGGTCCGCTATGTTGTAGCTCACAGAGCTAAAAATAGAACGTGTTACTGTTTCTGACAAGGCCGAATTTACCCACCCCGGTCGGCTCCGCCGACCCGCCGTCCCCTGGAAAGTCAGGAGAATCAGCAATGCCGGATTGCCTCGTCGAGAAGCGCGATCACGTCCTCATCGTCACCATGAATCGGCCCGAGGCGCGCAATGCCCTTTCAGCCGAAATGATGGCGATCATGCGCGACGCCTGGGACCAGGTGGACGCCGATCCCGATATCCGCGTCGCGATCCTGACCGGTGCGGGTGGTGCGTTCTGTGCGGGCATGGACCTCAAGGCGATGACCGCACAGCACCCCGGCGATAACGCGGGCAGCTTCGATCCGACCAAATTGGAGGCGCTGCTCAAGGGCCGCCGGCTCACCAAACCGCTGATCGCGGCGGTGGAAGGCCCGGCCATCGCCGGTGGCACCGAAATCCTGCAGGGCACCGATATCCGAGTGGCCGCCGAAGGCGCGAAATTCGGTGTATCCGAAGCGCGTTGGGGTCTGTTCCCACTCGGCGGCTCGGCCGTTCGGCTGGTCCGTCAGATTCCCTACACCGTCGCCGCCGACATTCTGCTGACCGGCAGGCACATCACCGCCGCCGAGGCCAAGGAGATCGGGCTGATCGGGCATGTGGTCCCGGACGGCACCGCATTGGACAAGGCACTGGAACTCGCCGCACAGATCGCAGCGAACGGCCCCCTCGCGGTGCAGGCGATTCTGCGCACCATTCGGGAGACCGAGGCCATGCCGGAAGAGGACGCCTTCCAGATCGAGGCCGAACTCGGCATGTCGGTCTTCCGCTCAGCCGATGCCAAAGAGGGCCCCAAGGCCTTCGCCGAAAAGCGCAAGCCCACCTTCACCGGCAGCTGAACTACTTTCGCGCGGAGACGAGTCGACTGGTGGTACCCGCGGGCGGCGCCCGATTCAATGACGAGGGTCGCTGGGGCCACCATTCGACCGGCGCCGGCAGGGATCAGTTGCCGGAGTAGTCCATCCAGAAGGGCTCCCACTGGTGGCCATCCGGATCGATAAAAGTGCGGCCGAACATGCCGACCTGGGCCTCCTGGGCGCGGCGGTCCTCGTGGATTTCCTCGGTGGCACCTGCGGCCAGGGCGGCATTGGTGAGTGCGTCGACCTCTTGTGCGCTGGCCAGGGATAGCGCGTATGCGCCGCCGCTGGTCGCGATCGTGTCGGCGATCGGGCGCTTGCTGAAGTTCGAATAGAACTCCTTGGTCAGCAGCATGGCGCAGATGTTGTCGTCGATGACGATGCACGCGGCATTCTCATCGGTGAAGTCCTGATTCACCTTCCAGCCGATGGCCTCGTAGAAGTTTCTGGACCGGCCCAGGTCCGCGACGGGAAGGTTGATGAAGATCATCTTGCTGGGCATGCGGGATCCCTTACGTCGGCGTCGGCGGTCTCTAAGTAGAGACGGATCGAACGCACGAAACTCATCGGTTCCGGGCGCTGTGTGGCCGAACACATCTGTCGATGATCTTGAAGCCGCAGGTAGGCGGTAGTCTCGCCTTCGCACGCCGACGCGTACGGGACTAATGACGGACCGCGTCCGGCAGCGCTCGATCGAGCGAATTCGGGTCTCGAATGTGTCGGTGGGCTGTGGCAGGGTGACACCCATGAACGACTTCGTCGGCCTCACCCCGGACGTCCTCGAATCCTTCGAAGGACACCGGCGGGAACTGTGCGCCTACGCCTATCGCATGCTCGGCTCCTCCTTCGAAGCCGAGGACGCGGTGCAGGAGACCTTCACCCGCGCGTGGAAGTCCTATGGCTCGTTCGAGGGTCGCGCCAGCCTACGGTCCTGGCTGTACAAGATCACCACCAATGTCTGCCTCGATATGCTCGACGGCCCGCAGCGCCGGGCCCGGCCGATGGATCTGTCCGGTCCGTCGCGGCCGGATTCGCCGCTGCCCATGCCGCAGCCGGATTACGTCTGGATCGAACCGATCCCCAACGCACTGGCTTTCGGATCGGATCCGGCCGAGCACGCCTCGGCCAAGGACACACTGCGGCTGGCATTCGTCGCGGCCTGTCAGCATCTGCCCGCCACCCAGCGCGCCATCCTGATCATGCGCGAAGTGCTGCGGTTCTCGGCCAGCGAGACGGCCGAGGCGCTCACCATGTCCCCCGCCTCGGTGAACAGCGCACTGCAGCGTGCCAGGGCAACCATGTCGAAGGTGCAGCCCACCGCCACCGACACCTATGACGAAACCGATGACGATCAGCGCAAACTCGTCGACAATTTCGTCAAGGCCTTCGAAGCCTACGATATGGACACCCTGACCACCCTGCTGAAAACCGATGTGGCACTGTCCATGCCGCCGATCGAACTGTGGGTCTCGGGCCCGGAGAATGTGGCCGCATTCATGCTCGGCCACGGCAAGGCGTGCCGCGATTCCCGCATGATCCGCCTGGAAGGCGCCAACGGCCTGCCCGCCTTCGGCCACTACAAGCCGAGCGAAACCGAACCGGGCGTCTGGGTCCCCTGGTCCATCACGGTGCTGGAACTCGACGGCGACTCGATCGCCGGACTCAACTTCTTCCTCGATACCGAAAAACTGTTCCCGCTCTTCGGTTTGGCGCCGGAGTTGCGCGAACCGGCTGGGTGAGGTGGGCCGCCGGGGTACGGGAGGGCCGGACAGGTCGGTTGAGCAGGCCGAGCAGACGGCAGGCCGCGCAAGGCAAGTGGCGGCCCCTGACGCTATCGCGCAGAAAGCGAAAGTCGCGCAGAGGCAATGACTATCGCGCAGAGGGTATCCCCTCTGCGCGACGGTCACTCGGTGTGCGACAGCAATCCGCTGCGTCCGATGGTGCTACGACGCCGGGATGTAGCGGTCGCGGAGTTTGCGCTTGTAGAGCTTGCCGTTGGGGTCGCGGGGCAATTCATCGAGGTAGTCGATGGAGCGGGGCATTTTGTATTTCGCCAATTGGGTTGCGGCGTAGGCCAATAGCTCGGCGGTCAGTTCGTCGTTGCCCTCGACACCGGCGACCGGCTGGACGACGGCCTTGACCTCCTGGCCCCAATCCGGATGGGGCAGACCGAAGACCGCGACATCCTCGACCTTCGGGTGGGTTGTCAGCACATTCTCGATCTCGGCCGGGTAGATGTTCACACCGCCGGACAGGATCAGATCGGAGCGGCGGTCGTGCAGGTAGAGGTAGCCGTCCTCGTCGAGGTGGCCGATATCGCCGACCGTGAAAAGGTCACCGACCCTTGCCTCTTCGGTCTTCTCCTTGGCGTGGTGGTATTCGAAGCTGGACGTGCCCATTCGCATATAGACCAGACCGGTCTCGCCGGTGGGGACTTCGGAGCCGTCTTCCTCGCTCAACACCTTGATCACCGACCAGGGCCAAGCCTTGCCGACCGAGCCGGGCTTCGTCAGCCATTCGGTCCCGTTGATCACCGTGCCGCCGCCCTCGGTGGCCGCGTAGTACTCGGTGACCGTCGGACCCCACCATTCCAGCATCCGCCGCTTGGTCTCGGCCGGGCACGGCGCCGCACCGTGCACCATGCTGCGCAATGAAGAAACGTCGTACTTGGCGCGCACGTCGGCGGGCAGCGCGAGCAGGCGGTGGAACTGGGTCGGAACCATATGGCTGTGGGTCACCCGATGCTTGTCGATGAGCCGCAGCATCTCCTCGGCATCCCAGCGGTCCATCAGAACGAGCTTGTGCCCCAACTGGATCGAGATGGTGGCGAAGTTCAGCACGGCCGTGTGGTACAGCGGCGAACCACAGATGTGCACGTGCTCGTCGTAGGGCTTCAGCCCGAACAGCCCGAAGAACGCGGACGAATACACCGGAACGACATCCGGGTCGGTGCCGGTGAGCGGGCGCCGAACACCCTTGGGCCGTCCCGTGGTTCCCGAGGTGTAGAGCATCGGCGCACCGGTGGTCCGGTTATCGGGCCGACCGGTATCGGCCGCACCCAGCCACGACACCGACTTGAAGCCCGCTATCTCGCCGACCGCGAAACGCGCGGTGGCGGGCAACCCTGCCTCATCGGCGGCGGCGATCGCCGCGGCGGCGAACCGGTCACTGGCGATGAAGGCCTTGGCCTCGCTGTCGGCGAGGATATAGGCGACCTCCGGACCGGTCAGATGCCAGTTCACCGCGACGATGTACAACCCGGCCTGGTAGGCCGCGAAGTACGCGGCGACCGCCTCGACGCAGTTGTGCACCATGGTGACCAGCACGTCGCCGGGCTGCAAGCCGAGTGCCCGTAGGCCGGTGCCGTAGCGGTTCGCGAGCGTGGCCAATTCGCGATAGCTCACCTCGCGGCCGGATGGATCCACCAGTGCGATCCGATCGGGTTCCGCGTTCGCGATGTTCCAGAGACCGAGAATTTCTACTGACTCCATCGGGGGATGGTGAGGAGCCGACGGGGTGGGTGAATCAGTCACCCCTACGAATCTAGAACGTGTTCTACATCTGTACAAGGGGTGCGAGCCGATGCAATTGCTCGATATCTGGAACCGACACCAGCATCTCGGTGACGCCCGCGGCTTCCCAGACCCCGAGTTGTTTACGTACATGCTCCTCGTCACCGATGATCGATGTATCCAAAATCAGCTCATCCGGCACCATTGCGGCGGCCTCGGCCTTCTTCCCTGATTGGAACAGCCTGCCGATCTCGTCGACCTCACGCTCATAGCCCATGCGCCGGTAGACCTGGGCGTGGAAATTCAGTTCTGGTGCACCCATGCCACCGATGTAGAGCGCCATGATCCAGCGCATCCGTTCCAGCTCGCTCTTGGGATCGTCGGTGATCACCACCTGACAACTCGCCGCGATTTCGAAATCCGCCCGCGAACGCCGCGCCCCGGCCCTGGCGAAGCCCTCATCGAGCCAGTCGTTGTACATCCCGGCCAGCCGCGGCGCGTAGTAGATCGCCAGCCAGCCGTCGGCGATCTCGGCGGTCAGCGCCACATTTTTCGGACCCTCCGCACCCAGCCAGATCGGCAAATCCGCTCGTAGCGGATGCACAATCGGCTTGAGCGGCTTACCGAGTCCGGTGGAGCCCGGGCCGGTGTAGGGCAGTGGATACCGCGGCCCGTCATTGGTGACCGGCGCCTGCCGCTCGAGGATGCGGCGAATGATGCCGACGTACTCCCTGGTGCGCTGCAACGGCTTGGCGAACGGCTGCCCGTACCAGCCCTCCACCACCTGCGGCCCCGAAACGCCGAGCCCGAGGATTGCCCGGCCCCCGCTGAGATGGTCCAACGTCAGTGCGTGCATGGCCGTCGCGGCGGGCGTGCGCGCCGACAGCTGTACGACCGAGGTGCCGAGTCGCACCCGATTTGTCGACGAGCCCCACCACATCAGTGGCCCGAAGGCATCCGATCCCCAAGATTCGGCCGCGAAGACCGCATCGAAACCGGCCGCCTCGGCGGCGACCACCAACTCACCGGCATTCTGCGGCGGCTGTGCCATCCAGTACCCGAGTTGCAATCCGAACTTCATGGGAGACCTCTTTCCAGCCAACTTCTTGCCACCAGAATAAGAACCTGTTCTACTCGATTTCGTGGCTGATGAAAATACTGCGTCGCGGAGCGACTCCATGAGGGGTGGTGGTCAGGCGACGGGTGGGCATACCGCCTCCGGGACAATCACGGATGAGAGAGGGTCGGAATTGAACACTGCCGCGCCCGACGTACTCAGTGCACCCCTTCGGGTGCAATTCGACTACACGCGATCGGTCGGACCGACCATCGGCACCTTCCTGGCCAAACTGCGCGCCCGCCGGATCGTCGGTGTGCGCGGCTCGGATGGGCGGGTATTGGTGCCACCGCCGGAATACGATCCGGTCACCTCCGCGCCGCTGACCGAATTCGTCGATGTGGCCGATACCGGCACCGTCCAGTCCTGGACCTTCGTGCGCGATCCGCTGCCCGGTCAGCCATTCGACCGCCCGTTCGCGTGGGCGCTGATCAAGCTCGACGGCGCGGACACAACGCTGCTGCACGCCGTCGATGTTTCCACACCCGAGGACATCCACACCGGACTGCGCGTGGTCGCGCGCTGGGCCGGGGAGACCATCGGCAGCATCAAGGACATCGCCTGCTTCGAACCGGGCGAGACTTCCACCGCGCCGACGGAATCCAGCGCGGACGACGAGCCGGTCGAGGTGCTGATCACACCGGTCGACCTGCACTACATGCACAGCGCGTCACCGCAGGAGACCATCTACCTGCGCGGTTTGGCCGAGGGCAAGCTGCTCGGCGGGCGCACGGATGCCGCGGGCAAGGTGTACTTCCCGCCGCGCGGCGCCAATCCGACCGACGGCCGACCGACCGACGAAATCGTCGAACTGCCCGATCGCGGCATCGTCACCACCTACTGCATCGTGAATGTGCCGTTCATGGGCCAGCGGATCAAGCCGCCGTACGTGGCGGCATATGTGCTGCTCGACGGCGCGGACATCCCGGTGCTGCACCTCGTGCTCGGATGTGAGGCGAGCGAGGTGCGGATGGGCATGCGGGTGGAGGCGGTGTGGAAACCGCGCGAGGAGTGGGGCTTCGGGCTCAGCAATGTGGACCACTTCCGACCCACCGGCGAGCCGGATGCCGACTACGAGACCTATAAGCACCACCTCTGAGAGGCCACGTTGACGAACAACGCTCTGCCTACCCACCCCGCCGCCTCTAGCGACATCGCGGTTGTGGGCTTCGCCCACGCACCGCATGTGCCGGAGACCTTCGGCACCACCAATGGTGTCGAGATGCTGGTGCCCATTTTCCAGCAGCTCTACGCCCGACTCGGCATTACCAAGTCCGATATCGACTTCTGGTGCTCCGGTTCCTCGGATTACCTTGCGGGCCGTGCCTTCTCGTTCATCTCGGCGGTCGACGCCATCGGCGCGGTGCCGCCGATCAACGAATCGCATGTCGAAATGGACGCCGCGTGGGCGCTCTACGAGGCCTTCGTGAAACTCCGTTCCGGCCAGGCGCAGACGGCACTGGTGTACGGCTTCGGCAAGTCGTCGGCGGGTACGCTGCGCCAGGTTCTGACCATGCAGCTCGATCCGTATCTGGTCACTCCGCTGTGGCCGGACGCACTTTCGATCGCGGGCCTGCAGGCGCAGGCCGGACTGGATGCGGGACGCTGGACCGAGCGCGATATGGCGGCGGTGGCCGCGGGTGATTCCGGCGATATCGAAACTCTGCTCGCCACACCGTATGTCGCCGATCCGCTGCGCGCGCACGATGTCGCACCGGTCACCGACGGCGCGGCCGCCATTGTGCTCGCGGTCGGCGATCGGGCGCGCGAACTGTGCGAGCGCCCGGCCTGGATCACCGGCATGGCGCATCGGGTGGACACCCCCAATCTCGGCGCCCGCGATCTGACCGTATCCCCGTCGACTTCCGCTGCGGCACAGTCGGTTACCGGCGGCGATACCAGTGGCTTCGATATCGCCGAACTGCATGCGCAGTTCAGTCATCAGCAGTTGATTCTCGCCGAGGCCATCGGCCTGCGGCCCGAGACCAAGGTGAATCCGTCGGGCGGCGCACTCGCCGCCAATCCGATGTTCGCGGCAGGTCTGGAGCGCATCGGCTTCGCGGCCGAGGCGATTATCGCGGGCACGGCGAATCGGGCGCTCGCCCACGCCAGCAGCGGTCCGGCGCTGCAACAGAACTTGGTAGCCGTTTTGGATTCGGAGGCGAGCCGATGAGTTTCCCTGCTGCGGTGCTCGGCACCGGACAAACACATCACGTGACGAAACGAACCGATGTGTCCATGGCGGGCATGTGCCGCGAGGCCATCGATCGCGCATTGGTCGATGCCGGACTCACCATCGCCGATATCGATGCGGTGGTGGTCGGTAAGGCGCCGGACTTCTTCGAGGGTGTCATGATGCCCGAGCTGTATCTGGCGGATGCGTTGGGCGCCACCGGAAAGCCGTTGTTGCGCGTACACACCGCCGGATCCGTCGGCGGCTCCACCGGTATCGTCGCCGCCAATCTGGTACAGGCCGGAGTACACAAGCGCGTACTCGCCATTGCCTGGGAGAAGCAGTCGGAATCGAATGCCATGTGGGCATTGTCGGTTCCGGTGCCCTTCACCATGCCGGTCGGCGCGGGCGCGGGCGGATACTTCGCGCCGCACGTGCGTTCCTACATCCGCCGATCGAACGCGCCGGGCCATATCGGCGCGATGGTGGCGGTAAAAGATCGCCGCAACGGAGCGAAGAACCCGCTGGCACATCTGCACCAGCCCGATATCACGCTGGAGAAGGTGCTCTCCTCCCAAATGCTGTGGGATCCCATCCGATTCGACGAGACCTGCCCGTCCTCGGACGGTGCGTGCGCCCTGGTGATCGGTGACGAGGATGCCGCGAAGGCCGTGGAGGCCACCGGCAAGAAGGTCGCGTGGGTGCACGGCACCGCCATGCGCACCGAACCGACCACCTTCGCCGGCCGCGACCAGGTCAATCCACAGGCCGGACAGGATGCCGCGGCCGCACTGTGGCACGCCGCCGGAATCACCGACCCGCTCAACGAAATCGACGTCGCCGAGATCTACGTGCCGTTTTCCTGGTTCGAGCCGATGTGGCTGGAGAACCTGGGCTTCGTCCCACAGGGGGATGGTTGGAAGCTCACCGATAAGGGCGAGACCGAGATCGGCGGAACCCTGCCGGTCAATCCGTCCGGTGGCGTACTTTCCTCGAACCCGATCGGTGCCTCCGGTCTCATCCGATTCGCCGAGGCCGCCAAGCAGGTGATGGGCCGGGCCGGGGACTACCAGGTCGCGAACGCCAAGAAGGCGCTCGGACATGCGTACGGCGGTGGGTCGCAGTACTTCTCGATGTGGGTGGTCGGCTCGGAGCAGCCCAGCTGATGACCCCGCTGAAGTTCACCGTCGGTATCGCGCTGAGTCCGCTGGAGCAGCTGCCGGAATTGGCGAAAACCGCTGAGGAGTGCGGATTTTCGTCGATCGCGCTACCGGACTCGCTGTTCTATATGCAGTCGGCGTCGGCGAAGTATCCGTACACCGCCGACGGCGGCCGCTTCTGGGGCCCGGAGACGCCATGGGTCGACCCACTCATCGGTGCTACCGCCATGGCGGTGGTGACCAGCCGAATTCGCTTCTACACGAACGTGCTCAAACTCGGTTCGCGCAATCCCCTACTGCTTGCGCGGCAGGTGGGCTCGGTCGCCAACCTGTCCGGTAACCGGTTCGGGTTCGGCGTCGGAATCGGCTGGGCGCCCGAGGAATTCGAATGGTGCGGCGTGCCCTATGCCAATCGTGGGGCACGGGTCGACGAGATGATCGAGGTCATCAAGCTGGCACTCGGCGGCGGCATGGTCGAGTACCACGGAAAGTTCTTCGATTTCGAGCTGCTGCAGATCAGCCCGGCGCCGAGCGAACCGGTGCCGTTCTACATCGGCGGCCACACCGCGCCCGCACTGCGCCGGGCGGCCAAGGTCGGTGACGGCTGGACCTCAGCGATGATGACCTACGACGAACTGTGCGCCACAATCGGCAAGCTCGATACGCTACGCGCCGAATTCGGTCGGAAGAGTGCGCCTTTCGAGATCCAGGCGGTGTGCATCGACAAGTTCGGGCGCTCCGGATATCAGGATCTGGCCGATGCCGGGGTGACCGATGCGATCGTTGTTCCGTGGCTGGCCGATGGCATCGGCTTCGACGGTGAGTTGGCGGCCAAACAGGAGTCACTGCGTCGCTTCGCCGCGGCGAATATCGAGGAACCCATCGTCGCGAAGGCACGCGTATGAGTAATTCCGAACATCCAGCAAGGACCGCCGGGCTTGCCTCGCAGGCGGCGGTGCGGGCCAGGGACAAGCAGGCCTGGGTCGAGCTGTTCGCAACCGACGGCATCGTCGAAGATCCCATCGGCCCTTCGGGTTTCGATCCGGAGGGCAAGGGCCATCGCGGTAAGGAGGCCATCGCGGCCTTCTGGGATATGGCGATCGCGAAGACCGATTCGATCGAGTTCCTGTTCGAGGACTCCTTCGCCTGCGGTAACGAAATCGCCTTTACCGGTTTGATCCGCACCAAGATGGGCGGACACCAGATCGATGCCGAAGGTGTGTTCACCTACAAGGTCGACGAATCGGGCAAAATCGCCGCGCTGCGGGCCTTCTGGGAGGTCGACCGAGCCATGGCGACGGCCAAACCGATTACCTGAGCACGCTGCCTCTCCCCTCGGGGGCAGCACAACAAGGGCCCTCGCACCGGCATTGGGCAAACCGGTGCGGGGGCCCTTGTCTGTCACCGAAAGCCGGGGATCCAGGCTGCCGACACAAGCCTGGATCCCGGCGATTCAGTGCGCGATCGGGCAGCCCGAGGCCTTGTAGTCGACCTGGAATTCCTTGACGCCGTTGAGCCAGCCGGAACGCAGCCGCTTGGGGTCACCGAGCTTGGTGATATCGGGAATGGCGTCGGCAATGGCATTGAAGATCAGATCGACCTCCATGCGCGCCAGATTCGCGCCGATGCAGAAGTGCGCGCCGGTGCCGCCGAAGGACAAGTGCTGGTTGTCCTTTCGCGTGATATCGAACTTCTCCGCGTTCTCGAAGACGTCCTCGTCGAAGTTGGCCGAGCGGTACAGCATGACCACCCGCTGCCCCTTCTTGATCTGCACGCCACCGAGTTCGGTGTCCTCCAGCGCGGTCCGCTGGAACGAGGTGACCGGGGTGGCCCAGCGAATGATCTCGTCGGCAGCGGTGGCCGGACGCTCCTTCTTGAACAGCTCCCACTGGTCCGGATGCTCCAGGAAGGCCACCATGCCGTGGGTGATCGCATTGCGGGTCGTCTCATTGCCCGCGACGGCAAGCATGATCACGAAGAAGCCGAACTCCTCCGGAGTCAGCTCATCGCCGTCGACATCCGCCTCGATCAGCTTGGTCACGATATCGTCGGCCGGGCATTCCTTACGCGCCGCGGCCATCTGGTAGGCGTAGCCGAGCACCTCGGCGGAGGCGGCGACCGGATCGGCCGTGCTCTCCGGATCGTCGTAGCCGGTCATATCGTTGGACCAGGTGAAGACCTTCCTGCGGTCCTCCTGCGGGATACCGATCAGCTCGGCGATCGCCTGCAGCGGCAGTTCGGAGGCGACCTGGGTGACGAAGTCGCCGGCGCCGTTGTCCACCGCCTCCTTCACGATGGCCTCGGCCCTGGTCTTCAATTCGGCACGCAGGCCGTTGATCACGCGCGGGGTGAAGCCGCGGGAGATGATCTTGCGCAGTTTGGTGTGCTGGGGCGCGTCCATGTTCAACAGGACGAAGCGCTGCAGTTCGATCTGCTCGCGGGTGATGTCGTCGTTGAAGCGCGGGATCGCGGTGTTCTCGAAGGTGGAGAACACATCGCTGCGGCGCGAGACCTCCTTGACGTCGGCATGCTTGCTCACCACCCAGAAGCCTTCGTCGTGGAAGCCGCCGATCTCGGGCGGCTGCGGATTCCACCAAATCGGTGCGGTACGGCGCAGTTCGGCGTACTCCTCGACCGGAACACGCTCGGCATAAATGTCCGGGTCCGTGACATCGAACCCATCCGGCAGATTCGGCCGGGCATTCCGCTGGTCTACCACCAGATGTCTCCTTCGACAAACTGAAACACGTTCTACAATCATTCAAGCATAAGCTGCATAATGAGGGAAGAACAGGACAGACTCCGCCGTATCGCGCGTGAACACACGTTTCAGTTTCTGTCCCAAAAGAAAGGTTGGACATGGGCATACCCGTCATCGTCGAGGCCGCTCGCACCCCCATCGGCAAGCGTGGCGGCTGGCTCGCCGGTCTGCACGCCGCCGAACTGCTCGGCCTCGCTCAACGCGGACTGCTCGAGAAGGCACATCTGGACCCCGCGTCGGTCGAGCAGGTTATCGGCGGCTGCGTCACCCAGGCCGGTGAACAGTCCAATAACGTCACCCGCGTCGCCTGGCTGCATGCCGGACTGCCGTGGCAGGTAGGCGCCACCACCATCGACGCCCAATGCGGATCGGCACAGCAGGCCAACCATCTGATCGCCGGACTGATCGCGACCGGCGCCATCGATATCGGTATGGCCTGCGGCGTGGAAGCGATGAGCCGAGTTCCGTTGGGCGCCAATGTCGGCGAGAACGCGGGACCGCGCCGCCCGGCCACCTGGAATATCGATCTGCCGAATCAATTCGAGGCTGCCGAGCGTATTGCCAAGCGGCGCGGCCTTACTCGCGACGATCTCGATGAGCTCGGCGTCCGCTCGCAGCGGCGGGCCGCACAGGCCTGGACGGAGGGGCGCTTCGACCGCGAGGTGCTCACCGTGACCGCGCCCGCCGTCGACAAGGAAGGCAAGCTCACCGGTGAAAAGCTGGACGTGACAAGGGATCAGGGCCTGCGCGATACCTCACTCGAAGGTCTGGCCAAGTTGAAGCCGGTACTGGAGGGCGGAGTCCACACGGCGGGTACCTCCTCGCAGATCTCCGACGGCGCCGCCGCCGTACTGCTGATGGACGAAAAGGCCGCGCAGCGAGCGGGTTTGCGCCCGCGCGCACGGATCGTCACCCAGGTACTGGTCGGCGCGGAACCGGAATTCCATCTCGACGGTCCGGTACAGGCGTGCACCCGACTGCTCGAACGATCCGGAATGAATATCGGCGACATCGATCTTTTCGAGATCAATGAAGCCTTTGCGGCAGTTGCACTTTCATGGGCCTCTGTACACAAACCAGACATGGACCGGGTAAATGTAAACGGCGGTGCGATTGCACTCGGACATCCGGTCGGTTCAACCGGATCTCGGCTCATCACAACGGCTTTGCACGAACTGGAGCGGTCCGGCGGCAGTACCGCGATGGTGCTGATGTGCGCGGGCGGCGCATTGGCGACAGGCACCATCATCGAGCGCTTGTAGCAGTTTCAACCAATTCTGCTCAAAGGTTGAACGTTCATCCCCATGAGCCCAAAACGTGTCGTACGCCACACAAAGACCAGCGCAGACGTGTAGATGACCCATCAGCTATCTTTTCGCTATCATGGATGCGGCGGGGAAGACCCTCGCGACGGGCCAGAACCTGATCACACCACGTTTTCTCAAGAGCCGTTGGCGTGACCCGCAAACGCAACCGTCGCAGTGTCTTCCCCGGAGCGGCACCTAGAAGCTTCAAGGAAATCCTGAATCAGGCGTAGGTTTTCAGTTACTGAGCCGCTAATATCAATGATACGTATCCGAGATAACGACTGTTAGTACAGCGAAGGGAATTGGGCGGCTCACAATGGCTGATTTCGCGGCGCGGCTGAACAAGCTGTTCGAAACCGTGCATCCCCCGGGGCGCAAGCCGCACACCAACGCGGAGGTTGCGGCTGCGCTGACCGCCTCCGGGCATCCGATCTCGAAACCGTACCTCTCGCAGTTGCGGTCGGGACAGCGGACCAACCCGTCGGACGAAACGGTGGCTGCACTGGCCAAGTTCTTCAAGGTCAAGCCGGACTACTTCTTCAACGACATCTATGCCGCCAAGATCGATCACGATCTGGAGTTGCTGTCCCAGCTGCAGGGCTATGGGCTGCGACGGTTGTCGAGTAGGGCGTTCGATCTGTCCGAAGAATCACAGAACCTCCTCACCTCTATGGCGGAGAAGTTGCGGGCAAGTGAAGGTCTGCCCGAAATTCCTCCGGACGGTACCGAATAGGTTCTCCCACAGTGCAGTACGGTGCGGCCCGCAGGGTCGCACCGTACTGCGTCATGGGGCTTGCCGCTTCTCGACTTCGTCGCATCCGCGTCCGCCCATAAAATTGTGGGCTTGGCGACAAGTGCAGGGATGCGATAAAAGCGCGCCCGGAGTCACCGGTTTGCGACGAAATCAGTTGTGCGGATACGTCGGTAGACACATGGAATCCGGCATGGCCATCCACCCGGCCGGATTCCTTGCTATGTCAACCATATTGAATACCCGGAGCGAGTCCTTCGGAATGCTCCGGAACTGATCGTTTTGATTGCACACGATCAATTTCGGGCAGCGGCTTCGGCACTCGCTTCGTAGGCACGCGCGATTGCCTGGACCCAACCGCGGGGACTAATCCCCTCGGGTGGAGCAATCCATCGCGCGTCGACTACTACATCGCCCAAAGGGTTTCGCGCCCACTGCGCAACACGGTCCGCACGCAGCGAGACCAGTGGCGGTGGCGGACCCGCGGCGGCCAATTCGACGCCGCCGCCGGATTGCAGATACAGGGCGTCCATGATCTGCGCGACCTGATCGGATGCCTCGAGCTGCGTCGAGGTGCCGGTCTGTTCGTGGGCGACCACCTCGGGAAACCGGCCGACCATGATGCGGTGCAGAACCTTGGTCTGCCGCAACAGGATTCGCGCGCGCACCCACAATTCCACCACGATCCAGACCGCGCCGAAGGCGATGAGCAGCGCGGCCACCTCCCAGATCGGCCAGCCCCAGTCCGGTTCACCGGCCTTCGTGGGCGGCGCGCCGATGCAGGCCCGGCGGACCTGCAGCACGGCCAGCACCGCGACGACCGCGGTTGCGGCGGTATAGATCGCGATACCGCGACCAAGGGTGGTCCAGTCCAGGTTGCGCACACCGGTGATGACGATGAATACACAGCCGAGCGCGACGGTTAACCAGCCGAAGGTGGTGGACCAGAACAGATTCACCGCCACCGCGAGCACAGCGAGGCCATAGATGACGAAGGCGATCCGGCGCAGGTTGGTACGGGAGACCACCGGCCACGCCGCCGAGGCGACCACCGAGGTCGCGGTCGCGAAGAGAATCCAGGCCGAGGCGACGACTCCGTCGGAGAGCAGGCCCGAGTGCAGACCGCGCGGAAGCAGGTTGTCCAGCGCCAGGGCGATCTCGGGCACCGCGACGGTCGCCGCGAGTGCGACCGCCGCGACTGCCACGACGATCGCCACCCGGGCGGTCGTCGCGGGCTTCACCAGCACGCGCCCCACACGCGCGCCAGCGGCAACCCAGACCAGCATGGCCGTCAACCAGAGGGTCATCCCAGCGCCTCATCGAATCGAAGGACCGAGACGCCCGCGCCCCGGCTGTTGAATACGCGCAGTCGTGTCATCAACATGGCGGCGAAGGTCTCGGCCTCCCATTCGGCGAGTTCGTCCGCACCGTCGTCGACGATCTGCTGATGCGCCCGTTGACTGAGCATGTAGGCGATGAGATCGTCACTGGCCTCCAGCATCACCTCCGGCGCGGGCGCACCCTCATGATCGAAGACGATATGGCCCAATTCGTGTGCGAGCGTGTGGTCGCGGCTCGGCAGTGCGGCGGCGAGCACGATGACATCGCGATCCGGATAGAACCGGCGCTGACCGCAGACACCGGGACCCAGTTCGGCACTGGCGATTTCGATCTCGCGGCGCCGCTCGCTGGCAATGGAGGCGACGACCTCCTCCAGGGTGGTCGCATCGGAATCCGCGGCGACAGCGCATACCGCGTCGACCGCGGCCGCGACCCGGCGATAGGCCCAGAGCCCGGTTTGCGTCCTGCTCTCACTCATCGAACGCACCCTTACGTCCTCGGTCCGAAGAATTCGGCACGAGCGGCGTCGATGCGGGCCTGCGCGGCCGACGCGGTCTGGAAACTCACTGCGCCGGAACCGGTTCCGGCCAGCGCGAGCGCGATCAGGCCGCCAACGACACCCAGTATGTTGGGCTTCGGCAGGCCGTCGTCGGCGCTGGTCGACCGGACGTCCGGATTCGGCTTGGCCGATGCCGCGGGCGGCGCCGGAGGCGGTGGTGGCGGAGGTGTCTGCTCGAGCGCGGGGGCGGGTGGCGCGGCCACCGGTACCGGCGCGAGCTGTGGCGCGGCCGGTGCCGGCGCAACGATGATCGGAGCGGGCGGCACCGCGGGCGCGGCCGGTGTCGGCAGCGGGATCAAGAGCAGCAGTAGCGGCGAGGCCGAACCGACGGCAGCGGAACCGACCGCCGCCGAACCCACAGCGGCAGAACCGGTTCCGGCCGAACCGACGCCCGCGGAACCGACCGCCGCCGAACCGGTACCCGCCAGTGCCGAACCGGTGCCGACACCCGCCGAACCAACTGCGGCAGAACCGGTGCCGAGCACAGCCGAACCCGTACTCGCCAGTGCCGAACCGGTGCCAATACCCGCCGAACCAACTGCGGCAGAACCGGTGCCGAGCACAGCCGACCCGGTGCCGAGCGCGGCCGAACCCGTACCCGCCAGTGCCGAACCGGTGCCAATACCCGCCGAACCAACTGCGGCAGAACCGGTGCCGAGCACAGCCGACCCGGTGCCGAGCGCGGCCGAACCCGT
>NZ_JBITIJ010000021.1:101869-128265 GCF_044458825.1 Nocardia sp. NPDC050412
TTCCGGCGGCCGCTGAGCCGACGGCGGCGGAACCGGTACCGAGGATGGTGGCGACACCGGCCGAGCCGGTGCCGAGGAGTGCGCTGAGCAGACCGGTGACACCGACCGCGGCGGAACCGGCCGCTGCCGAACCCGCGGCCGAGCCGGGACCGGCGGCCGGATTCGCACCGGCTGCGGCGTCGGTCGGATCCACCGGCGAACTGACGCTCGACTGGCCCGGAATCGCCAGCGGCATCCAGAACTCGCCGTTCGAATCCGGCCTCGGACTATTCGGGTCCGTGCACTGCGGACAGGTACCCGCGGGCTGCGCCTCGGCTGAAACCCCGCCGAGTAGCACAAAGCCGGCGACAGTCGCAAGTACTGCAACCACGCGCGACGTGCGACCAACGGCCATGCGCCAGCCTTCCCTCATCGAAATAGCGCAGATCTCTTGCCCGGTCGCAACACTCCAGTTCCGGGACTTCAACGGATGGGAGCCCATAGTAAACCTCAGCCCAAATCAGCGCAGTGGCTCGGGCCACGCCGGGTATTCGACACGCCCGACAGGCCTTACGCCCGTTCTCGGTCGACCGGCCCAATCATATGTTCGGAGGTCCGGCTGCAATCCCGAACATATTTTCGCGTTGATCCCCTACCTCCGCCTGCACTAAACGGGCAGACCAGTACGTATGCCGATGCCGAGAAGACGTGAAAAAGACGTGCCCGCAGTGGAACCCGCGTCGGTCCGGCCGCCCGTGACGTCGCCACAGACCGCAGCTGGGCACCCCGCGACCAGAACACGAATCGAGGGACACGCCGACGTGCCCTAGCCGGAGAGCAGACTAGTACGGCAGTACCGTTCTGTGTGAGGTGAAGCAACCGCCGAGCGGCCTTTACAACAGCCGCCCAGCGGTGCCGGAACTATTCAGCGCTCAGGCGCCGTACACCGCCTCCGGCGGAACGGACTTCGCGATCAGATCGGCGACCACCGGGCCGAGTTCGGCGGGATTCCAGCGGGCGCCGCGGTCCACGGCGGTGCCGTGGCGCCAGCCGTCGGCCAGCGCGACCTTGCCACCCTCGACCTCGAACATCCGGCCGGTGACGGCCGCGGATTGTGAACTGCCGAGCCAGACCACGATCGGCGAGACATTCTCGGGAGCCATCGCGTCGAAGCCGTCCTCGGGGGCGGCCATGGTCTCGGCGAAGACGGTTTCGGTCATGCGCGTGCGGGCGGAGGGCGCGATGGCATTGACGGTGACGCCGTAGCGCGCGAATTCGGCCGAAGCGGTGAGGGTCAGGCCCGCGATACCCGCCTTGGCGGCACCGTAATTGCTCTGACCGACACTGCCCTGCAGACCCGCGCCGGAGCTGGTGTTGATGATGCGGGCATCGACCGGGCGGCCCGCCTTGGACTCACCGCGCCAGTACTCGATCGCATGACGCATGGTCGCGAAGTGGCCCTTGAGATGGACCCGGATCACCGCGTCCCACTCGTCCTCGCCCAGGTTCACCAACATGCGGTCGCGCACGAAACCGGCATTGTTGACCAGCACATCCAGGCCGCCGAAGGTATCGACGGCCTGGCGGATGAGATTGCGGGCGCCGTCCCAGTCCGCGACGTCGTCACCGTTGGCGACGGCCTCGCCACCGAGCGCCTTGATCTCGGCGACGACCTGTTCGGCGGGCGTCTCGCCGGTCGCCGCCCCGTCCAGCGCGGAGCCGAGGTCATTGACGACTACCCGGGCTCCGGCGGCGGCGAAGGCGAGCGCGTGCGCCCGGCCGATACCGCGGCCGGCGCCGGTGACGATGACAATGCGCCCCGCGCAGATCTGCTCGCTGTCCATAACCTATTGTGTCCTCTTCGTTTTCGGATTCGATTGTGCAGGCCAGAGCGGTCTGCTCGGCGGTGTCGTTTCGAGCGACCTGCAAGCAGTCGCTAGTGGCCGTTCGCATTCGAGGCCGCGAGGAATGCCGGGCGCTCACCGCCGCCGTGCACCAGCAGCGTCGCGCCGCTGACATATCCGGCCAGCGATGAGGTCAGGAATGCGGCGCAGCGGCCGATGTCCTCGGGGCAGGCCATCCGACCGAGCGGGATGGTCGCGCCGACGGCGTCGATACCGTCTTGATCGCCGTAGTGCAATTCGCTCAGTTCGGTGACGACCGGGCCCACGACCAGTGAATTCACCCGAACCTTCGGCGCCCATTCGACCGCGAGTGAGGAGGTCAGGCTGTCGATGCCCGCCTTGGCCGCGCCGTAGGCGGCGGTGCCCGGCGACGGTCGATGCCCGCTCACGCTGGACACCATCACAATGGAGCCGCCGCCCGGCTGCGCCTGCATCACGGCATTGGCGGCCTGCGAGACCAGCAGGGGTGCAAGCAGATTCAGCTCGATGATCTTGCTGTGGAAGTTCTTGCTGGCATCGGCGGCGAGGGCGAACGGGGCGCCGCCCGCATTATTGACCAGGTGATCGAGGCGGCCGTGCCGCGCGACGATCGCATCGACCAATCCCTGCACGGCATCGGCATCGCGCACATCGCAGGGCAGGTATTCGATCTCCCGCCCCTCGTGTTCCACCGACTCTTCACCGGGTCGTCGCGCGCATGCCACGACGGTCGCTCCAGCAGCCAAGAAGGCCCTGCTGACGCCCGCGCCCACCCCGCGCACACCGCCGGTGACCAGGACGACGTTGCCGGTGAGGTCTATTTCGAGTGCCACCGTGCTAACCTACCAAGCAACTGCTTGCTTTGCCACCCCGTAGCGACTGCTTGCAGGTCGCTCGAAAAATCAGCGCCGAGGTTATCGGCCTACCCCGGCACACAGATGGGACATGCGATGGGGATCAACCGTCACTCCGAATCAACCGGCATCACCGTGGTCACGGTCGACTACCCGCCGGTCAACGCCATACCGTCCGACGGCTGGTTCGCGCTGGCGGATGAGATCCGCGCGGCCGGGCGCGATCCGGAAACCAAGGTGGTGGTTCTGCGCGCCGAGAACCGCGGGTTCAATGCCGGTGTCGATATCAAGGAGATGCAGCGCACCCCGGGCCATCAGGCGCTGATCGACGCCAATCACGGCTGTTTCGAGGCCTTCGCGGCCGTCTACGACTGCCCGGTGCCGGTGATCGCCGCGGTGCAGGGCTTCTGCCTCGGCGGCGGCATCGGTCTGGTCGGCAACGCCGATATCGTAATCGCCTCGGATGACGCGACTTTCGGGCTGCCCGAGGTCGACCGCGGTGCGCTCGGTGCGGCCACCCATCTGTCCCGTCTGGTGCCGCAGCATCTGATGCGCGCGCTGTTCTATACCGCGAGCACCATCACCGCACAGCAGTTGCAGCACTTCGGCTCGGTGTACCAGGTGGTGCCGCGCGCCGAACTCGACGCCGCCGCACTGGAGGTCGCCAAGAACATCGCGGCCAAGGACAGCCGGGTCATCCGGGCGGCCAAGCGCGCGCTCAATGGCATCGATGTGCAGGACGTGCACCGCAGCTACCGCTACGAACAGGGCTTCACCTTCGAACTGAATCTGGCCGGTGTCGCGGATGAGATCCGTGCGCGGTTCGACGACGATCTGGCCGCACGCAAGGAAGAGAGCAAGGAAAACTGATGCGGGACAAGCGAATGTCGCTCGACGAGGTCGTGGGCGAGCTGCGCAGCGGTATGACCATCGGCATCGGCGGCTGGGGCTCGCGGCGTAAGCCGATGGCGCTGGTGCGGGCCATCCTGCGCTCGGATATCACCGATCTGACCGTGGTCAGTTACGGCGGACCCGATCTCGGTCTGCTGTGTTCGGCGGGCAAGGTGCGCAAGGCGTATTACGGCTTCGTCTCGCTGGATTCGCCACCGTTCTACGATCCGTGGTTCGCCAAGGCACGCACCTCCGGTGCATTGGTGGCGCGCGAGATGGACGAGGGCATGTTGAAGTGCGGGCTGGAGGCGGCGGCCGCGCGACTGCCGTTCCTGCCGATCCGCGCCGGACTCGGATCCGATGTCGTCAATTTCTGGGATGGCGAGCTGAAGACCGTCGCATCGCCGTATCCGGACGGCGACGGACGAACCGAAACGCTGATCGCGATGCCCGCACTGAATCTCGATGCGGCGCTTGTGCATTTGAATATCGGCGATAAGCACGGCAATGCGGCCTACACCGGTGTCGATCCGTATTTCGATGACCTGTACTGCCTGGCCGCCGAGCGTCGCTACGTATCGGTGGAGCGGGTGGTGGAGACCGAGGAGCTGGTGAAAGCCGTTCCACTGCAGTCGTTATTGCTCAACCGGCTGCTGGTCGACGGTGTGGTCGAGGCGCCCGGCGGCGCGCACTTCACCCTGGCCGCCGATAGCTACGGCCGCGACGAGAAGTTCCAGAAGCATTATGTGGAGTCGGCCAAGACGCCGGAGTCCTGGCAGCAGTTCGTCGACAGATATCTGGCGGTCTCCGAGGACGAATATCAGGCCGCCGTTCGCGAGTTCGCACAGGAGGTGTCGAAGTGACGACAACCGAAACCATTACGCGGGCTGAGATCTGCGCCATCGCCTGCGCCGAGATCTTCAGCGGCGCCGGGGAAATCATGGCCTCGCCGATGTCGCCCATGACGATCATCGGCGCGCGGCTGGCCAAGTTGACCACCGAACCGGATCTGCTGCTCTCCGATGGCGAGGCGCTGTTGTTCGCCGACACTCCCCCGTTGGGCGGTAAGGCGCCGATCGAGGGGTGGATTCCATTCCGCAAGGTCTTCGATGTGGTCGCCTCCGGTCGGCGCCATGTGGTGATGGGGGCCAATCAGCTCGATCGGTTCGGCAATCAGAACCTGTCGGCATTCGGTCCGTTGCAGCAGCCGACCCGGCAGATGTTCGGTTCGCGCGGTGCGCCGGGCAACACCATCAATCATCCGACCAGCTACTGGGTCTCGCGGCATACGCGTCGGGTGTTCGTCGATCAGGTGGATATCGTCTCCGGCGTCGGCTACGACAAGGTCGATCCGGCCAATCCGGCGTATCGGTTCCACCACCTGCACCGGGTGGTCACCAATCTGGGCGTCTTCGATTTCGGGGGGCCAGACCACACGATGCGGGCACGCAGTCTGCATCCGGGCGTCACGGCCGATGAGGTCGCCGAGAACACCTCGTTCGAGATCGCCGGACTGGCGGAGGCTGGTCAGACTCGCCTGCCGTCCGCGGAAGAGCTGCGGTTGATCCGGGATGTGCTCGATCCCAAGAAGGTTCGGGAATCCGAGGTGCCGTCATGAGCGCTCTGCGGACACCGCTGACCGAGTTGGTCGGCATCGAACATCCGATCGTGCAGACCGGTATGGGCTGGGTGGCCGGGCCGAGTCTGGTGTCGGCGACCGCCGAGGCCGGTGGACTCGGGATTCTGGCCTCGGCCACCATGACATTCGCCGATTTGGAAGCCGCGATCGCGAAGACGAAGGCGCATACCGACAAGCCGTTCGGCGTGAATATCCGCGCGGACGCCACGGATGCGCCCGAGCGGATCGATCTGTTGATCCGGGAGAAGGTGGCCGTCGCGTCCTTCGCGTTGGCACCGAAGCAGGAACTCATCGCCAAGCTGAAAGATGCCGGTGTGGTGGTTATTCCATCGATCGGCGCGGCCAAGCACGCGGTGAAAGTCGCGTCCTGGGGTGCCGATGCGGTGATCGTGCAGGGCGGCGAGGGCGGTGGGCATACCGGTCCGGTGGCGACCACGCTGCTGCTGCCGTCGGTGCTGGATGCTGTCGATATTCCGGTTGTCGCGGCGGGTGGATTCTTCGACGGACGTGGTCTGGCCGCCGCATTGGCCTATGGCGCGGCGGGTGTCGCGATGGGGACACGCTTCCTGTTGACCAAGGAGAGCACCGTGCCCGACGCGGTCAAGCAGGAGTATTTGAAGCGGCAACTGCAGGACACCGTGGTCTCGCTCAAGGTCGACGGTATGCCGCACCGGGTGCTGAATACCGAACTCGTTGATCGCCTGGAACATTCGGGGCGCTGGCGGGGGCTGGCCGCAGCCGTCTCCAATGCGGCGAAGTTCAAGGGTATGACCGGTATGAAGTGGTCGACCATGGTCCGCGACGGGCTGGCCATGCGAAAGGCCAAGGATCTCAGCTGGTCTCAGGTCGTCATGGCCGCCAATACCCCGATGCTGCTGCGCGCCGGGCTCGTCGAGGGCAATACTCACGCGGGCGTACTCGCCGCTGGCCAGGTCACCGGCATCATCGACGACCTGCCCACCTGTAAGGAACTCATCGACCGCATCGTCGCCGACGCCGTCACGCGGATCGACAGCATTGCCGCGCTGACCGCGGGCTGACGCGTTTCGCGCGGCCTGCGGAGGTTGTCGCGTTCGGGTTCATTGGGCTGCGGTGGGTCCTGTTGTCCTGCATTGACATCTCGGAATTCGGCTGTCCCGGGATGGTTTGCCGTCCCGGGGTTTACCCGGGCCGTGCTGGGCACGTCGTGTGCCGTATCCGGCTTAGTTCCCGGAGTTCGTGCACACAGGCCCACAGCCTCCGGCCCAGTCGGCCAGCTGTGATTGCGTTCTCGAGCGCTACGAGGCGGGTCAAAGGTTGTTGCATCTGGGGATTCGAGCAACCTTTTGACTCGCCTTGATGGGCTGAACAGTCATTTGGCTCGCCTCGATGAGGCGGGGCGTACGGGGGCGTGCCCGATCGGTGTCGTGGGTTCTCAAATGGTGGGCGCGGCTTGGTATTACAACCACCATTCAACTGCTCCTCAATGGAGCTAGCCACCTGACCCGCAACGATGAGGCAGGGCCGCTGGGCTTGCCGGATGGTGTCGAGGGCAGCCGAATGGTTGTTGTGGCATGTGTTGCCAGCCGCCATTCGACTACCGTCGATGGAGTGGACTGCTAGCTGAGGCGTTCGATGATGGTGACGTTAGCGGTGCCGCCGCCCTCGCAGATGGTGAGCAGGCCGTAGCGGCCGTTGCGGCGTTCCAGCTCGTTCAGCAGGGTGGCGAAAAGCTTTGCGCCGGTGGCGCCGAGCGGATGGCCGAGGGCGATCGCACCACCGTTGACGTTCACCTTCTCCGGGTCCGCACCGGTCTCGCGCAGCCAGGCGAGCACGACCGGGGCGAAAGCCTCGTTGATCTCGACGACATCGATATCGTCGATGGTCAGACCGGTCTTCTCCAGCGCCCACTTGGTGGCCGGAATCGGGCCGGTGAGCATCATGATCGGGTCGGCGCCGCGGGCGCTCACGTGGTGGATGCGGGCGCGCGGGCGCAATCCGTATTCCGCGACAGCCCATTCGGAGGCGAGCAGGGTCGCGCTCGCGCCGTCGGAGATCTGGCTGGCGATCGCGGCGGTCAGCGTGCTGCCCTCGACGAGAACAGGCAGCGACGCCATTTTCTCGAGCGAGGTCTCGCGTGGACCCTGGTCGATCCAGAAATCACCGACCGGCACGATCTCGCCGTCGAAGCGGCCGTTCTTGATGGCATCGCGAGCGCGCTCATGGCTGCGCAATGCCCAGCGCTCCATCTCTTCTCGGCTGATATCCCACTTGTCGGCGATCAGCTGCGCGCCGTTGAACTGTGAAACCTCGGCGGTGCCATAGCGATGGTCCCAGCCGTGCGCACCGACGAAGGGTGCGTCGAAACCATATTCCTTGCCGGCCAACATGGCTGCCGAGATCGGGATGGCGCTCATATTCTGCACACCACCTGCGACGATCACCTCGGCGGTGCCGCTCATAATCGCCTGCGCACCGAAATTGATGGCCTGCTGGGAAGATCCGCACTGCCGGTCGACAGTGACACCCGGAACTTCCTCCGGATAACCGGCGGCCAGCCACATCGTGCGGCCGATATTGCCCGCCTGCGGACCGATATTGTCCACACAGCCGACGATCACATCGTCGACCACCGCCGGATCGATGGGGTTGCGATCCAGCAGCCCACGCAATGCGGCCGCGCCGAGATCGGCCGGATGCACCGCGGCCAGTGCGCCATTGCGCTTGCCGACCGGGGTGCGCACCGCGTCGATCACATAGGCATCCCGCAGCGGGGCGTACGGGCGGCGAGCGGATGGTGCTGACATGGAGAACTCCTACTTGGTGTTGCCCGGCGGCAGCGACGGGCCCGGAGGCGGTAGCTCGCGTAACCACGGAGGGTCCACGACCGCCGAGATCGACTAAGGCACGGTTAGACCGTCGAGCACGATGGTCAGGTACTGCTTGGCGAGGTTCTCGACGGTGATCGAGCCGCCGGGCTCGTACCACCGCACCGCAACCCACACCGTGTCCCGGAGGAACCGGTAGGCCAATTCGACGTCGAGTTCCGGCCGGAAGCTGCCGTCCTCGACGCCGTTGGTCAACACCCGGTGCCACAGCTCGCGGAATTCGCGGTTGTAGTCGGCGATATAGGTGAACCGCTCCGAATCACGCAGGCGCTTGGCCTCGGCCTGATAGATCGCCACCGCGGCGTGCGAACGGTCGAATGATTCGTAGGACGCGATCACCAAGGCTTCCAAGGTATCTCGCGAACTGAGCCCGGCGGTCACGATCTCCCGATACCGCCCGAACAGATCGTCGAGGAAGCCGCGCAGGATCTCGTCGACCATCGACTCCTTGGAATCGAAGTGGTGATACAGGCTCCCCGATAGAATCCCGGCCGCATCGGCGATATCACGCACGGTGGTCGCACGCAGTCCGCGCTCGGCGAACAGTTGGGCCGCCAGTGCGAGCAATTCATTGCGCCGTGCTGATTTCGAGGCGTCTGGTGCGGTCACACGGCTCATAATACAACCAAGCATTTGCTTGGTCTAGCGGCGGCTGGTCCGCCTCCCCGAATCTTCAGGCGCCAGACTCGACCTCCGCGAGACCAGCACTGGCGAGCAGCGGTATTCAGTGGAGTTCAGTTAGCCCGACGACTCACCCCATGTGCTAGCCAAATCAGTCCTTCGGGAGGCATCAGCGCATCGAATAGCGCAGTGGTGAAGACACCGACAGGTCCGCCAGCAGTCGATCGCAGATGACGACCGGGGAAACGCCCGCCCGCGCCATCCGCGCCACCAGCGCGAGTCTGCGTTCACAGCTGTCCCATTCGACGGTCAGCGGGCCGCGATCCGGGCCCGCGTCGACAGTGGCCATGACACGCGGTGGACCGAAGGGGACCTGCTCCTCGATGAGTTTGAGGATCATGCCGCGCTGCCAGGCCCGGTAGGTATCCATATCCGCGCCGACGACAAGCTTGTCCGTGGCCGCGCACAGGCCCTGGGCGATCTCGTCGGCGAGTGCCCCGCGATCGAAGCGGTACTTGCGGCATTTGCGAATGACGTCGAGCAGATCCGCTCGCACCTCACACAACAGCGCCGTCTGCCGCCGCCGTCTACGGTCCTGCTCGGATCCGAGCAATGCGGCACCGAGCCCGATGCGGCAGGCACGTTCGTAATCGCGCGCCATATCGGCACGCAACGCACCGCGCGGATCGCGAGCGACCTCGGATTCGTCGATCGCGTATTGCTCGAGAATCTGAGCGGCCCGGGTCGCGGTCGTGCGCTCAGAGGTGTGGTTCATGAGTTCGGCACCGAAGGTAAGCGCGGCGAGCACCATGCTGTCCAGCCGTCGCCTGGCCAGCACGACTTCGCGCACCAATTCGAGTTCCAGTTGTTCGCGGGCCTGTGGGCGATCCAGCCCCATAGCCATCGCCCCTTAGGGAAGTACGAGATTCGGCCACCCCCAGCATTGCACACCCGGACACCCTGCGTCCCGGCCTTTTTACCTGATCAGGCTGTGTTTGATGGCCGCGCCTGCGGCGCGGCGGGTTCGCGGCCCCCGGGTGTCTCGCGTCCGAGCCGTCGAGACTCGCGCCTGCGGCGCATGCGCTTCGACGACTCGGACGCGAGACGGGCCGCGAACAGTCGCTCGTAACACCCGCTCCGCGGACATCACCTCGAACAGACAAGTCGACACCCCATGCACCACCACCCGACACTCGCGCGGGCCGCGCTTCGACGACTCGGACGCGAGACGGGCCGCGAACAGTCGCTCGTAACACCCGCTCCGCGGGCATCGCCTCGAGCGGACAGGTCGACACTCCATGTACCGCCCACCGGCCGACACTCGCGGGGCGCGCTTGGACGACTCGGCTGAGGCTGATCAGGCGCGCTGGCTACTGACCGACACCACTTCGCCGGTGAGGTAGGTGGTGTAGTCACTGGCCAGCATGGCGATGGTGGCGGCGACTTCCCAGGGTTCGGCGGCGCGGCCGAAGGCTTCGCGCTCGGAGAGGCGATCGAGCAGTTCGGTCGAGCTGACCTTGTCCAGGAAGGCGTGCCTGGCGATGCTCGGGGCGACGGCATTGATTCGGACGCCGAGTTCGGCGGCCTCGACGGCGCTGCAGCGGGTCAGGGCCATGACGCCGGCCTTGGCGGCGGCGTAGTGGGCCTGGCCGTATTGCGCCCGCCAGCCGAGCACGCTGGCGTTATTGACGATGACGCCGCCGTGGCCCGCATCCCGGAAGTAGCCGAGCGCGGCGCGGGTGCAGCGGAAGGTGCCGTTGAGGGTGATGTCCAGCACGCGGTCCCACTGCTCGTCGGTCATATCGACGACCGGGGTCTCGCCGCCGAGTCCAGCATTGTTGACCATGATGTCGATGCGACCCAAAGCGGTTGCGGCACCACGAATCAATTCGTTGACCTGTTCGGTGCTCTGCACATCGCACGCGATCGAGGCGACCCGGCGCTCGGGGAATTCGGCCTTCAGCTCGACCTCGGTTTCGGTGAGACGCCGCTCATGCCAGTCGGATACGACGACATCGGCGCCCTCCGCGAGCAACCGGCGCGCGGTGGCGGAGCCGATGCCGGTGCCCGCCGCGGCGGTGATCACGGCATTGCGTCCGGTCAGCAGGCCGTGCCCCGGAATAGGCTGCGGCGCAATAGAAAGCGGTCCGTTCATGGGCGAGCCTCCCGCGGAAGGCCGAGCACGCGCTCGGAGATGATATTGCGCTGCACTTCGTTCGAACCTCCGTAGATCGTGTCGGCGCGGGTGAACAGATACAGCCGCTGCCATTCGTTGAGATCGTGCTCATCGGCCACCAGACCGGCGGGACCGAGCACGGCCATGGCCAATTCGCCGAGGCCCCGATGCCAATTGGCCCACAACAGCTTCGAAACCGAGGCCTGGCCGCCGTCGTCGGCGGTGCTGTCCTGCATGGTGCGCAGCGCGTGGGCGCGCAGGACGCGCAGGCCGACCCATGCCTTATCGATGCGATCGGCGATCAATGGATCGTCGGCCGCGCCGGTGCGACGGGCCAATGCTTCGATGTCGGCCAGTTCGCGGGCGAATCGGATCTGCTGGCCGAGCGTGGAGATACCGCGCTCGAAGGTGAGCGTGCCCATGGCGATGCGCCAACCGTCACCGGGTTCGCCGACGACCAGGTCCGCGGCGGTGCGGGCATTGTCGAAGAAGACCTCGTTGAATTCCGAGGTGCCGGTCAGCTGGATGATCGGACGGACCTCGATACCCGGCTGATGCATCGGAACCAGCAGGTAGGACAGGCCTTTGTGCCGGGTCGAACCCTTTTCGGTGCGTGCGACGACGAAGCACCAGTCGGCCACATGGGCCAGCGAGGTCCAGATCTTCTGGCCGTTGACGGACCATTCATCACCATCGAGCTGGGCGCTGGTGGTGATGGCCGCCAGGTCCGAGCCCGCACCGGGTTCGGAATAGCCCTGGCACCACAGCTCGGTCACATTCCGGACGCCCGGCAGGAACCGTTCCTTCTGCGCCTGGGTGCCGAAGGCCAATACCGTCGGGCCGAGCAATTCCTCACCGACGTGGGAAACCCGGGCCGGCGCATTCGCTTTGGCGTACTCCTCATGGAAGATCACCTGCTGGCGCACCGAGGCCTCGCGCCCGCCCCACTCCTTGGGCCAGCCGAGGCAGGTCCATCCGGCGGCGGCTAGATGCCGGTCCCAGGCGAGGCGTTCCTCGAAGGCCTCGTGTTCGCGGCCGGGCCCGCCGAGTCCGCGTAGCGCACGGAACTCGCCATCGAGGTTCTCGGCCAGCCACTCGCGCACTTCTGCGGAAAACCGCGCGTCCTGTGCGGCAGGATTGTCTGCACCGTCCTGCCCTGCGCTTTTCCCGGCCCCCTGCCCTGCGGGCCCACCCGCCGTGGGCCCGCCCCCCTTGTCGGAATCTGATGCCTGGATCGCAACCACGCCGGTAGGATAACCTACCAAGCACTTGCTTTGTTAGAGCCAAACCGCTTTTATCGAGCAAAGGCAGCAAAAGACCCCGCCAACGGTGAGGACACCCGTGACAACCCCTGCACAAACGACACCCATGGCACTGCACGATGCCGCGCGCACCTTCGGCACCGCGCCCGCCCTCGGCGACGGCGAGGTGCGGCTGGATTGGGCGCAGTTGCTCACGGCGGTGCAGGAGGTGGCGCGGGCGCTCATCGCGCGCGGTGTGCAGTCGGGTGACCGGGTCGCCATGTGGTCACCGAATACCTACCACTGGGTGATCGCGGCACTGGGCGCCCACTACGCGGGCGCGGCACTGGTGCCATTGAATACCCGCTACGTCGCGGATGAGGCCGCCGACGTACTGGAGCGGGTCGAGGCCAAGGCGCTGTTCATTGCCGGAACCTTCCTCGGCCGGGATCGGTTGGCCGAATTGCGTGCCGCCGCACCGGAATTGCATATCGATACGGTGGTGGTCATTCCGGTCGAGTCGGATACCGCCGATCCCAGCGCGCTGAACTGGTCGCAGCTGGCGGGACTAGCCGAATCTGTCCCGCTGGCCGATGCGGTGCAGCGCGCCGAAGGCGTCGACCCCGAGGATATTTCCGACATCCTGTTCACCTCTGGCACCACCGGACGCAGCAAGGGCACGTTGGTCGCGCATCGGCAGGCACTGTCGGTGGTGCGGGCCTGGGCCGAATGCACCACCCTCAACAGCTCCGATCGGTATCTGGTGGTGAGCCCGTTCTTCCACAACTTCGGTTACAAGGCGGGCATTCTCGCGTGCCTGGCGACCGGCGCGGCGATCATTCCGCAGGCGACCTTCGATGTGCCGGTGACCATGCGATTGGTCGGCGAAGAGAAAATCACGGTACTGCCCGGACCGCCGACCATCTACCAGACGATCCTGGACTTCCCGGACCGGGATAACTACGACCTGAGCACATTGCGGGTCGCCGTAACCGGCGCCGCGACCGTACCCGTGGTGCTGGTCGAGCGCATGCGTTCGGAACTCGACTTCGACGTCGTCATCACCGGCTACGGACTGTCCGAGGCCTCCGGATTCGGCACCATGTGCCGCGCGGACGACGATGCCGCGACCATCGCGGGCACCTGCGGCCGCCCGATCGCCGATTTCGAACTGCGGCTGAGCGAGCAGGGCGAGGTGCTGCTGCGCGGCCCGAATGTCATGCTCGGCTACCTCAACGATCCGGAAAGCACCACCGAAACCATCGATACCGACGGCTGGCTGCACACCGGTGATATCGGCACGATCGACGAGCGCGGCTATCTGAAGATCACCGATCGACTCAAGGACATGTACATCTCCGGCGGGTTCAATGTGTATCCGGCGGAGGTGGAACAGGCGCTGGCCCGGCTCGACGGGGTTGCCGAATCGGCAATCGTCGGGGTGCCGGATACCCGAATGGGCGAGGTGGGCAAGGCATTTGTGGTGCGCAAGCCGGGCGCGGCGCTGACCGAGGAGCAGGTGCTCGCACATGCGAGCACGGTGCTGGCGAATTTCAAGGTGCCGCGGTTCATCGAATTCCGGGACCAATTGCCCTATAGCGCGGCCGGGAAAGTGCTGAAACGTGAGCTACGTGAGGAGAAGTCGTAATGTCCGAGATCCCCTATGAGCCGGACGTGGTCACGTATGAACGGCGGGGTCGAGTCGCCATCGTGACGCTCAACCGGCCCGACTACCGCAATGCGCAGAACTCGGTGATGACCTACGCCATCGACGCCGCCTTCGAGCGTGCGGTCGAGGATCCCGAGGTCGGCGTAATCGTCCTGGCGGGCAATGGAAAACACTTCAGCGCCGGGCACGATATCGGCACTCCCGGCCGTGATCACCATGTGCGCTACCAGAACAAGGCCGCACTCTGGTGGGATCACGTCGACAAGGTCGGCGGTGACCAGCGCTTCGCGCGCGAGCTCGAGGTGTACCTCGGCATGTGCCGGCGCTGGCGGGAAATTCCGAAGCCGACCATTGCCATGGTGCAGGGCGCCTGCATCGCGGGCGGGCTCATGCTGGCCTGGGTCTGCGATCTGATCATCGCCTCCGATGACGCCTTCTTCTCCGATCCCGTTGTGCGCATGGGCATTCCGGGCGTGGAGTACTTCGCGCACCCGTGGGTGATGGGCCCGCGCGCGGCGAAGGAGTTCCTGTTCACCGGGGACCGCTTCGATGCGGCGCAGGCCAAGGAATGGGGCATGGTCAATCGCGTCGTAGCGCGCGACCAGCTCGAAACCGAAACCCTCGCACTGGCCGAAAAGATCGCCACCATGCCGCAATTCGGGCTCGCGCTGACCAAGAAGGCGGTCAATCAGGCCGAGGATCTGATGGGGATGCGGGCGGGTATGGATTCGGTATTCGGCCTGCACCACTTCGCGCATGCGCACAATGCCGAGGTCGGCGCGGATTCGCTCGGCGGTATGAACGCAAAGTCGATGAAGGCCGATGCGACGACCGCGGCCTCGACGTCCGAGCAGAACGGGACAACGTAGTGGATCTGGATCTCGATCAGGCGACACAGGAATTCCAGCGCGAAGTTCGCGAATTTCTCGCCGCCAACAAACCCGCGAAACCGCTGCCTTCGATGGATACCGAGGCCGGGTTCGAGGCGCATCGCGAATGGGAGCGCACACTCGCCGAGGCGCGGCTGTCGGTCGTCGCCTGGCCGCAGGAGTACGGCGGACGCGATGCCTCGCTGCTGGAGTGGGTGCTCTTCGAGCAAGAGTATTACGCCGCGGCGGCGCCGGGGCGGGTCAGCCAGAACGGCATATTCCTGCTGGCACCAACGCTTTTCGAACATGGAACGCCGGAGCAGCTGGAACGGATCATGCCGCGGATGGCGCGCGGTGACGATATCTGGGCGCAGGCCTGGTCCGAGCCGGAGGCGGGCAGCGATCTGGCCGGTATCCGCTCGACCGCGCGGCGCACCAGCGGCGGCTGGCTGCTGAGCGGCCAGAAGACCTGGAGTTCGCGAGCATCATTCGCGGATTGGGCATTCGGGCTGTTCCGCAGCGATCCCGACGCGGCGGATGCGGGGCCCTCCATGGTTACGCAGGCTGCCGCCTCCGAGCCTGACCGCAGCCGCCGGGGTCGGCATCGCGGACTCACCTATGTGATGTTCCCGCTGTCCGCGGATGGTATTTCCGTGCGGCCGATTCCGCAGTTGGATGGGGAGCCGGGATTCGCGGAAATCTTCCTCGACGATGTCTTCGTACCGGATCGCGATGTGATCGGCGCACCCGGCGACGGCTGGCGGGTCGCGATGAGCACGTCGAGCAACGAGCGTGGACTGTCGCTGCGGTCCCCTGGACGCTTCAGCGCCACCGCGCAGCGCCTCGTCGATCTCTGGCTCGACACCGGCGACCGAACCAATACCGCACAGCGAGATGCGGTGGTGGACGCCTGGATCGGCAGCGAGGCCTATCGGCTGCACACCTTCGGCACGGTCACCCGGTTGAACGAGGGCGGCAAGCTGGGCGCGGAATCCTCGATCACCAAGGTGTTCTGGTCCGAACTGGATATCGCCATGCACGAGACCGCGCTGGAGGTACTCGGTGGTGCCGCCGAGCGGTCCGGGCCGTGGACCGACGGCTACCTGTTCTCGCTGTCCGGCCCGATCTATGCCGGTACCAATGAGATTCAGCGCAATATCATCGCCGAGCGGCTGCTCGGACTACCGAGAGGGAGCAGCCGATGAGATTCGCGCTCAGCCAGGAACAACTCGACTTCGGCACCAGCCTGCGCAAACTGCTCGATGCCGGACGGACTCCCGCCGCCGTACGCAACTGGGCCGCGGGCGATCCCCGGCCCGGGCGTGGGCTCATCCGGCAGCTGGCCGGTGCGGGTGCGCTCGGTCTCGCCGTCGAGGAGCGGCACGGCGGTGTCGGTGCGGAGCCGATCGATCTGGTCGTCGCATTCCAGGAAATCGGCCGCGCCGCCGCACCCGGTCCGCTGGTCGAGACGGCGGCCGCGATACCCGCTCTGCTGCAAGCCCTTCCGAATACCGAATTGGCCGGACGCTGGCTGCCCGGGTTCACGGAGGGTGCTGTGCTCGGCACGTTGGCATTCACTTCACCCGATCACGGCACGGTCGCATTGGATGCGGATGCCGCCGAGGTGGTGCTGATCGCCGACGGTAATCAGCTCCGCACCGGACATCGCGCGGGGCTGGTGCGATCAGTCGATCCGGCGCGGCGACTGTTCGTCATCGAATCCGATGCTGTTGTCGCCGAGGGTCAGCAGGTGCTCGAGGCCGTTGCGGCCGCCTTCGATACCGGTGCGCTGGCCAATGCGGCGCAGCTGCTCGGTGCTGGACGGGCACTACTGGCTGCGGCGACGGAATATGCCAAGCAGCGCAAGCAGTTCGGTAAGCCGATCGGCGAATTCCAGGCCGTGAAGCAGAAGTTGGCCGATGTGCTGATCGGGCTGGATCTGGCCGAACCGCTGCTCTACCGGGCGGCATTGACAATGGGTGAAGCCACGCGCGGTCGCGATGTTTCGGCTGCCGTGATCGCCTGCGGTGATGCGGCTTATCGGGCGGCTCGGGCTGCCCTGCAGGTGCACGGCGCGATCGGGTACACCGCCGAGTACGACCTGTCGCTGTGGTTGACCAGGGTGATAGCGCTCCGGTCGGCCTGGGGCACAACGGATCTGCATCGTTCCCGAATTGCCCGCGCGCTGCGCGATGAGGCTGTGCGGGACCGGGCTTTGCGAGGTATGAAATGAGCGCATCGCGTAGCGTTTCGATGGGGGGCGGTCGGGCGACGGGTGGGCCCACCACCGAACACCAGGAATTCGTCGCTTCGGTCCGGGCGCTGCTCACCAAGCATGCCGGATCCGCCGCGGTACGCGCGGCAATGGATACCGAACTCGGCTACGACGAGAAGCTGTGGCGGCTGTTGTGCGAGCAGGTCGGCGTGGCGGCGCTTGCGATTCCGGAGGAATACGGCGGGTTCGGTGCCAGCCTGGTCGAATCCCTGCTGGTGGTAACCGAATTGGGGCGCACGCTGGCCGGGGTGCCAATGCTCGGTTCAGCCGTGCTCGGTGCGCAGGCGGTGCTGTTGTCCGGCGACCGTGCGGCGTGTGAGCGGCTGCTGCCCGAAGTTGCCGAAGGTACTCGCACGCTCGCGGTGTGCTGGGCGGGCACCGGTGGTTGGGCCGAGCCGGGTGTGCGTTCCGAAAACGGAACGCTTTCCGGCACAGCACATTACGTGCTCGATGGGTTGCATGCCGACACCCTTCTCGTTGTGACTTCTGACGGCCTGTTCGAGGTCGAGTCGGGTGCCGCGGGCGTGACGCGTCGCGCGGTCGCGACCATGGATCCCACTCGCAAGCTGGCCGAAATCACGTTTGCGACGGTTCCGGCGCGGCGGCTCGGTTCGGCGGATCCGGCGCTCATCGTCCGCCTGCATGAAATCGCTTGGGCCGCAGTGGCTGCTGAACAGGTCGGTGCCGCGGAACGGTGTCTGGAGATGACGGTCGAGTACGCCAAGTCCCGGGTGCAGTTCGGACGGCCGATCGGCAGTTTCCAGGCGCTCAAGCACCGCATGGCGGATATGTATGTGCTGGTGGAATCGGCCAAATCCGCGTCCTATGCGGCAACGGTCGCCGTGGCGGAGCAGAGCTCGTCGGCCGCGGAGGATGTCTGGGCGGCGCGGACGCACTGTTCGGAGACGTTCACGACCATCGTGGCCGAGATGGTGCAGTTGCACGGCGGCATCGCCATTACCTGGGAACATGACGCGCATTTGTTCTTCAAGCGCGCGCACGGTGATGCGCAGTTGTTCGGGCAACCGCACAGGCCGCTGCCACAACCCGCCTGATATCCCCGCTCCGCTACCGACCGCGCACACCCTGGCCATAGATAGTTAGCGTATGTAATAATATTGTGTGCAGCGGGCTCAGGTGGCAACAGCAGATGACATCGTGGTCAACCTCCTCGTCACCGCGGGCCGGCTGACCCGGCTGGCCGGGGTGATCAGCGGCGACGACCTGCCGCGAGCCGTGCTGCGCGCACTTGCGGTGCTCGACGAACACGGCGCGGTGCGCGTCAGCGAATTCGCTCGCATCGATCGATGTTCACAGCCGGCGGCAACGGCGCTGATCGGCAAGCTCGTCGCGGATGGATACGCCTCCCGACGCAAGGATCCGGATGATTCCCGGGCCGTCGTCGTCGAGCTCACCCTGGCCGGACGCACTCGTTTGACACATGCCCGCGGCGCCTTCGGCGAGGCGATGGCGGCGAAGCTCACCGGTTTCGATATCGAACGGTTGGCCCGGATGGAAAGCGATATGAAGGAACTGCTGGAGGCACTGAAGAAGTCGGTGCCGCGGCATCTGTCCACGTCGCGATAGCCGATTCGACTGGTCGGACCGGAGTACGGTCGGAGAGTATGACCGATGAGAAGCGTGGCCGAGTCAAGGTAGCGACCAGCCAGAAGCGAGTCCGGGTCTACCTCGGCGGCCAGTTGGTCGCCGACACCGTCCGTCCGGTCCTGGTCTGGGAGAGTCCGCACTACCCGACCTACTATCTGCCCGTCGCGGATCTGCACGCGAAACTCGAGCCGAACGGCACCAGCGCGAAATCCCCGAGCCGTGGCACCGCGACCGGCTACGACGTGATCGTCGACGGCACCACCGCTGCTGGAGCCGCCGTTCGCTACCACGACTCCCCGTTCACCGAACTGAACGACTTGGTGCGCCTGGACTGGAACGCCATGGACGAATGGTTCGAAGAGGACGAGCCGGTCTACGTCCACCCGCGCGATCCGTACACCCGCGTCGACATCCTCGCCAGCTCCCGCCATATCCGCGTCGAGATCGACGGCACCACCGTCGCCGACTCGCACTCCCCGCGCATCCTCTTCGAAACCGGCCTCCCGGCAAGGTATTACCTCCCCCTGACCGATGTCCGCCAAGACCTACTGAAGCCCTCCGGCACCCACACCAGCTGCCCCTACAAGGGCACCGCCGACTACTGGACCGTCCACATCGACGGCAAGGACTACCCGGACATCGTCTGGGGCTACCGCACCCCACTGCCGGAAAGCCAGAAGATCGCGGGCCTGGCCTGCTTCTACAACGAAAAGGTCGACATCTACCTGGACGGCGAACTCCAAGACCGCCCGAACACCCCGTTCAGCTGACCGCTTGCCGCATCAGATCGCGACAATATCGAGCATGCTCTCGAGCCCACGGAAATCCTTACCGTTGCGCGTGTAGAGCGGCAGCCCGCGGGCCGACGCTATCGCCGCAATCAGCAGGTCCATCCTGCGCGGTTCGGGATCTCGCTTCGCCGCAATGGTCAACGCCACCAAAGTGCCGTACCGCGTAGCTGCGTCCGCGTCGAACGGCAGCGGATCGAAGTCCACCCGTAGCACAACGGCCAGCGTTCGCCAGTCCTGGCGTGCGGCAACCACCGTGGGTGTGAGCAAACTCGGCTGATCAGACCGCGATCAGTGGAGGCTGGTCCTCGGCGCGGCGGTATTGGCCAGGAGCTTGGCCGTATTCGCGTTTGAAGGCCTTGGCGAAGGCGAATTCTGAGGTGTAGCCGACCTTACGGGCGATGGTGCCGAGCGGGCTGTCGGTGTCGCGGAGCAGGCGGGCGGCGGTGAGCATGCGCCAGCGGGTGACGTAGGCCAACGGCGGTTCGCCGACCGTGGCGGTGAAGCGGCGGGCCAGGGTGGCTCGGGAGACGCCCGCGATATCGCTGAGGTCGGGGACCGTCCAGGTGCGAGCCGGCGCCTCGTGCACGGCGCGCAGCGCGGCCGCGACCGCCGGATCGGCGAAGGCGCCCGCCCAACCGGTGGCGGGTTCGCCGACGGCCTGCTCGTCGAACCAGGCGCGCAGCATGAACAGGAGCAGGGTCTCCAGAATGGCGGGCACGGCGGCATCGCTGCCCTGTTTCGGCTCGGCGACCTCTGCGGCGAGCAGGTCGACGGCGGCTCGCAAGGACGGGTGACGACCGGGACGTGCTGGCAGATGGATGAATTCGGGAAGTTCGTCGAGCAGCGGGTGGCTGCGTTGCCTGCCGAGTTCATATGCGCCACAGAGCAGGGCGGTACGCGCACCTGGTCCGGTGATCTCGCGCGGCTCCCCCGGTTGCGCCTTCTCGGTGACCGCACTGTCCAGGCGGTCGAGTAAGTCGTGGTCGGCACCGCGCGGCATGAAAAGAACGTCGCCGACACCGAGCGCGATGGGCTCACCGCCGGTCGGCACCGCCACGCACGAACCCTGCAGCACCACATGGAAACCCGCGCCGGGGACGACCGGATAGGCGCGGCCCCACGGCGCGTGCCGGATGAACAGGCCGGAGGTCGGGTTGCCGGTGCGGATGGCGGCGATGGTTTCGCTGAGGATGTCCACCTGATCACCATACTCTCCGCAGTGAGCGTTTCAGACATCACCCAGCGCGGATCAGCCATTCATTTACGCACATATGATCCATAATGTCGTACTCATGACAACGACGAAGATTGCCGTCTACGGCGCGACCGGCCACACCGGCAGCTACCTGCTCACCGAATTACACCGGCGCGGGATTGACCCGATCCTGGTCGGCCGCAGTGCCTCTCGAATGCGGGCGGCGGCCGAGGCAGCCGGGGTCCCGGACGCCGAGATCCGAGTCGCGACACTCACCGATCACGACGCCCTGGTCGCCGCCTTCACCGGCGCGGACGCCGTCATCAGCAGCCTGTCCGCGTATGTGCACAATGGCGAGCCGGTACTCGCGGCAGCCATCGCGGCCGGGGCGCACTACACCGATCTGTCCGGCGAACAGCTTTTCCTGAAGCGGGTTTTCGACGAGTACGGTGCGAAGGCCGAGGCCGCGGGCGTCACGGTGATCCCCGGTATCACCGATAACAATGTGGCGGGCGACTTGCTCGCCCACCTGACCGCGCGCCGACTGACCGGACCGGTCGAGATCGTGCTCAGCCATCTGAGCAAGAGCGGTGGCAACGGTTCCAAGGGCAGCGCGAAAACGGTCTTCGCCAGCCTCGACTGGTTCCGCGGCGGCGGCTGGCACTTCCAGGACGGCGAACTGCGCACCGGCACCGCCGCCCGGCACGCCGAGATGACATTCCCCGGCCACACCGCGGCCACGACCGTCACGAAATTCCCGCAGCCGCCGGTGATCACTATCCCCAGACACACCGATGTGTCGTACGTGGAAGGCGTCCTGGACATCGCCATCCACGACCTCCTTGGCTCATTCACCGAGGAAATCATCGAATCGCTCCCTGCCGAGCCGAGCTCCGACCTCCGCTACGACGTGGTCGTGGATGCCTATGACACCAACGGGCATTCGGCCCGTGGTGTCGTCAGCGGCGTCGACTCCTACCGCGATTCAGCTTTGGAAGCGGTAGAAATCGCAGTGCGCCTGGCCGACGGAACAACCAAGCCCGGCACCTTGTCCGTAGCCGAAGCCTTCGATGCCGAAGAACTCCTCGATGCCCTCGTCCGCTTCGACATCACCTGGCGCATCACTGAATAACGCCGCCGTGATTCAAACAAGCGTCCGCACCGAAGACCGACCGGCAGCCCGCGGAAGTCAGCTCGCTCCCCCGCCGGAGGATTCGCCGCGCATCAGCGCCCCGAGTGACTCGCGGTCGGTGACGTCCATCTTGATGCAGGCTCGGTAGAGGTGCCCCTCGACCGTGCGGACGGAAACGGTGAGGCGATCGGCGATTTGACGGTTGGACAGCCCTGCCGCAACAAGATTCGCGATTTCACGTTCACGGGAGGTCAGTGGCAGGGGCTGAGCCGCTTGACGCAGAGCTGGCGTGCTCGCACCACCGCACGCCGCGGCGAGACGGTTTGCGGTGGCGGCGGATTCGAGCAGGCGACGGCGGTCACCGGCGCGTTCATGGGCGGATGCGGCCTGGGCGGCGGCATCGGCGGCCGAGAGCATGGCGCCGATGCGCTCGAATTCGGCTGCGGCCGCGTCCAGTCCGGGTCCGTCGTGCGCGGCGAGTGCCACCGCGTGACGGGCCTGGACCTGCACCAGGCTCCCGTCGACCCGGGCGGCCAGGTCGGCGAGTCGCCCTGCCACGGCATGGTCGCCGAAGCGTGCGGCGGTATGCAGTGCCATGGCCTCGATGGCGTGCTGATGTGCGCGCGCCGCAGCGTCGGCGGCGCCCATGGCCAATCGGATGGCGGGGGTGACGGTGCCCTCCGCGGCGGCCGCGCAGGCGCGCGCGAGTTCCAACTGCGGGTCGTAGACCGCGCTGTGCCTGCCACCGCGAGCGGCCGCCTCGGCAATGGATTCGGCCGCCTCCGCCGGTCGGCCGAGCGCCGAATATGCCTCGGCCAGACGGATTCTCGCCGGAATATGCCAGGCGGCGGCGCCCTCGGCGGTGAGCGCGGCCAGTGCCTGTTCGAGATGTTCGATACCGTCCAGGAAGCGGCCCTGCGCCACGTCGACGCTGCCCTGCAAGATCTTCGACATGCCCCACGCCAGGTACTGGCCCGGTGCCGAATAGCCGAAATACCCTGTGGCACGACGGCGTGCGGCCTCGAGATCACCGGTGCAAATCAGCGCGAGCACCTCGGCATGGGTCGAGATGAACCGGTTGAGTCCATCGATATGCGACTCCACCTGATGCCCGCGGGCCGCGTACTGACGCGCTGCCTCACCCTTACCCATCAGCGCCAGCGCCAGGCCGCCGCCGAAGGCCGCCCACCAAACCGCCCACGGCGGTGCGCCTTCGGTCTCCATCACCGACTCGGCCCCGGAAAACGCGTCCTCGAGCAGATTTTCGTGGACCGCACACGCCGCGGCCAAGCCCTCGAAGGTGGCAATGATCTTCGGATGCTGCACCTTGCCACGCAGCATTGCGAGCACCTCGTCGGCACGCTCGGCATCACCCATGGCCCAGAACAGATTCGAGACCCGGGTGCTGCCCCAGCGGCCCAGTTGGACCTCGTTCATCTGATCCGGGTCGAAGCTGGCGAGGGTGCGCTCGGCCTCGATGCGATGGCCCTGCCACAGCAGCGCCCGAGCCAGCAGATCCGCGGCCTCCACCCCGCCGCGACGTTCCACGGCGGCCCTGGCGAAACGCTCACCGAGCGGCAGATTGGCCAGCCCGATCGCATCGGCGGCGGCCGCCTCGAAGAGTTCGAGATCGGCGGATTTATCACTGTCCAAAGCCAATTCGGCCAACCGGATGCGGTCCGGCGCGGAATTGATCGGCCGTTCCCTGAGCGAGGAGTACAGCCGACCGCGCAGCCGCCGGGCCGAGGCGATGCCGAGCCGGCGCCGGATGACCTCACCGAACAGCGGATGGTTGTAGCGCACGATCAACTGGTGGGTGTTCTCGACAACCCTGATCAGTCCGCGGGTTTCGGCGGCCTCCACGGCCTCCTCGCCCGCCAGTTCGGAGAGCACGTCGAGATCGATTGGCTCGCAGAAGGTGAGCAGTTCGAGCACCCGCAGCACCGGTTCGGGCAGCTGCTCCACCCGATCCTCCAGTAGCGCAGCCAATTCCGAGGTCACCGCAGCCCGGCCGCGTAGCTGCCAGACGCCGTTCACCTGACGCAGCGAGCCCGCCTCCAGCGCGCCCTCCACCAAATGCCGGAGGAACAGAGCGTTTCCGCCGGAGGACTCCCACATCAGGTTGGCGGTGAAGCCCTCCAACTGCCCGCCGAGCATCGACTCGACCAGATCGACGCTCTGCTGCTGGGTGAACGGAGTGAGGTCGATGCGCAGCAGATGGCCGTCTTTCCATAGCGAGGTGACCGCATCTGGCACCTGCACCCCGCTGCGCACGGTCGCGACGATATGGGCGGCCTTATCGATGGCCAGCTGCAACAGCAGTGTGGCCGAGAGCTGATCGAGCAGATGCGCATCGTCGACACCGATGATCGCGTGCCCGTCGGCGAGCAGCGCCTCGCGCGCGGCGGACATGAATGTCACCGGATCGTGCGCCGTATAAACGCCGACCATATGGGCGAATACGCCCAATGGGATGCTGCGGGCCGATTCCGTACCCGCCACCCACCGGACATTGCCGCCTACCGCGGCCGTCGCCTGTCTCGCCAGCGTCGTCTTCCCGACTCCGGCGTCGCCCGTCAATACCGCACCGACATATTCAGTTCCGGTGAGTGCCGCGCGGATCGCTTCGAACTCGGTCTCGCGCTCGATAATCGGCCAGTTCCGAGCCATAGCTCTTACTGTAGTTCGTCACGGATCATGATCGAGGACAACGAACCATGAACGGCCGCACCAGCTCAGCTGTTTCGGCCGCTAACCGAGTACGTCGTGGCGGACAATGGTCTGGTCACGCCCCGGTCCGACGCCGATACAGGAGATGCGGGCGCCGGACAACTCCTCCAGGCGCAAGACATAGGCCTGGGCGTTGGCAGGCAATTCCTCGAACGTCTTCACATGTGAAATGTCTTCCCACCAACCGGGCATCTCTTCGTAAATCGGCTTGGCGTGGTGGAATTCGGTCTGTGTGGTCGGCATCTGCTCGACCCGCTTGCCGTCGATTTCGTAGGCGACGCAGATCGGCACCCGCTCCAGACTCGACAAGACGTCCAGTTTGGTGAGGAAGTAGTCGGTGACCCCGTTGACCCGGGTCGCGTAGCGCGCGATGACCGCATCGAACCAGCCGCAGCGGCGGGCCCGGCCGGTGGTCACGCCGACCTCACCACCCTGCTTGGCCAGGAATTCGCCGAAATTGTCGAATAGTTCGGTCGGGAACGGACCCGAACCGACGCGGGTGGTGTAGCACTTCAGGATGCCGAGCACGGTCGTGATCTTGTTCGGTCCGACGCCCGCGCCGACCGCCGCACCGCCCGAGGTCGGGTTGGACGAAGTCACATACGGATAGGTGCCGTGGTCCACATCGAGCAGTGTGCCCTGCGACCCCTCCAGCAGGACGGTCTCGCCGCGCTCCAGCGCCAGATTCAGTTCCAGGCGGGTATCGGCGATGCGGTGCTTGAAACTGTCTGCCTGTCCGAGGACCTCATCCACCACCTGCTGCGGGTCCAACGCGCGCCGGTTGTAGATCTTCACCAGGACCTGGTTCTTGAACTCCAGGGCCGCCTCGACCTTCTGGGTCAGGATCTTCTCGTCGAGCACATCGGCAACGCGCACGCCGACGCGGGCGACCTTGTCCTGATAGCACGGACCGATGCCGCGACCTGTGGTGCCGATTTTCTTATTGCCGAGGAAGCGTTCTGTGACCTTATCGATGGCCACGTGGTACGGCATGATCAAGTGCGCGTCGGCCGAGAGCAGCAGGCCGGAGGTGTCGACGCCGCGCTCCTCCAGTCCGGCCAGCTCTGCGAGCAGGACGCCGGGATCGACCACGACACCATTGCCGATTACGTTCGTCACGCCCGGCGTGAGAATCCCGGACGGGATCAGATGCAGTGCGAACTTGTCCCCATTGGGCAGAACGACCGTGTGGCCGGCGTTATTGCCGCCTTGGTACCGGACCACCCACTGCAACCTGCCACCGAGCAGATCGGTCGCTTTGCCCTTACCCTCGTCGCCCCATTGGGCGCCGATCAGGACGATTGCCGGCATGGTCGTGTCTCCTACGGTTCGACGCGCAACACTCGTGTGCTGCAGCTACCTGCCGTATCGAGGCGGTGGCCGGAAGCACAGTCTACCCAACGCCCAACCGGGTCCTGCGTCCGTCTGGATCGCAGCGAGGGTTGCCCACTCACAGTCCACCACGGAGTAAGCCTTACGAGCGACCGTTCGCGGCCCGTCTCGCGTCCGAGCCGTCGAAGCGCATACAACAAAGTCGCGAGTCTCGACCATCCAGCACCCGCGCACACCAACTGCCGAACGCCCCACCATCACCAACCACCACGGAACGAGTCTTACGAGCGACCGTTCGCGGCCCCTCTCGCGTCCGAGCCGTCGAAGCGCAGGCAACGAAGTTCGAGACTCGACCATCCAGCACCCGCGCACCGGGTGCCGAACGCCCCGCATCACCAACCTCAACGAAGCAAGTCTTACGAGCGACACATTCGCGGCCCCTCTCACGTCCGAGCCACCGAAGCGCAGGCAACGAAGTCACGGGACTCGACCATCCAGCACCCGCGCACCGGGTGCCGAACGCCCCGCATCACCAACCTCAACGAAGCAAGTCTTACGAGCGACCCATTCGCGGCCCCTCTCACGTCCGAGCCACCGAAGCGCAGGCAACGACGTCGCGAGACTCGACCATCCAGCACCCGCGC
>NZ_JBITIJ010000022.1:0-93335 GCF_044458825.1 Nocardia sp. NPDC050412
CCCCGGGGACGCCGTCTCATGTCAGTCCTCGAAGGACAAGCGACGAAAGCGTTCCCCGGAGGTCCCGGCCATGAAAGAAGGTAGTGCTATCAGCGCCGAGGAAAGGCTCGACCAGGCGCGGGCCAAACTGAATCGCGTTGACCCGCAGCAGACGGCGGCACTGCTGGCCGAGGGCGCATTGGTCGTCGATATCCGCCCACACGCCAACCGGCTCGCCGAGGGCGAAATCCCCGGCTCGGTCGTGGTGGAACGAATCGTGCTGGAATGGCGGCTCGACCCGACCGGCGCGCACCGGCTACCCGGCCTCACCGAGCACACACCGGTGGTGCTGGTCTGTAACGAGGGCTACGCCTCCAGCCTCGCCGCCGCCGACGTCCTCGAACTCGGCCTGCACCGAGCCACCGACCTCATCGGCGGTTTCCGGGCGTGGCAAGCGGCTGGTCTACCGGTAGTCCCCGGCGGCACAACATCCGTCCCCTAGCCCTCCGCCTCGAGCTTGCGGCGCCAAGCCCTCCAGCCCGAACTGTCGCATATCCGGTGCGCGGGCGCAGAAGGTAGAACCTGCGCCGACCACCACCGGATATCCGCAAAAATGTCCCACGTGCTGCCCGCGGTTTCGTGGTAGCACTTGTGCCCGTCGTAGCCGGTACCGGATACACCCGATCCGACCGGCTGCACCAGACCAGGAAACGCATCCTTCATCTTGTCGAGCTCCGACTTACCCTCGCCCTTGCGGATGACGACCAACGCCAGGACAGCAGCCACGACACCAACGACGAACCAGCCAGTGGGATTCGACGACCTGGGCATTCCGGGGTACGGCGGCATACCTGGCTGCGGCGCAAATCCCGCCGGCGGCGGCCAACCACCTTGATTGACAGGAAAGTTGAGGTAAGGGATGTTGGGGTGCCGGTGCGGACCAGTTCTGCCCGTTGTAGTGCATGTTTCCCCGATTGTTGATCAACGGGATGCGACACTTCTAGCCGTAAACCGCACTACCCCGGCAGCAACCTTCTTTAAGTGTTTCGCAATCTCGGAACAATCTTCAGCTGGATGAATGCCTCTCGCAGCATTCTTGTCATACGGTGACCGCGCTTGAAGGAATACCGGGCGACGAGGTGACCCGCGGCGCCAGTCATTGGTTCGACAGCTCGTCAAGTATCGGCCCGGAGTCGGGAATTCGGTGCCACCACCATGGCCTATTCGATAAGTCCGCCTCTTCGAACTCTGCAACGAGATTCTTTTCATCCGGCTGGGTGATAGAAACAAATTGTTTATCGATTTCTGTTGTCAGGAAGGAAATTTTGCCCCGAATCGAATCGGGCATCTGCGACATCGACTTTTCGAGCGAGCTCCGCATAGACATTGCTGCCAGCAAATCATAAGCGCCCCAGACCTTCGGATCTGACGTGGGCTTAGCGCGGTCTTTATCGATCTTTTCTACATGTGCAGCCCAGGCCGCGACCAGCTCCAGTACAGTGAACGACCGCCGCCCGACCCGATAGGGCTGCGACTTGATGTCCGCGAGTTCCGTGTCAGAGAACCCTTCATAGTATTCTTCGGCTCCGATATTGCCCATGTCTCATCTCTGTGGGTATTAAGTGGTGCTTTTCCAAGGCACGTCTCGATTGACGATTACCCGGACACCATTGTAAGCGTATCGAACCGAGTTTCCTTTCCCTGGCGAAGTCCTTCCCTTTTCCAGAGCCTCCTCGATCTCCGGCAGGCTCGGCCGTCCCATCGCGGGGTTGTCGTCGCCCGCATGCCCGCGAGCAAACTCTGCGATCTCATCGCGAGAAAACCCCGTACCTTCGAAATTCTCGTCCGCAGCTGAACTCCCCGGAGCACCTGTGTCATTTTCGTCGATATACACTTTCATCAGGATGATGGCCGCCAGTTTCGCGGCTTCCTGAGTGAGGTCGGGGACTTTGTCGAACGCGGTGACCGTGAAGGCTGTGGCTCCCGCGGCTCCTGCCGCGGTGCCGATTATTTTGATGAGTTTGCTGGTGTCGTAGGTGCTTTTGAGCACTCTGGCGGTGTTGCCGGCGATCGCTACGACGCCGGCGGCGACGTCGCTGAGGGCGGCGGTGATCCAGGAGGCGGCGACACCGATGACGACAGTGGTTCCGGCTGCTATCAAGGCGTTGGTGACCGCGTCCCGGAATCTGTCGCGGGTTTCGGAGGTCGCGGTGCTGTATTCGGCGACGGGTGTGGCGAGGTTGAGGGATGCGGATTATTTTGGCGCCTGCATCTACTTCACGACCGCACGCAAGCGGGAGGCGCACGGCGAACGGGAACACGCCGCCGCGCCCAAGGATCGGCAGTTGGTTCCTCGGCTTCATCCTGCAAGGGGTACCGAACGCCGAAAGTACTTTGCCGACATGCCGTTCGCCGCCAGACTCACCTGGCGCCCGCTCGGCCGCACCTTCGCCAAGGAGTGCCGCTCGATCTATGGAACAGATCCCGAATAGATCCTCGCGCAGACTGGGGCCCACAACGCGAGTGTGCATCCTGTGATCATCTAAGTAGCGGTCCGGTTCCAGCAGTTGAGGTTTGGTCAGGCAACGAGGTACCGGCGCGAACTCATCGAGTCAGTTGCCAGAATTTTGATCCAACACTGCGATGATTCTCTTGAAATCACGTACCGAACGCTGGCAGAACTCTCGATCCGTCTTCCCTAAGAGGTCTACAGCTTGCGCTTCGGTTGCCAGTCCGTGAAGTTCTTTCTCAGCCATAACTCGTGAAGGTACGAGCACGCAGTTTCGTCGGGTAGTGTCGAACACCCAGTCGATCTCTCGATTGTCGGCAAAAGCGGCCTCATGCAACAGTTCAGCAACACGAACTGGCCGAGGTTCGGGGAAACGCCAGACAACAAGCGGCGGAGCGGGAGTGCCGTCATCACCGATGCCGCCCGCATGGCGATACCACTCCAGGTCTCCGTACCATTTCAGTCGAGTAATAAAGTCACCAGAATTCATTACCCTACTTCCTTCATCGTAGCGCCGTCATTATCTCCCATAATAATCTTCCGCCATCGCTCGATAGGAATGGGTTCGAACTATGCTCGGATCGTAGACATATTTGTCGTCGATATATACCGTAGTGGCGCCGGAGAACTATCGGTCGGTGACTGAGACCAGCTCAATCGTTGATATCATCTGAGTCGTAGTTTATTTCGAGGTCAGCTGGCCGAGACGGCCACGGAGGTGCCTGAATTCTGGCTCCTGACCATTTGTCTACGGTCACAACCGGATAATCTGACTGATTTGCGATACCTGATCGATTCCAAATGAGAATATCACCCCAGAAAACCTCAGCTGGTATCTCGGGACGCCGATCGGACACAAACATGTTCCACCCATTTCGGAAGCCGATTCGCAAGCTGCCGGACTTGAAGAATACTGGCGATACGATTGGCTCTGTAAGCGTCCGTTCGATTTCGGATTTCGGCCAGTAGGTGATCGCATGACGGTCGGGATCGTCTTCGGCAAGAGATCGTGGCGACAGTTCGGCACCGTATCCGGCAGCTATCCCGAATCCGGAATCCAGGTGGAATTCGAATCCATCGGGTCGCCATTCTATATTGGCAATGCGGCTTCCACGTAAAGGTTGTATTATCCACCTGTCGTCGTACTCTTTAATCTCCGAGTTCACATCTCCCCTTCGTCATCTGTCCAGCTCATCGCGGATATTTCCAATACTATCGTCCGACGCAGTGCCGTCCGGCTTCTTCACGTATACCTCACCGGATTCCAGATCGACCACAACATCTGGATTCTTATTCGCACCATCCCCGCGCCATGCCCCGTAAGACTTGATTCTGTGGATGGCTTCTCTGACATCTTTCGCTGGCACACCGTAGTAACTGGCGATCTTGTTGATCTTCGTTGTCTGTGAGGCCGTGGTAAACGCACCGCTAGGGCTGTTTGGATTGATGTCATCCGAATCGGCATCATCGATGAGTACCTTCATGGCGATGATGGCACCGAGTTTGATGGCGATATCGGTGAGGCTGGGGACTTTGTCGAACGCGGTGACCGTTAAGGCCGCGGTTCCCGCGACTGCCGCCGCGGTGCCGATTATTTTGATGAGTTTGCTGGTGTCGTAGGTGCTTTTGAGCACTCTGGCGGTGTTGCCGGCGATCGCTACGACGCCGACACCGGCGGCGACGTCGCTGAGGGCGGCGGTGATCCAGGAGGCGGCGACACCGATGACGACAGTGGTTCCGGCCGCTATCAAGGCGTTGGTGACCGCGTCCCGGAATTTGTCGCGGGTTTCGGAGGTCGCGGTGCTGTATTCGGCGACGGGTGTGGCGAGGTTGAGGGATGCGGAGGCCAGTTGGGTGGCGCCGCCGTTGAGGGTGGTGAGGTGGCCGAGGAGGGGTTCGAGGCCTTTCTTGTCCTGGATGTCGCAGAAAAGGTTGGTGATCTCGGTGATCCGGGATGCGGCATCGGTGATGGTTTTGTGTTCGGCGAACGTTTTCCAGGTCGATGCGGCCTTGGCGAGCTTGTCTTTGTTGCCGTTGGGCAGCTTGCTGCCGAACTCTTCCTGGATCTTCCCGACCAGGGCGTCGTAGAAGCCGGGGATACTGCCCTTTCCCTCGGTGACACCGTCGCCGTTGTTGCCGACCGAAGTCGGGATGGTGACCTTGTACTCCGACATCGCAGTCACGGTTGGCCGGTCGGGCATCGGGTTGGAGTTATTGCCGAGTGCCCAGTTGTATCCGGCTGCGTAGAGCATGTTGCCGAAGTTGGTGAGGGCATCGGCCAGGTTCGTGCAGGTCTGCATGGTTTCCTGGGCGACGCGATCGTAGGTCTTGCCCCATGCTTCGCAGCCCACGGTGTCACCGGCCATGCCCGCACATTCACCTTTGACCGCATCGTGGACCGGTTTGTCGGCGGCACGGAGATCAGTGGCCAGGGCGTGGCATTTCTTGCCAGCGTCGTAGTAGGTCTGCCAGTCGATAACGAGTACACCCATGTGTCTTATCCCTGGGAGAACATTTTGTAATTCGTGTCGTGGGCGGTGGTGTAGCGCGCGTGGGCCACCTTGGCCGCGTCGCTCACATCCTTCACACCCTCGACGAATTCCCTTGCCCCAATGACCCATTGAGCGTGGGCATCGGCATATGCCTGGGCGGCAACGCCTTCCCACCCGCTGCCGACCAGGGTGGCAACTCGGTCATCGATCTCGTCGAGATGCTCGCCGATGAACCCGGCCAGACCCGACAGGCGGGTCACGACCTCATCGAGATGGTCGAGATCGACCGAAAACTGTGAGCTCATGGCAAATCCAAACTCGAAGTGCTCACGGTGGCGGCGTTGCTCTCATCACGCGCCTGATAGGTGTCGGCAGTGACGCCGAGCTTTTCCGCCATCCCGGTCAGAGCGGTCATGATCTTGGTGCCGCCATCGCGAACGTCAGTCCAGCCCTCGGAGAACTCGTTGGCCGCATCCCCGGTCCAGCTGCCATCGGTCAGCGAAGCCACGTCCTTCGCAGCGGAATCCAACGCCGCGCGCAGCGCCTCGGCCAACTCGTAGACGTACTTGCCGACCTCCCGCACCTTCTCGGGCACCACCGAAAGGTTCTGGCCAGAGGTTGATGTCCCCCCATCACTCATGACGCGAATCGTAACCGATGCCTGTTGGGGTAGCGATAGAGCGAGGTGGGCGAGCTTGGGGCGCCGGGTGCGTAGGTTAGCGTGTCGCCTTCGGCAGCTGCCTTGTTGGGGGCCGCCCGCTTCGAGTTCCATAGCGTGGCTGTGGAACTCGACATTGAGTGGGGCGAATGCCGTCATGGACAGGTCTGTCTCCCCCCATGTGGGTTGCGAAATCCTGTGCCGCGCGTACATGTCCGCCGCTGCGGGGTAGTTCAGGCGTCATTGTTCGCGCTGGTCGGCGCGCCCCTGGATACTCGAATCACTCATTTCGAGGCACCGACGGCGGGGGGCGAAATCACGCCCAGTTGGTTCGGGGTACCGATCTGGCTGGGTTCTACATTCGCCTTCAACTCGTTGTAGCGAGCGGCGAATTCTTGATCCTGCTCGACGTATTTCTGAGCGATTGTGCGGTGAAGGTTTTGGATGTCGTCGACGATCTGGTAGTGCTGTTCCAGAATGTCGTGGACATTGTTGCTGGAGTCCGTGGCTGGATTGACAATCTTGGCCTTACCGCGAAAGCGAGCCACCAGCGTGCTGGCCGAGGTCATACCATCCGTCGTCTCGCCGAGACCCCAGTGCTCACGGCGCGAGATGTTTTCCGCGATTCGTTGGAGGTACCGGATCTCTTCTTTGAAGGCTTCGCAGTCGCGTTCGATGTAGACGAACTCGTCGGCGTTGACGCGCACTTCGTTGCTGAAACTGACGGTCAGCTTGCCGTCCTGAGCGTCCTTGATCGCGCTGGCCAGTGGGCCCGCAGATGACGGTGTCGTGGATTCGGCGCTCACAGTTCGTGTCCTCCCCAAGAGCATCCGGCCTGGATCGACCGGAGGTCGATGCAAGCCTAGAGCGTAGCCGGTATCGCTGAAACGATCCCCTCCGCGAGATGCTTAGCGATGTCACAAGAGTGTTGAGAGGCAGTCAGTTTGGCCGAAGGCGGATTGCCGACGCTGATCTCGAGGCTGCCGCCTTTCAGTTCGACGTTGATTGCGCAGTCCGCCTTCGAATCCTGGCCGGTGACGTGGGACGTCAGTGCCGCCCGCCCGGCCACAGTGACCTCCTCATCGACCGCGAAGTCTTTGTTGGCTCGCACCATCGCCAAGGTGATGTTGGTGGTGTCTATCGTGGCGGCGTATCCGTCGCCACCGGATTGAACCCAGATGCAGCCGCGCCACTTGAAGCCGGCGGGCCTATCAGTGGTGTCAGCCCCCTTGTTCTTCAGCTTCTCCGACTGAATGAGAGCCTGCGGGAGGTCTTTACATGCATCGAAACCCGCTGGCACATCCGCCGCGATGGTCGGTGTCGCCGACGCAATGTTCGTATCGCCATTCGACTCCCCACCGGAATTGCACGCCGAAATCAGCATGATCAGCCCGGCAGCGAGAACCACACCTCGGACCAAACCACTCCAGCTGGCCATCTCGTCCTCTCACACCGGTGCCATCCCAGACCTGGGGCCGGACCGGCTTCTCCGCCCCCCGATAACCTCGTCTAGACCGTACTGGCCAGGTCGCCAGCACGCAAAGCCATTGGTAATCCTGCAGACTGGGGTCTACAGGGCCGCGCACGCAGAGCACGATGACGCAGGATGCGACGCCGAGATTGCGTCGGATGTCGCCAGCGGCAGCCGAACCGATGCACGTCCACCTACCGTCGTTCGACGCTGCACACACACGCGGCCGCGTTTGATGTGGCCAGCGATAAAGAGCAGCCGCAGCCGAACTTGCCGAGACGCTGGAAACCGCACACGCATTGCTCAGCGAGCACATCGCCGATGAGGAAAGGGTGGGTGTTCCCGATCATCGACGAGTACGTCAGCCTCGAAGACTGGAAGCGCGTCGAAAAGCCCGCGAAGCACGGCGGAAACCTGAAATTCGAGGTGCCACGCGTGCTCCAGCGCGCGACCGAACCGGAACTGGTGCGCTTGAAGCAGGAGGCCGGGCTGGTCATCCGGCTGTGGTTGAAGGCCCTGGTGCGCGGCTTCGATAAGCGCGAGGCCACTATCGCGGGCTGACCGCCGCTTCGGCCATTTCGCGTAGCGGACGCGAATACGACAACCTCGAACCGGTCGCCGAACTCCGCGAATCCCTGACGAACAGGTGTGGAATGTCGTCCAGAACCCGCAGCGATGGCTGGGTGCCAGGCCCACCGCTGAGGAACGTCGGATTCTGATCGACAACTTCATGGTCGCCGTCACCAGCCGCCTCACCGATCTCGTGGAGAGCCGCATCGTCGAGGAACCGCACGGAATGGGTCGAGGCTTACGCGTTGTCCGGCAACGGATCTGTCGCCCGCCGGGCCCAGGCCCTCGCCGTTCGGATACTGGAAGGAGGGGCGACTATGCCGGTAACAGGACGAGCACTGGAATCGAATGCGCTACTGACGAGCGTGGCACGCCTGATCGATACGGCGGCAGCCGAGCAAGGCGTCGTCTTCGAGTAACCGAGCAGTCGGTGCCTTTACAACAAAGGGAGAAGTAAGTGGTCGCGGCGCAGGAAACCAGTCTGCAGCGGATCCTCGAGGGGAGCTCGCAGTACCTTGTCCCGCTGTATCAGCGGCCGTACGGCTGGGGCGACGAGCAGTTGCAGGAGCTCTGGAACGACGTCACTCAACTCGCCGACGACCGGATCGATGAGCCGCAGACGACCCACTTCATCGGGTCGGTGGTGTTGGCCCCCGCACCCGCCGGGGTTGCGGGCACGGTGACGCGCTTCCTCGTCGTCGACGGCCAGCAACGCCTGACCACTTTGACTCTGCTTCTCGCCGCGATCCGTGACTTTCTCCGCGAGGTGGACGGGTCGACGAGCCGCGACAGCGACCGTATCCACAATCAACTGCTGACCAACCAATACAACGACGACCCAGATCGGTTGAAGCTCCTGCCGACCCAAGTTGATCGACCCTCCTACGCCGCGGTCATCGATGGCACGACTCGCGTTGATGACGGCGGTCGAGTCGGCTATGCGTACGACTTCTTTCGCGCTCGCCTCACCGCCCTCACGACCGCCGAGGACACGACCTACGGGCTTTCCCAAGTCGTCGACGCGGTGGTCTCGGGCCTGTCGGTCGTGTCCATCAGCGCCCACCCCAACGACAATGTCCATCGAATCTTCCAGTCGCTGAACAACACCGGCCTCAAGCTCACCCAGGGCGATCTGCTCCGCAACTACCTGTTCATGCGCCTACCCAACCGCAGCGACGAGGTGTACCGCACCTACTGGTTGCCGTTACAAGCGTCATTGGACAACGAGCGCATCGAGACCCTGTTCTGGCTCGACATGGTGCACAAACGCCCGAAAGTTAAGCAGGGACAGACCTTCGCCGCCCAGCAAGCGCGACTGGAACGGCTGACTACCGAGAGCGAGATCGTCGCCGAGATCGAACGCATTGCCCGTCTCGGCCAACTGTATCGGCTGCTGCTCGAACCAGAAACGGAGTCGGATCCACAGGTGCGGTTGCGTCTTTCCCGCCTCGCCGAGTGGGACTCGACATCGCCGGCACCCTTGATTCTGCACCTGCTGCTGCTCCGCGACCGCGGCGAAGCATCATCCGAGCAGGTCGCGCGGTCCCTGCTGTACATCGAATCCTTGTTGGTGCGACGGTTCCTGATCGGTCGCACAACTCAGAATCTGAGTCGACTGTTCGCCGACACTGTGGTCCAACTCGACACCACCTTGCCCGTGGACGTTGCGCTGCACGTGTACTTCTCCACCGGGCGCAAACATTACGCGACCGACGCGCAGCTGACCGAAGCGATCGTGACCGCGCCGCTCTACCTGAATGGCCGCGCCGCGCACCGCAAGATCCTCATGATCTGGATCGAAGACCTGTTCGGCTCGAAGGAAACAGTCGCACCAGAATCGCTGACGATCGAACACGTGATGCCGCAAACTCTTTCGGTTCAGTGGCGCGCCCAGTTGGCCGCCGAGTACGGCGCAGACGAGGTTGAAGTCCTGCACGACCGATACCTTCACACGCTGGGCAATCTCACCCTCACCGGCTACAACGAATCCCTGAGCAACAACGATTTCGCGCGCAAGTGTGAAACCTTGCGCGCAAGCAGCGTTCGGATGAATCAGGACATCGCCGCGCACGAATCGTGGGGCCCGAGCCAAATCGAGAAGCGTGGCCTGGCCTTGGCCGAGCGAATCATCGACTTCTGGCCGGGGCCGACAGATGCGTCAGCCCTACCCGAAAAACCCTTGTGGGCTGAGTTGCTCAACGTGTTGGCGGCCCTGCCCGCAGGCCGCTGGACTACCTACGGCGACCTCGCCAATTTGCTCGGCACCGCCGCCCAACCGCTCGGCAACTGGATGCGGTCGCACCCCGCACCGAACGCACACCGAGTGCTCAGCGCGCAGGGTTCCTTCGCCGAGGGCTTCCGGTGGATTGATCCCGCGTGCATCGACGACCCTCGCCAGATGCTCGAAAGCGAGGGTGTCCGCTTCTCCGCGTCAGGTCGAGCCGCCTCGGGCCAAAGGTTGACCCCTGCGGAGTTGGCGAACCTAAGTACCGGACTACTCCCCTGAGGGTCTGTCGTCGATGAACCGCTCCAACGCTTCCGCCGCTTCTCGAGTCAGCGGGTCTTCGATCCCGCGCACGAGCAGTAGATCCTCGTAAAGCTCGCTCAACGTGGTGCGCGCCTCCGCGCGATGACCGATGAGCGCGAGCAACCGCCCGAGAGCCAGCCTCAACTCGAGCGCCATTTCGCTGCCGTCGCTCTGTGTAGCGCGCACATCGTCCAGCACCGCGCGTATTCCGGACAGGGCTTCAGTGAGTTCGCCGAGCTCGATTCGGCAGTCCGCGGCGAACTTGCGACATTGAATCGTCAGCTCGTCGGCGAAACCCTTCACTCGGGCGGAGGCCGCGGCAAGAGCGTCGAATTCCGTTCTCGCTTTTCGGAATTCGCCACCAAGGAAGCGAGCGAGCGCGATATCGAACCGTAGATCCAGTACCCGCGGGCTATCGGTGCCGAAGGCGCGCCCCGCCGGCTCGAGGATGCTGCTGAGGACATCAGCTGCCTGCAGTGGGCGGTCGGCAGCGACCAAGTCGCGGTACTCGTCCAGCTGATGTTGCAGCCGTTGCTCGAGCACCTCATCGCTGATCGGTGCGGTGGCGGGCAGCGTGCCCTGGAACCGGGTCGTGGGCGCTACCTGCTCCGGACGCAGCGGTCCGTTGGGGCGTCGAAAAATCGTGGTCGGATCAGGCGCGCCCGACCAATGCCCATCGCTCGGTCCGACAGTCGACCCTGGTCGTGGCAGTAACGGAAGTAGTCGCTCGTACACGTCCGCGGCGTGACCTGGTCGCTGTTCGGGCTCCTTGGCGAGCAGGTCCAAGACTAGCCGGTCCAATTCGGCAGGTACCTCGGCACGCAGTTCGCGGGGCGAAACGGGCGCGGTGGCGGCGTGGTGGTGCAGCACGATCGGCGCCGCGCCGTCGAACACCGGGTAGCCGCATAACATTTCGTAGAGGATGCAGCCGAGCGCATACAGGTCGGTGCGTGGTGTCGCCTTGGCGCCGATGGCCTGCTCCGGCGACATATATGCCACCGAACCGAGAACCGCACCCGTCATGGTCAGTTTCGGGGCGCCAGCCGTGAGCAACGCAGCTATGCCGAAGTCGATGATCTTCACGGTGCCGCTGGGCGTGACAAGGATGTTGTCAGGCTTGAGATCGCGGTGGACAACGGGCAGCGCGTGCGCGTACGAGAGCGCGGTGGCGATCTGCGCGGTCACCGCGACTGCCCATTCGACCGGCAACGGGCTGTCGGGGTCCAGATAGTGCCGCAACGTGTTTGCGCCCTCGACGAGTTCCATCACGAGGTACACCTCGCTCAGGTCCGCGTGCAGGACCGCGTCGTAGACCTGTGGCACGCCATGGTGGTGGATCTGCGCGGTGATCCGGGCTTCACGACGAAACCGCTCGGCGAACTCGACGGCATCGGTCTGCGAGTGGATCTGGGTGAACCGGATCATCTTCACCGCGATCTCACGGTCGAGCACGGTGTCGTACCCGCGCCAGACCGATCCCATCCCACCGAAACCGATTTCTTCGATCAGGTCGTACCGCATACCGATGCGCCGAGCCGGCACTGTCTACCCCCTGCCATCCCGCGACAGCCTCACCACCGTCGCGCTACATCTCGGGCAGTCCATGCCGCCGCCCGAGCAGCCGGAACGCCGCCGTGCGCGCCTGCCGATCCAGGTCCTTCTTGAACTCGTTGTCCCGGGCGAAGTATCGCTCCCCGAGATCATTGAGGGTATCGAAGTGTTCGACCATCTTCTCGGCAAACACCTTGTCGAAGACGACGCCGAAATCGTCGACATTCTTGTTCGCCAGGCGCGCCTGCTCCACCTGCGGTTCATCCATGGCGGCGTTGAACGGCACAGCGAGGTGTTCCTCGGAGAACTCCGTACCGAACCGTTCGTTGAATCGCTCGACCAGCGCGGACAACAGCGACTTCTCGGGCTCCTTGGCCGACCCGGTGCCGTCACCGAACCCACGCAATTCCTGTGAACCTTCTGGAGCGAGTCCGAGGTCGTGTTCCCCGGTCTGCTCGAGCCGGAGGTGACTCAAGTCGACTTCGCCGATGTCGATGCCGCCATCAGCACGTCGCGGCAACCGATTCAGCAAGTGACGCCCGTACAAGTGCAGCAGCTCGAGATCAGGGTCCTGATAGGGCACGATCTGCGCGAGGAACCCGTACTTACGGACGTAGTCGTTGAGGTCAGCACGGAACGACTCGGCGAGCGCGATATCGTCTTCCTCTTCGCTGTTGAGAAACACAGTGAACCGGTCGACAGCCGGCGCCAGGTGCCGATACAGCTCGGCATGCAACTTGGCCCACTTCGCGGCCGATCCGGCCGCCTTCTGCTCGGCGACGAGATAAGCCGCGGCGAAAGCCTTCATCTCCTGCGTGATCAGGATCGGCGCAGCCAGCGCCCGGTCGCGTGCGACGTACAGCAGGTTCGGGTCGGTCGGCAGGGTGAACGCGTCCTCGTAATAGGGCGCGAACGATTCCTGGATCTTCTCGGCTTCGTTGACGAAGTCGAGCACCACCAGATCCTGCTGCGATTTGCCTTCGCGGGTGCGGTTGAGTCGCGACAACGTCTGCACCGCAGCGATTCCCGTAAGCGTCTTGTTCACGTACATGGTGGTGAGCAGCGGCTCGTCGAACCCGGTCTGATACTTCTCGGCGACCACCAGGATCCGAAATTCCTTCTGCCCCTTGCCACCGGCCTGGGTCGCGCGGTCGTCGGCCCGCGTGTACCGGAACGCCTTGGGCAGTGCAGATTCAGCGAGCCCACCGTTCTCCGACGGCTCGGTGACTTCCTCGCCATCGACCTCCAGGCTGCCGGAGAAGGCCACCAGCACACCGACATCCGGGTACTTGATGTCGTACTCCCGATCCTTCAGGTACTCCTTGATCGCCCGCGCCATCGCGACCGCGCTCTGCCGGGACGCGGTCACCACCATCGACTTCGCCCGGCCACCCAGCCGCCCACGGGTGTGCGCGATGAAGTGTTCGACGATCACCTGCGCGTGCTGCTCCACCGCGTACGGATGCATGAACGCGAACCGTGCGAGCAAGCTCGATGCCTTGGCCTCGGGCACTTCGACATCGTCGGGATTCTGGTTCACCAGCCGGTAGTAGGCCTTGTAGGTGACGTAGTTGCGCAGCGGGTCGAGGATGAACCCTTCCTCGATCGCCTGCCGCATCGAATAGGTGTGGAACGGCCTGTATTCGGCGCCGTCGGCGGTACCGAAGTTCTCCAGGGTCTTCGCCTTCGGCGTCGCGGTGAATGCGAAGTAGGAGATGTTGGAAGCTTTCGCCCGCGCCTCGGCTTTACGCCGCAGGCGTTCGTCGATGTTCACCTCGACCGCGCCTTGGTCCTCGTCGTCCGCATCGAGCCCCATATCGCGCAGCGCGGTCCGAACAGCCGCCGCAGCATCACCGGACTGCGAAGAGTGCGCCTCATCGATGATGACGCCGTAGCGGCCACCAGCCAGCTTGGTCTGCTCGCGCCGCAGATAGTCCAACAGCGCCGGGAAGGTGTGCAGCGTGACGGTGATGATCTTGCCGCTCTGCGAGCTCAACGCCCGCGCCAGCTGCTCGGACTTCGCGCCCACCTTGTCGTCGATCTTCACCACCAGGCCGGACACCTGCTCGAAACCGCCGACGGTGTCGCGAAGCTGAGAGTCCAGGTTTCGCCGGTCGGTGATGATGATGATCTTTTCGAATACCGGTACACCCGGCTGCAATCCGGCCGCCCGCGCCTCCGAGTCGAGGTTCTCCAGTCGCTCGGTGTGCAGATCGCTGAGCCGGTGCGCGAGCCAGCCGATGGTGTTGGACTTGCCGGAGCCTGCCGAGGCCATGACGAGGTAGTCATGCCCCGAACCGTGCGTCGCGGCGTGCGCGGTGAGCTTCTTGACCACATCCCACTGGTGGAACCGCGGGAAGATCGTCGAGCGAGTCGCCTTACCCCCCGGCCCCTTCTTATCGGTGGTGTGCACGAACCGTTCCAGCAGGTCCAGCCAGTTGTCCCGCTGCCACACCTGCTCCCACAGGTATGAGGTCGCGTACTTGCCTTCCAGGGTGGCCGACGGATTTCCCTTGCCACCAGCATTTCCCGGCCCCTCCGAACCGGTGTTGAACGGCAGGAACACCGTCTTCGCCGCCCTCAGCTGGGTGGTGACGAACACCAGATCCGGGTCGACAGCGAAGTTGGCGATCACCCGATGCTTGAAGATCAGCTCAGTGGGATCCCGGTCCTCGCGATACTGCCTCTTCGCTTCCTCGACCCCCTGCCCGGTCAGCGGATTCTTCAACTCCGCCGTCGCCACCGGAATCCCGTTGAGCAGCAACGCGAGATCCAGACGCGGCCGCGAAGCACCGGGCTTCGTGGCGTATGGCAGCTCGCGAACTACCGTGAGCCGATTGGCTTTATAAGCGTTTAGCACGTCCTCGGAGCCGACGAGGTTCGGCTTGAAGTAGGCAACCCGGATCAAAACCCCCCGATCCTTCACCCCTTCCCGAAGAACCCTCATCAGCCCCTTGGCAGCCAGCTCCTGCCCCAGCCGCTTCGCGAACCCCCGCTGCGTCTCATCCTGATCCTCCCCATAGGTAGCGACCAGCTCGTACCACTCCGTCTGCTGAGTCTGCGAGATGAAGGTCAGCAACTCCCCCATATCCAGCCCGAGCTCCGCGTTGTATTCGTGCGGATTCCCCTCCCGCCAGCCGTTCTCCACCATCGCCGTGACAATGGCCTCCCCGAACACCTGCTCACTGTGCACAGACATTGTTCGCTATACCCCCTGGGTGAGATTCCGCCCGGAGGCGGTGGTGACATCGAATTCGCCGGTCACGGCGGCGGTGATCAGAGATTGGCGGCGCTCAGCAAGCAGAGTGAGCTGCTTATCGCATTTGCTAGTGAACTGATTAACTCCCTGCCGAGCTTTCGCAAGGAGGTCGACGGTTTCAAGTTGGCGACTCAACGGCGGCACAGGAATCCGCACATCACGTACCACTTCCAAATTTATCCGAGACCGAGTAGACCCTCTCGACAACAGAACAGCCTGCTCCGAAACGGGGGGCGAACTCATCGCCCAGGCAGCATAGTCATGCATGACTCGAGCTTGATCAAGCCGGAGCCTAAAACAATCCGCTTTTACCATCGCTGGTCCGATACCATCCGGTACAACACAAGCGCGACCAAGCGGGTTGCCCTGGTCGCCAAGCCCCGCGACGACGAGGTCTCCAGGCCTGGCATGATGACGTCCTAATGTTCGAAAATACTCCATCGGAATGTAGGCCGCATCGCGCTCACGAAAATCCGCCCGACCAATATTGCCGAGTCGAATGACTCTCGCACCCGAATCCGAGTAGTGCGAGCTTGTCAAAGCACTTCCGAACGGACCATCAGTTATCGCAATTACGAACCGACGAATCGGCACCCAAGAGAAATCATCACCATCGGCAACGATCGCCGTTGACCATATCGCGTTCAGACGCGCATCTGCGAGCGAGCGTTGCGCACTACGTAATTCACAGAGCCGGTCCATACGAGAGGTTTCGGCGTCGAGGAAGTCGGCGATGCGGCGCTGTTCTTCCAGCAGTGGCGCCGGAATTTCCAATCCGCCGACTTGTTCGAAGTTGAGCCCGTCCCGATTTCCTCCGACCTGCATCCCGAAGATCTGATCCTGACAGACGTTCGATGACAGCGCGTACGCGAGGTAGCGTGGATCCGTACTGCTCCGAGGCCGAATGATACAAACGTGCTGATTTACATTTGCTTCACCCAGTCCTGCTCGAAAGTACGTTACACGCCCGAGGGACGCGCCCGTGATGTTCAACAGGACATCTCTCTCGCGGACTCTCGTGCCGTGCATCTCACGGTGCGTAAGGTCGTCGATGTAGGCGACGTCGGTCAGGTTCAGGCCTCCGAAGTGGATGTTCTGGCTACGGAGAAACATCACTCCCGAATCTCGGTAGGTCTCGGAGCCGCCTGATGGCGTCTTGCCGCTCCCGATCTTCGTGGCCATCTGTTTGACCCGGAGTGTCGGAGTCGCCGAGGCGTCACTCACCGCGTCACCTCCCCCAACAACTCCTGGATCTCCGCCTCCAGCGCCTTCAACTCCGCGTCGATCTCCGCCAACGGCCGCGGCGGCGTGTACACGTAGAAGTGCCGCGTGAAGGGAACCTCGTATCCCACTTTGGTTTTCGCGTGGTCGATCCATGCATCGGGAACGTGAGGCAGGACCTGGCGGATCAGGTATTCATTGACGTCCTCGGTCAACGGGACATTCTCGAAGTCGCGCAGGTCGGGGTCCGGCTCGGGGGCGCCCTTCACCATCTGGACCTCACCCTCGGGATCACGTGTGCCGACAGCCTCTCGGAAGACTTTGACGAAAGATGCACCGCTGGGCCACGTTTCACCAGCACCGACAATGGCGTCGCGCATGGCGGACACAGCATTAGCCTTCGTCTTCCAGGCAGCACCGACCAACGGGGTGAGAAGCGCTCGGAACGCGTCGGAGTCGCCGTACTGCTTCCGGACCGGCGCCGAGGAGCCCAGCTTATCCAAACCTTCGCTGGTGAGCTCGAACCGCAGCTTCAGCGGTCGCTCCACGGTGATGCGGCGGTACCCGAAGTCCTCGTTGTTGAACACCTTCACCTTGCCGTGCAGCGGGTGGGTCGGGTCCTTGGCGACCGTCAGCGCCTCGCCGTACAGCCGGGTGATTTCCCGAATCTGTTCATCGCTGAGCTGCTTACGCTTGTCACCCAGCGACTTCCGCATCTTCACCCAGTAATCCCGTGCGTCCAACAGCACCACCTTGCCCTGGTGATCAGGCTTCTTACGGTTGGTGAGAATCCAAAAGTATGTGGAGATGCCGGTGTTGTAGAACAGCTGGTCCGGCAGTGCGACAACAGCTTCCAGCCAGTCGTTCTCGATGATCCACCGGCGAATCTCGGACTCGCCGGATCCAGCAGCGCCGGTGAACAGCGGGGAACCATTGAAGACGATGGCGATCCGGCTGCCGCCCTCGCCGGAGGCGTTCACTGGCTTCATCTTCGAGATCATGTGTTGCAGGAACAGCAGCGAGCCATCGTTGATGCGCGGCAGCCCGGCACCGTAGCGACCCGCTTCACCGAGGTTGGCCGCCTCCCATTCGACATCGTCCTTGATCTTCTTCCACTCCACGCCGAACGGCGGGTTGGCGAGCATGTAGTCGAACTTGGTCTTCGAGTGACCGTCGTTGTCGTCGAGGGAGTTACCGAGGACGATGTTCTCGGAGTCCTCACCCTTGATCATGAGGTCGGAACGGCAGATCGCCCACGACTCCGGGTTCAGTTCCTGCCCGTACAGGTCCACTGTCGCCTGCGGGTTCAAGGCGGTGATGTGGGCTTCCGCGGAGCTGAGCATGCCGCCGGTGCCGCAGGCCGGGTCGAGTACGCGGCGGACGACGCCGGGCACCCCGAGCAGGTCGGCGTCCGGCGCGATCAGCAGGTTCACCATCAGTTCGATGACTTCGCGCGGGGTGAAGTGTTCACCGGCGGTCTCGTTGGACTGTTCGGCGAAGCGCCGAATCAGTTCCTCGAACACGTAACCCATCTGATGGTTGGACACCACCTCCGGGTGCAGGTCCAGGTCCGCGAACTTGCCGACCACCTGGTACAGCAGACCTGCCGCGTCGAGTTTGCGGATCTGCTGGGCGAATTCGTACTTCTCCAGAACCTCACGCGCGTTCTCGGAGAAGGCGCCGATGTAGGTGATCAGGTTCTTCGAGGCGTAGGTCGGATCGGCGGCGATCTTCTTCAAGGTGAGATCGCTGGTGTTGTAGAACACCGCGCCGGCCGCCATGGTCAAGAACTTGTGCACGTCGAGGTCTTTCCCCGCCAGCGACTCGGCCTTGGCGATGACCGTGTCCCGGGTGGGCGCCAGCACGCACTCCAGGCGTCGCAGCACCGTGAACGGCAGGATCACCTTGCCGTAGTCGGACTGCTTGTAGTCGCCGCGCAACAGGTCCGCGACCGACCACGCGTGGTTGGCCAACTCGCTGTGCTTGCCGGTGTTCACTCACTGCCTCCTCGAGGATTACTGACGTCTTCGTTTATCGCGCTGCGCGTGGTCGGTTCGAGCGCACCGGCTATGAGACCGGTGGTCAGCACCTCGGCGACCTGATCTACTGCTTCGCCGGCCTGAGTCAATGCCGCCCGCAGCTGGTGCACGCCGCGAAACGCTTCGCCGTAGCGGTGTTGCTGAGCCAACGGCAGCAAGGGTATTCGCGTTCGGTGCAGGGCGGAGTGAATCGCGGTCGTGCCACCGGAGGCAACGTCGTCGATGCCGCCGATGAATCCGGCGACGAACCACGGGTCCAGGCGTTGTGGGTCCGTGCGCACGAGTTGGACGTTCGGGCCGAGTGCGATCCCCGCCTCTTCGGGACCCGCGATCCGGAAGGCTTGGCCGCGGGGTGCGCGCACGGTCGGCACGAGAACGTCACCGATCTCGACTTCAACCGTCGGGCTGTCGGGTTCCACCTTCACCTTGCCGGACGCTGGACTACCGATGGCGATGTCGCGACCGGTGATGGCCAACCGGAGATCTTCGTCGTTGGACGCGGTCGACCTCGGTGGTTGAGCACGCAAGATACGTACGGCTCCTCCCGCAGCCAGATCGGAAATGGTCGCAGTCCGCCATGTGGCACCCGAGATCTGCGCGACCTGACCGACAGCTTCGGACGCGTGAGCCAGCTCCGCGACCGAAGCGCGGAGTCGTGAGAGCGCCGTATCAGCCTCGCCAGCAACGATTCCGGGGTCGATCGCCAACTTCACCCGCGGTCCGGGCGTGAGGTCGACTTCCTCGTCGAGCAGGTCGACAACCCTGACAACGGTCGACACGTTGGGCTCTTCGGCCTCCGCTGATCGACCCTCGACGAAGGCGGACCACACTCGCCGCACCGTTTCGGCGACCGGCGGCCAATCGACAGCGTCGCCGGCACCACTCTGCGCGGCCTCGCCCGCAGCCGTATCGACGAGAAGCACACTGTCGAGCACCGCTCCGTCGGGGTCCGCTTTCTCCATGATCCAGATCTGCAGATTCAGTCGAGTCCAAAGGAGCTGAGGGAGTCGCGGCGGCAGGTTGATGACAGCGCGAAGCGCTCCCGCCCGCAGCAGCGAACTACGGATTCGCCTGCCCGACGTCTTCGACGCGGCAAACGTGGGAAGAAGCAGAACGGCAAGTCCGCCAGGACGAAGGTGCGCGAGAGCGTGCTGTACCCAAGCAAGTTCGGAATCCATTCGCCCCGGCGTGCCATACGCCCACCGCGGGTCGTCGATATGCGCCCGATCCGAGCCCCAGTCCCGTCCACTGAGCGGACTGCACAGCACCGCATCCGCCGCTAAGCCTGGGAAAGCATCGTCGTGCAGACTGTCGCCGATGGCGATAGTTGCGTCGACCTCGGTTTCGGCCTGCACCACCAGATGAGCCAGGGCTGCTTGGGTTTCCGAAATATCCTGACCGTAGAGCTCTGTGGCACCATGCGCCGCGGCGGCGGCGAGCAGCGAACCGCCCCCACAAGCGGGGTCGAGCACTCGCGCCAGCCCGGCCCCGAGCGGCTGTAGAAGATCAGCCATGAGTGTGGCAACCGGCTCGGGAGTCCGGTAGAGACCGACGTTCTGTTCACCACCGTGCGCGTGGTCCGCGAGCGCCTGAAGGGCCGCCCGCGGTCCCTCGACTTCGGCAGCATGCGCCAATGTTTTCAGGACGCCGGACATGGCATCGGTTGTCGCGGAGTCCGACGACACCCAACCAGATTCGGACTGCTTCAGCCCGGCAAGCAGAACCTGCGCGTCGTCACTGGATAACGACGAACGCAACAGCGTCTGCAACGACAGGATCGGCGCATCGGTGGCATCTTGGCCACGGTCGGCCAACCATGCTTGCACCGCGTTCCAGTCGAATACGGGCCGAAACTCGGTGCCGCCCACCGGCTTCGGGAAGTCCTCGTGACGCTTACGCCAGTTACTCACAGTCGCGCGGGTCACGCCGACCAGCTTGGAGATTTCCGTGGCGGTCACGGGTGGAACCAGGTTCGACATGTCACCTCTCTCGTGTACATCACGATCCTGGCGCATGCTTGTGTGAAAATCAAGGCCATTTGAATCCATTGACAACATTCACACTCGGTAAGATGATGTGTACATCAGGAATGGCGCTAGTCGCGCTGACTCCATCTGGCTCCACCCGAATCACGAAAAGGGTTCACCGCCATGACCGATCCGCTTCCGGACAGCACACGCCTCGCACCATGGATTGCCGAACAAATCGACGGATCGGACCTCCCCGATGAGGTGGGACTACTGATACTGGCCGCCTTCGAAGGCGATCAAGCGCTCGACGACTACCTCGGAGGGGGTACGCCGGCTCAGCACGCCGAGAAGCCATCTGCCGCTAAAACACCATCAGATGCTCGCGGCACATTCCTCACTTCGGTGCAGGTTGAGGGTTTTCGGGGGATTGGACCTGCCACGACGTTGAATCTGCGGCCTGAACCGGGGCTGACGATTGTGGTGGGACGCAACGGATCTGGAAAGTCCAGCATCTCCGAGGCGCTGGAGCTCACGCTCACCGACAGCGCTTTTCGCTGGGCCGGCAAGAAATCGACACAGTGGCGTGACCAGTGGCGCAATCTGCACCACCCCACCGCGCGCATTGCGGTGAGCTTGGTAGAGGAGGACAACGAGCCGGTCATGGTGACCCTCGACTGGCCCGCCGACGAGACCGACGTGAACCGGCACACCACCCGCACCCAACGACGCGGTGGCAAGCAGCAGATCGGTCGCGGCGACCTTGGATGGGACGGACCGCTGCAGCGATTCCGGCCGATCCTGTCCTATGACGAGCTCGGCGCGATGCTCAACGGCACCCCCAGCGATCTGCACGACGCGATCTCGCGAGTCCTGGGAGTCGAACAGCTGACAGACGCGATCAATCGAATCTCGTTGCGGCACAAGGACCGCAAGGCACCCGGCGACGACCTCACGAAACGACGTAAAGCTCTTGCTGAGGCGGTCGCGGAGCTTGACGACGAGCGGGCCGCCGCAGTGGCGCCGCTGCTGAGAAGAACGGTGCCCGACCTGCTCCAGCTGCGAACATCACTGCACGAGACCGAAGCCGGTGCGAGCGGACCGGTTCCGGAACTGCGCGCGCTCGCAAACCTGACGGCCCCGGTCACGCCAGACAGCGCCATTGCTATCGCGAAGCGATTGCGCGACAGCGATGCCGAGTTGGCCGAGATAAATGACCTGGCCAGTGACCGCAAGCTGTCCACACTGCGGTTGCTCGAACAGGCTCTACAGGTACACGAAGAGCACGGCGACATGGCGTGCCCTGTGTGTCACGGCGGCACACTCGACGCGGCTTGGTCTCGTGAAAGCCGCGCAGCGGTGAGCGCGGACCGTCAACACCTGGCTGCGCTGAACGATGCCCGGAAACTGATGGAATTGGCACACGCCGAGGCTGTTCATGCGCTGCAGTCGGCGCCCGCCAACCTCGACCGCTCCCCTGTTCAGGATCTCGAGGAGACAGTGACTGCCGCCCGCAGCGCGTGGCAACAGTGGGCCGCGATCACACGCGGCCCTGTCGCACCGACGATGACACAGCTCGCCGACCATCTGGAGGCGAACGTCGCTGCACTCAGCGACGCGGTCGACGCGGTTACCGAGGACGCGGCGGCATGTCTCGCGGAGCGCGAGGACCGATGGCAACCGGTGAACGCCGAACTCCATGCCTGGTGCGCGGCTTGGCAGGCATGGCTCGCGGACAAACCCGTGGTCGATCAACTCAACGAGGCCAAGAAGTGGCTTCAGGACAACGATCGCCGACTGCGCAACGAACGCCTCGCGCCGATACGTGTCGGCGTCCAGCAGGCGTGGGCGATGCTGCGGCAGGAAAGCAACGTCGAGATCGGGGACCTCTGTCTGGAAGGGTCCGCGACCCGGCGCAAGCTGCGCATCGACTCACGGGTCGATGGTGTGGCCGCTGATGGACTCACCGTGCTGAGCCAGGGGGAGCTCCACGCATTGGCACTCGCCCTGTTCCTGCCTCGCGCCACTATGGCCGAATCACCGTTCCGATTCCTGATTCTCGACGACCCCGTGCAAGCCATGGATCCGGCCAAGGTGGACGGACTCGTGACGTTGCTCAGCGAACTCGCCCAGACCCGGCAAGTCGTGGTCCTCTCCCACGATGACCGCCTGCCCGCCGCGGTGCGGCGGGGAAACTTCGCGACCACGATCGTGGAGGTCAACCGCGGCAAGGACTCTCAGGTGTCGATCACCACGCTCACGGATCCCGCTCGACGCTACATCGCAGACGCGTTCGCACTGGTGCGCGAGTCCGAGGGCGGCAGACTCCCCGATGCGGCGATGCGCCGGACGCTGCCCGGCATGCTGCGGTTCGCCGTGGAAACAGCCGCTCGGCACACCTACTTCACCCGCAACATCAGGGCCGGACGATCGCTGGAAACACTCGAGAGCGAGTGGGGAGCAGCCGCCACTACCCGGCACAAGGTGATCCTCGGAGTGTTCGGAGAACCACAGGAAAACCACGTACTCGACCAATGGGCACGTGCGCAGTATCAGAAGTCCGCGCTAAATACCACGGGACCCAAGATGCACCACGGGCTCGCCCCGACCTCCGATCCAAACCAGGCGGCAAGAGATGTCGAGCGCCTGGTCGACGACATCGAGAAGGCGGGAAAGTGAGCAGCCTACTGACTATGGCCGCGGCGCAGGTCGCCCGGCAATCCCCGCACAGCAACAGAATCGCGGCCTGGCTCACCCGGACCGCGCTGGAGCAAATCGTCGATGAACTCCTGCGCGCAAAAGGAATCGAAGCAGGCGGTGCCAGCAGCCGGGCCCGCCTGGCCTGTCTCGAGGTCGCCTACCGCGATGAGCGTGACGTGCCGGCCCGATCTCAGTACGCGTGGACGCGGTTGTCCGAAGCGTGCCACCAGCACGCGTACCAACTGTCCCCCACATACCAGGAAGTGCGGCACTTGCTCGAAATCGTGCGCAGTCTGCAGGCGAGCCAACCACCAGTCCAGTCCCCCAGGAGAAAAGCAACCACCGATGAGCAGTGACCGAGATTCGATGTACCGTCGCCACGATCCGGCCCTCGGTGGGGCACCAGACCGAACGATCACCGACCACGACCGCGGTGTCACCGTCTCGCTTCGAAAGCTGGCGTCGCGACAGTGGCGTTTCGTGGTGCGGCTCGCGGAGTTCGAGCAGCACGGCGGCGTACGAATCGGCGAAACCGTCTCCGAGGGAGAGCGATCGACGACTCGGCGAGCCGAATCGTTGGCTTTGGAGCTCGCGAAAGAAGCCGAACAGCAGGCACGCGCGATGGTCTCGGCCGAGCGCAACGAACGGCATGCAGAATGGCGTCGCCGGGACAACGAGCAGATCGAGCGAGACCAGCACAATGCCTCGGCAGTAGCCGCGACGCTGCAGCAACTGCTCCACTTCGGGGATCCACTACGCAAAGCTGGAGAGTGGCGGCCTGGCGACGTCATCGAAACCGCCCCGTTCCGCCCCGGCGTCGGAAAGCCGGTGTCTGCGGCAGACCTCGCCGCATTCACCGTCATCGCCGCTGACCGCACCGACCCGGACGTCTTCGCGGTGTGCACCACTCACAGAGCAATTTACGGAACATACAGCCAGGGCCACGCGCGCGAACTGCTCTCGAAGCGCGACCGATGGTGCCCAGGTTGCAACACCGCCGGGTGAACAACTGCATGATGTTCAACACAGGCATGGTGCAGGTCGACTCGACCGCGTCGAGCGGACCAGATGATCGCGCACTGCCAAGGGCCGATATCGGCGCAAATACAGCCGTAACTAGTTGCCGGAGAGAGCCTTTCAATCTACGCCAGTCCGATAGGATGCAACTATGACGGGTGGGGAACAGCAGCAGACCGATCGATCCTCCGAACAACTCTCCTGGCCCCGGATCAAGGCACGCACACTCGAAGCGCTCGATGCCATGATCGCCTACCGGGCCGAGTCGGTGACGCTGAAGGCTGTTGCAAACGTCCCGGTGGAGCTTCCTGCACGTTCCAAGCTGCTGGCAGTTCAGACGGTCAAACCGCCGCGCGGCGGGTGGAACGGGCAAACCTTCTTCGTCGTCGATGCCGATGCGGCACGGGGGCGCAAACCGCCGATGCATGAGATCCACCTCATGTATCCGCCGCAGGGGCAGCGGGTGGTCGGCGAGGTGACCCCAGCAATCCGCCGGGCCATGGGCACGGCGACCCATGTGCGGATGATGTACTCCGACGATATCGATCTCAGCCTGCTGCGCATGTTGCGGGCCTCCCTGCAGGAGGCCACCAGAGGGCCGCTCTTGCCGGACCTCTGGTCTACCGAGGGCCTTCCGCCATTCGCCGATGTGGCCGGACTGAACCGTGAGCAGTCGGCCGCCTTCGCCGCATTCACGAAGGGTGGCGCCTGGCTGGTATGGGGTCCGCCGGGCACCGGTAAGACCACCGTTATCGTCAAAGCCGTCACCGATGCACTCGCCCACGGTCGTTCGGTGTTGATCGCTTCGAACACCCATGTCGCCGTGGACAATGTCGTGAAAGACCTCGCAGACGTGGTCAACGAACCTGGGCAGGTCGTGCGTGTCGGTGATCAGCACAAGATTGATCAGGAAGTCGCCGACCATGACTGGCTGATGCTGGACCGTGCGGCGGCCACGCTGACCAACCGCGCGACCCGCCTGCAGGAGATTGCCGACAAGCTGCGGGCCAACGACGAGCACGAAGATCGCAAGGCTCTCATCACGCTGTCCGACCGGCTCGCCGATCCCGGCCTCGATGTCGATGCGATCGTCCGCGCCTACCACGCACGAGCCCAGGCCGTTGACGCCGCCGGCCACCATGCCATCGCCGACGAATTGACCCGACAATCGGACCAGCTTGCCGCCGAAGCCGCCCTGCTGCGGCAGCGAGCCGACGAATGCGCACCCGACCCCGAGCTTCTCGTCTCGCTGCTGCTGGCCGAACAGCGCCTGTCCACCCGACAGCGGGCGCTGGCCGCGCAGCGTGACAGCTGCGAAGCGAGTGTCCGTTCAGCCCTCGATCGTTGTCAGGGATTGCAGGAAGATGTCGACGCGCTGATCGCCGAACGAGCTACCTGGAGCGGTCGTTTGCCGTGGCGGGCGGCCGAGCTTCAGCAACAACTGGTGTCCGCACTGGACCGTCGGGAACGAGCGACTCGACTCGCGGCCCAGGAGAGCGCTCGGTTGGACCAGCTCAACATCGAACTCGCCACCATCGACGCCGCGACGCCGGGCGCAGCTGCCGCGGCAGAATCAGCCCGGACTGCCGACCGCCGCGCGCAACGACTCCGTGAAAATGCCGATGATCGGGAACGTCGCAGCCGCGACGACGCCACCGCCGCCCGGGCCGCCAGGTCCGCAGCCGAACGGGCGCAAGCGGAAGCCGACACAGTTCCCGACCACGAGTTCATAATCGCCACTGCCGAACGAGAGGGCATCGCCGAGCAGATCGCTGAACGAGACCGCCTCAATCAGGTGGTCACGACGCTCGATCGGGAGCTGAAAGAACTCGAGAACGAGAAGCGCAAACTCGATGACGAATACGCGAACACCCGGCGGGAACTACTCGAGTCGGCACCGGTCATCGCCTGCACCCTCACCGCGCTGACCATGAAACCCGAACTGGCCAACCGTCGATACGACACCGTCATCGTCGACGAGGCAGCCTCTGCCCACATCCCGCACCTCGTCCATGCGGGCTCCAAAGCGGACCGCTGCTTGGCATTCGTCGGTGATTTCCTCCAGAACTCCCCGATCACCGACATCGATGATGCGCGCACCCAGCAGCAACGCGAACTGCTTCCCTGGCAACGAGACGATATCTTCGCGCTGCACGGCATCACCCACCGCGCGGGCGCCGAGCGCCACCCCCGATGCGTTGCCCTGCGCACTCAGTTCCGCTATCCGCCGATCATCGCCGGGATCGTCAACGATTTCTGCTACGACGGCCTCCTCGAAACCCGATGGCACGGCACGCTCGACGGACCGGTGGTGACGTTCATCGACACCGCGGGCCACCCCGACCGCGGCCTACATCGATATGGCACGTCGTGGACTCACCCGCTCGGGTTGCGACTACTCGATATTCTCCACGAACACCGCGACACGACAGGCACATTGGGCCTCGTCTGCCCCTACAGTGCGCATGCGCAGAAGGCCGAACTCCATGTCCAGGCCAACGGATACGACATCGCGTGCGGCACCTCGCACCGATTTCAGGGACGCCAATTCGACACCGTCATCGTCGATCTCATGCAGGACGACCAGCCGCGCTGGGTTGCCGCGGCCGACCTGTCCGGCGGCCAACGTCAGGTTTCCGCGGCCAAGCTGCTCAATGTGGCGATCACCCGAGCCAAACGGCGGCTATTCCTGATCGGCGACTGGGGGTTCGTCCGGTCGAGCCAGGCGCCGGGCATGCGGGCACTGGCAAACCTTCGACACAGCGATGAGTTCGACCTCGCCCGCGCCACGGAGATTCTTCCACCGACGAGTTAGTCGGCGGCAGTGGCACGGTCGACGCGAGTTGTGCCAGCCGAGCCAGGAGCGGGCTTCGACGTAGTCGAGGCCGAGCCGGGTCGACACCGTCGGCGAATTCTGCCGACATCATCAGAGGCGCAACGAAATTCGACGGAATCGTGATCCCAGACAATGCCTCAGCTTGATTTTCAAGTGCGCCACAGTCGTAGCGGGTGGCCACCGCCCGCCAGCCGTGCCCGGCCGCCGTGACGACACTTGCGATCACGATTGGCGACCTCATCAGACCGTTCAGGAATATCTGTGCGGATTCGCTTGCATCGCAGTCGAGTTCGATTCGATGCCGCCGAGTAAGTCCGGTCGGCGATCACCACGCCGGGTTTGCGTCGCGGTGGCCCGCCCGCAAGGCGCGGCGCCGCCGTCGCGTCGAGCACCGCCGAAGCAGCGGCGAATCGCCTGCCCGGTCGTGCGCAGAACGCCCAGACTGCAGCGTCAGTCTCTGGTCGCTGTACTCTCGGGGCCGAGTAGCTCCTGAATGAATTTCATCGCGGTAGCAGACTCCGGGTTGTCGGTGTAGGTCCGAGCGATAGATTCTGTCTGCTGGTGCGCATCCGATTGGGCCCGCTGAATTGTTTCGAGCAGCACTCGGACGAGCTGTGCGTCGCCGAGCCGCAGCGCCTGTGGCGTGAGTCGCAAGTCAGCGATGCTACCTTGCGAGTCTGCGGTCACACCCAACTCGCCACCACGGGAACTGGCACGAACGGCGATCTGGCCCAAACGTTGCCGTAAAGCCCGGTTCTTGCGCTTCCACTCCGCGGAGAGCCGACGCTGGTCCTCGTTCCATTGGCCTAAATAGTCCATGACGACAACCTCATGCTTTCATCAGAAATAGTCACCGCACGCGCGGCCAACCGTGATCACTCTCGGTAGTAGCCCACCTGGTAGTCGCATGATTCATCGACAACGAAATCGGGAGACAGGTATTTGGCGAGTTCTGGCAGCTTCGATTGCGGCACGTCGTACCCTCCAGCCTCCGGAGGAAAATTGATGCCGTCGATCTCGCAGCTGTCGTCGAAGTGAAGGATTTCTTGCAAAGTCGCTGTGTCGAGGCCCTGCAAAGGATGATCGCGGACCAAAAATTCGGTCTTCTTATCGAACGCCTCTAAATACCACATATCAGTTGTGCGCTACCACACCGCGGCAGATGATCGCTGCGGGGAACCCGCGCTGGCCGCGAAGGTACCGTTCGCAAGGGCAACCATGCCGACTACCCGGATGCGCAAATCCGCTGCCGCGCGCTGCGCGCAGGACCGGCTGCCGCAATGGCGGAAAATGTTCACGACCTCAGTCCCCACTGAACCAAAGATACCCATTCCTACGGATAGCGGTTTCGGCGGCATCGCGCAATACGACTAGCATCTCCGCCTCTTTGTCATTGTTCGGCGACAGATTTGCTAGTTCGTCCAAGAGCATGGCCAGCTGCGTTGTGTTGAACATTGTGTCTGCGTGCGCGTGAAGACCCCGAAGCATTGAGCCTGCCGGAGCATTCCCGCGACACCTGATAAGCGTATCGTCCGCGTCCCCGTATACCAGGTCGATCCGTTCGTGGATTTGATTCTGAATAATTATATCGATTCCCAATTCAACTCCTAGCATCTACGGGATCGAATACATGGAAATAATACCGCCGAATCGGTCGGTAATGATCTTGTATCGACTGGTGGCGTAACCACCCAACTGCTCTGACACGCTGCCGATGACTTTACCGGCATCAACGCGTCGTAGTAGGTCTGCCAGTCGATAACCGGTAGACCCATGTACCTTATCCTTGGGAGAACATTTTGTATTGGTGTCGTGGGGCGGTGGTGTAGCGCGCGTGGGCGACCTTGGCCGCGTCGCTGATACCCTATCCAAGACCTCCTCCAACTCACCCCCTCGGTCGCCTGGGCGGGGATCACCGTGGAGGATGTTCGATCGAAGGATTACTTTCCGACCGGATTGGCAAGACCCTGCGTAGCCTGGACACCCTCGTCCTGGATGAGATCAAGTGGACGTCGTTCGGCTGGATTACAACGGAGCAGTTCGCCGAGTTCTACGTCGATCAGCACCTCTGTCGGAATATTAACGGTGGCTGGCTACTTGGGCACATATCTCCTATTGAGTGCATTGGCGCTAGTTCTACTACGAATCGAGCCACGACCAAACACCCCGACTGCGACGACGGCCCGGCGCTAGTCGAAACGGCGCAGTGGACACCGGTCGCAGTACGCCGTTATGGTCGAGCGCATGAGCAGTGGCGGGGGGCCTGTCGGATCTGGCCAGAATCTGTCTGTTGTGCCTGATGATGTGCAGGCGATCGGCCAGTACGTCTACAACATCGCCGACACCATGAAACAGGCCCTCGATTCCGCCGCCCGCGAGGTCGAGACCCTACTCACATCCGACTGGACCGGCGACGCGGCCGACGAGTTCTCCACAGGGTGGACCGAAACCCGTGACGGTGGAACACAACTCATGCAAGCCTTGACTTCCCTCGCCGAGAAGCTGGGCATCACCGCGGCCAACTACAAGAACACCGACACCGGCAACGCCTCCGGTATCTCCAGCCTGGATCTACCATGAGCTCCCAATTCAGTGTCGACCTCGACCAACTCGACCAGATCGTGTCACGCCTCAACGGCCTGGCCGGGTTCCTGCATGATCACCTCGACGAACTCGACCACAAAGTCGCCGCCTTGCACAGGGGCAGCTGGGAATCTGCAGCAGCCAGCGCTTATGCCGACGCCCACAGCCAATGGCTCGCGGCCGCACGAGAATTCGCCGAAGGCGTCGCAACCGTGAGCGACGCGGCCCAGAAAGCGCACGGCCGCTACACCCGCGCCATCGATGTCAACCGCCGCATGCTGCAGTCGGGACAGTCGTGATCGTCGACTGGCAGACCTACTACGACGCCGCCAAGAAATGCCACGATCTCGCCGACGACCTCCGCAAAGCCGACAAACCCGTCCATGACGCGGTCAAAGGCGAATGCGTCGGGATGGCCGGGGACGCCCCCGGCTGCCAACAGTGGGGTGAGGCCTACGACAAAGCCGCCCGGCAGACCATGCAGGCCTGCTCCAGCCTGGCCAACGCCCTCACCAACTACGGCGCCGTCCTGTATGCCATGGGCTACAACTACGCCGTCAGCAACAACTGCGATCCGCTACCAGACCGCCCTGTTATCAGCCAGGTCGGCGAGTACAAGGTCAGCATCCCATCGTCGGTGGGCAACAACGGAATCGGCTTCACCGACCACGGCGGCCTGAAGGAGTTCTTGGACAAACTCATCGCCAAAGTCCTCGCCGCCTTCGGCAAACTCCCCAACGGTGACCACACCAAACTCGACAAAGCCCACACCACCTGGAACACCTTCGCCAACCACGACACCATCACCGGCGCGCCCGCCCGCATCTCCGCCATCTCGGCTCTGTTCGACGGCATGGACGACCCCACTAACCGGCAACTACTCCAAGACCACTTCACCACCCTGAAAACCGGCGCCGACACCGTCGCTACCGCCTCCCAAAAGATGGCGGCACCGGTCAAGGACTATCACGACGCGACCGTCGCCCTCGGCGACGATAACGCCAGCGCGATCAACGCACTGGAACTGTCCATCAGTCTGATCGCCATCACCGCCGGGGTCGCGTTCCTGTTCAGCCTCGGCTCCTCCGCCGTCGCCGCAGCCGCGGCCATCGACGCCGACGTTGCCCTCACCATCAACGCGATCCAAACCTCCTACCGCGCCAGCCAAATGGTCCGCGTCATCGGCCTCACCAGCCTCGCGGCCGGCGCCGTTGGCACCATCGACGCCTTCCATGCTCTGCCCGCCGTCGACCTCGACAAAGCCATCACCAACCTCGCCGCCATAATTGGTATGACGGTATTTGCCGCTGACGACACACCGGATGATACGAACGAGCGTAAGGAGAACCCGCAAGGCCCGGGTGAATCTCCGGTCTGGAAAGATCTCAAGCCTTACCGGGGAAGAACCAGAACCAACGGCAAAAATGGCAAGGCGCGCGAGTACTACGAATGGGATTACACCCACAACGATATAGAAGCGTACGACAGCAAGGGAAATCATTTGGGTTCTATTGACCCGATCACCGGTAAGATATACAAGCCTGCAGTTCCCGGACGAACGATACAAGTGGGGTAAAATTGTCAACCAATCGGCTCCGCCATACCTGCGAAGGAATGGATGCCTGGCTCGCCGATGATTCGATTCCTATCGGATATGATCCAAAATTTCGGGAATACTACATTGCCATTCCTGATCAGGACAGCCGTATTGTGATGAACTGCTGTCCATGGTGTGGCGCACGGTTACCCTCCAGCCTGCGCAGTGAATGGTTCGAGCGCATCTTTGCTCTAGAACTTGATGGTCCGGAAGATCCACGAGTCCCCGAAGAGATGCGATCTGATGCATGGTGGGCCGAGGATGGGCCCGAGACCTGAGACAGGATTGCCCGTCACAATTCCGCCAGCGCTTGACCTGCGGCGGCTGATCGTGGTGTCGCTCACGGAAGCCGGTCGGGCACAATCAGATCACGGTATACCAAGCGCCGTGTTCAGCCGGTCGTCCGGCGCGGCAGCTGGCGCACGAAGTCGACGATCGGTTCCGCCGGGACGCATGTCGATCACCACGGTGATTACCATCACGTCGAACAGGTTGACGCCCATCCCCCATCGACAACGTCGTCATCCACGGTACAGGGCGAACTTTCGGCCTACCGCAAGTCGGCTACCCGAGTGTGTTTACACTGACGGCCGCAGCCCACGACGCTGGGCATGAGGCCGCGCCCGACTACATTGGTCTGGATACCGCACAATGCATTCATCGCGGTGTCATTCCCGAAAGAACGCTGAATCGGAAGATCGTCCTTGATCGTGCTGGCCAGCACGACCTTGGATGATACGAATCACTCATTTCGAGGCACCGACTGCCGGGGCTGAAATCACGCCTAGTTGCGTCGGTGTACCGATCTGGCTGGCATCTACATTCGCCTTCAACTCGTTGTAGCGAGCGGCGAATTCTTGATCCTGCTCGACGTATTTCTGGGCGATTGTGCGGTGGAGGTTTTGGATGTCGTCGATGATGTCGTAGTGCTGTTGGAGGATGTCGTAGACGTTGTTGTCCGAGTCGGTGGCTGGATCGACGATCTTGGCCTTGCCGCGGAAGCGAGCCACCAGTGTTGCGGCCGAGGTCATGCCATCTGTCGTCTCGCCGAGCCCCCAGCTTTTTCGGTCCGCGATCGATTTCGCGATCGCTTGGAGTGCACGGATCTCGTCTTTGAACGCCTGGCAGTCGCGTTCGATGTAGACGAACTCGTCGGCGTTTACGCGCACTTCGTTGCTGAAACTGACGGTCAGCTTGCCGTCCTGAGCGTCCTTGATCGCGCTGGCCAGCGGACCTGCAGACGGTGTGGTCGTATCGCTACTCATCGTTGATCTTCCTCCCCAGTGGTCTTCGATTTTGAACTCGCCGAAGGCCGGTACAAGTCTAGAGGGTGGCAGGTATCGCTGGAACGATCCCGTCCGCGAGACGCTTAGCGATGTCGCAAGAGTGCTGGGAGGCAGTCAGTTTGGCCGAAGGTGGGTTACTGATACTGACCTCGAGGCTCCCCCCTTTCATCTCGACACTCAGGAGGCAGTGCTCCTTCAGATCGTTCTGCTCGCTTGGGCTGTAGGTAAGTGCCGCCCGCCCGCCCACGTTGAACTCCTCGGCGACCGTAAAGTCCTTGTTGGCTCGCACCATCGCCAAGGTGATAGTGGTGGTGTCGATCGTGCCGAAGTATCCGTCGGACTGAACCCAGATGCAGCCCCGCCACTTGAAGCCGCCGGGCCTGTCTGTGGTGTCCGCCCCCTTGTTCTTCAGCTTCTCCGACTGAATGAGAGCCTGCGGGAGATCTTTACACGCGTCGAACCCTACTGGTACATCCGCCGCGATGGTCGGCGTCACCGATGCACTGTTCGTGCTGCCCTTCGACTCCCCACCGGAATTGCACGCCGAAATCAGTATGATCAGCCCCGCACCGAGAACCACACTCCGGACCACCCCACTCCAGCTGGCCATCTCGCCCTCTCGTACCGGTGCCATCCCAGGCCTGGGGCCGGACCGGCTTCCCCGCCCCCACAAAGCTCGCCTTGACCGTACCGGCCAGGTCACCACCATGCAAAGGCGTGGGTGATCCTGCAGAGCGAGTTCTATAGAGCCGCGCACGTCGACAACGATGACGCACGCCGCGACGCTGCGGTTGCTTCGGATGTCGCCATCGTCAGCCGAAAGATGCACGTCCACTTACCGTCGCCGACGCGCGGCTGTCGAGCCCTGAGAAAGAAATAGCCCCAGGCGACGAAAAGCGCCTGGGGCTCATTCGGTTTCGTGTGTCGACCGCCGATCAGGCGCGATCGAACTCGCCTTCTTTGACAACCGCCGCAAAGGCATCCCACTCCGCGGGACTGAAAACCAGCGCCGGACCAGTGCGATCCTTGGAGTCGCGCACGCCAACCATGCCGCCGTTGAGGTGTGCAACTTCCACGCAGGCCTGGGCGTCCTTGCTGCGGCTGGATTTGAACCACTTCGCCCCGGATAGGTCGATGCTCACCCTTCGTACTCCCTTGCTATCTGGGCCACCAGTTCCCTGGATTTCCCCTCATCCAACGCGACACGCCGGATGCCCGCAAGCCCGGAGCGATACTGGTGAATCTCCGACTCACGTTCCAGGTAAAGGGCACCTGTGTACCCATCCACGTATACCAACGGGGGCTCCGACAGGTAGGCGGTCGGATGTTCAGGGAACTCCAGCAAGACGAAGCTCCCTATCTGTAGGCCGATATGCATTCCCGCGCTGAGCGGTACGACGCGAATCGACACGTTAGGCATCTGAGACGCCTCTTCGAGGTGGCGCAGCTGGCGTCCCATGACCGCCGGACCACCGATCGGGTACCGCAACGCCGACTCGCACAACAGAGCCTGCACAGTAAAGTTCTGGCTATCGTCCCGAAGCCGCCCTTGCCGCCGAATCGTCAACTCTACGTTGCGCTCTACCTCGGTCGGACTGGCCTGCGGCTGCAGCGCCCAGACACCGGCGCGTCGATAATCGGCGGTCTGGAGGAGACCCGGCATCAGTGTGAGCTGAAAGGTCGTAAGCTCGCTGGCAAACTCTTCCAGGCCGATGAACAGGGCGAAGACTTCTGGAATGACATCCTCGTACGGGTGCCACCAGTTCTTCTGCTCGGCCAGCTCCACGAGACCGACAAGGACCTTCGTCTCGTCCGATGCCGCTCCATACAGCTGGCAGAGCGCTTGCACATAAATCTCTTTCAGCTTCGGTCCCTGTTGTCCGGTTTCGATCCGCCACAACGTTTGCGCCGATACCCGAATGGCCTGCGCCGCAACCTTCGGCGGTACGCCCGATCCTTCCCGCAACCGCTTGAGCGCTCGGCCGAGCATACGACGCGGCAGAGTGGAACCCGTTGAACCGATGGACATTCCTTAGCCTCGCTATCGGGTGATGTCGGTTTGGAATAAGTTTGCTCCTCGCCGTGGAATTTTGGAACAAACTTGGTCAAATCACGTGCTGGAATCTTCCACCGCTGTGCTGAGAAGCGTACTACTGAAATCACCCCAGGTAGCCGGGATGTACCCGTTGCCTCAGCGAATCACTCTGTCGCACAGCTAGTTTCGGCCTCGGCTACCGGGGATTCCAGACACTCACACCCACGTTCGGAGTCTCCGTATGCATGGCCTGCCCGTAACGAACCACAGCGAATTGCCTGTGATGACAATCGAATACGCCCACGCGACGATGCAGGCCCATCTGGACTGCGCGGCGTCGATGTGCCCGGTCAAGGCGCAGGCGAAGAAGCGGCTGATCGAGGCCGGGCGGTTGGTCCCGGCTGATGTTCCACACCAGGGGTTCTGATATGGCCGCCGATCCCATCGAGCACCGATATCCGAGCCATGCGATGGCACCGGCGCAGATGCATCGGGAGATCTCCCTCGCCCTACACGCCGACTGCACGGTAGGGACGTGTGAGATGTTGCGCGGCTGTTGGACAGGCCTGATCGAAACGGGACATCCGCACCCCACCGATTCGCCCGCCGACTGCCCGGCCTGCACCAGACCCTCTGCCTGATAACAGATCTCCGAAACCGGACAACCGACGGGTGCTGTCCAGTGCCCGCTCTGTTCGTCGTGCTCACCAACCCTGTCTTATGGAGTGCGGGTGATCTATGCCGTGGGGAACTCCACACCGATCCGGGCGCGGAGAACACCAGTCAGGATGGCCGGTGACCACCCAAGCCCCGAACCACCGCCGATCTCGAGCGGTGGACCGCGATTCGGCCCTGCCGCAACCGGATCCGTTCATCGGTCGACCGGCCGTCTACAACGACGGACCAGCCGATGTGGTCGAACGGTTCGCGGACGCGGCCCCCGCGAATGGGCGAATCAGCCTGTGCCCACACAGTCGTCCCGGAGCCGAGGGCCGCATCCCCGGCACGGGCATACCAATGGTTCGTCGCAGCTCCGCCGCCGGGATGATGCCGTGTTCGCATCGGCATATCGACCATTCCGCCAAACCGCCCGGTCGGTGGCGACTGCTCCTCGGCGGCGGTGCTTACCAATACACGATCAGGAGGACAGCAAGGAATGAGCCCGGACATGGATATCTGCCAGCAGTACACGCCGTGGCGATCCACATCCGCCGATGCTTACGAGAGAAGGCCGAAATCCGCCCGCTTCGAACGGCCAATGGGCCGCAGCGCGTGATCGAGACTCGTTGTCACGCCGAGCGGCTGAACTGTCGCTATTTCGTTGACCCCAAGCCACCGGCGGCGCCCGGCCCCGACATGCAGACCTTGCTCGATGTCCTGGATGGACTGACCGATCCCGGTGCGGATGCCGCGGCACTCGCCGCACGGCTCACACCGACAGCCGCACCCCCCGACGCAAGGCAGCGATGAGGCCGCGTCCGACCGCGCTGGGTTGGATAGACCCAGTGGTCACCGAAATGCCGGAATGGGATGCCGCGCAGGTGCGGCGGCTGGCGCGGCGGCTCGGCTACGCACTGGTGTGGCCGCCGGACATCACGCTGGTGCCACTGGTCGACCAAGTTCGGGGCGCGGATGTGGATGCGGTGATCATGCCGTCGCCGCTGCACATGGATGTGCTGATGTTGCATGCGGTGATGTGTGTTGCGGATGTCGAAACTGTTGCTCCGCGGATGTCTTTCGCTCGATGGACTGCGTTCTCGTCGGGGAGGCGAGGACGATGAGTTGGAGTACGGCCGGGCTGATGCTGGCGGCTGGTGTGCCGTTGGCCGTGTTGGTGTGGGCGGTGTGCTGGCCGGTGCAGGTGTCCCAGCGTAAGCCCAAGCAGAAGTGGCGCGGAAGTGAATAGCGAAGACCCACAAGGGGTTTTAGCTTCTATATGGCAGTTGCCGGATCGGACGAGCGCATGGAAGCCACGCGCGCCAACGCGGCCTACGCCGTAGTGTGGTAGTTCTTCGATTCATGCCATAGCTTCGATTCGGTGGCTTACTGCGGGTTGCTCGAGGAGATGGTATGGGGCGGTCCCGGAAAATGATCGGCCCGATGTCGCTGGTGTGGACGCTGGGTGCCGCGGTAGCCGCGGTGGCCTTCATGGCGGGCACGCTGAACCTGGGTGCCGCGATAGCCCGGTGGACCGGTTCGCAAGTCGCCATGGCGCTGTTTCTTCCGGTGAGCGTACTGCTGGGCATAGGTGGGTGGATGCTCGTGCTAGCCGCCGCATGGCGGCTGCGCCGGAATTACCTGCGGCGGGCCGGGATCGCGATGTCCGCGCTGGTGGTCGAGTCGGATCTGCGATACAAGTACCGTTCGGGCACGCTCAACTTCGATTTGTGGCGGGTGCGGGTCGAAGTCCAGTTCCCGCACCCGGACTCGGGTGCGGATGCCCGCGTGCAGAAGCAGTACCTCTACCCTCAATTCCGCGAGGTCAAAGCGCGAGCACTGGCCGAGCGACTGAGCGTCGGCTCCTCGGTTGCCGTTGTGGTCCACAAGAATTCCGCATTGTTCGACATTCCCAAACGGCCCGTATGGACCGATATCTGGTGACCGTCGCTGACTTCGGTTGGGCCCCGTGTGATGGTTCGCCCAACCGCTGTGTGTATCGCCGAGTCGAGGGGAGGAAGTACAGGCACGCTGAGTACGAGCCCCGGCCGGAGCGTTCCGCTGTGGGTTGGCGCCCGACCTATTTCGTGTGCTGGACCCGCGCGCTCGCGTACAGGCAGATAGCGGCTGCAGCGGCCAGGTTGAGACTCTCGGCGCGGCCGTGGATCGGGATACGCACCCGGTGGTCGGCCCGGGCGGCGACTGACAGATCCAGGCCGTGCGCCTCATTGCCGAACAGCCAGGCCACCGGACCGGCCAGCAGTTCGTCGGCGTCGTCCAGGTCGACCTCGCCCTTGGCTGCGGTGGCCAAAACCGTAATGCCCGCGGCCGCAACGGCATCGAGCACCTCGCCGATATCACGATGCCGTGCGATCGGCACATGGAACAGACTGCCCGCACTCGCGCGAACGCATTTGCCGTTGTGCGGATCGACCGCATCCCCCGCCAGCACAACGCCATTCGCGCCCACCGCATCGGCGACTCGTATGAGAGTCCCCGCATTGCCGGGTTCGGCGATCTCCACCGGAACGGCGAGCAGCGTCGGCCGCTCAGCCAATACGTCCGCCAGCGGCACGTCAATGTGATCGCACACCGCGACAAGCCCTGGCGCGGTGACGGTTTCACCGAGGTGTTCGGCCGCGCGCTCACTCACCAAGGTGGTGCGCACACCCGCGGCGGCGGCCCCGGCGATCAGCGGATTCTCCCGCGTAGCGGCGTGCATCGAATAGAACAGCTCGCGCACCCGACCGGTTTCCAGCGCCGCCGCAACGGAATTCGCGCCCTCGGCGAGGAACTGCCCGGTCTTGCGGCGCTGTGCGGCGCGCTGGAGCTTGACAGCGGAAACGACCCGCGGATTGTGCTCGGAGAGCGCGTCCACGGGTCGTTCCGAATGCTGTGTCGTCACGCAGGTGCGGATCAGGCGGCCGGTGCGTTGACGTCCTGCGGGAGAGCGGCCTTGGCGACGGCGACCAGACCGGCGAACGCCTCGGCGTCGGAGACGGCGAGCTCGGCGAGGATCTTGCGGTCTACCTCGACACCGGCGACCTTGAGGCCCTGGATGAAGCGGTTGTAGGTGATGTCGTTCAGGCGCGCCGCGGCGTTGATGCGGGCGATCCAGAGCTTGCGGAAGTCACCCTTGCGCGCCCGGCGGTCCCGGTAGGCGTAGGTGAGCGAGTGCAGCTGCTGCTCCTTGGCCTTGCGGTACAGCCGCGAGCGCTGACCGCGGTAGCCCTTGGAGGCCTCGAGAACGGAACGGCGCTTCTTCTGCGCGTTGACGGCCCTTTTGACGCGTGCCATGGGTCAGTCCTTTGTCGATCTAAGGGGCGCATGCGTGGCGCCCGGATGTTTGTCGGTGGTCGGCGTCCGGAATCCCGGTCGCGCGGGGCTGGCCTGAAAGTCTCAGAGACCCAGGAGGCGCTTGACGCGAGGGACGTCAACGGACGCGACGGCCTCCGTGCCGTCCAGACGACGAGTCCGGCGGGTGGACTTGTGCTCGAGCAGGTGGCGACGGTTCGCCTGCTGACGCAGCAGCTTGCCACGGCCCGAAACCTTGAATCGCTTCGAGGCGCCGCTGTGGCTCTTCATCTTCGGCATGGATTCCTCTATCTGTCTCGTACCGGTGGTCCGCGTCGAACCACCGGTTCTCTGATCGGTATTACTGCGGTTCGGCCGGCGCGACCTGTTCGGCGGCCGGTGCGCCCGCAGCAGGTGCGGGAGCGGCAGGCGCTTCGGTGGCGGCGGGACGCGGTGCCCGCGAATCCTCCTGCGCCTTCACCCGCGTCTTCGCACCCTTGTGCGGCGCGAGGACCATGGTCATATTGCGACCGTCCTGCTTGGCGGAGGTCTCGACGAAACCCAATTCGGCGACGTCGGAGGCCAGACGCTGCAGCAGCCGGAAGCCCAATTCGGGGCGCGACTGCTCACGACCGCGGAACATGATCGTCACCTTGACCTTCGAGCCGGCCTCGAGGAAGCGAACAACGTTGCGCTTCTTGGTCTCGTAGTCGTGGTCGTCGATCTTGGGACGGAGCTTCTGCTCCTTGATAACGGTCTGCACCTGGTTCTTGCGAGACTCGCGCGCCTTCTGCGCCGTCTCGTATTTGAACTTGCCGTAGTCCATGATCTTGCAGACCGGTGGACGGGCATCCGGCGCGACCTCGACCAAGTCGAGATCCGCCTCGAGGGCGACGCGTAGTGCATCTTCAACACGCACGATCCCAACCTGTTCACCACCTGGTCCGATGAGTCGGACCTCAGGAACGCGGATGCGATCGTTGATGCGGGTCTCAGTGCTGATGGGGCCTCCTAGGTCAAGCGGTGTCGTCAGACGACCGCACGCAATAACGGCAACCCCTTTTCAACACAAAAGCCCCGGTGCGGTATTCCGCCACGGGGCCCGAGTCGACCGGCCTTCGACCACGAGCAAGCTCGCGTCGACCTTGTCCGATGATCCCGTGAGAGATCCCCGCACAAGAAACCCGCCTCGAAAGGACGGGGGACCGGACCGTTTAACCAGTACGATCGCTCGTCGGCAACGGTGGGAGTCGGGCTCCACTTATTGGCCCCGAGCAAGCCCGGGGCGGTCGTCAGCGGAAAGTCTAACATTCCCACTCGCTATCGCCGAATCGCCCCGCCCCGGCGACCGCGCCCGACTACCACGATGCCATCCTCGTTCGTATGAGTGAGCCCGACCCGACCGACGTCCGCGAGCTGGCCGAGATCCCTGCGGTCGAGATCATCAGCCGCGCCGCGATGATGCTGATGAGCGCGGCGGCAGAGAAGCTCGGGCTCGCCGACGAGGATCCGGACAACAGTCCGCGCCGCGATCTGGACGAAGCTCGTCGTCTGATCACCGCGCTCGCCGGGCTGGTCACATCGTCCATCGAGTACTTCGGCCCGCATGCCGGTCCTTACCGCGACGGCCTGAAGTCGCTGCAACTCGCCTTCCGCGAGGCCTCGGCACATCCGGATGAGCCGGGCAAGGGTCCGGGCGAGAAGTACACCGGCCCGGTCTACGCGTAGCAACTCCTCGAAATTTTGCCCAGCGGGAAACATTGCCCGCCGGGCAATTTTCGTCGTACTCTGGTGTCATGCCAGATGAGCAAGTCCTCGGCCTTCGTGAGCGCAAGAAGCTCGACACCCGCAAGGCACTCAGCAATGCGACGCTCGAGCTGGCATTCGAACACGGACTGGCCAATATCACTAGAGAGGACATAGCCGCCCGCGCGGGCGTATCGGTCCGGACCTTCAACAACTACTTCACCGGTAAGCACGAGGCGCTGGCCTACCGGCAGACCGAGCGGATCCAGCGCAGTCTGATCGCACTGCGAAACCGGCCCGCGGACGAGCCGCTGTGGATCGCGATCACCTCGGCGGTCCTCGAACCACTCGAAGCCGACGGCGCCGGAGACCACCCGCCGACCGCGCGCCAACTGGCGGTCATTCGCGAATTGCTCGAGGCACCCGAGACCCGAACCGCGGTGTCCAAGGCGGTATCCGACGACTGGATCGAGGCGATCGCGGCACGCACCGGAACCGACGCGGCCCGCGATCTGTATCCACGTCTCGTCGTCGGCGCGATCGGCGCGATCTACCAGGCCGCTACCGCGACCTATGTGTACGCGGATCCGCCGGTATTGCTCACCACACTGCTACGACAAGCCATCGACGAGGTAGCCGCGGGACTTCCCGCGCCTTCCGTCGGCGACTGACTCACCGCACACTCACTTTCAAAGGCAACAAGAGGTGTATTTGTCATGCCCGAAAGCTCTTTCGACGTAGTCATTTCCGGTGCCGGGCCGAACGGGCTAATGCTCGCCTGCGAACTCGCACTGGTCGGCGTGCGTCCCATCGTGCTGGAGAAACTGAGCGAGCCCAGCGCCGAGCCGAAGGCGAACGGCCTTGTCGGCCAGGTGATTCGGCTGCTGGATATGCGGGGCCTATACCACGAATTCGGCGGCGCGCCAGGCGCTCCGCAGCCCGTGCCCGGCTATATGTTCAGTGGGATGCCGGTGTCATTCGCCGAAGTTGCGAACAATCCGATGTACGCGCTGCTGCTCCCCCAGCCGAAACTGGTTCGCCTGTTGGAGAAAAGGGCACGCGAACTCGGTATCGAAATCCGTTGGGGCCATGAGCTGACCGATCTGGTCCAGCAGGACGGGAGCGTGACCGTCACAGTGACGGGCCCCGACCGCGAGTACGACCTGACCACCACATACTTGGTCGCGGCTGACGGCGGCAAGAGCTTCGTCCGCAAACACACCGGAATCGAATTCCCCGGCAGCACAAACGCATCGAAGTTGGTCCGGATGGCACATGTGAGCCTGCCGGAGGAACTGCGAACCGGAGACGGCGGCATCCTGATTCCCGGCCTCGGGCGACTTCCCTTCGGACATAACCGACTCGAACGTGGCATGTTCATCTTCGCAGAGCTCGAACCCGGCCGCCCGTTGGTCGCGACCATGGAGTTCGACGGCGATCCGGTACTGGAGGACACGCCGATGACGCTCGACGACCTGCGCGCAAGCCTGCGGAGGGTGCTCGGTGTCGACCTGCCGATCGCGCCACCGCCTGGATCCGGCCCGCACGCCTTGCGCCGGAACGAAGGCCAGAACACTCGACTGGCCGAACGCTATCGCGACGGAAATGTGTTCCTGCTCGGCGATTCCGCCCACGTGCACTCGGCGATGGGCGGCCCCGGCCTCAACCTCGGTTTGCAGGACGCAGCCAATCTCGGTTGGAAGCTCGCCGCACAGGTGAACGGTTGGGCACCCGTGGGACTGCTGGACACCTATCATTCCGAGCGATACCCGGTCGGCGAGCGCGTAATGATGCACTCACTGTCCCAGCTCGCACTGATGGCGCCCGGTCCGGAGGTCACCGCGCTGCGCGAGTTCATGGGCGAACTACTCAAAGCACCTGAAAGCGCTGAACATATCGCACATCTGCTCGCAGGATCCGATATCCGCTACGACATCGGCGATCCGCACCCACTGTCCGGACGCATGGTCCCGGACCTCACCCTCGAAACCTCGGACGGCCGAACGCGTATCGCCGATCTGCTGCACTCGGCACGAGCTGTACTGGTCCAATTGACCGAGCACAGCGGGTTCGCCGATATCGCGGGCGACTGGAACGACCGCGTCGACGCCGTGATCGCGACCTGTCCGGACGCGCCTGCTGACGCGCTACTCATCCGACCGGACGGATATGTGGCCTGGGCAGGTGAAGTCGGTAGCGAAGATGACCGACTCCGGAACGCATTGACGCGGTGGTTCGGCCCAGCTCGAAGCTCGTAGGCACGCCGATGTGGCCCGCCCGGAATCACGGAGATGCCACCCGGGTGGGCCGCAAGCGACGCGGGGCAATCCGTGCCGCCGTTGCCGGTCGATCTCACGGGGCAATCCCAGTCGACCCGAAGTAGTTCATCTTGTGAACAATGAAACGCTTTGTGCGCGTGGCCATCTCGGTGACCCAAGACATATTGCTGCGGATTTGCGTTCCGCCGGGTTCGGCATGCGATGCTCACTGAATGGCACGGATACTTCTGATCCCCGGATTCTGGCTCGGCGCGTGGGCATGGGACGACGTCGCGGCCGATCTGCGCGACCGGGGTGACGATGTGTTGGCGCTGACCCTGCCCGGACTCGACCCGGACGATGACGACCGGCTCGGCGCGACCCTGGAAATGCAGGCGCAGGCCATCCTCGATGAAATCGCACCGGATGAAGCGGTGGTGGTCGTCGCACACTCGGGCGGTGCGGCGGCCGCCTATCTCGCCACCGATATCGCCCCAGAACGCTTCAGCCGCGGCATTTATGTCGACGCCGCTCCGCTACCGAATGGGTTCATCCTCAATACCGCACTGGATGCGACCGTTCGCGAACTCGCGCTGCCGGATTGGGATCAGTTGGAGGCCGACGGCAATAGCCTCACCGGGCTCGACGAGGTGTCCCTGGCCCGGTTCCGCGAGCGTGCCGTTTCCGAACCCGCCGGAGTCGCCGCCGCTCCCCTGCGACTGAGCGATTCCCCGGCGCGCCTTGCCATCCCGACGACGGTGATCTGCAACAGCATCACCGCGGACCTGGTCGAACAACTACGTGACGCGGGTGAGGAACCACTGTTCGCCGAGTTGGCCAAGATCGACGCCGAATACATCGATCTACCCACCGGCCATTGGCCGATGTGGTCCCGATACAAGGAACTCGCCGAACTGATCCACACCGTCGCGAACCGCTCGGGCTAGTAGTCTCCTAGCCGGGATTGGTGGCGGGTCGGTACCGGAGGTTGACCACCGAGGTTGGGTCGCCCGCACCGACATGGCGTAGGCGGATCGGCACACCGCCCGGATTGTCATACAGCCGAATGCCCTCGCCGAGCAGGATCGGTGCGACGTGCAGGTCGATCTCGTCGATAAACCCGAGTTCGAGCAGCTGACGGCCGATGCTCGGCGAGAACACTTCCAGATTCTTGCCGCCCGCCGCCGCCAGCCCGACGCGCACCGCCTCGACCGGGTCACCGTTCAGGAAGGTCACTCCGTCGGTAGGCGTCGCATCCTCGGGATGATGCGTGAGGATGAAAATCGGCCCCTCCCAGGCACCGCCATAGGGGCGACTGCCATCGATGACGTCCCAGCCATCGCGACCTGCGAGCACCGCGCCCGTGGTCTCGACGTACTCCGCGACCAGTCCCGGGCGGAACGAAAAGCCGGTCATCCAATCCATCGCATGGTGCGGACCCGCCACGAATCCGTCCAGCGACATAGTGAAGTGCCACAGCACCTTCCCACCCGCGACCTGCGGCTCGATGTCGATCATCTGGAACCTCCGAAGATCTGATTGCATCTTGCAATCGGTAGCGCTCACGATAAGTCTTCCGATGGCAGATTGCAACCAGTTCGCCGGTACACGCACGCATCAACCAGGCGCGCATTAACAACACGACTGGTCAGTTCGATTCCATAACATGACCACCGCAAAAGCACCGGCGCTATGACCGGCATGCCACCGACCTGGCAGCGTCCGAGTGTCTGGGCTCTGTTCGGCAGTTTCTTCGCCGTGCTCGCGATAGGTTTCCTGGCAGGCGCGGGCCCGTCGATCCTCATGCATGCGACTGCGGCAGCTTTCGCTCTCTTCTGGCTGGTCGCTTGGCTGGAGGACAAGCGCGCAGCACGTCGACCCAAGAACTGAGCCGCACCCGTTGCCTCAGCGTCGACACCGAGTAGCCGATATCGGGCGAGACAACGGGTGCGCGGGCGAGATCAGCGCAGGGCGGCGGCTTTTCGGGCGGCGCGCTTCGCGGCGGTCGGGTTGGGTGCCGGAATCTTTGTCGTCGCCGGCTTTGCTGTCGACGAGTTGTTCGCCGCCGCTTTGGTGGTGGCCTTTTTGGCCGGGGCCTTCTTCGCCGCCTTTTTGGCGGGAGCCTTGGGCTCGGTCGCGGCGGGTAGGGCCAGGACTTCCTTCAAGAACTGACCGGTGTAGCTGGGTACTACTTCGGCAACGTCTTCCGGAGTGCCCTCGGCGACCACCGTGCCGCCGCCGGAGCCGCCCTCGGGCCCCATATCGACGACCCAGTCGGAGGTCTTGATGACATCCAGATTGTGTTCGATGACGATGACCGTATTGCCCTTGTCCACCAGGCCATTGATGACGAGCAGCAGTTTGCGGATGTCCTCGAAATGCAGACCGGTTGTCGGCTCGTCGAGGATGTAGACGGTGCGTCCGGTGGAGCGCTTCTGCAGTTCCGCCGCCAATTTCACGCGCTGCGCCTCACCACCGGAGAGGGTCGGTGCGCTCTGGCCGAGGCGCACATAGCCCAGCCCCACGTCGACCAGCGTCTTGAGGTAGCGGTGGATCGAGGTGACCGGCTCGAAGAACCCTGCGGCCTCCTCGATCGACATATCGAGTACCTCGGCAATGGTCTTGCCCTTGTAGTGCACCTCGAGTGTCTCCCGGTTGTACCGGGCACCGTGGCACACCTCGCACGGCACATACACATCCGGCAGGAAGTTCATCTCGATCTTCAAAGTGCCGTCACCCGAGCATGCTTCGCAGCGGCCGCCCTTGACATTGAACGAGAATCGACCGGGCTGGTAGCCGCGCACCTTCGCCTCGGTGGTGGCCGCGAACAGCGTCCGGATCTTGTCGAATACGCCGGTATAGGTCGCCGGATTCGAGCGTGGCGTCCGGCCGATCGGCGACTGGTCCACCTGCACGAGCTTGTCCAGATGATCGAGACCATTGATCCGGGTGTGCCGACCCGGCACCTGCCGCGCACCGTTCAGCTTATTCGCGAGCACGGTCGCCAGAATGTCGTTGACCAGCGTGGACTTACCGGAACCGGAAACACCGGTCACCGCGGTGAGCACGCCCAGTGGGAAGCTGACGTCGATATTGCGCAGGTTGTGCTCATTGGCACCGACCACAGTGAGCTGGCGCTTCTTGCTGACCGGCCGCCGCACCATCGGCACCTCGATGCGCTCGCGGCCGGAAAGGTATGCGCCGGTCAGCGATTTCGGGTCGGTAAGCAGTTCTTGATATGGACCGCTGTGCACGACCTCACCGCCGTGCTCACCGGCCAGTGGACCGATATCGACCACCCAGTCCGAGGCCCGAATGGTGTCCTCGTCGTGTTCGACCACGATCAGCGTATTGCCGAGATTCCGCAGCCGCGTGAGGGTTTCGATGAGTCGCCGGTTGTCGCGCTGGTGCAGACCGATCGACGGTTCGTCCAGCACATACAGCACTCCGACCAGTCCGGATCCGATCTGGGTCGCCAACCGGATGCGCTGCGCCTCACCACCGGACAGCGTCGCCGCGGCCCGCGACAGACTCAGATACTCCAGTCCGACATCCAGCAGGAACCCGAGCCGCGCCTGCACTTCCTTGAGCACCTGCCCGGCGATGGCGGTCTCCCGCTCCCCCAGCGTCAAGGAATTCAGGAATGCCGAGCAATCACCGATGGACAATTCGCTCACATCGGCGATCGACTTCTTCACACCGTTCGAAGCGATGGTGACGGCCAGAATTTCCGGACGCAGCCGAGCACCGTTGCACACCGGGCACGGCACATCCCGCATGTACCCGTCGTAATGCTCCTTCATCTGCTCGGATTCGGTGCTCTCCATGCGCCGCTGCAGGAACGGCATCACGCCCTCGAAATCGGCGTAATACGAACGCTTGCGGCCGTACCGGTTGGTGTAGGAGACGTGTACCTGATCGGAACTGCCCTCGAGCACCGCCTTGCGTGCCTTCAGCGGCAGCTCCTGCCATGGCGTATCCATGGAGAAGCCGATGGATTCGGCCAGACCCGACAGCAGCCGGGTGAAGTATTCGGCGGTCTGCCCGCGCGACCACGGTGCGATCGCCCCCGCGGCCAGGCTCAATTCGGGATCGGGCACCACCAGATCCGGATCGACCTCCTTGCGGATGCCGAGACCGGTGCAGTCCGGGCAGGCACCATAGGGCGAGTTGAACGAGAACGAGCGCGGTTCGAGATCCTCGATATCGAGAGGGTGACCATTGGGGCAGGCCAGGCGTTCGGAGAAGCGGCGCTCTCGATCGTGGGCGTGCTCGTCGCGGTCGACGAAGTCCAGCACCACGATGCCGTCGGCCAACCGCAGCGCGGTCTCGATCGAATCGGTAAGGCGCTGTTTGGAACTCGGCTTCACCTGCAGGCGGTCCACCACGACCTCGACGTCGTGCTTCTCCTGCTTCTTCAGCTTCGGCGGATCGGTGAGCGGATACACCACGCCGTCGACTCGGACGCGCGAATAGCCCTGGGAGTTCAACTGGTCGAACAGATCGACGAATTCGCCCTTGCGAGTGCGCACCACCGGCGCCAGCACCTGGAATTTGATGCCCTCCTCCATGGCGAGCACCTGGTCCACGATCTGCTGCGGAGTCTGCTTGGCGATCAGTTCACCGCAGACCGGGCAGTGCGGGGTGCCCGCGCGCGCATACAGCAGGCGCAGGTAGTCGTAGACCTCGGTGATGGTGCCGACTGTCGACCGGGGGTTGCGGTTGGTCGACTTCTGGTCGATCGATACGGCAGGCGAAAGTCCCTCGATGAAGTCGACGTCCGGCTTGTCCATTTGCCCGAGGAACTGGCGCGCGTAGGCCGACAGCGATTCGACATAGCGACGCTGCCCCTCGGCGAAGATCGTGTCGAAGGCGAGGCTGGATTTGCCTGAACCGGATAGACCGGTGAACACGATAAGACTGTCGCGGGGCAGATCGAGGTCGATGCTCTTGAGATTGTGCTCGCGAGCTCCGCGCACAGTGAGGCGTTCCGCCACCAGGTGTCCCTTCTCGATCGTGTCGATCCAACAGACGTGATATCCCCAGCGCCATGCTAGGACGACCCACCGACAAGTTTCGTCGCGCGCCGGGTTCCCCGGTCATCGGCCCAGGTCAGGAGTCGGATCGACGCAGCTTTCCAGCCAATCCGCTGAGCTGCCAACCCCCATTGTCCACGGTGACGGTGAGCACATCCGACCCCACCCGCACCCCGCTCACCCGCAGCGGCAGGTACCGATCCGGCACCGCGGGCGCGACCGAGGCCGACCCGCTGCCCGGCTCCAACCGCAACATACTCCGCATGAAGAGCAGCGGCGCCGCCGACGCCCACGCCTGCGGTGAGCACGAGGTCGGATACGGCACCGGCGCGTCGAATTCCGCGCGGTCGAAACCGCTGAACAGCTCGGGCAGTCGATAGCCGAAGCGGGTCGACGCGTCGAGCACCCCATCGATAACCTGGTTGGCGTGTTCGGTGAAGCCGTAGCGCATCAGTCCGGCGGCACAGATCGCGTTGTCGTGCGGCCACACCGATCCGTTGTGATAGCTGACCGGGTTGTACGCACCCATGTTGGTGGCCAAGGTGCGGATCCCCCATCCGCTGAACATCTCCGGCGACAGTAGGTGATCCGCGACCGAGCGCGCCTTGTCCGCATCGATGATCCCGGTCCACAGACAGTGCCCGATATTCGAGGTCAGCGCGTCGATCGGCCGCTTGTCCCCATCCAGACCGATCGCGTACCAACCGTGCTCTGGCAACCAGAACGCCTTGTTGAACGCGTTCTTCAATGCGGCCGCCTTGACGCGGAACCGATCAGCGGTCCGGTGATCGCCCACATCGGTCGCGAGCTCGGCCCGCGCCAGATACGCCGCGTACACATATCCCTGCACTTCGGCCAGCGCGATCGGCGCCTCGGGCAGCCTGCCGTCGGCGAAATTCACCCCGTCCCAGGAGTCCTTCCATCCCTGATTCGCCAGGCCGTGATCGGCCGCGCGCTGGTACTCGACGAATCCGTCACCGTCCGCGTCACCGAACCGCTCGATCCACTCCAGCGCCCGATCCGCATGCGGCAGCAGTTCGTCCCTGGTCTCGGCATCCAGTCCCCACCGGTGCAACTCGCCGAGCAACATCACGAACAGCGGTGTGGCATCGGCGGTTCCGTAATACACGGTGTCCCCGCCGAGCAGCGTCGTCGCCGCCCGCCCGAACCGCACCTCATGCGGTATCTTCCCCGGCTCCTCCTCGGTCACGGCACGCACCTCGGTGCCCTGCAGACCCGCCAGACTCTGCAGCGTGCCGACGGCCAGCCGCCGGTCCAGCGGCAACACCATCCATGAGGTGAGTAGCGAGTCGCGCCCGAACAGTGCCATGAACCACGGCGCACCCGCGGCGACCACCGCCCGCTCCGGATGACCGGGATCGAAGATGCGCAGAGCGCCGAGATCGACGACGGCGCGCCGCAGTACCGCGGCGAGGGTCTGATCGTCGGTATGCACCGACGGCGAATTCTCGTACCATTCGCGCATCCGCAGTGCTGGCGCACTGTACGAAATCGGATTCCCACACTGATGCCGCGGCGTAACCGCCGATCCGAGCGTCGCCTGGTACTGGATGCACACCGACCATTCGCCGCGCCCGGGCAGATCGACCTGCCACCGCAATTCGCGATCGACCGCGGTCGCCCCCGCGGCGGTCACCGTCACCGCCAGCGGCAGATCGGTCCGGCTGATCTCGACTGTGCCCGCCGTCGACTTACTCTTGGTGACCACCACGCTGTCGCCGATCCGCCCCTCCTTCACCTCGAACAGATCGGCGAAATCGGCATCGAGCTCCAGCGCGACCGCACATTTGATCGCCGCACCGGAGAGATTGCGCACGGTCACGTCCTCGCGCATTCCGTCGCCGACATACCGCGCGACGGTCACCAGAGCGGTGCTGTCGGCACGTCCGGGCCGCGGCGGCGTCCTGGCCAGCAGCGTCGCGCTGTAGGGCTCGGTGTGCTGGACGGCGAGCGGTTGCGGCGCCAACCCATCGACGGTCAGCCGCCACCGCGACAGCACCCTGGTATCGCGCACGAACAGTCCCTCGGCCCGATTCGGGCTGATGACACCGCCGTCCTCGCTGATACAGAAGGTCGAGCCCTCGACCAAGGTCACCCCGGCGACGGCGCGTGGCGCCCCGGTATCGGCGCCCTCGCCCCAAGGGCTCGTCAAGCGACCGGCGTGGGCTGCATGGCCCGGCTCGTCCGCTCACCGGTCAGCGCATCGGCATCTACCCGAGGCTCCAATGGCTCCTCGCGCGGTTCGGGGTCGTCGGGTCCCATCAGTGGACGCACCCGCTCAGTGTAGTAGCGACACTGCTCCGGTTCGCGGATCTTGGTGATCATCACCAGCTTTCGGCGCGCCAGCCGGACCGGCTACATGCATCAGCTCGGCCTCCCCGATCCGCGCGGTACGGGCACTCACGGCGGCACGATCAGCCCGATCTTCATTGGCACATCGACTCTTCTTCGGGTCCCGGTTCCGACTCGATCGCGGGGGCCTCCCGAATGGCGCGACCGTGCGCGAACCGCCATTGCATGCCGCATTCGCGGCAACGGAACAGAGTATCCCGGTGGTCGACAAAGGTCGCGATAGCATGCGATCCACAGTCGGGACAGCTCTGCGGCGGACCGAAAATATTACCGAAATCGAGTCTCGCCGAATATGTCATTGTCCGAGATACCTATGCATGGGGCCCTCCAAGGCCACGCTGCCAAAGACCTCTATGAATGACTTCGGCCTCAGCATACCCGGCAGCCTGCTTTGCACAACGGCTTCGGCGGTCGGTTTTTCCCGGCGTTTCGATAGCGTTAGTCGGCAAATTTCGAGTCGACATTACTCGAAATTTTCGATTCCGACATACCGATGCGGCCCGCCGAGGGCTACCTTGTCGGGTAGGACCGAAACGCCGGGGGCCGCACGAGATCCCCTGCACCGCAAAGGAGGTCGCGTGATCACAGTGTTCCTCGTCGACGACCACGAGATAGTCCGACGCGGTCTCGTCGACCTGCTGGAAAGCGATCCGGAACTCACCGTGATCGGCCAGGCCGGCGACGTCGCCGACGCCGTGGCCGGCATTCGCGCGCTGCGGCCCGATGTCGCCGTACTGGACGTCCGACTTCCTGACGGGAACGGCATCGAACTGTGCCGCGACCTGCTCGCCGAAATCGACGATTTGCATTGTCTCATCCTGACGTCCTACACCGATGAACACGCCATGTTGGACGCGATACTGGCGGGCGCGAGCGGCTATGTCGTCAAGAACATCAAGGGCATGGAATTGGCCGAGGCGATCAAACAGGTCGGCGCCGGACGTTCGCTACTGGATAACCGTGCGGCGGCCGCACTCAAGGCCCGGCTACGTTCCAGCACCGAAAAAGACGGACCGCTGGCCGGCCTCACCGAGCAGGAACGACGACTGCTCGCACTGCTCGGCGAGGGATTGACCAATCGACAAATCGCCGCGCGAATGTTTTTGGCCGAGAAGACCGTCAAGAATTACGTCTCCCGGTTGCTGGCCAAACTCGGAATGGAACGGCGCACCCAGGCCGCGGTGCTGGCCTCCAAATTGCGTCAGAGCTAGCGGATTTCAACCGGAACGACGATGGTGAGATCCCCATCGTAGCGGCGGTACAGCAGGCGGCCACGGCCGCTGTCGGCATCGGTGAAGAACAGCAGCGGCAGTCCCTTGCGGCACAGCCGGGTTACCGCCGCCTCCTCGATCAGGGTCGGCGCCGACTCCGAATCCATGATCAGGGGTAGGGAATTCACCGTCAGCGGCCGCTGCGCCGGAGCCTGCGGCGGCTGTGTCGTGCGCTGCCTGGTCAGTCGGATGCCGAACGGATCCGCCCAGCTCACCAGAGCATCCTCACCGGTTTCGGCATCGACGAACAGGTAGGAGTCGTAATCCATCGCATCCATTACCGCCGTCGCCTCGGCGGGCGTACCGGTCAGTAACGCGCAGCGCTTCCTCCGCACGATCGGGCGCGGCTCGGTGACCCTGGCCAGGGGCGGACGCGCCGGATCGGGCCACTCGCGTGACTGTTTGGTCGCCAGCCGGGCGATCTGCCGGTCCAGCCGTTCCACCGCGAAGGTCACCGCGAAGCCGCGTGGACCGGTGACCTGCACCCGGGTGGGGGTGTCGTGTACGCGTATGTTGGCCTGTACCAACGTGGGTTCGTCCGAATCCACCGGCGCGGTCACCCGCACCCGCGCCGCTGCGTCGAGGTGGTGTCGGCGCAATACGCGGCCGATCCCCCGCACCGCCCTGGTCACATCCGCGGGCGGCACCGCACCCCGGGTGGTCACGGCCAGTTCGGGGTCGGCGGCAGTGGCCCACAGCTCCGAGGAACGCAACGGCGAATTCATAGGACATCCCTACTTTCTATTCCCGGTGTGCGACCATGCCATCACCGCTACGCCACCGCGAACAGGGCCGAAAGTCCTCGATTGACCAACTAGACTGGCGTAGGCGCTGTTACGCGCCTGCCAGAACAGGATGCCGTCATGACCGAAGAGCTGGGCAACGGCCTCTATTCGGTGCGCGACACACTGTCGCAACTTCGGCTCCGGGAGCTGCTGTCGGAGGTCGAGGAACGCGTCGAGCTGATCATCGATTCACGCGACCGGATGGACGGCTTGGTCGAGGCGATGCTGACCGTCACCTCCGGCCTCGACCTCGATGAAACGCTGCGCGCCATTGTCCATACCGCCACCAGCCTGGTCGACGCCCGCTACGGCGCGCTGGCGGTGCGCGGGCACGAACAGCAGGTCACCCAGTTCCTCGACGAGGGCATGGACGAAACCATCCGGGAGCGCATCGGGCGACTGCCCGCCGGACACGGCGTACTCGGCGAGGTGTTCACCCAACCCAAACCACTGCGCCTCGACGAACTCTCGAAACACCCTGCGTCCGTAGGATTTCCGGAACACCACCCGCAGATGCACACCTTCCTCGGCGTCCCGGTGCGCATCCGCGACGAGATCTTCGGCAGTCTCTACCTGACCGAGAAGGCCAATGGTCAGCCGTTCACCGAGGACGACGATGTGCTCGTCCAGGCACTAGCGGCCGCGGCCGGTATCGCGGTCGACAACGCCAGACTCTACGAATCGGCCCGCACCAGACAGGCCTGGATCGAGGCCACCCGCGATATCGCCACCGAATTCCTCGCGGGCACCGAACCCGATCTGGTGCTCGCCCATGTCGTCGACCACGCGCGCACCCTGACCGGCTCACATCAATCGTTCCTGGCCAGCACCTCGATACCGCAACTCGAACTCGCCGCGGTCTCCGAGCTCGTCATTACCCAATGGTCCGGTCCGGGCAGCGGATTCGACGGACTGATCGTCGACGCAGACGGCACCGCGCTCGGTGAGGCCTTCACCCGCCGCACACCGCTGCGTTTCGACGACGCCGCCCTGATCGACCTCGGCGTACCACTGCACGAGGTCGGACCCGCGCTGATCCTGCCGCTGTGCACACCCGATACCACCCTCGGCGCGCTGGTCACCGTACGTCCCATCGGCGCACCGCCCTATACCGACGAACTCGTCGAGCTGACCAACGCCTTCACCGACCAGGCCGCACTGGCCATGCAGCTGGCCGAAACCCAGCGCAGGATGCGCGAACTCGATATCCTCGCCGACCGCGACCGCATCGCCCGCGACCTGCACGACCATGTGATCCAGCGGCTGTTCGCCATCGGGCTCACCTTGCAGAGCGCGGTGCCGCGCGCCGAGGTTCCCGAAGTGCGCCAACACCTTTCGACGGTCATCAATGATCTGCAGGAGGTGGTGCAGGAAATCCGCACCTCCATCTTCGATCTGCACGGCGGCAATGGCGGCAGTATCGAATTGCAGCAGCGAATCGAGGATGCGGTGCGCCAGCAGACCACCGATTCGCCACTGCGGGCCACCGTGCAGGTGACCGGGCCGCTGTCGGTGCTGGAGGCGGAATTGGCCGATCACGCAGAGGCGGTGGTGCGCGAGGCAGTGAGCAATGCGGTGCGGCATTCCGGCGCGGCGACCGTCTCGGTGGAGATCAGTGTGGCCGATGATCTGACCATCGTGGTCACCGACGACGGTTGGGGCATCCCGAATCATGTGATCCGCAGCGGATTGCGGAATCTGGAGCAGCGGGCGGAGAAGTCCGACGGGCAGTTCGCCATCGGACCCGCGGTGGCGGGTATGCATGAAACCGAGGGCATGCCGGGCACGAAGTTGTCCTGGTCGGTGCCGCTTCCGTAAGTGGGCTCAGTCGACGGGACCGAGCACGACCATCGAATTGTTGCCGCCCATGCCTAGCGACAGCTTGACCGTGAGTCCGCCCTCGAAGGGCGTCGGGCCGTCCAATAGTCGCTCGTAGGCGGGTGCGACGATCGGTGCGGCGGGCACGATGCCGCGGTCGTAGGCCAGTGCCGCGGCGGCCACCTCGACACCGGCCGCAGCGCCCTGGCAATGCCCGACAAGCGGCTTGACCGAATAGACGTGCGGGCGGTCGTCGAACATCCGCCGAAGAAGATCTCGCTCGGCCACATCGCACTGCCGGGTGCCGGTGCCGTGTGCGTTGAAATACCGCACATCCGCAGGCGCGATAGCGGCGTCGATGAGCGCGTGGCGCGCACAGTTGAAGATCTGGGTATGCCCCGGGTCGACCGAAACCACGTGATAGGCGTCATTGGTCATACCGCCGCCGAGCACGGTGACATAGGGCCGCTCGACCGAGCGGGTGAGGACGAAGGCGACTGACGCCTCACCCATACTGAAGCCGCGGCTGCCCTCCTGGAAGGGGCGGCAGGCGGCCAGCGGTTCGGCATCGCTGACCGCGGCGCCGAGCCGGACGAAGTGCTCGACCATCTCAGGGGTCGCCGACATATCGGTGGCGACACAGATCACGTCGTCGGCGATACCGCAGTCCAGCCAGAGTTTGGCGGTGATCAGCGCGACATTGGCCGAACTGCACGCCGCCGAGACATTCATCGACGGACCGTGGAAGCCGAATTCCTGTTGTAGCACCGACATCGGTGTGGAGGGCAATAGTCGCAGGTAGTCGCGGGAGCGCCGGTGACCGTCATCGACCAGATAGAAGTCGCGCCAATTGGCGACGTCGCCGAGCACGATGGCGTGCAGCAAGCCGACGGTGCGGCCCGGGCGCCACCCGCGCGCGGATGCGTCGGCGATCGCCTCGCGACCCGCCTCCTGCACGGCGCGTCCGTAAATGCTGGTGCTCACCATGGGATCGCCGCCATCGGGAATCAGCGAAACCCAGGCGTGCTGATCGCGGCCGACGCCGTAGCCTGGTTGTAGCGAGGCTGCGGATTTCCCGCTGAGCAATCCCTGCCAGAGCGTCTCCCGACCCCAGCCGTAGCCGCTGACCGCACCTATCCCGGCGATCGTCATATGATCTTGATGGTGCTTTTCATTGCCCGGGTTGGTACCCGACATGGCATCGCTCCTTCACCGGTTCCCGGGGCCGAAGCGAGGTTCGGCTCGAGAAATGTTCACAGGTCCGGGTTCTGTAAAGATCACCAGATAGCGGCCGATGGAGTGCCCGGACTGTGAGCGAAGCAATAGCGTCGACGATGTCATCTTGTACACGTCGAGACCAGAATAATCCCATGTTCCAATGGCCATGAGTGGGTCGACGATCGGGGGTTCGAGTGGATCAGGACAAGGCAGTCGACGCCGGGGTCGACGCCGAGCAACTGGCTCAGCGCTACCGGTCCCTGGTCGAGCACACCCCGGACGGGATCGTCGTGCATGAGCGTGGCACCGTCGTCTACGCCAATCAAGCCACCGCGCGCATGCTGGCCGCCGAAAGTACCGATCACGTGATCGGCCAGCCCCTGACCCGATTCGTCCATCCCGACTCGGTGCCCGGCATGGTGGACCGCATCAGCCAGCTGACCACTGCGGGCGCGGCGTCGGCTCCCACCGAGATGGAGCTGATCCGGGTCGACGGCGAGATCGTCCCGGTCGAGACTGTTTCGGTGCTCACCGCATGGCACGACCATCTCGCCTATCAGGTGGTCATCCACGATCTCACCGCCCAACGCACCGCCGAGGCCGCGCAGCGCCGGGCCGAACAGCATTTCACCACGGTCGTCTCGCAGTTGGAGGAGGGCGTGGTGGTGATCGACCGGAACGGCCGCATCGAATCGGCCAATCCCGCGGCCGTGCGGATCTTCGGCACCGACGAACGCACCGGTGATCTCATCGGCGCCACCATCGACGAACTGCCGCTCATCCTGCTCGACGCCAATGCGCAGCCGCTACCGCCGAGTCGGCATCCGGTCGCGCGGACCCTGGCGACCGGCGAAACGATCACCGGATACATCTTCGGCGTCGACCGTCACGACGGCCAGCGCCGCTGGCTCTCCGGCAGTTCGCGGCTGCTCAATCCGGGCGATCCGGATTCACCCGCGGTGTCCTCCTTCGCCGATATCACCGAATTCCGGGCCAGTCGAAGGCAATTGGAGTTCCAGGCCACCCACGACTCGCTGACCGGACTGCCCAATCGCTCGCTGATCCTGTCCCAGCTCGCCAATGCGCTGGCCGCCAGCGAAGATCTGCCGGTGTCCACCGTGCTGTTCATCGACCTGGACGGCTTCAAAGCGATCAACGACACCCTCGGCCATGCGATCGGCGATACCGTGCTGCAGATCGTGGCCCAGCGGTTGCAGCGCGCACTGCGCGGCACCGATCTGGTCGGTCGGCTCGGCGGCGACGAATTCCTGGTGCTGCTGGCCGGGCGGCCCCGGCGCGTGGATCTCGACTCGCTGGTACTGCGGCTGCGCTCGACCACGGCCGAGCCGATCATCGCGCGCGGGCACCGGATCGAAGTGAACGCCTCGATCGGCGTGACCGAACTCGCAGCGGACGACAACCGCACACCCGAGGCGGTGCTGCACGACGCCGATCTGGCGATGTACCGCGCCAAACCGACCGGTCACCGGGAAGCCACCAGCCTGGGCCGCAGACCGAATAACACGCACGCTTCCTAAGGGTTTTCCGATGATCATCGAACACGCGCTGTTGCCCGTCCGCCCCGCCGAAGCGGCGGCCTTCGAAGCCGCATTCGCCGAGGCCAGGCCGATCATCGAGAGTATGCCGGGCTTCCGGTCGCTATCGGTGTCACGATGCGTCGAGGCGCCCGACACATATTTGCTGCTGGTGGGATGGGAACAGCTGAGCGACCATGTCGATGGCTTCCGCGGGTCCGCCGGTTATCAACGCTGGAAGCGACTACTGCACCACTTCTACGAACCGTTCCCCATCGTCCAACATTTCACGCCGGTCCTGGCCACGGACCCGCTACCTGCGGTTACAGCGAGCCCGCCGAACGAGCAGTAGACTCGAAAACTCTGTTTTCAATGGCGTTCGTGTGCACCGTGACCTGCGTGTGCACCGGCTCATCGCGGTGACAAGGAGTTCAGTTTGCCCGACCGCCTCACTCAGGATCGTGCCGCGCACGACGGCATCCCCGAGCGGAACCGCGAGATCGACCAGGAGCAGGCCTACCTGTCCGTGCTCTATGAACGACTCGACGATATGCGCGAATACGCCACGAAACGGCTGCGCACCGTGCTGCTGGAAACCGGTGGCACCCCGCAGGCCCGCACCGAACGCGAATCCTTCAGTCAGCTCTACTCCGAGGATCTGGCCAAATACGATGCCGCCGAACACGGCCTGTGTTTCGGCCGCATCGACCTCGACGGCAGTGCCATTTCGAGCGGTGCCGTTTCGAGCGACCTGCAAGCAGTCACTAGCGGTACCGATTCGAGCGACCTGCAAGCAGCCGCTGGCGGCCAGGAAGGCGAATACCGCTATATCGGCAGGCTCGGCATCCTCGACGAGAAGGACGACTACGAGACGCTGCTACTGGATTGGCGCGCGCCGCTGGCCCGTCCGTTCTATCTCGCGACGACCGCCACACCGGACGGGGTGATCCGGCGCCGACATATCCGGTCCCGCAATCGGCGGGTCACGGCCATCAACGACGAATACCTGGACCTCGACGCGGCCCGGACCGCGGGTGTGACCGATGACGACGGCGGAGTCGGCAGCGAGAGCGCATTGCTCTCGGCGCTCAATGCCGCGCGCACCGGCCATATGAACGACATCGTCGAGACCATCCAGAGCGAGCAGGACGCGATCATTCGCTCCGAGCACAAGAGCGTGCTGGTGGTCCAGGGTGGTCCGGGAACCGGCAAGACCGCCGTCGCATTGCACCGCGCGGCCTACCTCCTCTATACCTATCGTCAGCAGTTGGCCAAGAGCGGTGTGCTGATCATCGGCCCGAACGCCACCTTCCTCGATTACATCGGCCAGGTGCTGCCATCGCTCGGTGAGACCGGCGTGCTGCTGTCCACCATCGGGGATCTGTATCCGGGAGTGAAGGCCACCCGCGAGGATTCGCTGCGCGCCGGTGAGGTCAAGGGCTCGCTGGCCATGTTGGAGGTGCTCAAGCAGGCGGTGCGCGACCGTCAAGAGGTGCCCGCCGCGCCGATCCGCCTGGCCTTCGATGGCTACCCCGTCACACTCGACCGCAAGATCGCCACCAGGGCGCGCGGCCGGGCCCGCTCCTCGCGGCGCCCACACAATCTGGCTCGACCGATCTTCGCCTCTTTGGTCATCGACGCACTCACCGAACAACTCGCCCAGACCATGGGCGCGGATCTGTCCGGCGGCCACCGGGGGATGGCAGGAGGCGCAGCCGACGGGGCGGGTAAGGAAAGTCTGCTCAGCCGAACCGATCTCGCCGAGATCCGGGATGAAATGCGCGCCGATCCGGAGATCCAGGCGGCCATCGGCAAGCTTTGGCCGATCCTGTCGCCGCAGGAAGTGCTCGCGGACCTGCTTGCCGATCCGAAGCGACTCGACCGCGCCGCGAGCAGTTTGGATCCGGCCGACCGAGCCGAACTGGCGCGCTCGGACAACGGCGAATTCAGCGCAGCGGACGCACCGCTGCTCGACGAACTCGCCGAACTGCTCGGCATCGACGACACCGAGGAACGCGAACGCGCCCGCCGCCGCTGGCGGGCGCAATTGGCCGAGGCACAGGACGCACTCGACATCCTGACCGGTTCGGCGCCACAGGATCTCGAGGACGACCTCGATCCGGAGATCCTGATGGCCTACGACCTGATCGACGCCAGCCAGCTGGCCGAACGTCAGGATGTGCGCAACCGGCAGACCACCGCGGAACGCGCGGCGGGCGACCGCAATTGGACCTACGGCCATGTGATCGTCGATGAGGCGCAAGAACTTTCGGAGATGGCCTGGCGAATGGTGATGCGCCGCATACCGAACCGATGGGTCACGGTGGTCGGCGATGTCGCGCAGACCGGCGATCCGGCAGGCGCGTCGTCCTGGCAGCAGATGCTGGAACCCTATGTGGCACAACGATGGAAGCTCACCGAGTTGACCGTGAACTACCGGACCCCGGCGGAGATCATGGCGGTCGCGGCCGATGTGCTCGCCGAGATCGATCCGGACGCGGCGGTGCCGCGGTCGGTGCGGGAGACAGGTGTGCCCCCGCGCGCCCATGCTGTAGATGCGAGCGAATTGCGCAGTGCGGTAACAGAATTGGTAGCCGCGGAGACCGGCCCGGGTACCACGGCCGTCATCACACCGCATGAGATGGTCGCGGACTTCGCCGAGTTGGCGGGCGAATCCGTCCGGGTGCTGACGGTGCAGGAGGTCAAGGGCCTGGAATTCGACGCAGTCTATCTTGTGGAACCCCGGGTCATCCTCGACGAATCGCCGCGTGGGATGAACGACCTGTATGTGGCATTGACCCGAGCGACGCAGCGGCTCGGTGTTGTGCACACCGGCGACCTGCCATCGGTGCTCAGCGCGCTGGATTGACGAGAGCGACGACAGCCGCACATTCCGAGGAATGTGCGGCTGTCGTTTCGGCTCTGCTGCTTACCTGACGGTGTGCACGATCAGCACATCCGAGCGGGATTTGCGCGCCACATCCGAGGGCACCGAACCCAGCAACCGGCCGGCCAGGGTGTTCAGGCCGCGGTTACCGACGACCAGCAGATCGGCCTCGACCTCCTTGACAAGCGCGAGCAGCGATTCGACAGGCTCGCCCACGATCCCACGCTCGACAATCTCCTTGGCGCCCTCCGCGGTCGCGCGGTCGCGGGCGGTGCGCAGGATCTCGTTCGTGGGCGCGGAGCCGCGCACCTGGTAGGCCTCGTCCTTGAGCACATCGGCGGCGGCGGCCACATCGCGATCGTCGGTCGGGTAGTACGCGCAGGCCACTACCAGGGTCGCACCCGCGGCCGCGGCCAGCGAGGCGGCCTTGTCAACGGCGACGTACGACGAGTCCGAGCCATCGGTACCGACGACAATTGTCCGGTAGGCGCTCATGCCTCCACCTCGCTAGCACTCGGCTCCGGCATGACCGTCCGTGGCGCTGCGCCCATGGTTCGCTCGCTTCGCTCCCTCACGGCTTTCTCCTCCAACTATGTGGTGTCGGGTGCCTGCGCCGGTGCCACGTGGAGTCGTGGCACCCGCGCGGCGACTGGGGTCGACCATAGCGGCAAATCGGCCGGAAATAGCAGAAATCGCAACACATCACACTGCGGGAGTTCCGGCTTTACCGACTCGGGTTCATCCGACGAATGCCCCGAGACCTTTGCGACCTGGGCGGATCTAATTTCCAGGTCCACGACTTGTGACCCATCACAACCGGCCCGAACGTTCTTGCCCCCCTGGGATATTCATCACATTTACCCGACCTCGGCCGCTATACGACGGCAACGTCGGCTCGACCGCGACCGGTAAGAACGTTCCCGGCCGGGCCGACGCCATCCGCCCGGTTCCGCAGTTGCCCGTTGGCGCTCCGTCGACGCCAAAAGTCGGCCGCGCCTATACGGCTCACAATATCGACAGCTGCGGCACAATTCCGGTCGCGTCTAGAGGCCGGTGAAAAGCGGTCCGGTGATGGTCAATCCGAGTTCGTCGACATGTGCGAAGAAGGCGAACAACATGAGCGAGGCGCCGGCGAGTGCGAGATCCTTGTTGAAATGGATCATCTCGCCCTGCTTGGCCTGCGGATCGGTCTCCTTCCAGAACTGGTGCATCAGGAAGGCCGTCGGCACCAGCATGACCACCAGCAACAGTGCCCCGAGGTCGGCCCATACGCCGAGCAATACGCTGAGGCCTCCGACCGCGAGCACGACCCCAGCGGCCAGCACCGCGACCCTCGGCTGCGGCAGGCCACGACTCTGCGCATATTCGGTCATCGCTTCGGTCTGCGTGAAATGCCCGAACGCGGAACTGAAGAACAACACCACGAAAAGCACTCGCCCTATCAACACCAAGATATCCATCACCAACTCCTCACTCGCCGATGTGAAGGGCCGATTCCGATTCGTGCTCGAATGGGACGAATGCGAGCGGTCCTGCAAACTACATTCTCGTCGGAACGACCTTCGAAGTCACCTCGTTACGGGAGCGTAGCGAATTCTTGGCGTACTCCAGTGGAGCCATTCCGACTTCCGCGGTGAACTCACGCGAGAAATGTGCTTGATCGAAATAACCCAACTCGGTGGCCAGTGCGGCCAGATCTTCGATGCGTCCGCGTGCGAGTAGATCGGCGCCGTCCTGGAGCCGGTATCGGCGCAACACCCATTTCGGTCCGGCACCGACATAGCGCCGGAACATCCGCTGCAATGTGCGGATAGGGATATCGAACCGATCGGTGACCTGATCGACCCGGGTAAGTTCCAGGTCGTGTTCCATGGCGGCGACGATGCGCAGCACCAATCGATAGTTGGGATCCGCCGCGAACTTTCGGCCGATCAGAAAATCCTCGATTATGCTGCGGCGCTTGATATCCGAGGATTCGGCCAATACGCGTTCGGCCAGACCGGCGGCCTCGGGCAGCGCGTCCGTCAGCGGCACGGCGGTGTCCCGGAATGCGCCGACATCCAATCCGGTGAACGCACCGAATCCGCCGGCGCGAAAGCGCGCGCCGAAGGTTTCGCCGACCCCGCTGAGCTCCCGGACGAACTTCGTCGTGCAGACGCCGTTGACGAAACCGCCGGTGCGAGTTTCACTGCGTTCGAAGGTGACGTTCACGCACGGGAACGGCAGCACTTCGGCGTAGTACGGCGGCCGACCGGTCAGATCCCAGCGCACCGACCAATACCACTCGACGAACCCTCCGACCTCCGGTCCGGCCGACAGCCGCGCCAGCGAGCGATGTCTGGCCTGCTCGTCAGGATGCAGAATGCCCTTCACGTTATCGGGCGTGGGCACCGGAACCGGCCCGTCGGATGCTGTGGTCACGGCTGTCGCTTTCTTACAAGACCATTTCGCCGCCCTCGACGAGGCTTATCGGCATGAGCGAAACAGCGAATACCGTGAACCCCATCGCCGACGGCTACCACTCCATCACCTGCTTCCTGGCCGTCCCCGACGGCAACAAGGCAATCGAGTTCTATACCAACGTCTTCGAGGCGGAGGTGATCAGCCGCAACGATCTCCCCGACGGCCAGCCCGCACACGCCGAACTGAAGATCGGCGACTCGACCCTGCAACTGGGCATGCCCATTCCGGACAACAACGTCCTGGCTCCCAATGGCGAATGGGTGCACACCTCGATCGTGCACTACTGCCCCGATGTCGATGCGGTCATCAAGCGGGCCATCGAGAACGGCGCCCGCAGTGCGGAGGAGCCACAGACCTTCGTCACCGGTGACCGTTTCGGCGTTGTCCTCGACCCCTTCGGCCACCGCTGGGCGGTGCTGACCAAGGTCGAGGATGTTTCGCGCGAAGAGGCCGAGCGCCGCGTCAACGAATGGCTGGCCACCCAGAGCTGAGCCATGCCGAGCCCGGCGGCGTCGAAAGACGCCGCCGCTCAACTCAACCCCGCGGCATCCATTCCGCGCAGTTCCTTCTTCAGATCCGCGATTTCGTCCCGCAGCCGACCGGCCAATTCGAATTGCAGCTCGCGGGCCGCATTCATCATCTGCGCGGTGAGTTCCTTGACCAGATCGGCCAACTCCGCCCGCGGCATGGACTTGACGTCGCGGCCCTCGTACACACCTGCGCTGACCGCCCGCCCCGGCTCGCCCTGGGCACGCCGGCCACGGCTGGCATTGCGGCCGGAGCCGCCGACGGCCACCTCGCTGTCGTCGGCCTCCTGATACACCTGATCCAGGATGTCGGCGATCTTCTTGCGCAGCGGCTGTGGGTCGAGGCCCATCGACTCGTTGTAGGCGACCTGCTTGGCCCGGCGGCGTTCGGTCTCGTCGATGGCGAACTGCATCGACGCGGTGACCTTATCGGCATACATGTGCACCTCACCGGACACGTTGCGGGCGGCACGGCCGATGGTCTGGATGAGTGCGGTCGTGCTGCGCAGAAAGCCCTCCTTATCCGCGTCCAGGATCGCGACCAGCGATACCTCGGGCAGGTCGAGGCCCTCGCGGAGCAAGTTGATGCCGACAAGAACGTCGTACTCACCGAGCCGCAACTGCCGCAGCAGCTCGACCCGGCGCAGCGTATCGATTTCCGAGTGCAGATATCGCACCCGGACGCCGAGTCCGAGCAGGTAGTCGGTCAGATCCTCGGACATCTTCTTCGTGAGCGTGGTGACCAGCACCCGTTCGTCGCGCTCGGTGCGCTGTCGGATTTCATGAATCAGATCGTCGATCTGCCCCTTGGTCGGCTTGACCACGACCTTCGGGTCGACCAGCCCGGTCGGCCGGATGACCTGCTCGACGACCTCGCCGCCCGCCTGACCGAGTTCGTACGGTCCCGGGGTCGCCGAGAGATACACCGTCTGCCCGATTCGATCGGCGAACTCCTCCCAGGTGAGTGGTCGGTTGTCGATGGCCGACGGCAACCGGAACCCGTACTCGACCAGGTTCCGCTTGCGCGACATATCGCCCTCGTACATGCCGCCGATCTGCGGGACGGTGTTGTGCGACTCGTCGATGACGAGCAGGAAATCCTCCGGGAAGTAATCCAGCAACGTGGCGGGTGCGGAACCCGCCGGACGCCCATCGATATGGCGCGAGTAGTTCTCGATACCCGAGCAGAACCCGACCTGCCGGATCATCTCCAAGTCGTACTGCGTGCGCATCCGCAGCCGCTGGGCTTCCAATAGCTTGCCCTGGCGCTCCAGTTCGGCCAGCCGCTGCTCGAGTTCGGCTTCGATCTCGCGGACCGCGCGCTCCATCCGCTCCGGCCCGGCGACATAGTGCGTGGCCGGGAAGATCCGGACAGTATCGACCTGCCGCACCACATCGCCGGTGAGCGGATGCAGGTAGTACAGCGCCTCGATCTCATCGCCGAAGAATTCGATGCGCACCGCGAGTTCCTCGTAGGACGGGATGATCTCGACGGTGTCACCGCGCACCCGGAAGGAACCGCGGGTGAAGGACATGTCATTGCGGGTGTACTGCACGTCGACCAGCAGCCGCAGGAGTGCGTCGCGATCTATTTCGGTGCCGACATCCAGCTGCACCGACCGATCCAGATACGACTGCGGCGTACCGAGACCATAGATGCACGACACCGACGCGACCACCACCACATCGCGCCGTGAGAGCAGACTCGAGGTGGCCGAATGCCGCAACCGCTCGACATCGTCGTTGATCGAGCTGTCCTTCTCGATATAGGTATCGGTCTGCGCGATATAGGCCTCGGGTTGGTAGTAGTCGTAGTACGAGACGAAGTACTCGACGGCATTGTTGGGCAACATCTCTCGCAGCTCATTGGCCAGCTGAGCGGCGAGTGTCTTATTCGGCGCCATCACCAGCGTCGGCCGCTGCAGCCGCTCGATCAGCCACGCGGTGGTGGCCGATTTACCGGTGCCGGTCGCACCGAGCAGCACAACGTCACGCTCGCCCGCCTTGACGCGGCGCTCCAGTTCGGCGATGGCCGCGGGCTGATCGCCGGCCGGCTGGTGTTCGCTGACGACCTGGAACTGCCCACCGGCCCGCTCGATCTCCCCGACCGGCCGGAACTCCGAATGTGCCAGCGGGGTGCCCCGGTCCTCGTAGCCTTCCGCCGGGATTTCGGTTGCGAATGCCATGGTGACCAGCCTAAGCCCAGCCACCGACAGATTCGCGGCCCCGCCGGATCCGCCCAGCCGTACCAAGCCTGACCACCACCGGAGCGCAGTATCCGGACGGTCATTGCAACCGACCACCTCGCCGACCAGCCCACTCGGCTTTCGGCCAGGACACCGCGACGCGTGGTTGATCGTTCGGCGTGATGAGTCGCGGCAAAACCGGCCGAGCCACCACGAACCCAGCCGATGAATCCGCCCCGCACCGGGCCGGTTCATCACGATCGGACAGCCGTTCCGCGATCTAGCGCACTGTCCGGAACCAACACTGATGCACGATCTGTTACCTGTCCGAAATGTCCGTTGCTGCAACGAGATTCGTCCCACCGATGACAACGGCAGACAGCCTCTACCGGGTGTAACCTAATTTGGTTGTCGGACCTGAGGATGAGGCTATGAGCGCTCTGATTCCATTGCTTGCCGCCGCGCCCGCTGTGACCGGAATCGCCGGTTACGTCGCACGTGACTTTCGCGGGCTTCCGCCCGTCAATCAGCCAACCACCACCGCCGCACCGGGATCACCGATGACCACTACCCAGCTAAGACCGAAGATCGAACATTTCAATATCGCCGAGCTGACCATGACCGATCCCAAGGGTTTCGTGCGCCCGCTCGACCGCGTGCACATCGAGCCGTGGGGTCTGTACGTGGCACGCACCGTCGGCGGTCCCCGGATCCAATACATGGAGACCTGGCTGCTGCCCGAACTCTGGTTGCGCGTGACAATCGTGCACTACCAGACCGGACACCACCGCGACCTGGACTATTGCCTGCATATCGGCGAGTACACCCGGATCGAACCCAAGCGCTGGAAGTCCATGGACCAGTACCTCGAGATCGCGGTACGCCACTCCCGCGCGGCCGCACTGCGCGGCGTGGACGATCTGCTGGCCGCCCATTCGGCCGGTCTGATCGATACGACGCATGCGCATCACGCGCTCGACCGGGCGACCAAGGCCATGGAGGGCTTGGCCGCGCACGGGCACGAGGTCGAGCCCTGGCTGGCCACCAAGGAGATCACACTGACCTGGATGTAGCCCGATCCAGGCAGAGTCTGCCCAACCTTCGCCTACCACTCGACGGCGCGGCGACGGCGGTAGATTCTGTTTGCATGACACAGGCACCATCAGTGGACGTGCACAGGCCCAAGGTCGAGTACTTCAACCTCGCGGACCTGACGAACACGGACCCGAAGGGCTTCGTCCGGCCGGTCGAGCGCTACCGGACCGAGCCGTGGGGCCTGTACATGGCGCGCACCTCGGACCATCCGCAGTTCCACTACATCGAGTCGTGGCTGCTGCCCGGGCTTTCCATTCGGGTGACGATCTTCCACTTTCACCCCGCACATCGACGCGATGAGGACTATTACCTCGACCTCGGCGAATTCACCCAGGTCGAGCCGAAGAAGTGGAAGTCGGTGGACCACTACCTCGATATCGTGGTGCGCTCGGGACGCGAGACGGAACTGCTCGACGTGGACGAACTGCTCGCCGCGCACACCGCCGGTTTGATCACCCTCGCCGAGGCCCAGGCCGCCATCGAACACGCGTCCATTGCCATCGACGGCATCGCCGCCAACGGCTACTCGCTGGACCGCTGGCTCGCCACCTTGGATATCACCCTGACCTGGATGTAGTACCACCGCCGAGCTGGCGATGGTCCCGTTGGCGGCACCGCTCGGTGCGGCCAACGATCGGCTCGCCGCACTGCTCTGAACATCCGATAGCCCGCGTACAGTTCAGCGTTCGACGCTGTCGCGCCAGGCCGCGGCCCGCGGGCAGGCAGCGTCGAACCACGGTTCCTTCACATCCAGATACGCCAGCGTTGCCGCCTCGCCGGTCAGCCCGGCCGCCTTGGCCTCACCTTCGCGCTTGACCTCCAGATACTCCGCGCGCACGGCTGCTTCGGCAATCAGCCAGTCCCGGAACAGCAACGCGAATTCCTGCCCCGGCGAACCTGCCACCCGGACATGCACATTCGCCAACCGCCCCGGGTCGGCACTCTGGTGAAACCGCTTGGCCCACAACGCCGTATCGCTGCCCTTCGGATCCGCCGCGGTCGGCTTCGGATTGTCGGCAACGATATCGGGCCGCACCGGAAAACCAGCCGCCCCCAACGCATCTCGCAACCCATCGGCGGCAGCCAGATCCGCCACGGTGATTTGCACATCGATGACATCCTTGGCGGGCAATCCCGGCACCGCGGTGGAGCCGATGTGGTCGATCCGCGAGGCCGCCGCACCACACGCAACCCACAGCCGGGCGATTAGCCGCTGCGCCTGCGCCGCCCACTCGGGATTCGCGGGAACAACGCGCAACTCCGTGCGCCGCGCCGGTGTCGCGGTGCGCAGATTCCGCTCGAACGGCACCAGCCGTTGCGCCCACAACTGCCGAACAACCGAATCAATGGCCCCCGACTCACCGCTATTGTCCAACAGCACATCCGCGACCGCATGGCGCTGTTCATCGGTGGCCTGCGCCGAAATACGTGCCCGGGCATCCGATTCGGAAACGCCCCGGAATTGCACCAACCGCCGTATCCGAGTTTCCGCGGGCACATCGACGATCAATACAAGATTCATCAGCGGCGCGAGACCATTTTCCACCAGGAGCGGAATGTCTTGAACGAGAATCGCATCCGACGGCGCGGCGGAAATCAATTCCGTGGTTCGTTTACCGACCAATGGATGAACAATGGAATTCAACGTGGCACGCGCTTCGTCGGATCCGAATGCCTTGGCCGCCAGCGCCGGCCGATCGAGGCTGCCGTCGGCGGCGAGGATGCCGGGACCGAACGCCGCCACCAACGCCGTCAGGCCTTCGGTACCCGGCTCGACGACCTCTCTGGCGATCACATCGGAATCGACGATCACCGCGCCGAGATCGGCGAGAATCCGCGCCACCGTCGACTTGCCCGCTCCCATGCCTCCGGTGAGGCCGATCCGTAACATTCGACCAGTCTCGCATCCTCGATGTCGCGCCGAACGCAACCCCCTACGCGCACATTCCACCATCTGAAACACCATTTGCCCGATCCGTGACTGGGCCGAGACCATCTCGCAACATTTCCGGTCGATTCTCCGCGCCGGACCACAACTTTCCGACACGCCGAGGCAATTACTCGTGCAAAATACTGTGCCGAACACTTTCGTTCGACTAATCTTCGCCGTGGCGATCCAGGCCAATACCAGCAAGCAAAGGAACATCATTGGGCACCAAAATCAACCAGGTGGGTCGCCACCGCCTGGGCAGGGCGGGGGGCATGCACTGCATCAAGCATCCCGCCGTCGCGGCAGCGCTCGCCGAGCACCGCCGCTCGTGGTTCACCGCTTTGATCAGCCCCGCTCGGCACAGCTTCGCGGCCATGCGAAAACGCTCCGCCGCCGCGACCGCGTACTGGGTGCCTGCGGCCGCCAGCTGACTCTGCCGCCCATCTGGTCATAAACCTCCGGTGACCCAGCCCAATCGGGACTGGGTCACTTCGTGCTGCCGTCATCACCTACATTCCGGCATCGAGGTCATGGTCACCAGGTTCGCGCCCGCACAGACCGATCTCATCGAAATCGAGACCGCCGATATGCAACGTGCCGAGGCCATCGGCCTACCCATGGCGACTGCGGTGCTCGCCCTCGGCGCGGTGGTCGCGGCCACGCTGCCCATTACCGTCACGGCGGCGGGCATCGCAGTCGCCGTCGGCGCGCTCTTCGGCCTGACCACCTTTCTGCCCTTCGATCCGCTGGTGCTCTCGGTTGCCACCATGATCGCTACCGGCACCGCGATCGACTACGCGATGTTCATCGTGAGCCGATTCAACGGGGAGCTGCCCCGGCGCGGCGTGCGCGATCGGCGATCCGCCGAGGCCATTGCCGCGGCTATCGGCAGCGCGATCGATACGACCGGCCGCATCATTCTGGCCTCGGGATTCATCGTGATGATCTCGCTGTGCGCGCTGGCAGCGGTCGGGCTGCCGATGCTGAATGGTGTCGCGATCGGGATGGTGGTCGCCGTCATCGCCACATTGATCGCGGCTTTCACGCTATTGTCCCCACTGCTGGCGACGCCGGGTCCGGCGGTGAATCTCGGCGCACTGCCGCACCTGCTCAGGCCCGCGGCAGTCCGGTCCGCGACGGCATCGAGCGTATGGGCACGGTGGAGGCATACCGTTATGGGACGGCCCGCGCTGTTCGGCGCGATCGGGGTCGGCTTACTGGCCTCGGCGACCCCGATCACCGGCATACGCTACGGCGTCGATATGGGCCTCACCGCACCGACGGATCGACCGACCGGCCGGGCGACCGAACTCATCGAGGACAGTTTCGGTCCCGGGCTGCTCGCACCGATCGAGGTGGTGGCAGCAGGTCCGGACAGCGGGCCCGCTTGGTGACGAAACCCGTTCCGAAGCTACTCGATTCATCGCCGAACTGACCCGCGACCGCGCATTGCCACGGTGCTGCCGCAGCAGGCGGATGGCCGGGTACTGGCAATCGTGGTACACAAGGTCACCTTCGATTCGACGACCGCCACCGACTTGGTCTCCGATATCCGTTCTCGTGCAGCGGCTCTCGACAATGTAGAAGTTCGCATCGGCGGTCAGCGACGTTCGCTGATGTGCCGCACCGGATTACCGCCTGCTTTCCCTGGGTGATCACGCTTGTTTGACCGTATCGCTGACATTCCCGATTGTGGCATTCCGCCGTATTGTGCTCGCGCTCATGGCAATTCTGCTCAACCTGCTGACTACCGGGGCCGCACTGGGCCGGACGGTCGCGGTATTCCAACACGATGTAAGCGAATCCGCGCTCGGCTTCCGCAGCACCGGATTCCTGGAGATGTATCTACTGATACTGGTATTCGCCGTATTGTTCTGTCTATCAATGGATTACGAGGTATTCCTGATCCGGCGGATGAAGGAATGCTGGGACGAGACCGGTGACGATGCCGCCGCGGTTCGGATGGACTGCAACGCACCGCCCGGCCGATCACCGCGGCGGCCGCCAGCATGGTCGCGGTTTTCGCGAGCTTCCTGACCGCAGGCGGGTCGACGGTATCGCCGCCACCGGCCGTGCGCAGCACATCCAGCACCCTTGGATCGGCCTCGTCGTAGAGGACGAGCATCTCCTTGGTGCCGAACTAAGACCGAACTCGGCGATACCCCGGCCGCCACCGCGACCCGCTCCACCGTCACATTGCGATACCCGTGCCCGTAGAACACGATCCAGCGCGACGCGCTGGATGCGGCTCATCATCTCGATCTTCCTGCGTTCCCAGGCGGTCCCGGTGAACTCGACGGCCGACTCGGACATCAGGGCGAGAATACCCGCAGCCTAACCTCGCACGATTCCGCTCGGACGGCGACGCGAACCAGATTGCTGGGTCGGCATCTGGTTGGGCGGCACCGGATACGGGACACCCGAAGTCGTGCTCCCCAGTGCCATATTCGGACCGCACTGGGCGATCGCGGCATCCATCTTCGGCTTCGGATCGCTCAGCACCGGCTTCGCCGTATCCGGGGTCGAACCGAAATCGAAGGCCGAGGTCATATCGCCGGTGACGCTGCGCCGCCACCGCGTCAGATTCGGCACCTCGACGCCGAAGCGGGTCTCGAGCAGTCGGAGCTGGGAGGTGTGATCGAAGGTCTCCGATGCGACCAGCCCGCCGCGGCTGTACGGCGAAATCACCAGGCCGGGAACGCGATACCCCAAACCGATCGGACCCGCGATACCTTTCGAAGCCTTCACCCGATCCAACGGCACTGTGACGAATTCGCCCGGCGTGCCCGCGGGCGCGGTCGGCGGGGTGACGTGGTCGAAGAAGCCGCCGTTCTCGTCGTAGCTGATGATCAGCGCGGTTTTCTCCCACACCTTCGGATTGGAGGTGAGGATATCGAGCAGTTGCACGATGCCATACGCGCCGAAGGCCGCAGGCAGCGCGGGATGTTCACAGTTGATCAACGACGGAATCACCCAGGACACAGCGGGCAACGTGTCGTTGGCGACATCGGCTTGAAAGTCGTTGGGGTACACCGGCGCAAGGCCGCGCCGGGCCAATTCGGAATTCGGATCAGTAGATTGGGTGAAACAGCCGAGCATGCCGTCCAGGATCACCGAGGACAGCGGGCCCGCATCGCGGTTGTTGTAGATCTTCCAGCTGACGCCCGCTTCGGAGAGGTTCTCCGGGTAGGTGCGCCAGCTGTAGACGTGCTGCGGGATCAATGTGGGTGTCTCCAGCAGCGGTCCACCCGCCACGCCATCCGGGTCGATGGTGGCGCTGATCCAGTACAGCCGGTTCGGATCCGTCGGGCCCAGGACCGAACAGTGGTAGTTGTCGCAGATGGTGAACGCATCGGCGAGTTCATGGTGGATCGGAATGTCCTCGCGCAGGTAGTAACCCATGGCCGCGGGCGCGTTGGCCGGGCCGACACTGGCAATGGACATCGGCATCCACTGATCGTTGGCGCCACCGTTCCAGGCCCGATGCATACCGCCCCAGCTGTGATCCGGATCGTTGATGCATTCACCGTCGAGTGTCGCGCCACGGGTGGTGTCGAGACGGAACGGGTTCACGAAGCCGTCCGGGGTCGGACCGATACCGGGCGTCCAACCGTACTGCTGCCAGGACTTGGATGCCTCACCGAAACCACGCACGCCGGCCATGGTGCCGAAATAGTGGTCGAAGGAACGGTTCTCCTGCATGAGCAGCACGAAATGCTCGATATCGCCGAGGCCGCCGGTCCCGGCCGGATCGGCGGCGTAGGCGCGTTCGATGATCGGATCGGCCCAGGACGCGAGTGCGCCCACCGCTCCGGCCGCGGCGGCCTTCGCCAGGAACTGTCTACGGTTGAGACCGCTGAACGGACTCGCTGCGCACATGCGTGGTGTTCTCTCTCGTCCGGGCTGATTCGTCGGGCTCGATCTTGCCAACGCGCTACCGACTCGCCTGCACCCTATCGCTAAGGCGTGCAGACATTCCGGTGAAATTGGTCAAATGTCCGACTGATCGCTATCGGCGGTTCACCGGTGCCGCGCAGTCCTTCTCGTCGACCTCGGCCGTACGCTCGCCCACCGGCCGTGCCGCAGACCATGTTTCGAGCACACCGGTCAGCGAGCAATCTGGTCTTGCCCGGATTGCTCCCCATGTCCGGGCACACTACCGATTGCCGCAACACGAAGGCCCCGGTCCAATCGGACCGGGGCCTTCGCTACTGCTCTACGAATCAGGCGTTGCCGGAGAGCTTCTCACGCAGGGCCGCGAGCTGGGCGTCGCTGGCGAGCGAACCGCCGGAGGACTCGGCCTGGCCGGAGGACGCCTGCGAACCGCTCTCAGAGGAGTAGTTGCCCGACGCGCCGCCACCGTTCGCGGCCTCGGCCGCGGCGTCGGCCGCCATCTTCTCCATCTGCGCGGTGTGCATCTTGTGGCGACGCTCCGCCTCGGCGTAGCGGCCTTCCCACTCTTCGCGCTGCTTGTCGAAGCCCTCGAGCCACTCGTTGGTGTCGGGATCGAAGCCCTCGGGGAAGATGTAGTTGCCCTGGTCGTCGTAGCTGTCGGCCATGCCGTACTTCGACGGGTCGAACTCGGCGTGGTAGTCCTCGTTCGCCTGCTTCAGCGACAGCGAGATCCGGCGACGCTCCAGGTCGATGTCGATGACCTTGACCATCGCGTCGTCGCCGACCGCGACAACCTGGTCCGGGACCTCCACGTGGCGCTCGGCCAGCTCGGAGATGTGCACCAGGCCCTCGATGCCCTCTTCGACGCGCACAAACGCACCGAACGGAACCAGCTTGGTGACCTTGCCCGGCACGATCTGACCGATCGCGTGGGTGCGGGCGAACTGACGCCACGGGTCTTCCTGGGTCGCCTTGAGCGACAGCGAAACCCGCTCGCGGTCCAGATCGACGTCGAGGACCTCGACGGTGACCTCGTTGCCGACCTCGACAACCTCGGACGGGTGGTCGATGTGCTTCCAGGACAGCTCGGAGACGTGCACCAGACCATCGACGCCGCCGAGATCGACGAACGCGCCGAAGTTGACGATCGAGGAGACCACACCCTTGCGGACCTGGCCCTTCTGCAGCTGGTGCAGGAACTCGCTGCGGACCTCGGACTGGGTCTGCTCGAGCCAGGCGCGGCGGGACAGGACCACATTGTTGCGGTTCTTGTCCAGCTCGATGATCTTGGCCTCGATCTCCTTGCCGACGTACGGCTGCAGGTCGCGGACCCGGCGCATCTCGACCAGGGAGGCCGGGAGGAAGCCGCGCAGACCGATGTCGAGGATCAGACCGCCCTTGACGACCTCGATGACGGTGCCCTTGACGGCCTCGTCCTTCTCCTTGAGCTCCTCGATGGTGCCCCACGCCCGCTCGTACTGCGCCCGCTTCTTCGACAGGATCAGGCGGCCTTCCTTGTCCTCCTTGGTGAGAACAAGAGCCTCGACCTCATCACCCACGGAAACGACCTCGTTGGGGTCGACATCGTGCTTGATGGAGAGTTCGCGAGAGGGGATGACGCCTTCGGTCTTGTAACCGATGTCGAGCAGGACCTCGTCGCGATCGACCTTGACGATGGTTCCTTCGACGATATCGCCGTCGTTGAAGTACTTGATCGTGGCGTCGATGGCGGCGAGGAAGTCCTCGGCGGAGCCGATGTCGTTGACGGCTACCTGCGGCGAGGTGACGGTGGTGGGCATATGTCGGTTTGCTCCGGACGGATTGTGGTCGGTTGCGGACATTGGAACTTTCGGTACGCTGCGATCTCACCGCGATGACGCGACGTGACGGACATAATGAACGTACCGCACGCGAACGCTTGTGAAACTCAGCACGGGTGTTGGCGTTACTTCTGTACAGTTGCCCCCGCAGATTGTTACTGCAATGACACCGGTACGGCAGTACCCATAGACACTCGCGCGTTCAGCGTACGCGACCTTGGTCCGGCCGGGCAAACCGGTCCCGACGCCACGCCGAGATAGTCTGACGGCGTGTCGGAAGATCGCCATACGCAGGCAAACGCACTGCTCGGGACCACCGCGACCGCGCGGACCAGAATCGGTTCGGCCGCCAGCCAGCAGGCCAGTCGGCGCTGGTGGGACGCCGATGCCGACCAGTATCACGAAACCCACGCCGACTTTCTCGGCGTCGACTCCCCCGAGGGCGAGTTCATCTGGTGCCCAGAGGGCTTGCACGAGGGCGATATGCATTTCCTCGGCGAACTCGCGGGTAAGCGGATCCTGGAGATCGGATGCGGATCCGCACCGTGTTCGCGCTGGTTGGCCGGACAGGGCGCGCAGCCGGTAGGACTCGATCTGTCCATGGGAATGCTCACGCGCGGACTCGCGGCAATGGCGGGCGGCGGGCCGAAGGTGCCGTTGGTGCAGGCGGGGGCGGAGGCACTGCCGTTCGCCGACGAATCCTTCGATCTGGCGTGTTCGTCCTTCGGCGCGGTCCCGTTCGTCGCAGACTCCGAACAGGTGATGCGCGAGGTTGCGCGGGTGTTGCGGCCGGGCGGTCGCTGGGTGTTCTCGGTGAACCATCCGATGCGCTGGATATTTCCGGACGACCCCGGACCCGCCGGCCTGACCGCCTCGATCCCCTACTTCGACCGCACGCCGTATGTAGAAGTCGACAGTGCGGGCACGCCGACCTACGTCGAACATCACCGCACCATCGGCGATCGGGTGCGTGAGATCGTCGCCGCCGGGCTGCTGCTCGACGACATCATCGAACCGGACTGGCCGGAGTGGCTGGAGCGGGAGTGGGGTCAGTGGAGCCCGCTGCGGGGTGAGTTGTTCCCCGGCACCGCCATCTTCGTCACCCACAAACCGGCCGACACCTAGTTCTCAGAACGCCGGCAGCGCCGCGAAGTTGGGATCGAGACGGGCGGCGGGGCAGGTATACGCCGCCCAGCGGCGGGCACGCGAGAGCGGATGGTCGGGGAAGCGCTCGTCCCAGCGCAGGTCATCGGCCGCGTTATAGGGCAGCGCGCCGTGCAGATCGGGTGCGTACGGATGGGGCGGGTACATATTGTCGAAGCCGATTTCCAGTGCGAGTACCGCCTCACGGATTCCGGTGGTGCCGGTCTCCGGGCAGAGGATCTGCAGCACCGCACTGCAAGTCGCCTTCGGCACGGTGAGCGAGGCGGCAATGACCACACCGGTCGGCTGATCCGGCAGCCGCATCTTCTGCAGCCGCAGCAGCGCGGGTTGCGAATCGATTCCGACGACGAAAGCCTCGATGAGACAACCGCTTTCGGCATGGATCTCGGCGAGCCTGCGCCGCAATGTTGTCAGGTCCGTCAGTGGCGCGGGCAGATCGGGCACCAGATCGAAGTAACTCAACTGCACGATGTCGCCAGTGGCAGGATCGCGCCACGCATTGCTGTCGAGCTGCTGTAATCCGCTGGTGTCGAACGAGATTGGCACCGGGTCACGCTACCTTGCCGCGCAGTCAGGACTGCTCGGCGAATCTCGCAGCCGCCGTTCGCCGCCGATGAACTCGCGGCGCTCTCGAGCCTGGCGGTGACCCCTGACCACCGGTTTGCGAACCGCATTCCGGCGCACGTTCGTAGCGCCCGGCGAACGTCTGCCGCGATCGGGCCCGCGGTGCTGATTCTGAGTTCGGACCCGCAGATGCAGTTGCAGACCGAGGCGGCCGCTGCGGCCGAATCCACACGATGAACCGATGCCGCCGACCGCTGGCACTGAATCAGGTACCGGCCGAACGGAATTCATCGAGTAGTGCGGCTCGTGCATCGCCGATGTGCGAGCCCAGGTCGCCGCCGATATGCAGCCAGATCTCGTAGCCCGCAAAGAAACAGGCCATGCTGACCTTGGCCCAGAGCAGCGGCCGCACATCGGTGCCCGCCGCTACACCCAAGCGGTGCGCAAGATGTTCGGCGACAAGGGATTCCACCGCATTGCGCTTGGCCAGCTCGCGGGCCTGCAAGGCCGGGTTGGCCGCGATCAGCACATCGCGGGCGCGGGCGTCGGCGAGACGGTCGGCGAAGCGGTCGACCAGCGGGCCGATGACCGCGGCCATGGTTTCCTCCGGGGATTCGTCGGACGGGCGCTCGGCCAGCAGACCGGCCAGTTCCGCCCGATGCTCGTCGTCCTCGGCAAACAGCAATTCATCCTTACTGGCGTAGTAGCGGTGCAGGGTGCGCGTCCCGACCTCGGCCTCGGCGGCGATATCCGCCACGGTCACGGCGTCGTATCCGCGCTCGACGAATAACCGCAGCGCGGCATCGGCGATCGCCCGCCTCGTCCGCTCCTTCTTTCGATCCCGCAACGACATCCGAGTATTGTCGCACAGCGCGCCATATGGCAGACTCTGCCATATGACAACAAGTGACAGAACTGTTGTGATCACCGGCGGCACCAGCGGCCTCGGCCGCGAATGCGCCAGGGCACTCGCCGCCGATCCCCGATGGACGGTCGTCGTGACCGGGCGTGACGCCGACCGGGCCCAGGCGCAGGCCGCCGCCATCGGCGCGCAGGCGGCAACGCTGGACCTCGCCGCACTGGCCTCCGTCGCCCATTTCGCCGACGAGTTCCGCAGGCGCGGACTACCTCCGCTGCGCGCACTGGTGTGCAACGCCGGACTGCAGTTCACCCGCCGCAGCTACACCGAGGACGGCGTAGAGGCCACCTTCGGCGTCAACCATCTCGGACACCTCGCACTGGTCCAAGCGCTGCTCGACGACCTGATCGCACCCGCGCGCATCGTCTTCGTCACCTCGGGCACACATAATCCGGATCAGTTCACCGGCATGCCCGATCCGCTGGATACCGATGTCCGCCAACTCGCCTACCCGCCCGAGTCGACAGAATCCGCACAGCGCGACGGCCGTCGCCGTTACAGCACATCGAAGTTGGCTAATCTGCAGACCACTTACGAATTGGCACGCCAGTTCCAGCCGCGCGGCATCACGGTGAATGCCTTCGATCCGGGACTGATGCCAGGCACCGGACTCGCCAGGGATGCCGGGGCGGCAGCCAAACTGTTGTGGCGCACAGTCGCTCGGGGTCTGGTGTTATTGCCCGGTGTGAATACACCGCGCCGATCGGGCGAGGATCTCGCGTGGCTTGTCACCGATCCATCGCTCGACAAGATGACCGGCCAGCACTTCGTTGGCCGTACCGCGAAACCTTCATCGAAGGCGTCCTACGACCGGGACGCGCAACACGCGCTGTACACCGACAGTCTCGAACTCCTCGGCGAACTCGCGCGCTGACACATCGTCGGAGACGAATGCCGGCGATGCCGAACACCCGTGGGCGTTCGGCATCGTTGCGGCAGAGCGTATTCCGGCTACTCCTCGGCCGGTTTCGCTTTCGGGCCGCGCCCTGCCTGTTTCAACGCAAGGCGCAGTGCGTACTCGATCTGGGCATTGATACTGCGCAGGTCGTCGGCGGCCCACTGGGCAATGGCCTCGTGTATCGCCGGGTCCAGGCGTAGCAGGATCTTCTTGCGCTCGGCCATGGGCGACTCAGGAGTAGAGCGAGCCGGTATTGACGACGGGTTGGGTGGCGCGGTCACCGCAGAGGACGACCAGCAGGTTGGAGACCATGGCGGCCTTGCGTTCCTCGTCGAGTTCGACGACGCCCTGTTCGGCGAGCCTGTCCAGCGCGAGCCGGACCATGCCGACCGCGCCCTCGACGATCCGGGTGCGCGCGGCGACCACCTGGGCCGCCTGCTGCCGCACGAGCATGGCCTGCGCGATCTCCGGCGCGTAGGCAAGGTGGGTGATCCTGGCCTCGATGACCTCGATGCCCGCCAGATCGGTGCGGTCACGCAGTTCGACGGTCAGTTCCTCGGCCACCTCGACCCCGTCGCGCAGGCTGGTGGCGTTCTGGTCGTGCGCGTCATAGGGGTGGGTCGTGGCCAGGTGCCGCACGGCCGCCTCGGACTGTGTCGCCACGTACTCTTCGTAGTCGTCGACCGAGAATGCGGCCTTGAAGCTGTCGACTACCCGGTAGACCACGACGGCGGCGATGTCCACCGGATTGCCGTCGGCATCGTTGACCTTGAGCTTCTGGGTCTCGAAGTTGCGCACCTTCAGCGAAATGCTGCGGCGGTCGGTGAGCGGCACCACGGAGTAGAAGCCGGGCTCGCTCAGTGAGCCGATGTAGCGGCCGAAGAACTGAACGACCTTGGCCTCATTGGGATTCACCACGGTAAGCCCGGTGGCCAACAGCAGGAGCGCGACCACCACCACGGTCGCGATGATCGCGCCGACCAGTGCGGGCACATTGTCGTTGTGCGCGGCCACGGCGTATCCGACGATGGCGCCGCCACCGATCAGGAGCGTAAGGACAAACCACGACACCAACACGAGAAAGCCGTTGACGTGGAACGCCGACCGAAGCTTCATGACATCCTCCGAGTATCAAAGTGATATCACTAAGATAGCACCAGACCCGCCCCGGGCAACAGATGCTCGGGGCGGTCGCGGCGGTCAGTTCGCGGGTGTGATGTTGCGGTTGAAGCGGAACATATTGTGCGGGTCGTACTTTGCCTTCAATGCGGCCAGCCGGGCGTAGGTTTCCGGTGCGTAGCCACCTCGGGTCTGCGCCTCGTCGGCGGCGGCACCCGCGCCGTAGAGGAAGTTCAAGCTGTGACCGACGGTCCACGGCGCGAGCGCCGCGCGGATCACCGCATGATCCTCGGGCGCGGCGTCACCCGCATCGGGTCCAGGCATGGTGATGATGCGAACGATGTAGTCGGCATCCCGGTTGTCCACGCTGATCCCCGCGGGACCACGCCTACTCAGCGCACCGCCGAGGTGCCGGATATCGACTACCGCCTGGATCGGCGATTCGGGTCCGGTGGCCTCGAGCAAGACCGACAAGGTTTCTCCGGTGAGCTCATCGAGCAGTGCATTGGTAGCGGCGTAGGCATGCGGGTGGTCGGGATCGCTGTGGATGGTGTGCGATTCGGTGTACGGCATGACCCGCAGGTCATCCTTCAGACGATCCCCGACGGCCCGCAACGGCTCGACCAAACGCTCGCCCTCGTCTACGGATCCGTTGTAGGCGATCCGGATCGACGCGACATAGCGCCCGCGCAGCGGTTCCGGAACCTGCGGAATGGGCGGGAAGGTCATGACGGTGACCGTCGAGGTCAGCTCGTCGGGCAGCGTTGCGGTCCAGTCCTTCCAAGCTTCCAGGGCCTGCTCGACCAGCGGGGTGTCGAAGACCAACTGACCGCCGTAGACGGTGGCGACCGGAACCAGCTCCAGTTCCAGCGCGGTCACCACGCCGAAATTGCCGCCGCTGCCGAGCACCGCGCCGAAGAGTTCGTCGCCGGGGGTCAGCGTGCGGACCCGACCGTCCGCCGTGACGATTTCGACGACGCGCACATGTTCGGCGGCGTAGCCGAATTGCCGTGCCAGCAGGCCCAATCCGCCGCCGAGGCTGTAGCCGACGACCCCGACCGACGGCGAGGATCCGTTCAACGGTGCCAGCCCGTACGGTGCGGCGGCTTCGACCAGCGCGCCCGCCCGCACTCCGGCGCCGATGCGGGCCGTACGCGTCGGCGGGTCGATCCGGATATCGGTCATCCGACGGGTGCTGATCAGCACACCGCCGTCGGCCGCGGCCGAAAGTCCGTGCCCGGTGGCCTGGACCGCGACCGGAAGTCCGTGGCGCGCGGCGTATTCCACCGCACTGCGCACATCCTCGATGTGTACCGCGCCGACGACCAGTGCGGGGCGGTGGCGGTACGCGGCCTGGAAACCGGCGACTTCTTCGTCGTATCCGGTGTCGCCGGGGCGGAAGACCGGGCCGGTGAAGGTGTCGATGATCTCTGCGGTGTTTCCCATGCCTTGAACGATGCCGCGTGCTGAGTCAGAAGTACAACAGATAGTTCTGCTTGTCCTTATAATCAGTAGTTATGGAACTGCGCCAACTCCGCTACTTCGTGACCGTGGTCGAGGAGGCCAACTTCACCCGCGCTGCGGCTCGGTTGCATTTGGCCCAACCCGGACTCAGCGCGCAGATCCGCCAGCTCGAACGTGAACTGGGACAACAACTTCTCGATCGCGGCGGGCGCTCGGTGACCTTGACCGAAGTGGGCGCGGCGGTGCTACCGCATGTCAGGACCGCGCTGGCGGCAACCGAGCAGATCACCGCGACAGTGGACGAATTCACTGGACTGCTGCGCGGACACGTCCGGCTCGGATGCATATCCGGCGCGGGCGACGAGGAATTCGATATCTCCTCGGTGCTGGCGGATTTTCACGACGACCACCCGCAGGTCGGCATCAGCCTGACCGAGGACACCTCCGAACGGATGCTCGCGGCGGTGCGCAGCGGTGAGCTGGATATCGCCCTGGTCGGGTTGACCGGCGCCGAGATCGGTGCCGAGATCGGTATCGATATTGTGCTCGATACGCCGGTGGTTGCGGCGGTCGCGCCGGACGGTAAGAAGGGTGCCGCGATCACGCTCGACCAGTTGCGCGAGCAACCGCTGATCTGTCTGCCGCGCGGCACCGGTATCCGCGGCGTCTTCGATCGAGCCTGTGCCGCAGCGGGATTCGAACCCGATATCGCATTCGAGGCCGCCGCTCCCCCGCTGTTGCTCCGGCTCGCCGCCCGCGGCCTCGGCATCGCGGTGGTGCCCGCGCTGACGGCCGAGGAGGCCGCCGCATTCGGCGTGCGGGTGCTGTCGATCACCGAACCGGAGCTGCGCGGACAACTCGCGTTGGCGTGGCGGCGCGATCGTCCGGGCAGTCCGGCGGCGAAAGTCCTACTCGGACAACTCCGTATCGGCCTGGGCCGGCGCTGAATTCACAGCAGTCGCGACAGGAATGCCTTGGTGCGTTCCTGTTTCGGGTCGGCCAGCATCTCGCGTGGATTACCCGCCTCCACGACCACGCCGCCGTCCATGAACACCAGTTGGTCGGCAACCTCACGGGCGAAACCCATTTCGTGGGTGACAACCACCATCGTCATTCCGTCGGCGGCGAGTTCGCGCATGACCCCGAGCACCTCGCCGACCAATTCCGGATCCAGTGCCGAGGTCGGCTCGTCGAAGAGCATCAGCTTGGGATCCATGGCCAGTGCGCGGGCAATGGCGACGCGCTGTTGCTGACCGCCGGAGAGCTGGGCCGGATAGGCATTCGCCTTGTCCCCCATGCCGACTCGGTCAAGCAACTCGTGTGCACGCGCCGTCGCGTCCGTCTTGCGCAGGCCCTTCACCTGGATGGGCGCCTCGACAATGTTCTCCATCGCCGTACGATGCGGGAACAGGTTGAAATGCTGGAACACCATGCCGATATCGCGGCGCTGCTTGGCCGCATCACGCGGGTGCAATTCGTAGAGTTTGCCGCCCTTTTCGCGATAGCCGATGAGGTCGCCGTCGACATAGAGCCGACCGGCATTCACCTGCTCGAGGTGGTTGATACAGCGCAGAAAGGTCGATTTACCCGAACCCGACGGCCCGATCAGGCACAGCACATCGCCACGCCCGACCTCGAGCGAAATGCCCTTGAGCACCTGCAGCGCACCGAAGTTCTTGCACACCCGATCCGCGAAAATCATCGGCTGTGTGTCAGTCGGCTCCACTTTGTCTGTCGTCCCGCTCATGCCTGCGAAAGCGGCCGTGTCCATTGTTCGCTCGCTACGCTCGCTCATTTCGCCTTCACAATCGTCTGAGCGTCGGCCAGTTGCTGCAGTTGCTTGGCGGTCAGCTGTCGCGAGGCACCCCTCGAGTAGTAGCGCTCCAGGTAATACTGCCCGATCATCAGCACGCTGGTGACCGCGAGATACCAAGTGGCGGTGACCAATAGCAGTGGAATCGGCTGGAAGTTCACACCGTAGATATCGCGGGCCCGCCCGTACAGGTCGGTGCTCAACGGGATCGCGGTGACCAACGCAGTGGTCTTCAGCATGCCGATGAGCTCATTACCGGTCGGCGGAATGATCACCCGCATCGCCTGCGGCAGCACGGTTCTGCGCATGGTCTGCGACCACGACATGCCCAGCGCCGTCGAGGCCTCGCGCTGCCCCTCGCCGACAGAATTGATTCCGGCACGGACGATTTCGGCCATATACGCGGCCTCGTTCAACGCGAGGCCGATCACTGCGAAGGCGAACGCGGCCTGCAATCCCTGGACGTCGATCCGAACGAACTCCGGCCCGAACGGCACACCGAGCTGGATCGACTTGTACAGCGACGGAAACAGACCCCAGAAGACCAACTGCACGAAAACCGGTGTGCCACGGAAAATCCAGAGATACACCCACGCCACGGCGCGCAACACCGGATTCGGAGACAGGCGCATCACCGCGAGCAACGCGCCCAGCACGATGGCGATCGCCATCGCGAGCACGGTCAGCTCGAGGGTGATCATCGCGCCGGAGGCGATCCGGCTATCGAACAAGTACTTTCGATAGGTTCCCCATCCGTACGCGGGGTTGGTGGCCGCGCCGTAGATGAAGAGCCCGAGCAGGGCCAGGATGATCGCCGCAGCGATCCAGCGGCCCGGCCTGCGTAGGGGAACGGCCTTGATCGGCTCCGGTTCTGCCGCGTCGATCGGCCCGCCGGGCCCGGTGTTGTCGCCGGGCGCCGACGTGATTTCGGATGACGACATCGATCAGCTCTCGGCGCCGTTGATGACCGACTTGGTGATCGCGCCTTCCTGCACACCCCAGTTCTTGGTGATCTCCAGGTACTTGCCGTTATCCATCAGGTGCTGGACGGCGGCCTGCAGCGCCTTGCCGAGCGCCGAACCCTTGGGAATGGCCCAACCGTAGGGCGCGGAATCGAAGACCTTGCCCGCCGCTTCGATCTTGCCGTCGCTCTTCTTGATCGCATACGCGGTAACCGGCGAATCCGCCGACATCGCGTCGACCTGGCCGAGCACCAGCGCGTTGGTCGCCGCGCTCTGCTCGTCGAACGGCTTCTTATCGATGGCGGGCTTGCCCTCCGCCTCGCACTTCTTACTGCGCGCCGGAATTTCGTCGGTGTCCTGAACCGTGGTGGCCTGCACTGCGACCCGCTTACCGCAGGCGTTTTCCGGGTCGATCGGTTTACCCGTCTGTTGCGCCCACTGGCTGCCCGCGTTGAAGTAAGTGGTGAAGTCGACGCTCTGTTCGCGTTCCTTCGAGTCGGTGATGGAGGACATGCCGACGTCGTAGGTGCCCGCCTGGATCGCGGGAATGATCTTCTCGAATGAGGATTCGACGTACTCGGCCTTGAGGCCGAGGGTCGCGGCGACCGCGTCCATCAGGTCGACATCGAAACCGACGATCTTGCCGCTCGGATCCTTGTACTCATTGGGCTGATACGGGACATTGACTCCGACGACGAGCTTGCCCGACTGCTTGATCTTGTCCGGGAGTAGCGCGGCGGCCGTGTCGAACTTGTCGATCCCCTGTACCTTCACCACCGAGGGCGAGTTGTCCTCGGTGTTACTACAGCCCGACACCGCCAGCACACCACCGGCGAGTACGCACATCGCTTGCAGGGCGCGCCTGCCAAGAACCGATCGAACAGACACAGCAGCCCTCCACATTTCGGATCCGAGAAACCCGGGCGTCACCACCCGTTTGGCAATCTAAGCGATCGTGGCGTTTCGTGCTGGACAGTAACGGAAGATTATCCGTTCTGTGCGGAACACTCCGAGCACAGCAAACACTCAGGCACCGGCGGTGGACCCTACCGGACGGTCCGATGTTCGAATGAGTTGGGTTCCGGGTCGCCTCACCGATCCCAGTCAGCGCCGGTGCACCCTGGCGCAGACCTGCTCGGTGAATTCGCTGGTCGAGGCAAGACCACCCAGGTCGGCGGTGGCGATGCCCGCGGCGAACGCGGCAGCGACGGCACCTTCGATGCGTTCACCCGCCTTCGACAGCGCGCGGTTGTTGTCGCGAATTCCCAGCCAGTGCAACAACATTGCCGCCGAGAGCTGTAGCGCCGCCGGATTTGCGCGATTGTGTCCGGCCAGGGTCGGTGCGGCGCCGTGTACCGCCTGTGCCATCGCCTTGGTCGCCGAGCAGTTGAGCGATGCGGCGATGCCGAGCGAGCCGCTGAGTTCGCCGGCGAGATCGGAGAGGATATCGCCGAAGAGGTTCTCGGTGACCAGCACGTCGTAGTCGCGGGCCGCACGGACCAGATGGGCGGCGGCCGCGTCGACGTGTTCGTCGTCGACCTCGACGCCCGGATAGGCGTGGGCGACGTCATAGCAGACGTCGCGGAACAGGCCCATGGTCATGGGCAGCACATTGGCCTTGTGCACGATGGTGACCCGCTTGCGACGCGCGGCCGCGAGCCGGAAGGCCTCATGCGCGATCCGCTCGCAGGCTTGGCGGGTGATCAGGCCGACCGCCATCGCCACATCCGGGGTGGGCCGGAACTCGCCCGACCCGGCGAACATATTGCGGTCGGCGTAGAAACCCTCGCTGTTCTCCCGGACGATCACCAGGTCGATGTCGGGAGCGTTCGCCTTGATTCCGGCGAAGGCACGCGCGGGGCGGATATTCGCGTAGAGACCGAAGCGTTTGCGGATGGCGCCGCCTGGTGCGATTCGAAGTTCGGGCGGGTAGGCGGCATTGTCGTGCGGACCCAGGATCCAGGCATCTAGTTCGTCTAGGGCCGCGAGGGTCTGCTCGGGCAGCGGATCGCCGAATTCTTCGATGGCGCGCTGCCCCATCGGCAATTGCACCCAGTCGACCGAGGCCGCGCCGGCCGCGGTCAGTGCTTCGTCGACCACCACGCGGGTGGCGCGGACCACCTCCGGGCCGATGCCGTCACCTTCGATGAGGCCGAGACGCATACGGTTCACCGGGCCATCCTCCCGCGACAACGTTCGTGCACCGACAACTGGGCCGCGTGTTCGCCGCCCATCGAGCCGCGCGGGCGGCTAACCTCTCGTGAACTATGGTGCAGTCGGTCGAATTGCTATTGGACGATGTGGCCGATGCGGAGATCCGGCGGCAGTGGCAGTTGCTCACCGATGCCGGCATCCCGAGTTCGGCCGGTAAGCATGCCGAAACCAATCGACCACATATCACCGTCGCGGTGGCCAGGCAGATCTGGCCGCGCATCGATCACGCACTGGATCAACTGAGTTTCCGGCCGATTCCGATAAGACTGGGCGGCCTGCTCGTCTTCGGTGCGCGCAATCCGATCCTGGTCCGGTCGGTGGTGCCGTCGGAACAGTTGCTCGCACTGCAACGTCGGATCTTCTCGGTCGTGTCGCCATGTCCCGGCATACCGTCGAATGCGCAACCCGACGAGTGGACGCCACATATCACGCTGGCCAGACGGGTGCCGCCACAGCATGTGGGCGAGGCGATCCATGCCGTAGCCAGGGACCGTGATTTTCCCGCGACCGTGGTGGGTATCCGGCGTTGGGACGGCGATCAACGGCGCGAATGGCCGGTCGCCCGAGGAAGATAGCGGCACCGCCGGAAGATATATAACGAGCCGGACGTTATAGCTGGCGACAATCGACACGAGAGGACGTCATGGCCACCCAGACGCTGAACCAACAGAATTTCGATGAGATCGTCACCGGAAACGACGTGGTACTCGTCGATTTCTGGGCCGACTGGTGCGGTCCGTGCAAGAGCTTCGCGCCAACCTTCGAGGCCTCCTCGGACAAGCATCCCGATGTCGTGCACGGCAAGGTCGACACCGAGGCCGAACAGGGCCTGGCCGCAGCCGCCAACATTCGCTCGATTCCGACCATTATGGCGTTCCGCGAGGGGGTGCTGGTCTTCGCGCAGCCCGGCGCACTGCCGCCCGCCGCGCTGGAGGATCTGGTCACCCAGGTGAAGGCGCTGGACATGGACGAGGTGCGCAAGCAGCTCGCCGAGCAGCAGGCAGATCAGTAAACTGCACCACCGGGCCGTTCACATTCCGCGGAATGTGAACGGCCCGTTGCGTTTTCGCCTCGCTCAGGCGCCCAGCTTGTTGACGCCCGCGATCATGGCGCGGACCGTCGATTCGGCCCCGTCGTCGGCCAGGGCCGCGCCCCAGCCGCGCCTGCCGTTGCATTCGCACTGCACGAACGTCGCGGTGCCGGCAGCGGTGCGGCGCTGGTGGAATTGCAGGATTTCGACCGGATAGCCCTCGTCATAGAGGGCCGAGGTCATCGCGGCGACCGGGCTGCCGGTGGCGATCACCGTGCGCAGGTGGTCGGCGAATTCCAGGGTGGCCGTGAACTCCGCGCTCCGATTGCCAGCGGGCGACCAGTCACCGACCCGAATCGGGCCGATGTGCTCGCCATAGCGGTGGTGGAATTGCGCGGGTGTCAGATCGGCGCATTCGGCGCGCAGCGCCTTGGGGGCGGCGGCGATGAACATGTTGGGGTCAAGGGTCAGAATGGTCATTGTGCGGAGGTCTTCCCGAGGATTGTCTTCTCAATTGACAGAGGGGACCAGCAGTAAGTAATCAGTAGCCCGCAGCGAGGGGGCCGGTCCGAATCAGACCCCGCTACGGCGGGTTACTACGAGAAGTCGCCGGGTTGCCACCATCGCGGTAAGCGGAATTAGCACTGCGCTGTCGCGGTCTGCGACGTGGAGCGCGGCGCTGTGGCGGTCGGCGGGATTCGGCACGCGGACCAGAATAGGGCGATCCGGACGCAATGGCAACCACATTCCTCGCCCGTCGTGCCTACTCGCGAGTATCATCCTCGCAGCTCAGGGGGTGTAGTACCGAGGTGGATGGCAGGCCGCGGCACGCGGCGGTACTTTCGGTCACATGGGTGCCCTTGTCGCCATGACCATTCCCGGGTTGGCCATCCTGCTGATCGGACTCGCATTCGTCGAGGTGCTGTGGAATCGACTCACCGGTAGCCGGATACTGCCTTGGTTCAGACACCGCAAGCACACGCCGGTCGCGGCGACCGGATTCGAACAAGTGGCCGCGGCATTTCAAGGTTCGAAGCATCACGAATTCGAGCAGCGGCAGACGGCACTGATGCATAAGGAAGACAAGTCGGATGGGGCCCCGCCGCGCGATGAGATCGACCTGCGCACGGGGTCGGCGAAGCTGGTGCGGCGTCATTCGTACATGAACGATCCTGCGGTCTGACGTAGTACCCGCACAGTCGCCAAAGCTGTCCCCGGGGACGATTTCACTATCGATCTCGGCCCGAGCCGGATGTGCGCTGGTTGTCGGCACGACCCAGGCAATCGGTGTAACCAGTTGCGGCTCCGCTATTTTCGTCTCAGGTCCAGGATCTATCAGCAGGCTGCCATACAGTGCGAACCGCTGGCCAACGGACGCTGAAACGCGTTGCGGCACACCGGAAATCCGGTGTGCCGCAATCACCGCTCAGTGCGCGGCGGAATCCCAGCTGCGGCCGGTGCCGACGGAGACGTCCAACGGGACCGACAGCGTGATCGCCGAGGACATCTGTTCGCGGGCGAGTGCGTCCAGGGCGTCGCGCTCCCCCTCGGCGACCTCGAAGACCAGTTCGTCGTGGATCTGCAGCAGCATGCGCGAGCGCAGGCCCGCCGCCTCGATCGCCTTGTGCACGTTGATCATCGCGACCTTGATGATGTCGGCGGCGGTGCCCTGGATGGGCGCGTTGAGGGCCATGCGTTCGGCGGCCTCGCGGCGCTGACGGTTGCTGGAGTCCAGATCGGGCAGGTAACGACGGCGGCCGAAGAGGGTTTCGGTGTAGCCGACCTTGCGTGCCTGTTCCACCACCTCGTAGAGGTAGTCGCGAATGCCGCCGAAGCGGTCGAAGTAGACCTCCATCTGCTCCTTGGCCTCCTGCGTGCTGATCTTCAGCTGCGTCGAAAGACCGTAGGAGCTCAGGCCGTACGCGAGACCGTAGGACATCGCCTTGATCCGACGCCGCATTTCGGGTGTCACCTCCGACAGCGGGATATCGAAGGCCTTGGACGCGACGAAGGTGTGCAGATCCTCGCCGGAGTTGAAGGCCTCGATCAGGCCCTCGTCACCGGAAAGGTGGGCCATGATGCGCATTTCGATCTGGCTGTAATCCGCGGTCATCAGCGATCGATAGCCGGGGCCGACGACGAAGGTATCGCGGATCTGGCGGCCGGTATCGGTGCGGATCGGGATGTTCTGCAGATTCGGCTCGGTCGATGACAGCCGGCCGGTGGCGGCGATGGTCTGGTTGAAGGTGGTGTGGATGCGACCATCGTCGGCGACGGATTTGAGCAGTCCGTCCACGGTGACCTTGAGCCGGGTTGCGTCGCGGTGTTCGAGCAGATGCCGCAGGAATGGATGCTCGGTCTTCTCGAACAGCGATTCCAACGCGTCGGCGTCGGTGGTGTAGCCGGTTTTGGTGCGCTTGGTCTTCGGCATATCGAGTTCGTCGAAGAGCACCACCTGCAGCTGCTTGGGTGAGCCGAGGTTGATCTGCTTGCCGATCACGCCATAGGCGGCATTGGCCGCATCGGTGACCTTATCGGCGAATTGGCGCTGCAGGGCCTCGAGCTGGTCGGTATCGACTCCAATGCCCGCATTCTCCAATTCGGCGAGCACGCCGAGCAGCGGCAGTTCCATATCGTCGAGCAGTGCGCTGGATTCGATCTGGCGCAGTTCGCCGTCGAGTGCCTCGGCCAGGTCCAGAACCGCTCTGGCGCGCAGCATTTCGCTCTGCGCCAGCTCGGCGTCCACGGTGTCGGCATCGTCGAGCAGCGACAGCTGCGGGGTTTCGGCGGTTTCGGCACGCAGTTCGCGGTGCAGATAGCGCAGCGAGAGATCGTCGAGGTTGAAGCTGCGTTGGCCGGGGCGGACCAAGTAGGCGGCCAGGGCGGTATCGCTGGTCAGACCGGCGAGGGTCCAGCCGCGGCCGCGCAGCGCGTGCATTGCGGCCTTGGCCTCGTGCAGCGCCTTCGGCACGGCCGGATCAGCCAGCCAAGCGCCGAGTGCGACTTCGTCTTCCGGGGTCAGCACGGAGACATCGATGTAGCCGCTCTCGCCGTCCGCGGCGGCGATGGCGAGTGCGCGTGTATCGCCATTGCCCGGCGTGCCGGTGCCGACCACCGAAATACCATGGCGGACACCAACTTTCGCATGTTCGGCGAGCCACGCGGCGACCGCGCCGACCTCGAGCGCGCCGCCGCTGATCTCGAAGCCGGCTTCGGCCTCGGGCTCCGGCGGCGCGAGGGTTTCGAAGAGCCGGTCGCGCAGTACCCGGAACTCCAGGTCGTCGAAGAGCTGGTGGATCTTATTGCGATCCCATGGCTGCTGAGCCAACTGGTCGGGGGTGTAGGGCAGCGGGACGTCGCGAACCATCTCGGTGAGCTGGCGGTTGAGTACCACACTGCTGAGGTTGGCGCGCAGCGCGTCGCCGACCTTGCCCTTCACCTCGTCCACCTTGTCGACGAGGGTGCTCAGATCGCCGTATTCGCGAATCCACTTGGCGGCGGTCTTCTCCCCGACACCCGGAATGCCGGGCAGATTGTCGCTCGGGTCGCCGCGCAGGGCCGCATAGTCCGGGTACTGCGCCGGGGTGAGCTGGTATTTCGCCATCACCTCATCCGGGGTGAACCGGGTGAGATCCGAGACGCCTTTGCGCGGGTAGAGCAGCGTGACCTCATCGCTGACCAGCTGGATGGCATCACGGTCACCGGAGACGATCAGGACGCGAAAGCCCTCGGCGACGGCCTGGGTCGCGATGGTGGCGATCAGGTCGTCGGCCTCGAAACCCTCGATCGCCATCACCGGGATGCCCATGGCGCCGAGCACATCCTTGGTGAGTTCGACCTGGCCGCGGAACTCATCGGGCGTCGCATTGCGCCCCGCCTTGTACTCCGGGTATGCCTCGGTGCGGAAGGTCTTGCGATTGACGTCGAAGGCCGCGGCGATATGCGTCGGCTTCTCGTCGCGCAACAGGTTGATCAGCATCGCGGTGAATCCGTACACTGCATTCGTGGTCTGCCCGGTGACCGTCTTGAAGTTCTCCGCGGGCAGCGCGAAGAATGCGCGGTAGGCAACCGAATGTCCGTCCAACAGCAACAACGTCGGCCGCTCACCACCCATGTCACTGGCTGCTCCGGGCACGGCACTGGAACGCTGATCAGTAGTCGCTGGGGTCACGTGCAAGAGTCTAGGGAGCCCCACCGACAATCCACAGCCGCGGCACCCCCTTGTTATGCGAGTCCAGCGAGCCGTCCGATTTCCGCCGGAAGCGGTACGCCGCGGCGACCATGATTTCCCGGTGACCACAACCCGCGCAGCACTGCAGAACTTCTTCGCCGCCGAAGCCGCCTACATCACCGACGGCGCGAACTTCGATGCGATGGCCGCCTGCTTGGCCCCTGATGTCGTCATGTACCAGGCCGAGCACCTCCCTTACGGCGGCGAATGGCACGGCCCCGACGGCATCGAGAACTTCATGGCGGCGATGAGCCGGACCTGGGCCGCACTGGAGTTCCTCGAGCAGCGATTCGTAGTGGACGGCAACACAGTGGTCATCTACAACCGCGGCCGCATGCTGGCCCGTGCCACCGACCGCATGCTGGAGACCTCGGTGATGCAGCTGATGACCTTCCGCGACGGGCTGATCGTCGAGATCCGGCCGTTCTATCTGGACACCGCGGCCGTCGTCGAGGTGCTGACCGACGCGCACCGCTGATAGAAGCACGCACTCATTCCACGTGCGCCGGGGAGCTGTACCAGGTGTTGCACTCCCAGGTATCGCCCTTGTCGGAGCCCCATTTCCACCAGCCCCACACATTTTCCTCGGTGCCCTGCATCCGTGGATCGCGGGTGGCGTGGCCCTTCTGGACGGCGTGGGAGGCTTCGGTCCAGGTTTGTTCGTCGATATCGGCGCGGCCGAAGTTGGTGCCGAGGAACATGCCGGAGAAGCAGCGGGCCTGCAGTTCCATGCGGCGGCTTTGTTCGCGACCGGCGGTGGTGTCCTTGCCGACGGTCGAACGCTTTTCGTTGTAGGCCTGCATGACGCCGATCAGGTTCTGCACGTGGTGGCCGTATTCGGTACTGAGCACGGCCAGTTGGGCGCCGCGGCGCGATCCGCTGGACAGCGGTCGCATGGCGTCGTACGGCAGAACCAAGGTTTCGTCGAGCGCGCAATAGAACGTTGTCGGGCCGTTGCGCAGCCGCTGCACGCATTGGCTTGCCACCTCACGGGATTCGCTGGGGGCGAGTAGCAGCGGCGGATGGAACGGAAGTCCGGCGCCGCGCAGCGTCGGTTCCCAGGACGCGTCCAGGCAGGCGATCGCGGCCCGGTAGAAGGCCCGCGCCGACTCCGGATCATCGTGCCAGGTGGGCAGTTTGCAATCGACCCTGCCGAGTCCGACGTGCTGAGCGAAGAGCGGATGGTCGGCCAGTGCCTGCACCGCGCGGCTCGACGTCACCGGCATCCCGGCCGGCGATAGCCCGGCCAACGGCGCGAAGGCGACCGGGGGCGCCCCGTCGCCGATCGGATTCGCCGCGTCGGGCAGGGCACCGGTGAATCCCGGCGACATCGAATTACCGGAAGCCGCACGCGCAGTACGCATTTCACCCTGACCAGTGGAATATCCGGTCATCAGCAGACCCGTCGCGGTGAGCGCACCGACCACGCCGAGCACCAGCCAGATGAGCACGATGCGATTGCCGCGCAACGGACCGAGCCGAGAGCTGAACGTGCTGTTCATGACCTACCTAGAGAGCTCGATCACCGCACATTCATTGGACTCCCGCCCGGACTGGCCCGCAACTCGAGGAACCGCTCAGCGGGGTCACAGTGTGGACACGAGTTCGCGCAGCACGGGCAGGCTGACCGAGCCGGAGCCCAGCACCACATCATGGAATGCCTTGATGTCGAAATCGGCACCGAGTCGTTCGGCGGCCTGCCGACGCTGCCGACGAATCTCGAGCTGACCGACCTTATAGGCCACGGCCTGACCGGGAATCGCGATGTAGCGATCGATCTCGACCTCGATCTCGGCCAGCCCGACCGGCGCGTTGGCCACCATGAAATCAATGGCCTGCTGGCGGCTCCAGCCCTTGGCGTGGATTCCGGTATCGACGACGAGTCGGCACGAGCGCCAGGAATCGGCGGCCAACATGCCTATGCGCGCCAGATCATCGTCGTATAAACCCATTTCGTCGGCGAGTCGTTCGGTATAGAGCGCCCAACCCTCGACGAAGGCGGTATTCGCGAACGACTGCCGTTGGAACCGCGGCAGCTGATCGAGCTCGTTGGCGATGGTGAGCTGCAGATGATGCCCTGGAATGGCCTCGTGATAGGCCACCGCCGCTGTCTCGTAGCGGCTGCGGCCGGTGGGTTCGTGCTGGTTGACGAAGTAAGTGCCCGGCCGGGAGCCGTCCGCGGCGGGCGGAAAGTAGTACGCCGCAGGCGCATCCGCGGCCAGGAAGTCCGGCACCGGGGAGATATCGCAGGATTCCTTGGGCAGGCGGCCGAACCAATTGCCCATCTCCGCGATCGCCGCGCCGAGCGCGCGTTGCGCATCGGCCATTATCTCCTCGCCACTGACATAACGCAGTTCGGGATCCTGGCGCAGACGGGTGAAGATTTCGGCCGTATCGGTGGTGCCGAACAGTCGGGTACCGATTGCGGTGTATTCCGCACGCAGCAGCACCAATTCGGAAAGGCCGAGTTCGTGGATCTCGTCCGCGCCGAGATCGGGCAGGGTGGTGTGCCGGCGCAACTGCCGCCGGTAAATGTCCTCGCCGTCGGCACCGAGCCAGCACAGGCCGCATTTATCGTCGGGACGGGCGGCGGGCAGCAGTTCGTCGGCCAGAACGTCTCGATAGCGTTGGAAGGCAGGGCGGATCACCTCACGCGCGACCTCGGTGAGTTCGGCACGCCAGGCGGCCGCACCATCCCAGTCCACCGGTCCGGCGAATGTGGTGAACGGATCGGTGGCGATATCGGAGGCCAGGTAGCCGTCGAGTTGGTTGAGCGAGCGTTCGATGGTGATGCGCGCGGGTGTGCGGCCCGCCGCCGAGCCGTTGCGGAACTGTTGGACCGCCTGGTCGAGCAGTGTGTCGAATTGGCGATGGCGCTGCACCAGGGCGCGCGCGTGTTCGGGCTCCGGCGCCTTGATCTGGGGCGCCATCATCAGCATTCCGGCGTGCACACCGTCCATCTGCTCCGACGCCAGTTCGGTCGGCCGCCACGCCAGATTGTCGATGGCCGAATCCAATTCGGTGCGCAGCAGACTGCGCGTGATCCGATCGGTTCCGTTCAGTTTTTCGGCATCGAGGCCGTCGACCTGATCGCGCAAATCACGCAAGGTCACCAGCAGCCGCTGCTCGGCTTCGGGCGAGAGATCCTCGACGCGGTCGTCGAAGCGGTGGTCGCCGAGCAGGGTGGCCGTGCTCGGCGCGGCCGCCAGCACGCTGTCCCAGTAGCGGTCGGCCAGATTCGTCAGTTCGTCATGCCCGTCCACAGCGCCATTCCTCCAGTGGTGGTCGTTGGGCGCGCCAGCGCCCAACACTGGCCAGCCTCTGATGGGCACGGCGAAGACCGAGCGCCAACTCAGCCTTCGCCGTGCACATCCCGCCATCATGCCTCGAGGCGGCCACGGACGGTCCGACTTCTAGCCCACGCCCAGGTAGGCCGACTTCACGGCGGGATCGGTGAGCAGATCCCCGCCGATACCGCTCTTGGTGACCTCACCGGTCTCCAGAATGTAGGCGCGGTCGCTGCGGGTCAGCGCCTGCTGGGCATTCTGCTCGACCAACAGCACGGTGGTGCCCTGCTGGTTGATCTCACTGATGATCCGGAAGATCTGCTGAATCACCATGGGCGCCAATCCCATCGACGGTTCGTCCAGCAGCAGCAGGCGCGGTCGAGCCATGAGCGAGCGGCCGATGGCCAGCATCTGCTGCTCACCGCCGGAGAGCGTGCCGCCGACCTGCTTGCGTCGCTCGGACAGCCGCGGGAACAACTCGAAGACCCACTCCAGCGTCTGGCCGTATTCCGCCTTCTGGTGTAGAGTCCCTCCGGTTCACCCCCGAACCCCGGTTTTAAGCAGGAGGGGGGAGAAGGCC
>NZ_JBITIJ010000022.1:93345-124192 GCF_044458825.1 Nocardia sp. NPDC050412
TATTCCGCCTTCTGCTTGAAAGCCCTTCCGTAGCAACCCATATCGAGGTTTTCCTGGACCGTCATACCGGGGAAGACACCCCGACCCTCCGGCGCCTGGATCAACCCGTGCGTCACCCGCTCGTGCGCCTTCATCTGGGTGATGTCGCGGCCTTCGAACCTGATCTTGCCGCGGGTAAGCGGCAGCAGTCCGGACAGCGCACGCATGGTGGTGGTCTTACCCGCGCCATTGGCGCCGAGCAAGGTCACCAGCTCCCCCTCAGCGACCCGGAGCGAAACCCCGTGCAGCGCTTGGATTCTGCCGTAGTTGACGACCATATCGTCGACCTCGAGCAGCGGCGGCGCTTCGCTGAAGTCGCGCGGCCGCGGCTTGCGATGCTCGCCACCGGCCGGAGTCGGTTCCTCGACGAGCTGTTCCGGTTCGACCACTTCGGTTACGGCGGTGGTCTTCTCGGCCGCCGCGGCCTCGGCATCCGGCACTCCCAGATAGGCCGCGATCACATCCGGGTTGTCGCGGATATCCACGGGCAGCCCATCGGCGATCTTACGTCCGAACTCCAGCACCACGATCCGGTCGGTGACACCCATGACCAGGCGCATATCGTGCTCGATGAGCAGCACGGTGAACCCGTCGTCGCGGATCTTGCGGATCAGATCCATCAGCGCCGATTTCTCGCTCGGATTGAACCCGGCGGCCGGTTCGTCCAGGCAGAGCAATTTCGGCTCGGTGGCCAGCGCGCGGGCGATCTCCAATCGGCGCTGATCACCATAGGAGAGATTGCGCGCCTTCTCCACCGCACGCGGTGCGATACCGACGAATTCGAGCAGGGCCATGCCGCGCTCGATCGCATCCCTCTCCTCGCTGCGGTGCCGCGGCGTGCGGAAAATGGCACCGGGCACCGAGGTCTTATGCCTGGCGTCGGTGCCGACCACCACATTTTCCAGCGCGGTCATCTCGCCGAAGAGCCGCACATTCTGGAAGGTGCGGGCGATACCGAGCCGGGTGATCTCATTGCGCTTGGTTTTCGTCAGCGGTTTGCCGTCGAAATACACCAGACCCGAGGCCGGTTTGTAGACACCGGTAATGGCGTTGAAGCAGGTTGTCTTGCCCGCGCCGTTGGGCCCGATCAGCCCGAGAATCTCGCCGCGACGGATCTCGAAGCTGACCTTGTCCAATGCGGTCAGACCGCCGAACTGCACGGTCAGTGCATCGGTGCGCAGCAGCGGCTCACCCACCGCGGTCTCGATATCACGATGCGGCGCAACCACATCCGCGACGACCTCGGCATCGGCGAGCACCGGGATCACGGCGGTGACATCGACCTCGCCCGCGCTCTCGACCTCGGGCTGCGCCGCATAACCGGCCGCCATATCCTCGTTGTCGAACAGCGCGTCACCCGCGCCCGGCCCGGTCATCGTCCCGCTCCGATCAATTCACGCTCACCCGGTTTGCGCACGGCCTGATACACCTGCCTACCGAAGGTCAGCAGCTTCTGCCGCACCGGGAACAGACCCTGTGGCCGCAGAATCATCATGACCACCAAGGTAATTCCGAAGTACATGTACTTGAGGTCACCGAGGGACTGCGCACCGCCGACGCGGAACAGCAGCACGCTGCCGAGCAGCAGTGCACCCATGACGCCGGTGACCACCATGCCGGTAATGCAGGCGCGCCGCGGCCACGCAGCCAGACTGTCGCCCCTGGATCTCCATACGAGGACCAGTCCGACGAAGACCAGCACGTCAATGGCCAACAGGAGGTATCCGGTCGACTCATTGCTCACCAATTTCACCGACTGCAGCCGCGCGGGCAGATAGGCGATGATGAACGCGCCGAAGATGACTCCGAGCTTATTGCCCTGACCGCCGATGACGACCGCGCACAGGAACAGCATCGAATTGATGATGTTGAAGCCGGTCGGATTGATGAACTGCACCTGGCCGGCATAGATCGCACCGGACATGCCGCCGACGGCAGCGCCGATCAGGAAGGCCCACAGCTTGAATTTGAACGTCGGCACGCCCATGATCTCGGCCGCGTCCTCGTCCTCGCGAATGGCCACCCAGGCGCGGCCCACCCGGCTGCGTTCCAGATTGCCGACGATCAGCAGCACGATGATCACCAGCACCATCGCGAACCAATACCACCAGGTGCCGTAACTGGCCCGGTCGAGCAGATTCGCACTATCGGCGTTGCCGCTGTTACCGCCGGAGAACACACCCTCCGGCTTACTGGCGGACTCACCGACGTGTGGGAAGGCGACACCGGAAAGACCGAGACTGCCATTGGTGATATCGGAGAGATTGTCGGCGAGCAGTCGCACGATCTCACCGAAGCCGAGGGTCACGATCGCCAGATAGTCACCGCGCAGCCGCAGAGTCGGGGTGCCGAGGATGAGGCCGGAAATGGCGGTCACCGCGACCGCGATCGGCAGACAGGCCATCCAGGCCCAGGTCGGATTCAGCCAGCCGCCGTCGGTCTGATTCCACGGACTGTTGGGGCTGGTGAGTAGGCCGACCGTATACGCGCCGATGGCGTAGAAGCCGACGTAGCCGAGATCGAGCAGACCGGCTTGTCCGACAACGACATTCAGGCCGATGGCGATCAGGGCGTACATCGCGACCTGCGCCATGACCAGACCGAAGTTGTAGCCGGGGGTATCCAGCAGCGGCGGCGGGAAAAGCGGAAGCAGGGCGAGCAGAATGAGGATCGGTACGCCGACGCCCCATTGCGCGGGGCGGCTCAGGCCGTCCCACCAGGTCCGAATCGTATCCCCGACACCGTGTCTCGGCGCGGCCGGTTTGGGTGTCTCGGGTACGGAGTCAGGGGTTTTGGTCGAGTCGGTCATGCGCGGGCCCTCCCGAGACTCTCACCGAGGATGCCGGTCGGGCGCACCATCAGCACCAACACCAGCACGACGAACGCGACGACATCGCGCCACTCCGAACCGAGCAGCGATTGGCCGTACTGTTCCACCACACCGAGCAGGATGCCGCCGAGCAATGCGCCGCGCAGATTGCCGATGCCGCCGAGCACCGCGGCGCTGAATGCCTTGATGCCGAGGATGAATCCACCGGAGTAGATGATGCCCTGGGGAATTTTGATCGCGTACAGCAGCGCGGCCGCACCGGCGAGCACACCACCGATGAAGAAGGTCAACATGATGACCCGCTCCCGCGAAACACCCATCAGCGTCGCGGTATCGGGATCCTGGGCGACGGCGCGGATGCCGCGCCCGAATTTGGTCCGATTGATCAGCACCTCGGTCACGATCGCCAGCGCGATCGCCGCGAGCACGATCAGCATTTTGATGTTGTCGACCTCGGCGCCGAAGAAGCTGAACTGCACGCTCGGCTCGACCAGTTTGATCGGCTGCTGCGCGTTGGTGCCGCCGAGTTTGGGATTGATCTTCGGCAGGATGAAATGCACGAATTCCTGGAGCACGAACGACATACCGATCGCCGTGATGAGGAAGCTCAGCGGTTTGGCCCCGCGTTTGCGCAATGGCCGATAGGCCACGCGCTCCAATCCGACCGCGGCGCCACCGGACACCAGCATGCCGATGATCATCGCCAATGCGAGATAGGTGACGGTCAGGATGATGCCCTGGGTGTACACATCGGGATTCGCCACGAATCCGAACAGCATGAGCCCGACCAATTGACCGAACATGCCGAGCATGAATATTTCCGAATGGGCGAAATTGATCAGCCGCAATACGCCGTAGACCAGGGTATAGCCCACGGCGACCAAGGCATAGATTGAGCCGTAGGTCACCCCGTCGACGGTCAGTCGCCAGAAGTTATCGATCACTCCGTGGTAATTGAAGTCGATCGAACCGCTGGCGAGTTGTACAGCGCCAGCCAGTGCCGTTGATTTCATTCGTCTTGTGCCCTCATTCATTCGCCCACCCGACACGGCGGCACTTACGGGGATTCCCACGAACCCCTGTAGGTGCCGCCGTTCGGATTGTCTAGGGCTACTTGACCTCGTAGATCCAGATCAGTGCGTTGGTCAGTTCACCGGTCGGGTTCCACTTGTACTGACGTGCAAGACCGTTGCCGTCGTAGGACCGCACGTATTCCAGCAGGTCCGGACGGGTGAGCTTGCCGCCATCGATGCCCTTGGCCAAGATCGTGGTCAGATCGTAGCCCTCGACCGAGTACACGCCCGGCTCGGCGCCGTTGAGCGCCTTGTAGTCCGCGGTGAACTTATCCGGTGCCGGACCACACGGGCAGGACAGTACCGCGCCCTTGGACGAGCTACCGGCCTGAGCGACGAACTGCGGATCGTTGGTGCCGTCGGCGGAGACGAAGACCGCCTTGACGCCACCGGACTTCAGCTGCTGGGCCAGCGGGGCGCCCTCGGAGTAGTAGCCGGAGTAGAAGACGGCGTCCGGCGCGGCGCTGGCGATCTTGGTGACGGTGGCGGAGAAGTCCTTGTCACCCTTCTTGATGCTGGCATTGCAGGACGCGTCGTTGGCCGAGCCGAGGCCCTCGATGATCGTCTTGGCCAGGCCGGTGCCGTAGTCGGTGTTGTCCTGGATGACGCAGACCTTCTTGTAGCCCGCGGTGTTGACCAGGTACTTGCCGACCGAGGGACCCTGCACGCCGTCATTGGCCAGGCCGCGGAAGAAGCTGGTCCAGCCGTTCTGGGTCAGCGTCTCATTGGTGGCCGAGGCGGTCGTCGAGACGAGGCCGGCGTCACTGAGGATCTTGCCGGTCGCCTTGGTCTCACCGGAGAACGCCGGACCGACCAGGCCGATGATCGACTTGTCGTTGACGATCTGTGGGATGACCTGGGTGGCCTTCTGCGGGTCGCCCTCGGTGTCGAACTGCTTGAGCTCGATCTTGCAGCCCGGGTTGGCCTTGTTGTGCTTGTCCAGCGCGAGCTTCACGCCGTCGACGATATTGATGCCAAGGGCGGCGTCCGGACCGGTGAGCGCGCCCGCCATGGCGATCGCGGTGCCCGCGGGGCAGGTGGCCTTGCCGTCGCCCGCAGGGTCGGCGGCCGAGGCGCTGTCCGACTTCGGTACCTGCTTGCCGTTGGCGTCGATCTGCATGACCGGCTGGATCTTCAGACCGCCCGCGCCGCTGGTGCCGGAGGTGCCCGAGCCACCGTCGGTCGATTTATCGCTACACCCCGTCAGCACGAGCGCGGCGGCGGCACCGATGGCCAATGCACCCCGCATCGAACGACTGCGCCATGTCGAACTAAGCACGTTTCACCTCTACGTCCTGTGCTCCCCCGGGCTCTCCTCCGAGGAGGCCGACCACGTCAGCCCGGTCAGAACATAGCGTTGGTACGTTAGCTGCGCATCACATTCAGATCATCCGACCGACATCGTTTCGAATTTTTCATCGCGATCGGGTTTCCGGAAAGTAAAATTTCCGGCCTTGAACGGCCGGGGCGCAGGATGGGCCTACTTCGGGGCCAGATTTTCCAGCACCACCTCGGCTACCGCCTTCATCGTAGTGCGGCGGTCCATCGCCGTACGTTGAATCCACTTGAATGCCTGCGGTTCCGACAACCCCTGGGTCTGCATGAGCACGCCCTTGGCCCGTTCGACCAGCTTGCGCGTCTCGAGCCGGTCGGCCAGGTTGGCGACCTCACTCTCCAGTGCGGTGATTTCGTGGAAGCGGCTGGCCGCCAATTCGATGGCGGGCACCAGATCCGACTTCGTGAACGGCTTGACCAGATAAGCCATCGCACCGGCATCACGCGCCCGCTCGACCAGATCTCGCTGACTGAATGCGGTCAAAATCACAACTGGCGCAACGCGTTTCGACGCGATCTCGGCCGCGGCATCGATACCGTCGCGGCGTGGCATCTTCACATCCATGATGACCAGATCCGGCCGATGCTCCACCGCCAGATCCACCGCCTGCTGGCCGTCGCCTGCCTCACCGACAACCTGATAGCCCTCTTCGGTCAGCATCTCCACCAGATCCATGCGGATGAGCGCTTCGTCTTCCGCGACGACGACCCGCTTCGCCCCGGCGTCCCGCTTCGTGCCGGCGCCCCCTGCTGTGTTGCTCATAGGTAGACCCCTCTGGTTCCGATGCCGTGTCCCGACACGCGTATGAGTGGCCGTGGTCCGGGCACCGGTCCATCGCCCCACACTGTCGCCGTCGAGTGATGTAAAGAGTACCTTTCAGTTCGGCATACAACCCATATACCCTGCGCAAACCGGGCGACAATCACTTCTCACCCAGCCCATTCGTGATTTTCGACAGTGACCCGCTATGCTTTCCCACCGGTGCGCCGATTTGGCGGAACTGGCAGACGCGACGGTCTCAAAAACCGTTGTCCGAAAGGACGTGTGGGTTCGAGTCCCACAATCGGCACCAGGTGCACTCGTGGTCGCTCATGCCGAGCATGAGCCGACCACGTTTCGCGATTACGCCGGGAGTGCAACCCCCGGACCCCGCCCGGCGGGGCTTCGCCCCCAGACCCCCCAGCGGTAGTTACGTTATCGACGAGCCTTCGTCTTGCCGGTGCGTCGAGCCTTGCGGCGATCGAACTAGGGCGCGGGCTGTCTCGTATTTGCGGAGTAGGGTTGCAAGTGGGCAGCCCGATACGGAGGTGCCTCGATGCGGGTTAACAGGACCACTGTCGATCTGTCCGGGTATCCGGATCTGGTCGTCATTTATCTCGGGATGCGGGTGCGCAGGCCTCGCGGGATCCTGCGATTGCTCGGTCTGGGCCCGAAACTGTATCGGTCGCACGAGGATCGGCCGGATGGGCTGTTGTCGCACGAGGACGTGATCTGGTCGCTGTTTCCGCCGCATTGGGGAGCACGGCAGTATTGGCGGGATCTGGATTCGCTGGAACGGTGGACACGTTCTGCGCCGCACCGGGATTGGTGGCAGAAGTTCCTGCGCGACTCCGGCGGGACCGGGTTCTGGCATGAGGCGTATTTCATGCGCGGCGGCATCGATGCCATGTACGACGATATGGGAGCGGCCTCCGGACTGCCGCGATTCGCGCCCGTCGTGGCCTCGCGCGGTCGGATGTTCACGACCCGGGGGCGGGTGCACGGCGAGGCCGCCAGGGAGGCACCCGTGGTCGCCGAATCCACTTACTACGGTGGAGAGTCCGAGTAAATCCGATCTCCAACCGTGGCAATACTGTGATGGTTGAAACCGCTCGCGCCGGGTACGTTCAGCAGGACGCCCAGACCTCGAATACTGACCGCCTAACTGTCACACGTATCGAGCGTCTCTCTGAATACCGGGGCGTACTTTGTGTACGGCACTTGACCAGCAGATGAATATGTGTTTCGCGGGCTGTGATTCGATGTCGAGGGCCTTCTGGTCGGTCCGTGCGCGGCCTACCGTATCCGCATGCACGTCCTGTTCGTCTGCAACGGCAATGTCTGCCGTTCGGTAATCGCCGAGCGGCTCACCCACGCCGTAGCGGTCGAATACAACCTGCCCCGGCTCACCGCGGAGAGCGCGGGAACCCGTGCGCTGATCGGCTTTCCGATCGAGCCGCTCGCCGCGCGGACCATCGAGGGCCTCGGCGCCGACGCCGACTATTTCCGGGCCCGCAAACTCGAGCCCGAGCTGATCGACCGCGCGGATCTGGTGCTGGCCATGACCGAGCAGATCCGGGATCAGGCGGCGCAGATGGCGTTCGGGGCCGGATCGCGCACCTTCACCCTGTTGGAAGCACATCGCATCGCCAAGGTCACCGGCGCCGCGACGATCGCCGACCTGCACCAGGCCCGCGACGATCTCGCCCTCGTCGGCCGGGAGAATATCGCCGACCCGGTCGGACTGTCGGAAGCCGCGTTCTGCGAAGTGGGCGACCGCATCGCCGAGGCATTGGTGCCCCTACTGCTGACCTTGGCGCCGCACGAGCAGCGACGGCCCGTCGACGACGAACGCCCCGGCCTCGTAATGGCCCCTGGGGCGCGTCCCGCGCCGCTGGCCGCCTTCCTTGCCGCCCAGCGGATCCGGTGACACGCAGGGCCCGGTGTCCAATTAGCGGGTAAAGGGATTACACTCGCGCGCGGAATAACTTCCGCCGTTGATGGTTCGACACACGACAGGAATCAGACATGCCGAAACGAATTTCGGATGTTTCGCTCCATGTTTATGTGACACCGGAAACCCTCGATCGCGTCGTAGATTCGGTACGCGAGGTGGTGGACGACCACCTCCAGGACCGCGACGTCTTCGCGTGGCGCTTCACATTGCCGGTCGAGTCCGACGCACCAGAGCACCTACTACTCGAAACCCAGTGGCGCGTAGAGCATCCCGGCCAGGAGCAGCAGGCAAGACGCACCTATGAGATCGCACTCAGCCTGGTCGGTGCGCCGCGCGATCTGACCGCACCGAGCCTGAGCGCGCTGGAGAAGCGCCTGATGTTGGAAACCGCAAGCTGCCCAATGGATCTGGAGATCCCGCGGACAATCCGGGTGCAGCGCCGCGACAGCTTCGACTTCGAAACCGAGCGCGAACGGTTCCGCCTCCCCGGATATTGAGGCCATACCAGCCCGGCGGCACGGACATCGCGTACAGGTCCTACGTCGTGTGCCGCAAGACTTTTGGACGTTCCGGACGAGTTACCAGTCACTACCCCAATCTGCCTGACGTGAGAGCAAACACGCGTTCCGCAATCCCCCGCTGGTCGGCGTGTCGAATCTGTTCTACTCGGATACTGTCGTCGGCGACATCGCCTTCATCGAAGCAGTCGCCTTGAAAGACGCAGCAGATGAACGGCTTTCGCCCGGCACGGTCATCGTGGCGCTCTCACACGGGAACGTCTGGAAAGCTGGTGGGAGAGCGCGCTGCAGTTCCTGGAGGAACATAGCCGCGACAAACCCTCCGGCTATTGCCGGTCGGCTACTGAGCCCCATCTGGTGTCCGGATGGGGACTCAGTTGTTTCGCCGACGCCGCACTCTGGCCGACTCGGTCTGCGCGGTGTGCTTCATGTCCGGATACTTTGCGGCAATCTGTCAGGCCGGTGTAGGCGACCTCGCTCGCCCGTACGGGCGAAGCCTAGAAGAGATTCGGCGTCGTCGGCAGCACATCGTCGAGAAACGCAGTCACCATCGGCGCCAATACCGCTGACTCGCCGAAGATACCGATATGCGACGTCGCCGGCAGAATCACCAAGCGCGCGGCCGGAACCCTCAGCAGCGCCCCTGACGCCGCCGCTTCCTCATCGCCGCCACCGCGTAGTACGAACATCGCCAGCGCATGCTCGGGCCTCAGTGCATCCGCATCACCGGCGACGACCATCGTCTTCGCGGAAATCGAACGCATCTGCGCGTCGCTGATGTTCTGGTCATTGATCCCCAAGAGCTTCATCTTTTCGACATAGGCGTCGAACGCCGCGCCGTCCGGGGTGTGCTCCCTGAACGCCTTCTCGACGGATGTTCCGGCAAAGGCTGCGGCGCTGAGGCCCCTGATGCCCTCCAGCACCGACGGGTACCAGCCGTCCTTGCGGTAGGTGGCCGACACCGAGACCAGCTTGTCGACGAGCCTCGGGTGACGGAGCGCGAGCTGCAGCGCGACCCCGCCGCCTTGCGAGTAGCCCAGCGTATCCGCGCGCTCGACCTGCAACGCGCGCAGCAGCGCCGCGGCGTCGTCGGCGAACTGCTCGTAGGACATCTCGCGCGGAGTGTCCGGGGTGCGGCCGTGCCCTTGCTGATCGAAGACGATGACGGTGCGCGTGCTCGCGAAGGCGGACACCCACGACTTCATCGAGTCGGTGGACATGAACCCGCCGGGAATGAGCAGCAGCGGAGACGTCTTCGAGGTGCCGAGCGCGCCATACACTTCGTAATAGATGCTCAGACCGTTGAGTGGCAGGTGACCGCTGCTCGACGGCTGCGTTGCTATCACTTCGACTGGATCCTGCGTGTCTTCGGTGCCGAATTCCGGTGGTGCTTGCAGGTCGTGGGCGTGGAACAAGACGGCGTGCTCGACGCCCATGGCCTCACCGCTCATCGCGGTGAACTGCGGGATGAAGTCCTTGGGGGCGGGGTGGTCCGGGAGCGCGGCCAGGTACGCGGCGTGCGCCTCGAGGGAGGCGACGCCGCGGCGCAGCGGCTCACCCGTGACCTCGACGCCGTGGGTCGCGGAGCCGGCGAGTCCGGGGACGATGTACCAGCGCACGGAGTGCGGTTCGAGGTCGTCGTCGATCTGCTCCGGGAAGACCCACCGGTTGCCTGCGTCGCGCACTGCGTCGAGCGTCGCGAGCCCGGCCGCGCGGTGCTCCGCCTGGTCGAAGCCATAGGGCGTCTCGATTTCGTAACCGGCGCCGAGCACGACGTCGGGCTTGAACCGGCGGATCTCCCGGCAGATATCCCGGCGCAGGTCGAGGCCGTAGACGAGCACGCCGTCCGGATGTTCGAGGACAGTCAGGTGCTCGACGCCGACGGCGGCGCAGGCGGCCCGCTGCTCGGCGACGCGCAAGCGAGCCGTCTCCTCGGGATGGTTCGGCATGCCGGCCTCGCCGCGGGTGAGCAGCAGATAACCGACCTCGATGCCACGCGCGGTCCAGCGAGCGACAGCCGCGGACGCACCGTACTCCATGTCGTCTGGATGCGCGACGACACAGAGCACACGCTGGAAGGACTCCTCGGGGAGGGCAGGCAATGTCATGTCGGCCATCGTCGCGCGTCGCGGGCCCGCCGTGCTGCGTTTCAGACGCGCGCGACGATGCTCGGTCGGCGGACGGCGAGCCAGGCGGCGTGCCCTGTGGTGCGGCTGCCCTCGTATATGCCTGCGCGCCAACGGCACTCGCCCGAACGCGTCACGAAATCAACAAACTCCACACCATAACCACGGACGTCGTCGAAACCGCCCCGCAGCACCCTCAACACCCAACGCTGCCAACTCTTGACAACGAGAACCCATCGCACGCTAGTTCGATGTGAGTACAGGGAGTTACCCATGTGCTTACGAAATCAGTTGTCACTGTCCGCAAACACATGAGCACCCGAGCTCAGCGCCGCGCTGGAAAGTGGCGGATGATGCCTTCCTGGACGGTGGTGGCAAGCAATTCGCCACTGCGGGAGAAGAACCGGCCCGTGGCAAGGCCACGCGACCCGGCGGCCACCGGGGACTCGGTCGCGTAGAGCGCCCAATCGTCGAAGCGGAACGGGCGGTGGAACCAGATCGAATGGTTGATCGTCGCGGCCACGATGCGATCCAGGCCCCAGGACAGGCCGTGCGTGGTGATAATCGAATCGAGCACCGTGGTATCGGACGAATAGCCAAGCGTCGCAACGTGAATCAGCGGATCATCGGGCAGTCGGCCATCCGCGCGCATCCACACGCGGTTGTGGTTCAGCCGCTCCCCCGTGCCCTTCAGGATCCAGGCGGGGTCGTTGGTGTAGCGCATATCGATCGGATGCGGCGCCTTGACGAACATCTCCAGCTTGTCTTCCAAGCCCGCGAAGCTCTCCTCGACACGCGGCAGCGTCTCCGGATCCGGCACCACCGGCTGGGCGTGCGCGTGCTCGAGACCCTTGCCCCAATCCTGGAACGCGGCGAGCATGACGAACAGCTCCTGACCGTCCTGGGTCGCGGTGACCGTGCGGTTGGCCAGCGAGCGCCCGTCGCGGTGGCGGTCGACCTGATACTCGATCGGCTTCTTCACATCGCCACCACGCACGAAATGCGCGTTGACGGCGTGCAGCGGACGGTCACCGTCGACCGTTCGCCCCGCCGCCATGATCGCCTGCGAAACCAGCTGACCGCCGAACGTGCGGCTCCAAACCTTCTCCGGATGCTGGCCGACGAAGACATCCTCCTCGACCTGTTCCAGATCGAGCAATCCGAGCAGCACATCGAGGTCGGTACCTTCCGCTGCCGCGCTGAGGCCGACAGCGCCACCCAGCGAAGCGCTCACAACTGCGCCTCGCTGACGCTCGGCCCTGTTGCGACCGATGGCGTTGCTGTGTTCTCGGTTCGTTCGCTGCGCTCACTCACGGCTAATGGTCCTCCTCACCGATACGGTGCACATGGATCAGATTGGTGGAGCCGACAGTACCGGGCGGGGAGCCTGCCACGATTACCACCAGATCACCTTTTTGGTATCGCTTCATAGACAGCAGTGCTACATCCACCTGGTGAATCATCGCATCGGTGCTGTTCACTGTCGGGACGATGAAGGTTTCGGTGCCCCAGGTGAGCGACAGCTGGCTGCGCACTTCGGGAAGGGGGGTGAACGCCAGCAACGGCAGCGGGGTGTGCAGACGAGCCAGGCGGCGAACCGTATCGCCGGACTGGGTGAAGGCGACCAGCGCCTTGGCATTGAGCCGCTCGCCGATATCGCGGGCAGCGTAGGAGATGACACCGCGCTTGGTGCGCGGCACGTGGGTCAGCGGTGGCACCCGGGTGGATTCGGTCTCCACCGCGTGCACGATCCGCGCCATGGTGCGAACCGTCTCGATCGGGTACGCACCCACCGAGGTCTCACCCGACAGCATTACCGCGTCGGCGCCGTCGAGCACCGCATTGGCCACATCGGAGGCCTCGGCGCGGGTCGGGCGGGAGTTCTCGATCATCGACTCCAGCATCTGGGTCGCGACGATGACCGGCTTGGCATTCTCGCGCGCCATCTGGATGGCCCGCTTCTGCACGATCGGCACCTGCTCGAGCGGCAGTTCGACGCCGAGGTCACCGCGGGCGACCATGACCGCGTCGAAGGCCAGCACGATGGCCTCGAGATTGTCGATGGCCTCGGGCTTCTCCAACTTGCCGATCACCGGAACACGGCGGCCGACCCGGTCCATCACGTCGTGCACCAACTCGACATCCGAGGGAGAACGCACGAAGGACAGCGCGATGAAGTCGACGCCGAGCTTGAGCGCGAATTCGAGGTCATCGATGTCCTTCTCCGACAGCGCGGGCACGGAGACGTCCATACCTGGCAGCGAGACGCCCTTGTTATTGCTGACCGGTCCGCCCTCGGTCACTCGGCAGACGACGTCGTTGCCCTCGACCCGAATGACCGTGACGCCGACCTTGCCGTCGTCGATGAGCAGGCGGTCGCCCGATTTGGCGTCCTTGGCCAGCTCCTTGTAGGTAGTGGAGACGCGATCGTGGGTGCCTTCGATCTCGTCGACAGTTATGCGGACCTCTTCACCGTTGGCCCATACGGTCTTGCCCTCTGTGAAGCGGCCCAGCCGAATCTTCGGTCCCTGTAGGTCGGCGAGAATGCCGACCGCCCGGCCGAGATGGTCCGAGGCCTGCCGCACCTTCTTGTAGTTCTCGGCATGGTCGGAGTGTTCGCCATGGCTGAAATTCAGCCGCGCCACATCCATGCCGCTCTCGACGAGTTCCCGAATACGTTCCTCGGTAGCGGTCGCTGGGCCGAGAGTGCACACAATCTTCGTCCGTCGCATCACGAGTAGAGCCTAGTCCCGTGTAGTACCCCTGGCCTGCTGTGGCCTCGGTGAAAGCTAGGTGAAAAATATGTACGAAGGCTTAGCGGAAAGTACAAATGGGCCTCGTCAGCGTGCGACATGGCGGGACAGCCGAGTTTCCAGGCGGGTCTGGCCGAAGCCGAGGACCAGACAGATCACCCAGTAATACAACGCGGCGACGCCGTACAGGGCGAAAAAGTCGAAGGTCGGGGCGGCGGCCAGCTGCGCGGTGCGCAGTAGTTCGGTCACCAGGATGGTCGAGGCCAGCGAGGTGTCCTTGACCAGGGAGATGAGCGTGTTCGACAACGGCGGCACGGCAATGCGCGCGGCCTGCGGCAGGATGATCAGCCGCAACTCCTGGGCATACGACATGCCCAGCGCCTTCGCCGCCTCCCATTGCCCTTCCGCGACGCTCAGGATCGCGGCGCGCACGACCTCGGCGGCGTAACCGCCGACATTGAGGCTGAAGGCGATCACCGCCGCCGGGAACGGATCGATGACGATATCGAACTGCGGTAGCGCATAGAACACGATGAACAGCTGCACCAACAGCGGTGTGCCGCGAATGATCGAGATGTAGAACCGTGCGGGCGCCGAAAGCAACCACACCGGCGACATTCGCGCCAGCGCTACGAACAACGCGATGACCAGACCGATGACGAAACTGATGGCGGTGAGCGGGATGGTCTTGTCGATCGTGGCCTGCAGCATCGGCCACAGGTTGTGCCAGATCAGTTCCCTGGTCGCGGGATCCACGGGCGGTTATTTGCTGACGTCGGTGCCGAAGTACTTTTCCGAGATTTTGGCCAGCGTGCCGTCGGCGCGCAGCTGATCGAGCGCGGTATTCACCTGGCCGATCAGCGCGTCGTCCTTGCGGGCGGCGAAGGCCTGATTGCTGACCTCACCGGCCTTGGCGGCGATCTTGACGCCGGTGTCGCCGTTCTTCTTGATGTAGTCGAGCGCGACCAGGCTGTCGTTGACGGTCGCGTCGACGCGGCCGGTCTTCAGCAACTGGACCGCCTGCACGAAGCCCTCCACCGCCTCGACCTTGGCACCCGCGCCCTGGGCGACCTTGGCCCAGTTACTGGTCGCCGACTGCGCGCTGGTCTTGCCGTTCAGGTTCGCGAGCGAAGTGATGTTGTTGCTGTCCGCGCGGGTGAGGATCACGCCCTCGGAGGTCGTGTAGGACTGCGAAAGTGCGTACTTGGCCTTGCGCTCGTCGGTGATCGACACCTGATTGGCGACCAGATCGAAGCGCTTGGACTCGAGACCGGCGAAGATCGCGTCCCACGGCGTCTGCACGAACTCGATCTTCTTGCCGATCTTGTCCCCGACCGCCTGGATGACCTCGACGTCGTAGCCGGTGAGCTTGCCGTCCGAGCCCTGATAGCTGAACGGCGAGTAGGTGCCTTCGGTGCCGACCTTCAGCACGTTCGGATCGCTGCTGCTGCCGCAGGCGGTGAGCCCGGTAGCGGTGACGATGGCGAGCATGGCGGCGGCGAACAGCTTGCGACGCACTGAAGTCCCTCTCTTCGGTGTCTGGACTATGAGCAACATCCACACACGACACAAAAACCCGGCTCAGGCTACGCCAGGAAAATGCCGACCGACAGTATTGCGATCATGGTGCGCCGAATCCTCGCACAGCGTGCCGGAAATGGCGACGGGCCCGGCCGCATCGTCATCCGATGCGACGGGGCCCGTCGGTCAACTGTTCGCGGCGGTCAGTCGCGCAATGGCCGCCCGAGGCTGTCGGGCACCTTGCCGGTCAGCATCATAATGCCGTCGATCAGCGGCCAGATACCACCGAAACCACAGGTCAGCCAGGTGACAGCGATCTGCGCCACGGCGATGCCGGTGTGCCCGGTGTAGAAACGGCCGATACCGAATCCGCCGAGGAAGATCTGCAACAGACCGGCGGTCAGCTTCTGCTTATCCGAGAACGGCACGCCGAACGGGTCGCGACCGTAGGGCGCTTCCGGATCGTTCGGGTTGTAGCCGCCGCCCTGATACGGCGCAGGCGGGTAGCCGCCCGGCTGCTGACCGTAGGGATCGGGCTGACCGTACTGCGGCTGGCCGTACTGCGGCTGGCCATACTGGGGCTGACCGTACTGCGGCTGCTGCTGGTTGTACGGATCCGACGGATACTGCTGTCCCGGTGCATCGGGCTGCTTGTTCAGGTCCGGCCCCGTCCCGGGCGGACCGTACTGGGGGCCGCCGAAGCCTGGCTGGTTCTGGTAGGGGTCGGTCACTAAATGTCCTCCATCATTCGTGCATTTCGACGGGTACTCACCCGTCTCCCCGCGTATTTGCCGGGCGATTGAGCGCCCGAGGGTATCGTCGCGGACACGCGTTCGCGTGTCTACTCGGTGCACCGACGAGTTGCCCAAGTCGTTGTGGGATCAGCCGTCCTTTTTCGAAGTATCAACCTTGCCCAGCTCGACGTCCGAGTTTTCGGACTCCGTTGAGTTATCGCCGGCGGTATCCGGTCCGTTGCCGGAGTTCTCGGATTTTGTCAGATCCGGATTCTCGGCAGCATCGTCCTCGATCTTCCCCGACCGATTCTGGTCCGACACGTCGTCTTTGTCGGTTTCCGCGAGCGCAGCTGCCTGCTTCCCGGCACTGTGCTTCGGCGGCGCTGCTTGCGCGACAGCGGCCGCCTTCGACGCGGCCTCGGATTCGGCGCCCGCCGCACGCAGCGCCCCGATCTGCCACGGCCATGGCCGCGCGACCGTCGACGGCTGCAGTTGATCGGCGATCTCCCTGCCCTTGGTCGCGAACACGAAATAGGCTACGGCGGCGAGGAATACGAGTGCCGAGGTGAACGAGTTGATGCGGATGCCCACGATCTTGGTCGCCTCGTCGTCGCGCAGCAGTTCGACGAAGAAGCGGCCCAGGCAGTATCCGGCGACGTAGAGCGCGAACAGGCGGCCGTGCCCGATGCGATAGCGCTTATCGATCTGCACCAGCAGCACCACGATCAGCAGGTTCCAGATCATCTCGTACAGGAAGGTCGGCTGCACGACCTTGTCGACGACGCCGGTGGACACGCCGTTCATCATGTCGAGCTTGCCCTGATCATCGAAGCGCAGGTAGATCTCGAGACCCCAGGGCAGCTCGGTTTTGCGGCCGTAGAGCTCCTGGTTGAAGTAATTGCCGAGCCGTCCGATGGCCTGAGCCAGCAGAATCGGCGGCGCGATCGCATCGCCCAACGCGGGCAATGGGATTCGGTAGACCCGACAGCCGATCCAGGCGCCGACACCGCCGAGGAAGACCGCGCCCCAGATGCCGAGGCCGCCCTGGTAGATCTTCAGCGCATCGATCGGATGGCCGTCGGCGCCGAAGTACTTCTGCCAGTCGGTGGCAACGTGATAGAGCCGCCCGCCGACCAGACCGAAGGGCACTGCGAACATCGCGACATCGAGAATCGTGCCCTTCTGCCCGCCGCGCTCCTGCCAGCGCCGCTCACCCCACCAGATGGCGACGACGATGCCGAGGATGATGCACAGGGCGTAGGCCCGTAGCGGGAATGGACCGATATGCCAAACGCCCTGGGACGGGCTGGGAATGTAGGCCAGCACATCAGCGGTGACGGCACCGTTGCTCAGGACGCTGTCTGCGAGGACTCGTAAGGTCACGGCCCCAACCGTAGCGGAGCACGGCCACATCGCGAGATTCGCGGTCGGCGTGCCCCGCTCGCGGGCGGTTAGGAGGCGACGGTCGCGGACCGAACACCCTCGGCCAGTTCGGCCGTGAGGGTGCGCACCGCGTCGAGTCCCTGCGCCGCGGCGGTCACCAGTGCCGAGCCGACGATGACTCCGTCTGCGTAGGAGGCGATTTCGGCCGCCTGCGCACCGTTGCGCACACCGAGGCCGACCCCGATCGGGATATCGGAGTGGGCGCGGATGCGCGCGCACAGCGCCGGAGCCGCGGAGGAAACCACGTCACGGGCGCCGGTGACACCCATTGTCGAGGCAGCGTAGACGAAGCCGCGACTGGCCTCCAGCGTCTTGACCAGACGCTCCTCGGTGGACGACGGTGCGACCAGGAAGATGCGGTCCAGATCGTGTGCGGCCGAGGCGACGAACCAGCTGTCGGCCTCTTCCGGGATGAGGTTGGGGGTGATGATGCCGGACCCGCCCGCGGCGGCCAGATCGCGCGAGAAACGGTCGACGCCATATTGCAGCACCGGATTCCAGTAACTCATCACGACGGCCTTACCGCCCGCCGCGGTGATCGCCTCGACCACCGAGAACACATCGCGCACCCGGACGCCGCCGCGCAGCGCCTGATCAGCGGCGGCCTGGATGGTCGGTCCGTCCATCACCGGATCGGAGTAGGCGACGCCGACTTCGACTATGTCGCAACCGGATTCAACCATGGTGCGGCACACCTCGATCGAACCGGCCAAATCCGGATAACCGGCGGGCAGATAGCCGATCAGCGCGGCCCGACCCTCCGCGCGACAGGCGGCGAACGTGTTCGCGAGACGGGACTGCTGACTCACGACAGCGCCTCGTTGGCGCTCGGCTCCATCATGACCGAGCGATACTCGACTGTGTCTTCGGTTCGCTCGCTGCGCTCGCTCCTGCCTCCGCCTCGCTGACGCTCGGCTCCGGCACGAGCGAGGTGCTCGACTGTGTCTTTGGATCGCTCGCTGCGCTCGCTCACTGGTGGTTCTCCTTGTCGGCGGCGTGGTCATCGAACAGCCCGAACCAGCGTGCCGCCGTGTCCATATCCTTATCGCCGCGCCCGGACAGGTTCACCAGGATGATCGCGCCCTTGCCCAGTTCCTTGCCGAGGTTCAGCGCACCAGCCACCGCGTGCGCGGATTCGATCGCCGGAATGATGCCCTCGGCGCGGCTGAGCAGCAGCAGCGCGTCCATCGCTTCGGTATCGGTGATCGGGTGGTATTCGGCGCGACCGATGTCCTTGAGGTAGGCGTGTTCGGGACCGACACCCGGATAGTCCAAACCGGCAGAGATCGAATGCGATTCGATGGTCTGGCCGTCCTCGTCCTGCAGCAGATACGAGTACGCGCCCTGGAACGCGCCGGGGGTGCCGCCGGTGAAAGTCGCGGCGTGCCTTCCGGTTTCGACGCCGTCACCGGCCGCCTCGTAGCCGATCAGCCGCACGCCCGGATCGTCGATGAAGGGATGGAAGATCCCGATGGCGTTGGAGCCGCCGCCCACGCAGGCGGTGACCGCATCGGGCAGTCGACCGGTGAGTGCCTGTACCTGGGCGCGAGCCTCCAGGCCGACGATGCGCTGGAGATCGCGCACCATCATCGGGAACGGGTGCGGGCCCGCGGCGGTGCCGAAGCAGTAGTAGGTGGCCTCGGCATTGGTGACCCAGTCGCGCAGCGCCTCGTTGATCGCATCCTTCAGGGTCTGCGAACCGGTGCGCACCGAGATCACCTCGGCGCCGAGCAGCCGCATGCGAGCCACATTCAGCGCTTGGCGGGCGGTGTCGACCGCACCCATATAGACGACGCATTCGAGGCCGAGCAGTGCGCACGCGGTCGCGGTGGCGACCCCATGCTGACCTGCGCCGGTCTCGGCGATCACCCGGGTCTTGCCCATGCGCTTGGCGAGCAACGCCTGGCCGAGCACGTTATTGATCTTGTGCGAACCGGTGTGGTTCAGATCCTCGCGCTTGAGGATGATGCGCGCACCACCGGCATGCTCGGCGAGGCGCTGGCATTCGAAGATCGGCGACGGGCGGCCGGTGTAGTCGCGCTGCAGCCGGTCCAGTTCGTCGAGAAAGGCGGGATCGAGGCGACACTTCTCGTATTCGGCGGTGACCTCCTCGATCACCGCCATCAGCGCCTCCGGCACATGCCTGCCGCCGTAAACGCCGAAGTGGCCGCCCAGATCCGGCTCGTGGTCGCTGCGGTCGTGCACACCGTCGGAGGCCTTGGGCAGTGCCGTCACGACGCCGCCTCGCCGGCGCTCGGCTCCATCGCGCCCGCACGGGCCGCTGTGTTCATGATTCGCTCGCTCACTGCGTCGTCACCGACCCCGCCGCGCGGGCTTCGGGCACGACGGGTGGGTGCCCGCGGTCACCAGTTCGGAGACGGCCGCGCGCGGGTCGCCACTGGTGACCAGCCCCTCGCCGACGAGCACGGCATCGGCACCCGCACCGGCGTAGGCCAGCAGGTCGGCGGTGCCGCGAATACCGGATTCGGCGATGCGGATGACCTCGGTGGGCAGGCCGGGCGCAATGCGTGCGAAGACATCGCGGTCGACGTCCAGGGTCTTGAGGTTGCGGGCGTTGACGCCGATCACGGAGGCGCCGGCCTCCAAAGCGCGGTCGGCCTCTTCCTCGGTGTGCACCTCGACCAGGGCTGTCATGCCCAGCGATTCGGTGCGGTCGATCAGTGAGCTCAGTACGTCCTGTTCGAGGGCGGCCACGATGAGCAGGATGACGTCGGCGCCGTGCGCGCGGGCCTCGTGGATCTGGTAGGGCCCGACGACGAAATCCTTGCGCAGGATCGGGATATTCACGGTGGCGCGGACCGCGTCCAGGTCATCGAGCGACCCATGGAAGCGACGGCTCTCGGTGAGCACGCTGATGACGCGCGCTCCGCCGTCCTCGTAGGCCTTGGCCAGACTCGCAGGGTCCGGGATATCCGCGAGCTCCCCCTTGGACGGGCTGGCCCGCTTGACCTCGGCAATGACGCCGATGCCGTCTTCGAGGAGCGCGGCGCGGGCGTCCAGCGGCGCGGGTGCCGCGGCTGCGGCCGCCTTGATCGCCTGGAAGTCCAAAAGGGCTTCCCGTGCGGCCACATCCGCGCGGACCCCGTCGAGAATCGAGTCGAGTACCGTCATCTGGCTCGAATCCTTTCTGGGGAGACGGACTTGCTGCCTGAGAATCCCCCCAGGCGCTGTCTCACCGATGCTGTCAAAGAATAAATGGCTGCTTGTGGCGCAACTGCGCCGGGGCTTGTAGTCACCTGCTCAGACACCTCGATGCCCTTGTTTCCCCTGATCATGATCGGCGGAATCGTCGGTGGCCGAAGTGGACCCACCCGCCTGTTCGGTCGGGTCCGTGCCCGCGTCCAACGCATCCCAGAGCACGCGCTCGGAAAGTTGTCCGGTATCGGCCGCCGCGTCGTCGGTGCGCTGACGCGTCACCTCTTCGGTGGCGGCAGCCCTGCGGAAGACCGGATTGTCGTACTTGGCCGACAGGCGGGCGGCGTCCTCGGGCATGCGAGCCAGCAGGACACCGGCCACGAAGGCCGCCAGCGCCCCCAGCAGCGAAAGTACGGCCGGGAACTGGGAAGTGACCACCTCGGTCACGGTCGCGCGGCCGGGCAGCTCCGCCAGGGTGGCGGCACGGGCGGCGGTCGCGCTGGATTTGGTCAGTAGGGCGAAGGCGGGAACGGCCGTCACCGCGGCGACCAGACCGATCAGGACGCCGAACATGCGCCGCAGCCAACCGCGTGTCGCCAGTACTGCGGCGACGGCGGCCAGCAGGACCAGGGCCAGCGGCGTGAGCGCACCGAACCAGACACCGCCGTTGAGTTTGTCGGTGCGTGGTTCGGTCAGGCCGTCGGTGGACGAGACAGTTACCCATGTCATCCGGGAGGAGCCCCACAGCGCCGCGGCGGCGATGGCGAGCAGGACGATCGCGCCGACCGGATATTTGCGCTTCGAGGTCTGCGGGACGGCCGGATCGGTATCGGGAGGTTCCGAATCGGTCATTCCGCACTGCCGTCCGCAGGTGCGCTGTACGCCCGAACAGTTTTCGCGGCTGCCACCGCTCGCAGCACCGCCATGGCCTTGTTGCGGGATTCGACGTCCTCATAGTCCGGATCCGAATCCGCGACGATGCCCGCACCAGCCTGCACATAGGCGGTGCCGTCCTTCAGCAGTGCGGTGCGGATGGCGATCGCGGTATCGGCATCGCCCGCGAAGTCGAGATAGCCGACGACACCGCCGTAGACGCCACGACGGGTGGGCTCGAGTTCCTCGATGAGCTCCATCGCACGCACCTTCGGCGCGCCGGACAACGTGCCCGCTGGGAAACAGGCATTGACCGCGTCCAGTGCGATCTTGCCCGGCGCGAGGCGGCCCGAGACCGTCGAGACCAGATGCATGACGTGGCTGTAGCGCTCGATATGCCGGTACTCGGTGACCCGCACCGTGCCCGGCTGGCAGACCCGGCCCAGATCGTTGCGGCCGAGGTCGACGAGCATCAGATGCTCGGCGTTCTCCTTCTCGTCGGCCAGCAGGCCCTTCTCCAGCAGCAGATCGTCCTCCTCGGTGGCGCCGCGCCACCGGGTACCCGCGATCGGATGGGTCGTCGCCACACCCTCTTTCACGGTAACCAGCGATTCCGGACTGGAACCGACGATGGAGAACGCCGTGGCGCCGTCGCCGTCCGGGATGTGGATCAGGTACATGTACGGGCTCGGATTGGCGGCACGCAGCATCCGGTACAGGTCCAGAGGCGCACCGTCGTAATCCATTTCGAAGCGCTGCGAGAGCACCACCTGGAACGCCTCGCCCGCCTCGATCTCCTTGACCAGGCGACGCACGCCCGCGCCGAATTCTTCGGTGGTGCGGCGGCGGATGTACTCCGGCTCGGGCTGATCGAAGACCGAAACCGTGGACTCCGAGGGCGCGGCCAGCGCCGCGGTCATCCGGTCCAGCCGGGCCACCGCATCGTCATAGGCCTCGTCGACCCGTTCGGCGGTGCCGTTCCAGTTGACCGCATTGGCGATCAGGGTGATCGCGCCCTCGTGGTGGTCGAAGGCCGCGAGATCGGTGGCGAGCATCAGCACCATCTCGGGCAGCCGCAGATCGTCGACGGCGAGGGTGGGCAGTCGCTCGATGCGGCGAACCGCGTCGTAGCCGAGGTAGCCGACCATGCCGCCGGTCAGCGGGGGCAGACCGGGCAGCCGCTCGGTCTGCAGCAGTTGCAGGGTTTCACGCAGCGCCACCAGCGGATCGCCGCCGCAGGGCGCGTCCGCTGGGGTGTGCCCGAGCCAGGCCGCTTCGCCGTCCACGACCGTCAGCGCGGATGGGCTGCCAGCCCCGATGAACGACCAGCGCGACCAGGACCGCCCGTTCTCCGCGGACTCGAACAGGAAGGTACCGGCCCGATCCGCGGCCAACTTGCGGTAGGCCGACAGCGGAGTTTCGGAGTCCGCCAGCACCTTTCGGGTCACGGGGACCACCCGATGCTCCGCGGCCAGCTCGTGGAACTGTTCGCGGGTCGTGGTGGTGGGAGTGGACGCGCCAGGCATGTGTCCATCATCCCAGGTGGCACCGACAGCCTTGTCGGCGCGTCCCAACCTGCTGAACCGACTGTCCGGTTCTGAAGTGCCGCGAGGGAAATTGAAAAATCCACAAATCGCCGCACTCATCGGCGCTCAGCCGCGATGAGAACCCGTCATTCCGGTATCTGGCCTGACAGGGACCAAGCGCGGGGGCGGCAAACCGACCTCGCGCCCGGTACTGTCCCACTATGCAGACAGGTCAGCTCGCTCCCGAGTTCGAGCTTCCCGATCAATCCGGCACCCCGCGTTCGCTCGACGCGCTGCTCGCGAACGGTCCGCTGGTGCTGTTCTTCTACCCCGCCGCGAATACCCCGATCTGCACGGCGGAGGCGTGCCACTTCCGTGATCTGTCCGCCGAATTCGCGGCGCTGGGCGCATCGTGCGTCGGCATCAGCACCGATAGCGTCGACACCCAGGCCGGATTCGCATCCAAGCAGAACCTCGGTTACCCGCTGCTGTCGGATGTCGACGGCAAGGTCGCCTCGACCTTCGAGGTGAAGCGCGGACTGCTCGGCAAGCTCGCCCCGGTCAAGCGGCAGACCTTCGTGATCGACCGGGATCGCAAGGTCGCCAAGGTGATCACCGGCGAGTTCCGGGCCGATGCGCACGCGGACGAGGCGCTGAAGTTCCTGCGCGAGCGTGCTCTGCAGTAGCCCTGCTCTCGAACACGCGGTAACGGCCGCGAAAAACACCAGGTCCATCGCCGTCGATCTCCCGGTTGCCCGGCATACGCTGGGTTCATGACTTCGAGCGAGGTTCGGCCGGACGGGCAGAAATCCACGCTGGCCACGTGGCGCACCCGGATCATCGGCGCAGTGGCGGTCATCGTCGTACTGATCATCGCCTACTTCATTCTGGCGGCGTTCATTCCGCGCTGGTGGGCGCAGCGCATCGCAGAGCTGGTGAGCGGCAGTTTCAGCAAGGGCATCGGCTGGGGCCTGATTTACGGCCTACTCGGCACCGCCATCCCGGTGTTCTTGCTGCTGTTCGCCGCGCTGATCTGGAAGCGACGAGCCGGAAAGTTCATCGCGGGTGCCGCCGCGTTGCTCGCGCTGATCATCGCGATTCCGAATCTCATGACGCTGTCGATCGTGCTCGGCGAGAGTAGTGCCGCCCATGCCGGTCAACGGATTCTCGACGTCGACGCGCCCGCATTCCGTGGCGCTTCACTCGTCGGCGCCATCGTGGCGGTCGTGGTTTTCCTCGCCGTGGCGGGCCTGCTGGCCTGGCGGCGGTGGCAGCGCAGACATCCAGGCAAGCAGGCGGCGCCCGCTGCCACTCGGCAAACGCCGACAGTTGGCTAGGACACGGCACCGACACGCCCTGCGGCTCTGTGAATGACCTCACGTCGCGGACCAAGTCCATGACGGTCGAGCGAAGTCGTGGCAAACTCAATCACGCGAGTGACCGTGAACATGCTTTTCATTAATCGCTAGGTTCGCTAACAATAAGACGTCACTTGGCTCGAAAGAAGGCACCCCAGTGACGAAGTGGCTCGACCCGGACGAACAACGAGCTTGGCGCGCGATCGTTGCGCTGATGACACGTCTACCAGGCGCTTTGGATACCCAACTGCAGCGCGAATCCGGGGTTACCCATTTCGAATACTGGGTGCTCACCCTGTTATCCGAGGAACCCGGCCATCGGCTGCAGATGAGTGAGCTTGCCCACAAAGCAAATGCATCGCTATCGCGCCTGTCCCATGTGGTGTCAAAGCTGGAACGAATGGGCTGGGCGCAACGGTCAGCAACCACGGGCCGCCGCGGCGTGCAGGCGGTGCTCACCGACGACGGCTACTCGAAGGTCGTCGAGGCGGCGCCCGGCTATCTGGATGCGGTGCGGCAGTTGGTTTTCGATGGTCTCGATGCCGCACAGACGGCGCAACTCGCCGACCTCAGCGAACTGCTCGTCAGGCAGCTCGGCGACTCGCTGAGCCAGTCCAACGGCAAATCGACGCAGGTCGAGGAGCGCGGCGAGCAGCCGAATCCATAGCGGTCGCGCGAGGTTGGGCTCAGCTCTCGGCGAGCAGCAGGTCCGAGTCGAAGCAGGTGTGCGTGCCGGTGTGGCAGGCCGCGCCCTCCTGGTCGACGACGAGCAAGATCGTGTCGCCGTCACAATCGAGGCGAACCTCGTGCACGTACTGGGTGTGGCCGGAGGTTTCGCCCTTGACCCAGTACTGCTGGCGCGAACGCGAATAGTAGGTCGCCTTGCGGGTTTCCAGCGTGCGGGCCAGCGCCTCGTCGTCCATCCAGGCAACCATCAGCACATCGCCGGTGCCGCGCTCCTGGGCGACCGCGGCGACGAGTCCGGCGTCATTGCGCTTGAGCCGGGCGGCGATGGCGGGGTCGAGAGTCATATCACCGTTATACAGGCAGCTCCGCACCGGAACACATCGTGTAGTGCCGAAACGTACCCGACGCGATTGTTCCTACTCCTCCGGCAGCGGAATCAGTTCGAGATGTTCGGCCACAGGCTTTTTGGTGCACGCGGCCCTGCCGGTGACCAAGTTCACCCCGCCCCGGTGGGCAACCAGCCATTTGCCACAGACGCAACGCAGATAGCGAACCGAACCATGTGTCGACACCAGTATCGGCGATGGCCAGGAGCATGCGGGACACGTGGCGGACATGGTCGCTAAGCCTGGGTAACTCTCCGGCAGATAGCAATCACCGCCACGGCGTGGCGGCAGACGAATTCGAAGAATGTCAAGCTGCGCGAGTGCGATTCAGCTCACCGAGGAGCTCCCAGGTCCGGCGCCGGTCGGCCTCGGAGGCCAGATCTGTTTGGGCCACAACAACATCGGTGGCGCCCGCTTCGAAGTAAGCGTTGATCTGATCGGCGAGGGTCTGCTCGTCACCGATCACGGCGAGTTCGGCGGCGTGCGATACACCGGACAGTTCGATCATTCGCCGATAGGACGGAATTTCGTTGTAGAAGGCCATCTGTTCGGCCGCCGTCGCACGAGTGCTGTCGACATCGGCGGTGACCACGCCCGCAACCATGGCGACAATGCGGGGTCGCGGACGTCCAGCTTGTTCGGCCGCCGCTGTGATGGGCGCGACGATGTGCTCGCCCAGTGCTTTCGGACCGACCAGAAATGGCATTGTGCCGTCGGCCAATTCGGCGGTGACACGCAGCGCCTGCGGCCCCATCGCCGCGACGAGGACCGGCACCGTCGGCTCGGCACCCGCGACGGCGGCGGGCATCCGCGTTACGGCACTGAGGGTTTCGCCACGGAATTCCACCGAACCGTTGTCCAGGACAGCGCGCAATGCGGTCAGGAATTCGCGAAGCCGCGTAATCGGCCGGTCGAAGTTCTCGCCGAACGCCGCCTCGGTAATCGAGCGGGCACCGAGCCCGAGGCCGAGGGTGAAGCGACCGTGGGTTGCGGCCTGAGCAGTCTGCGCCTGACTCGCGATCAGTAGTGGATGTCGCGCGGAAATCGGAACGACCGATGTGCCGACCGCCAACTCCGGCACATCGCGTCCGACAGTGCCCGCAACGCCGATGGTGTCATGAGAGAACAATTGACCGAACCACAGCGAACTCAACCCGGCCCCGGCTGCCCTCCCGCCCCAGCGCAACCGCACCGTCCACCGCATTGTCGGCGGCATCGAGGGCAAACGGAGACAACGCAATTCCGATACTCATCCCGATGCAACCGCAACGTCCCCCACCCCATTCCGTCGGGCTGTCGCATATCTGCCGAGAACCCTCGCAGGGTCTATTGCCGAATTGGCGCAGGTTCGGCCGGCGTGCAGTCACGATTCGCGCAGGTTCGGCCGCGGGCCTATGTGGCGGCTGAGACCCAATCATGCCTGCCGCTAGGTGATTTGGTCCGTCGCTGTGACTGCGGTCCGACGACACGACCGCACGTTCGGCGTACTCGGCAACAGCCTCTATACCTTGTGCGAGGCAATCACTGGTTATGCGTCAGGTGCGCGAGCTAGTCCCGCGTCCAGCCTCGGTGGGTCCGTCGAACGCAGCCGAATGGTGGTCGCCCACACCGTATCGACCGCCACATCACTACGCTCGGCGAGCAGCCGGAGCGGATGGCGCAGTGAGCTATCTGGACGAGGTACTAGCGAACGATGATTTGTTCGGCGCGCATGGCGGCTTTTACCTCGGCGATGGTGAGGTCGCCGAAGTGGAAGACGCTGGCGGCCAGGACCGCGTCCGCACCGGCCTGAACGGCGGGTGCGAAGTGTTCGATGGCACCGGCACCGCCGCTGGCGATCACCGGCACCGAAACCGCCTCGCGGACCGCCTCGATCATGGGCAGATCGAAGCCTGCCTTGGTGCCGTCGGCATCCATCGAGTTGAGCAGGATCTCGCCGACGCCGAGTTCGGCTCCGCGCACGGCCCATTCGATGGCGTCGATACCGGTGCCGCGCTTACCGCCGTGCGTGGTGACCTCCCAGCCGGACGGAGTGTCGGGCTGGCCGTCGGGAACGGTGCGGGCATCCACCGACAGCACGATGCACTGGGAACCGAAGCGCTCCGACATTTCCCGCAAGACCTCGGGGCGCGCGATGGCAGCGGTATTCACCGACACCTTGTCCGCACCCGCACGCAGCAGCCGGTCGACATCCTCGACCGTGCGCACGCCGCCGCCGACGGTCAGCGGGATGAAGATCTGTTCGGCCGTGCGGGTCACCACATCGATCATGGTGCCGCGGTCGCCGGTTGAGGCGGTGACGTCGAGGAAGGTCAGCTCATCGGCTCCCTGCAGGTCGTAGGCGGCGGCGAGTTCGACGGGATCGCCCGCATCACGCAGGTTTTCGAAGTTGACGCCCTTCACCACCCGGCCCGCGTCGACATCCAGACACGGAATAACGCGTACCGCCAACGTCATCGGCTCACCCTTCTACGAATCATGCTGTATTCACCCACTCCGCCAGCTCTGCCGGCTGCCATCCCCTGGGTCCTTCGTACGCAGCCTCACGCATCGTCGGCGACCGTGCAAATCATTTCGAGCAGCTCCTCGTGTACCCCCGGCGCGGCGGCCAGCACCGAACCCGAGGTGATGGTCCACGGCTCCCCCGCCAGATCGGTGACAATCCCGCCCGCCGCGCGCACCAACGCGACGCCCGCGGCGTTGTCCCACGGATGGTGCCCGAAGACGATCGCGCCGCCGAGCACACCCGATGCGGTGAACGCGAGATCGATGCCGGTGGAGCCATGCATGCGCACCCGCGAGGACAGCCTGCTCAGCGGACCGAGCAGATCGAAACGGAACCGGCCGGGAATGCGTCCGGCGGAATCCACATTGAACGCGCCGAAGCCGATCATCGCCTCGCCGAGTTTCCCGTGCGGCAGGCGCGGCAGCGGCTGGCCGTTCAGCAACACCGGACCGTCAGCGACCGCCGCATAGCGCTGGCCGAGCAATGGCAGCCAGGTCAGCCCGAGCAGCGGCTCACCTTCGTGCACCAGCGCGAGCAGCATGCCCGAAAGGGGATGTCCCGATGAATAATTGAAGGTGCCGTCGATCGGATCGAGCACCCACGCGGTCCCCGACGTGAGCTGCGGACCCCCGAATTCCTCACCGTGCACCTCGATTCCGGTGCGCTGCTCGAGCTGTGCGGAAATCGTGCGCTCCAACTCGAGATCGAGTTCGGTCGCGAAGTCGTTGCGGCCCTTGGCCACCGCGCTCGGCGCGCCGACCCCCTCGACGAAACGCGGGCTTGCGGCATCGAGGATCGCACCGGCGACGTCGAGCAGGGCCGGTAGTTCGGTGTCGAGGCGGTTGGCGGTCATCGAATCGTCAGCGAACCGCGGCCAGCGCTTCGGGCAGCGTGAAGCGGCCCGCGTACAGCGCCTTGCCGACGATCGAACCCTCGACACCGTCGGGCACCAGCTCGGCGATGGCGATCAGATCCTCGATGGTGGAGACACCGCCGGAGGCGATGACCGGCGCGTCGGTGGCGGCGCAGACCTCGCGCAGCAGATCCAGGTTGGGGCCGGTGAGGGTGCCGTCCTTGGTCACGTCGGTGACCACGTAGCGGGAGCAACCGTCGCGCTCCAGGCGTTCGAGCACCTCCCACAGATCGCCGCCGTCGCTGACCCAGCCGCGACCGCGCAGCCGGTGTTCGCCATCGACGATCCGCACATCCAGGCCGACGGCGATGCGCTCACCGTGCTTGGCGATGGCGCGGGCGCACCACTGCGGGTCCTCCAATGCGGCGGTGCCGAGGTTCACCCGGGCACAGCCGGTACCCAGCGCGGCCTCGAGGGATTCGTCGTCGCGGATGCCGCCGGACAGCTCCACCTTGACATCGAGTTCGCCGACGACCTTGGCCAGCAGCTCACGATTCGAGCCACGGCCGAACGCCGCGTCCAGATCGACCAGATGCACCCACTCCGCACCGGCTTCCTGCCAGGCCAGCGCCGCATCGCGCGGGGAGCCGTAATTGGTTTCGCTGCCCGCCTCCCCCTGAACCAGGCGCACGGCCTCTCCATTGGCGACGTCGACAGCAGGTAGCAGCACAAGACTCACGGATGCAGTTTAGTTGCTCGCTCCGCGCGCCCTATCCCCGGCCTGCGGAAATAGCGGCGCGATCACCCTTGCACATGATCATCGAGGACCCGTGTGAGCAGCCGTACCAGTTCGCGGCGCTCGGCGGCGGAGAGGGCAGCGAGTAGTTCGTCCTGTGCGCCTTCGATTCGCTGGTCCAGTTCGTCCAGGTGACGGCTGCCCGCCTTGGTGATGGTGACGATATTGCGGCGGCGGTCGCTCGGATCCGGGGCGCGTTCGATCAAACCGCGTTCGGCGAGATCATTCAGCGCGGCGACGATATCGCTGCGATCGATGCGGGTGCGGCGGCCTAGATCGGCCTGGCTTGCGGGGCCGAATTCGCCCAGCGTGGTCAGCAGGGCGTAGTGGTAGCGGCGCGATCCAGTTGCTTCGAAGGCGCGCTCCGTCGCTCGGTTGGCGAGGATCGCCACCTGGTTGACCAGTCGGGTGGGCAGGGCGCGCAGCCTGCCCGGCGTGTCCTCGTGCGCGATCTCCATGAAAGCAATGTAGCAAGACTTGTTGGTTCCACCCACGATCAGATACTGTTGGACTTGCCAACGTTGGATCAACCAACGTTTAGTTCGAAAGGATTCAACCCATGGGCAAGACCCGCCGCTTCCTCCCCCTCACCGCACTGCCGCTGGCGCTGCTCGCCGCCTGCACCACCACCAAGGACGACACGCACCAGTTCCGCGTACTAGTGGACCGCAGCGAGATCACCGGGCTGGTCAACCAATTGGGCCGCGCCCTGGACGAAGGACGCTTCGACGACTTCCGCACGATCTACACCGCCGACGCCACCGCGAAGACACCCGGCGGTCGGGCCGAGGGTCGTGCCGCGCTAATCGCGCAGGCAAGCCGGAATCATTCCGATGACAAGCACATTCAGCACTTCATCACCAATATGATGATCGATCTGCACGGCGATACAGCCGAGGTGCGGGCGAATCTCATTGCCACTTTCGCTCCTGCTACGACGGCCGTGTCGGAGCCGCAGTACACCCTCGGCGAGGTCTATCGCTTCGATGCGGTCCGCACGGCGGAGGGCTGGCGGCTATCACGGGTGGAGACAACTCCGCTGTGGTCCACGGGTACCCGGCCCTGAGCCGGTAGCACGAACCGTACGTCAACCGTGGCAAGAACCCTTGTGCGAGAACAACTCAGCGTGGCGGCGGCCGTGTATATCCGCGGTCCGCCAGCGCCGACGCAATCCAAATCCATTCGCCTACTTGGAATTCGGTTGCCGCACTCATATTGAGCGAAATCATCAATGCGCCGATCCTTCTGGGCGCCGATCCTTCTGGGCGCCAATCCACCTGGCGGGGGATCCTGATACGCAAAAAGGCCCCCAACGGTGTTGGGGGCCTTTCGCAAGGATGTTCCGGCGGTGTCCTACTCTCCCACACCCTGTCGAGTGCAGTACCATCGGCGCTGGTGGCCTTAGCTTCCGGGTTCGGAATGGGACCGGGCGTTTCCCCACCGCTATAGCCGCCGTAACTCTATGAAACTATCCACACAGAGAGCCAAACCCGATACCCACCCCCAACATGAAAGGGGGTTTCCTCGTGTCTGTCTTCTCGGTGATCTGTGTGTTGTTTCAGATACCGCACAGTGGACGCGTAGCTTCTTTGTTGGTAAGTCCTCGGCCGATTAGTA
>NZ_JBITIJ010000023.1:0-115087 GCF_044458825.1 Nocardia sp. NPDC050412
CGCCGATGGTACTGCACTCGACAGGGTGTGGGAGAGTAGGACACCGCCGGAACATCCTTGCGAAAGGCCCCCAACACCGTTGGGGGCCTTTTTGCTTTATATTCTCCTTGCGCGCGGTGCGGTACGAGGTTTCGTAGCAATCTCACAGGGAATAGTTACCCTATGCGGCGCTCCGGTGGCCATGATGGAGAATGACAGAAAGTAGTAATCAGCATCGGCAGGTTCCGAGTAGGTGCGGTCGATGTGCATGGAGGTGTTGATGGTCGCAGCGACGACAACCGCCGACCGCGCGCCGGTCGATCCCCTCAGGCCGCTTCGCTCGCGCTGGTGGCAGCTGAGGCTTCCGGCGACGTTCGGATATCTGGCGGCCCTTGTCGCTGTTACGGCGGTCTTCTCGGCGATGAGCGAGTCGGCGCAGGCGCGGATGGTGCTGCATGCGAGTACGAATCTGCACAATCTGCTGAACGGCCAAGTGGGCACCATGCTGTCGAGCGCACTGGTGATCGGCGACGTCAGTGCCGCATGGGTGCTGATTCCGTTGCTCGGTTGTCTACTGGCACTTGCCGAGTTGCGTTTCGGTGCTGTGCATATGGTGCGCGTGTTCCTGGCCGGACATATCGGTGCCACGCTCCTTGTGGCGCTCGGTCTGTGGATAGCGATCGAGGCCGACTGGTTGCCCGCCAGCATCCGCTGGGCCCAGGACGTCGGCGTCAGCTACGGCGCCATGGCGTTGGTCGGGGCGATCGTGGTCGCCATTCCACACCGCTGGCGAATCGCTTGGTCCACTGTGTGGTTCCTCGTCGCGGCCGAGGGTGTGCTGATCGAACGGACCTTCACCAATGTCGGTCACCTGTTGGGGTTCGTCATCGGAACCGCGGTCGGCTTCGGCATGCTGCGCGCGAAAGCGGCGTCTACCCGCCGACTCACGCGGGTCGAATCCGGCCTGCTCGCTGTGAGCGCGTTCCTCGCGGCAATCCTGCTCATGGGCTGAACGCCGACGCGGCAGGGGTGACGCCGGGCGGGACCGGGCGCTCACCTACAGTGCTTGGGTGCGCCTAGTGATTGCTCGCTGTCAGGTCGACTACGTAGGGCGACTCACCGCCCATCTCGCGATGGCCCGCCGATTGTTGCTGATCAAAGCTGACGGTTCGGTCCTCGTACATTCCGATGGCGGCTCGTATAAGCCGCTGAACTGGATGAGTCCGCCGTGCTGGTTGCAGGAGCGCGACGGTGACGCGGTGCCCGAGGGAGCGAAGGCCTTCTGGGTGGTTACCAACAAGGCGGGTGAGGAACTGCGCATCACCATCGAGGACGTCGAGCACGACTCCTCGCATGAGCTGGGAGTGGACCCGGGTCTGGTGAAAGACGGTGTGGAAGCCCATCTTCAGGAGCTGCTCGCCGAACACGTACAGACCCTCGGCCCCGGCTACACGCTGATCCGCCGCGAGTATATGACCGCCATCGGCCCGGTAGATCTACTCTGCCGCGATGCCGACGGCGCCACCGTGGCCGTCGAGATCAAGCGTCGTGGCGAAATCGATGGCGTCGAGCAGCTCACTCGCTACCTCGAACTCCTGAACCGCGACACGCTGCTCGCCCCCGTCGCCGGCGTCTTCGCCGCCCAACAAATCAAACCCCAAGCCCGCACCCTCGCCGAAGACCGCGGCATCCGCTGCCTAACCCTCGATTACGACGCCTTACGCGGCACCGAGAGCAACGAATTCCGCCTCTTCTAGTTTTCTCCCCGCCGTGGCGAATGACTCCGTCTACTGCGCACCGGTTAGCGCCGCTGTGTATGGGTCGGCGCTCGCGCGTGAGTTCGCCCGCTGGGCGTGAACTGGCCTGCTGTGCATTGGCTCGGTTCGCCGCTGCGTGAGTTCGCCGGCCGCGCATGGGTTCGCCTAGCGCACTCGGGCCTGCCGCCGCTGCACATGGGATCGGTGGTCGCGCCTGCGCTCGTTCGCTGGGCGTGAACTTGCCCGCTACGTGTGACCTCGCCCCGCACGCATGGGTCGCGCGCTGCACATTGATTTGCTCGACGGGCAGGGGGTCGTGGGCCGCGGTGGGTTCGCCAGGCCAGTGTGCACCGGCGCAGGAAATGGTGCGCGACGGGCGTGGATTGGATCCCCGGGGTGCATGAGCGGGCGGTGCGGGGAGCTGCCGGTGGTGTGTGAGGTCGCCGGTGGTGTGTGAGGTCGCCGGTGGTGTGTGAGGTCGCCGGTGGTGTGTGAGGAGGTCGCCGGTGGTGTGTGAGGTCGCCGGTGGTGTGTGCGGTCGCCGGTGGTGTGTGCGGTCGCCGGTGGTGTGTGCGGTCGCCGGTGGTGTGTGCGGTCGCCGGTGGTGTGTGCGGTCGCTGGCGGTGTGTGAGGTCGCTGGCGGTGTGTGCGGTCGCTGGCGGTGTGTGCGGTCGCTGGCGGTGTGTGCGGTCGCCGGTGGTGTGTGCGGTCGCCGGTGGTGTGTGAGGTCGCTGGCGGTGTGTGAGGTCGCTGGCGGTGCGTGGCGTCGCTGGCGGTGCGTGAGGTCGTCGGTGGTGGCCGGGCAAGTGTGCACGGCGCAGGAAAATGGTGCGCGGCGAGCGTGGATTGGATCCCCGGGGTGCGTGAGGTCGTGTGGTGCGTGAGGTCAGCTGGCGGTGTGTGGGGGCGCTGGCGGTGTGTGGCGTCGCCGGTGGTGCGTGGCGTCGTTGGTGGTGCGTGGCGTCGTTGGTGGTGCGTGAGAGCGTCGGTGGTGCGTCCGGTCAGGTGGGTGGTGCTTATGGTTCGGCAGGTGCGATTTTCGTGGCTGCGCATGGCTGTGTTGTGGGGAACGGGTTCGTTTGCCGCGCGAGTTTGCTCGCTGCTGATGGGGTAGCCGGGCAAACGTGTGTGGTGCGGGATGTCGTGTGCGGAGGGGGCGGACTGCGCGTTCAGCGTGAACTCGGCCACGACCTAGGCTTATGGGATGCCTCGACGGAAACCGCGGACGGAACGTCAGGTGGGCCGCTCGCAGGAGGGGGCTCCGCCGATCGGCGATGTCTTCGGTCGGCGGGAGGCCGGGCCGAACAGCGACGATATGTACATCGTGCGAACCGTCCCAGGTAGCCGTGCGACCAAAACGTATCGCTGCCCCGGCTGCGATCACGAAATCCCGCCCGGGGTAGCCCATGTCGTCGCGTGGGCGCTCGAGGGCGGCGAAGACGATCGCAGACACTGGCACCGCGGCTGCTGGAACGGCCGTCGCACCCGCCGAATCACCCGTCGCTGGTCCTGAATCCCACCCCAAAGTAACCCTGCACTCCACGCCCCGAGTCGCCAGTACACCCCGCGCAGACGGTGTGCCGCTACGACAAACGGTGCTGTCATAAGAGCACCTTGGATAACTTTGCGTCCACAGACAAGGGCCAACTTGCGGCGTAAAAACGAGACCGGCGGCACAGCAGGGCGGCTGTGATACCTGAATCTTCCTGCACCCCAGAGCAACCTCTGCACTGCATTCGACCGCGTCGCCAGTGCACACCGCGCAAACGGTGCGCGCCTACAGGCAGAAGAGCACCGTTGGGTAAAGGGTGCGCTCACGGACAGAGGCGCAGCTTGCGGCGTAAAGACAAGACTGTGGGCACGGCAGGGTCGGCTGCGGTACTTGAATCTTCCTGCACCCCAGAGCAACCTCGGCACTGCATTCGACCGCGCCGCCAGTGCACACCGTGTCGGCTGCCAGCCTGAAGGGACCACCGGTTTGCCATGAGTATGGGACCGGGTTGCGTCCGGTCGCGGGCCGTGTGCTGATAGTGGCCGATGACCGGCTGCTGGTCAATCCGAGTGGGTCGGATCGGCCGGTTTGCCGCGACGAGGCTTCTGCCGCTGCCGGTAGGACTCGCCCTCGACGACGAGTTCGTAGGCTGCTGATTGCAGCCGGTCCATTGCCGACTGCGCCAGCAGGGGGTCGGCCATCATGGTCAGGATTTCCGGAGGTTCCCGGTTGCTGGTGATCACGGTCGATGCCTTGCGGTGGCGCTCGACGATCAGTTCGTAGAAGTCGTTGGTCTCGGGTGCTTCGAGCCGGTGCAGAGCCAGGTCATCGATGATCAGTAAATCGACGCGGTGTAGTTTGCGCATCTCGTCTTCGTAGCTGCCATCGAGGCGTGCGCCGCGCAGCCGTTTGAACAGTTTGTCGGCGCGTTCGGTGTGAACAGTGTGGTGCCGGCGGACCGCGATGTGTCCTAATGCGTTGGCCAGGAACGTCTTTCCGACACCGACCGGCCCCATATTCAATACGTTGTAGGCGTCGGCGAGGAATCGTAATGAGGTCAGCTCGGCCCAGAGTTCTCGGTCGAAGGTGACCGCGGTCGAATCGTCCCAGGCCTGCAGTTGCATCTGCGGATCCAGGTGGGCGGTCTTGGCGCGGCGTTGCTCGGACTGCCGGTCCCGGCGGGCGACCTCGTCGGCGAACAGCATTTCCAGGAAGTCGTGGTGCGGCAGCCGATTCGACCGCGCCAGCGCGAGGCGTTCGGGGAGGGTGTCCAGGAGCTGGCCGAGCTTGAGCCTGCGCATCAGCGACTTCAGCTCAGGGGTGACCTCGATCGGTTTGACCGCCGGGGCGGCGGCGGGACGGCGAGTGGTGCTCATGACGGCCTCCTGACCGCGAAATCGGTGGCGGAACGGACGAACCGGGACGGAGCCGGTGGTGGCAACAACGTCAGCTGCTGGGCCGTGGTGCCGCGGGTGAGCATGCGATCGATGACACCGACGTCGACGACCTCGGCGTCCAGCGCGCGGCGGCAGGCATCGTCGACGGCGTCGGCGCCGTGGCGGCGCACCAGCCCGAGTAGCCGGTAGACCTGCCGCATCTTCGTCCAGGGCAGCGGATGCTCGAGCACCGCCGCCGCATAGGAACCGACATGAGCACCATGGTCGAATGCTTTGCGTTGCAACGTATTCAAGTCCCGCATCGCATAGGCGGTGAGCTCGCTGGGCAGGTCCGCCGGATCGGTCTGGCGGCGACCGGCTCCGACTCGGGGATGGACCTTGATCAACTCACCACGGAAGTAGAGCTTCACCGTCTGCGAGTCGACCCGGGCGGACAGGCGCTGCCCAACGAGATCACCAGGAATGCTGTAGAGAGCCTGGGAGATCTGAACATGCCGATCCGGTGCGACTTTCGGATTCACCCAGGTCGGGATATCGAACGTAGTGTCGGGCAACGGTTTCAGTTTCGGAGCCTCGTCGATGGCGAACACTTCGGCCGGACGCAGGCGCGTGGTGCCATGTATTCTCATCCCCGCGGTCTCACGGCACCACCGCCGCGCGCGTTCTCGGCAGTCCTCCAGATCCCGGAATTGTTCTCCGGCAAAGAAATTCGACCGTGCGTAAGGAACGCAGCGTTCGACGCGCGGCTTGTCCTGCGGGCTGCGGATCCGCGCCGGATCAACCACGAACCCACGAGACTCGGCATACTCGCGGAACGAATCGTTCAACCGAGGATCGGTCGCGTTCGCGACCTCGACGATCGCCTTCATATTGTCCGGAATCGCAACGGCGAACACGCCATCGAAGAACACCCACGCCGCTTCGAACCCGGCGATCACGTCGTTGAGTGTTTCCCGGTAGGTCGGGAAGACGAACATGTGCCGCGAATACACCGCGGTGAAGATCAGGCCCTTCACCACCCGCCGGCGGCCCTCGACGTCGGTCAGCAGGCCGAGCCGGCCGAAGTCGACCTGCACTTCCGCGCCGGGTTCGCAGTCGGCCACCCGCACGGTCGTGCGCCGCTTGCCGAACCCCAATTCCGTTGTGGCATAACGGTTCAACGTCCGATACGACACCACCACACCACGGCGGGCGAGCAGAATATGAATCTTGGTCAAGGTCAGGCCCTGATCCAGCCACGCCTTGATCTGCTCGGACTGACCGGCGAGAGTCTCCCACACATCGCTCTTACCGTTCGGCCGAGACCTCCGAACCCCGGCGATCACCGTCATCAGCAGCTCATCGGTCAACTGCTCCGCACCATCGTCGCGGTCCACGCCACACGACTGCGCTCTCTCGACATACCGGCGCACGGTCTTGCGGTCGGTGCCCGACAGCCGGGCCACCTCCCGCAACCCGCGACCCTGCAGCCATAGCCGCAGCATCTCCCTGATCTCGATCACCGAAACCTCCCGGTAGCTCATCTGGCCAATACATCGGCCGAGCGACCGGAAGCCCCGCAGCCACGCCGGGTGGTCCCATAACTGGCAAAACCGCTAGTCAGGTGGTCCCATCAGTGGCAAACGGGTGGTCCCATACTCATGGCAAAAACGGCTCCGAAGTGGTCCCTTCCTCCTGGCAGCCGACACACACCGCGCGAACGGTGCGCGCCGAATGAAGGGTGCGCTCACGGACAGAGGCGCAGCTTGCGGCGTAAAGACAAGACTGTGGGCACGGCGGGGGCGGCTGTGGTACCTGAATCTTCCTGCACCAGAGCAACCCTGCACTCCACGCCCCGAGTCGCCATGACACACCCCGTGCAGACGGTGTGCGGCTACGACAAACGGTGCGCGCCTACAGTCAGAAGTGTCAGCGCTCTTCGAAAATCGGATCTGTCCCACTTTCCGTGATTTTGTCCGGGTGGATTGTTCAGGCGCTCAGCAGAATTCGCTCGCGGAGCAGGTCGGGTTCGGCGGGGCCGAACGTCTGGCGTTTGATCCGGGTTGTTGTGGCCTTCGAGGGGCCGCTGTTCCAGGACAGCGTCAGCCCTGTGGTGACCGCGTCCTGGTTGCGGCGTAGGACCGCCACCGGTCCAAGATCAGAGCACCGACACCATGATCAATTGCCGAGTCCCCGTTCGCAGTTCGAGCGATGGGTTGATCACGGAAAGTGGGGCAGATCCGAAAATCTGGCTACTAGCGCTCTTCGAAAATCGGCCACCTATCCACGATCGGAAGGGTGATCTCAGTGCAGGATTGGGCGCAGATCAGGCATCTCCATGCGGGGGAGGGCCTGTCGAGGCGGGCGATCGCGACCGAGTTGAGCATTTCGCGGGATACGGTTTCGTGGGCGATCAAGTCGGAGTTCCCGCCGCCGTGTCAGCGAGCGGCGGGTCCGTCGGCGTTCGATGAGTTCGAGGCGCTGGTGCGGGCATTGTTGGTGGAGTTCCCGGTGATGCCGGCGGCGGTGATCGCCGAGCGGGTGGGCTGGTCGGGGTCGCGGTCGTGGTTTCGTAAGAAGGTCGCCGAGCTGCGGCCGGAGTATGCGCCGAAGGATCCGGCTGATCGGCTCGAGTATCGGCCTGGTGATCAAGCGCAGGGTATTCGAAGAGCCTCGACACCAAGGGCTCGGTTGCCAGCGGCAGGCTGAACACTCACCTGCGGAGCGGGAGCGCGCCCGAGGTCGAAGCGTGGTCTCGGCGTGGGTGAATTCGGGTCAGATCTTCTGGCGGGGTCGGGCGCGGTAGCTGTCGGGTCAGAGATACCGGCTGCGGGTTCTGTGGATTTTCTTGGGGCTGAGGATCTTCGGGAGACAGTGGCTTGACGGATAGCGCATTACGCCAAGCCGCGCGGGACCAGCGCCGAGGCATCGAGGATGCGTCGGCTTCGCGACCGCCGACGTGCGCGTGAGAATCGGAAGTGCGGACGTCGAAACCGGTTACTCGAACGCCGAGAGGTATCTGCTGCGAGATATGGGGTTTTGCGCCGGAGAATCTCTCGGTAGATGCGGAAGTGCGGGCCGAATGTTCCAGGGGCGCTGGGGTCTCGGTGGGGGCGGAATATTGTTGTGGCGGTGTGTGTCCCCGTACGGGCGATGTCCGGACATTAGGAAGGCCGCCCCGGGTGTGGGGCGGCCTTGGTATGAATTCGGTTGGGGTGTTGCGTTTGTCGCCGCTCAGCCCGCCGTTGTCAGTTGCTGATTTCGGCGTTCTCGCGCTCGTCGGCGTCGATGTCGTCTTCCTCGGTCGAGACCTCGGGGATGGCCTTGGTGCGCGAACCGCCGGTGACCGACTTGGTGCCGCCGCCGATGGACTTGCGCTGATCCGGAACACCGTCCAGGAGTTCGCTTTCCCGGTTGACGGCCGCGAGCATGGCGGGCACGGAGTCGAGCTGGCCGCGGATGCCGAGCAGCTGGGCGAGCACTCGGCCGCGCAGCACGCGCATCTCCTCGGCGAGTTCCTTCGCGTGCGCGATCTTGCGCTCGGAGGTCTGAGTGGCGGAGGTGATGAGGCGGTTGGACTCGTCGGTCGCGTCCTTGATCCGCTGGGCGGCCTCGGCGCGGCTGGTGGCCTCGAGCTCCTCCATGGCGCGGGTGAGCTTGGTGCGACGCTCCGCCATGGTGGCCTCGAAGTCCTGCTGGGTCGCCTTGCGCTTGGCATCGGCTTCCTTGCCGAGGCGGTCGGCCTCGGCCTGAGCGGCCTCGATGATCTTGGCGGACTCGGTACGCGCATTCGCCAGGGTCTGCTCGAATTCGATCTCGAGCGCCTCGCGCTTCTCCTTGGTCTCGGCGAGCAGCGATTCGTACTTACCACGCATTTCGGTGGCCTGCTGCTCGGCGATCGACACCATTTCCGCCGCCTCGGCCTGCGCGAGCGCGCGGACTTCGGAAGCCTCGTCGGAAGCCAGTCGCAGCATCCGAGAGATGCGGTCGGACATGCCTTCCGCGGTGGTTGGCGGAACCGAAAGGCGATCGACTTCCTTACGGAGTTCGTCGATCTCGTCCCGCGCGTCCTCCAGCTGGCTGGCGAGGTTACGGGCTTGCGCCGCAGCGGCATCCCGATCTGTGGCGGTGACCCTTAACTCGGCATCGAAACGGTCGAAGTAGTTGCGTACCTCGTCTTGCGCATAACCCTTGCGCACAACGGTGAAGGGCAGTGCAACGAAGCGATTGCGATCGGACTCAGGTGACGACATGGCACACAAACTACAGCCTACTTGCACCTCATGGTGACTCGACCGCGAATGTGATCGGGACGAGATTTTCGGCCTCGATCTTGATACTAGTGCGTAACATTCGCGTTCGGCTCGACCAACTCGATCAGCACACCGCCAGCATCCTTCGGGTGAATGAAATTGATGCGAGAATCGGCGGTTCCGTGACGCGGGGCCTCGTACAGCAAACGCAGACCTCGATCACGAAGATACGTGGAAACGGCCACTATATCGGTGACGCGATAGGCGAGTTGCTGCAGGCCCGGACCGCTGCGTTCGATGAACTTGGCGATGGTGGACTCCGCGTTCAGTGGCGCCAGCAACTGCAGGGCAGTCGCGCCGTCCGGTGCGCCGGGCAAAGACAGCATCGCCTCGTGCACACCTTGGGCCTCGTTCACCTCCCGATGGGTCTCGATCATGCCGAGATTGTCGGCATACCAGGCAATTGCGGCATCCAAGTCGGGTACGGCGATGCCCACGTGGTCGACGGCGATGACGTAGTCGCCGGGGATGAAATTCGACGGGTCGATAACGTTGCTCACCCCTCGAACGTAGCGCCTGATCTGACACAGCCGGCCGGAGGCCGTCATTAGTCCCTTGCGCTTGGCCGAGCGTAGGCGAGGGCGCCGCGTACCTGGTAGGGGGCGTTCGAGTAGGACAAGCTACCGTTGAGTACAGAGGTTGACGTCGCGAGTGCTTCGGTGCGCGACGCTGTTCCGATCAATGAATGCGAGGCTCGTCGTGACCACAACCGTGATCGTCTCCGGTGCGCGTACCCCGGTCGGTCGGCTACTCGGGGGTCTGAAGGACTTCACCGGTTCCGACCTGGGCGGTTTCGCCATCAAGGCCGCGCTGGAGAAGGCTGGCGTCGCGCCGGAGCAGGTCGACTACGTGATCATGGGCCAGGTGCTGACCGCCGGTGCGGGACAGATCCCGGCCCGGCAGGCGGCCGTAGCGGCGGGCATTCCGATGGATGTGCCCGCGCTGACGGTGAACAAGGTGTGCCTGTCGGGTATCAACGCGATCGCGCTCGCGGACCAGCTCATCCGCGCCGGCGAGTACGAGATCGTCGTCGCGGGCGGTCAGGAGTCCATGAGCCAGGCCCCGCATCTGCTCGAAAGGAGCAGGGAGGGTTACAAATACGGCGATGTGACGCTGCGCGACAGCATGGCCTTCGACGGTCTGCACGATATCTTCACCGACCAGCCGATGGGTGCGCTGACCGAACAGCGCAACGACGCCGAGCCGGTCAGCCGGGAGGATCAGGACGCGTTCGCGGCGGCCTCGCATCAGCGTGCGGCGGCGGCGTGGAAGAACGGCGTCTTCGATGACGAGGTGGTCCCGGTCTCGGTGCCGCAGCGCAAGGGCGATCCGATCGTGGTGAGCACCGACGAGGGCATCCGCGCGGACACCACCGCCGAATCGCTGGCCAAGCTGCGCCCGGCCTTCCGCAAGGACGGCAGCATCACCGCGGGGACCGCCTCGCAGATCTCCGACGGCGCGGCCGCGGTGGTCGTGATGAGCAAGGAGAAGGCGCAGTCGCTCGGCCTGAGCTGGATCGCCGAGATCGGCGCCGCGGGCGTGGTGGCCGGTCCGGATTCGACGCTGCAGGATCAGCCCGCCAATGCGATCGCCAAGGCCTGTGCGCGCGAAGGCATTTCGCCCGCCGAGCTGGATCTGGTGGAGATCAACGAGGCGTTCGCGGCGGTCGGCATCGCGTCCACTCGCAAGTTGGGCATCGATCCGGAGAAGGTGAACGTCAATGGTGGCGCGATCGCCATCGGGCACCCGCTCGGCATGTCCGGTGCGCGCATCCTGCTGCATCTGGCGCTGGAGCTGAAGCGGCGCGGTGGCGGTATCGGTGCGGCCGCGCTCTGCGGCGGCGGCGGTCAGGGCGACGCGCTGATCATCAAGGTGTAGTTCTCGCCTCCGTCGGCCCGGCGTATACCGGGTCGGCGGAGTTCGGGTGTGACCGGTTCAACTACGACCCGTCGTAGCAGTCCGGCACAATGGTGGCCATGGGCAATTTCTTCGACTTGAGCACCGTGGCCAAGCGGTTCCGCTTCATCGCCGTGCTGGAGGCGATCTCCTGGGTCTTCCTGATCGTCGGCATGGTGTTCAAGCGACTCCCCGACCCGGTGCTGTGGCCGGTCAAAGTGTTCGGGATGACGCACGGCATCATCTTCATCCTGTTCGTCATTACCGCGATTCTCGCGGCCCGTGAGCTGGCCTGGAACACCAAGACCACGGTGCTGGCGCTGCTGTCCAGCATTCCGCCGCTCTTCACCGTGCTCTTCGAGGTGTGGGCCGTGCGCGCGGGCAAGCTCGGTGAGCTGAGCGACACCAGTTCCGTCGACACCGGAGCCCCGGCGTCGGTGACGCCGTGACAAACTGGAAACCGTGACTCGACCTGCTGCCCGCCGCCCCTCGCCAGCCGTCGCCGCCGCCATGTCCGGTGCGGTGGATCTGTCCAGCCTGAAGCAGCCCCCGGCCGGTGCGTCGGGTGCGGGCGGCGGCGGCGACTACGCCGTCTCCGAGGCGGATTTCGAAACGAAGGTGCTGCGCCGGTCCACTCAGGTGCCGGTGGTCGTTGCGCTGTATTCGCAGCGCAGCCCGGGCAGCGTCGAACTGGTCCAGACGCTGGAGCGGCTCGTCCAGGAGGGCGCGGGCGCGTGGGATCTGGCGACAGTCGAGGCAGAGGCCAATATGCGGATCGCGCAGGCGTTCGGTGTGAAGGGCATTCCGACGGTGATCGCGGTGGCCGGTGGTCGGCCGCTCGCGGATTTCGAGGGCGCCCAGCCGGAGCCGCAGGTCCGGCAGTGGTTGAGCGCGGTCGTCGATGCGGTCGGGGGTCAGCTCGAGGGCGGTGAGCAGCCCCAGGCGGTCGAGGACCCGCGTTTCACCGCCGCAGAGGCCGCGCTCGAGCGGGGCGACTTGGCCGGTGCCGAAGCGGCCTATGAGGCGATCATCGCTGCCGAGCCGGGCAATGAGGAGGCGAAGAGCGCACTGCGTCAGTTGCGCTTCCTGTCCCGTGCGCAGGCCATTTCGGACTCCGCGATCGCCACTGCCGATGCCGATCCGGCGAATGTCGACGCGGCCCTGGAGGCCGCCGATGTCGAAATGCTGAGGCAGCAGCCCGAGGCCTCGTTCGACCGGTTGATCGCGGTGATCAAGAAGACGGCGGGTGATGATCGAACCAAGGCCCGCACCCGGCTGCTCGAACTCTTCGAATTGTTCGACCCGGCAGAGCCTTTCGTGGTTGCCGCGCGCCGCAAGCTGGCTGCCGCACTGTACTGACCCAGCCGCCGCGGCGCGCATGGCATGGGCGGATAGTGTGCGCCGATGCGGTCGCCGGACCTATCCGCCGATCGTATCGGCGCGGTCGATTGCCGGGCGCGGTTATTGGCAACGCAATCGCGCTGCTGGGTAGCGAACGTTGTGGGGACTGGCGCAGCTGAACACTGCTGGTGGCTTATTTCTCCGGTGCGAGCCAGATCGCGGTGTTCGGGGCCAGCGCTACGGTGGCCGAAGCCGGTCGACCGTGCCATGGCGCATCGGTCGCCTTGACGCCGCCCAGGTTTCCGATGCCCGAGCCGCCGTATTCGACGGCGTCGGTATTGAGGATTTCGCGCCAGGTGCCGGCGCTCGGCAAGCCGACGCGGTATTCGCCGTGCACCGAGCCGGAGAAGTTGAAGACGCAGGCGATGACCGAACCGTCGGAGCCATAGCGCAGGAAGGCGATCACATTGTTTTCGCGATCGTCGGCCTGGACCCAGGAGTAGCCGCCGGGGCTGGTGTCCTGACTCCACAGCGCGGGATGGGCGCGGTAGACCGCGTTGAGATCTCGGACGGCGGCCGTAATGCCCTGGTGCAGTGGGTTTTCCAGTTCGCGCCAGTCCAAGCCGCGATCGTGTGACCATTCCCGGAACTGGCCGAAATCCTGGCCCATGAACAGCAATTGCTTACCGGGATGCGACCACATGTAGGCCAGTAGTGCGCGCACGCCCGCCGCCTTGGCGAAGTCGTCGCCGGGCATTCTGGTCCACAGGGTGCCCTTGCCGTGCACGACCTCGTCGTGGCTGATGGGCAACACGTAGTTCTCGCTCCACGCGTATACCAGCGAGAAGGTGATCTCGTTGTGGTGCCAGGAGCGGTGGATCGGATCGCGCCCCAGATAGCCCAGGGTGTCGTGCATCCAGCCCATATTCCACTTCATGGTGAACCCGAGACCGCCGACATCGGCGCCGCGGGTAACACCCGGCCAGGTGGTGGATTCCTCGGCGATGGTGACGACGCCGGGATGGTGGCGGTGCACGGTTTCGTTGAGGTCCTGCAGGAAGTCGACGGCCTCCAGGTTCTCCCGACCGCCGTGCACATTGGGTTCCCATTCGCCTTCGGCGCGTGAGTAATCCAGGTACAGCATGGACGCGACCGCATCGACGCGCAGTCCGTCGATATGGAATTCTTCGATCCAGTACCGCGCATTGGCGACCAGGAAGTTGCGCACCTCATTGCGGCCGAAGTCGAAAATATAGGTGCCCCAGTCGAGTTGCTCGCCGCGACGCGGGTCGGCGTGCTCGTAGAGCGCGGTGCCGTCGAAGCGTGCCAGCGCCCATTCGTCGCGGGGGAAGTGCGCGGGCACCCAGTCCAGCAGTACGCCGATGCCTGCCGCGTGCATGCGGTCGACGAAGGCGCGGAAATCGTCGGGGGAGCCGAAACGGGCGGTCGGCGCGTAATACGACGTGACCTGATAGCCCCAGGAGCCGCCGAACGGATGCTCGGCGATCGGCAGCAGTTCGATATGGGTGAATCCGGCCGAGCGTACGTAATCGGCTAGCTGGTCAGCCAATTCGCGGTAGCCGAGGCCGGGACGCCAGGAGCCCAGGTGCACTTCGTAGACGCTCATCGGGGCGCGGGTCGGGTCGGTGCGTTCGCGGGCCGCGACCCAATCCCCATCGGACCACACGTAATTGCTTTCGGTGACCACCGATGCCGTCGCGGGTGGCAGCTCCGTCGCGAAGGCCAGCGGATCCGCATGATCCACGGTGCGTCCATCCGCGCCGTGCAGCCGGAACTTGTACTTGGTGCCGACGCCGACCCCCGGCACGAAAACCTCCCAAACCCCGGAGGATCCGAGCGAACGCATCGGTGCGGTATTCCCGCTCCAACCGTCGAAATCGCCGATCACGGTGACACCACGGGCATTCGGTGCCCAGACGGCGAACGACGTCCCGTCCACCTCGCCGTCGAGGGTGGTGTAATGACGCGGATGCGCGCCGAGCACCTCCCACAGGTGTTCGTGACGGCCCTCCCCGATGAGATGCAGATCCAGCTCACCGACGGTGGGCAGAAAGCGGTAGCCGTCCGCACTGATGATCGTCTGTCCGCCTTGGTAATTGGTGACGATGCGATAGTCCATCAGGTCCTGATGCGGCACGACACCTGCGTAAATGCCGTGTCCCAACGACTTCAGCGGATGATCGACGCCGCCGACCCGGGCGAACACGGTATCGGCGTGCGGGCGCAACACTCGCACGATCGTGCCGTCGGGGTGGGGGTGCGCGCCGAGCACAGTATGCGGATCGGCGTGGGTGCCCGCCGCGAGCAGCATCAGATCGCGGCGTTTCATCGAAATGTCCTCCGGAAGGCCAGTTCCGCGCGCGCCTGCTGTGATACCGCGGGCAGCGTCAGAATATGGGCGACCGCGCGGGCCGGATCCAGGCGCACGTAATTGGTCTGCGCCCAGTGGTATTCCTCGCCGCTGACCTCGTCGAACACCACCGGATGGTCGTGCCATTCGCGGCCGATGGCGGGCAGGTCGAGCGAGATCATGCCCCATTCGACCCCATAGGGATTCAGATTCACCACGACCAGCACCGCGTCACCGCTGACCGGATCGACCTTCGAATAGGCCAGCAGCGCGTCGTTGTCGACGTGATGGAAGTGGACGCAGCGCAATTGCTGCAGTGCCGGATGCGCGCGGCGGATCTCGTTGAGCCGAGTGATCCACGGCTCCAATGATTCTCCGCGCGCGAACGCCTCGGCGAACGGGCGTGGGCGCAGCTCGTACTTCTCCGAATCCAGGTATTCCTCGCTGCCCGGGCGCACCGCCTGATGCTCGAAGAGTTCGAATCCGGAGTAGACACCCCAGGTCGGTGCCATGGTCGCGGCCAGCGCCGCGCGGATGGCGAACATGCCGGGACCGCCGTGCTGCAGGCTTTCGTGCAGGATGTCGGGGGTATTGACGAACAGGTTCGGTCTGGCCTCGTCGGCCTTGGCCGCCAGTTCGTTGCCGAATTCGGTCAGCTCCCATTTCGCGACGCGCCAGGTGAAATACGAGTAGGACTGGCTGAATCCGCGGCGGGCCAGTCCGTAGAGCCGCGCCGGTCGGGTGAATGCCTCGGACAGGAAGATCACGTCCGGATCGGTGCGCCGCACGGTCGCGATCAGCCATTCCCAGAAGTCGGCTGGTTTGGTGTGCGGGTTGTCGACGCGGAAGATTTTCACGCCCAAGCCGATCCAGTGTCGGACGACGCGCAGCACTTCCGCGTACAGTCCGTCCGGATCGTTGTCGAAGTTGACCGGGTAGATGTCCTGGTACTTCTTCGGTGGATTCTCGGCGTAGGCGATGGTGCCGTCCGGGAGGGTGGTGAACCACTCCGGGTGCGCGGCGACCCACGGGTGGTCCGGTGCACACTGCAGTGCCAGGTCGAGCGCTACCTCGAGGCCGAGTTGGGTTGCGGTGGCGACGAATTCAGCGAAGTCGGCGGTGCTGCCGAGTTCGGGATGGATTGCGTCGTGCCCGCCCTGCTTCGACCCGATCGCCCACGGAGATCCGACATCACCGGGTTCGGCGGCGAGCGTGTTGTTGCGGCCCTTGCGGTTGATCTCACCGATCGGGTGGATCGGCGGCAGGTAGACCACATCGAAGCCCATGCCCGCGATACGCGGCAATTCCTTTGCGGCGGTGGCGAAGTTACCGTGGATCGGGTTGCCCTCGGCATCGCGGCCGCCGGTCGAGCGCGGGAAGAATTCGTACCACGAGCCGTACAGTGCGCGTTGACGTTCCACCAGTATCGAGTGCTGCGGGCCGCGAGTGACCATGTCCCGCAACGGCGTATCGCGCAGAATTTCGGCGACGTCCGAACTGAAGGCGGGGGCGACCCGGGCGGGCAGCTGTTCGTCGGTGCGCAAAGCCGTCGCGGCGGCGCGCAAGCGCTCGAACTGCTTCTTTGGCACCGCCTGCGCGGCCCGCTCGAACAGCCGGGCGCCTAGCTCGAGGTCGTTGGCGAGATCCGCGGCGCTCTGCCCGACGGCGAGTTTCGCCTCCACCGCTGCCCGCCAGGTGGCGATCGGATCGCTCCAGCCCTCGATGCGGTAGGTCCATGTGCCGGGCAGGTTGGGTACGAAGGTGGCGTTGAAGACATCCGGTTCGTAGTCCGGCGTCATGCGAATGCGGGTGATCCGCGACGAGCCGGGGCCGCGCACCGCGAGCGTGGCGGAGACGGCGTCATGGCCCTCGCGCCAGACCACGGTGCGCACCGGAAAGACCTCGCCGACCACGGCCTTGGCCGAGCGGCCGCCGGGTATCGCAGGGGCGGTGTCATCGATTGCGATGCGGCCGGTCACGTCGACCAACCTACCGGGTGCCGGGCGGTTGGACGGGATCAGCGTGCGTCGGCCGCCAGACCGAGACCGAGTGCGACCAGGATCGCGCCGAGCGCGCGCTGCACCCGCTGGCGGATTCCGGTTCGCCGCAGCCAGGTCCCGGCGTGGTCGGCGGCCAACACGATGCCGATGCACCAAGCGGTATCGATGACCAATTGGATGCCCGCCAGGATCAGCACGGTCGGCAGCACCGGCCCGCTCGACGGCAGGAACTGCGGCAGGATCGTCAGGCCGAAGACGGCGGCCTTCGGATTCGCCGCGATCGAGATCAGCGAGGCGCGGAAGGCCGAACCGGGGGTACGGCCGGTCGGCAGTAACTTGGGCGCCCGGGGTTGGGAGCCGGCGGGGCGGGTAAACGCCGTGCTGCCGAATTCGTCGTCACCGCGGGCACCGCGCCAAGCCTGCACGCCGAGCCAGATCAACACCAACGCCCCGATGACGTGCACCGTCGTGTTGATGAACCGGTTCGCGACCAGCAGCACCGACAGACCCGCGCCACCGGCGAGCGTCCACCCGAACACCCCGATCTCGTTCCCGGCCACCGCCGCCAAGCCCGCCGCGCGACCGTCCCGCACGGCGCGTTGGAGGAACAGCGCCGTCGCCGGTCCCGGCAGTGCGGCCAGGATGAAGCAGGCCAGCAGGAACTGGGGGAGCACATCGATCCAGTGCGGCATCAGGCGATGCTCTCACCCGCCCGGGTTGGTCGCGAGCCATTATTCGGTCTGGGCGTCGGGGCCAACGGCATCGCGTCCGCCCGATACTCAACAGTATGAAATGTTCATACTGTTGAGTATCATGCTGGTCATGGCGCGTATTACAATCTCGATCCCCGACGACCTGGCTGCCAAAGCGGATCGCGCGGTCGAAGCGGGACTAGCGTCCTCCGTATCATCGTGGTTCGCCGCGCTGGCCCGTCGGGAACCCGACTGGGCCGCCGCTGAGGCCATCCTCACCGAACTCGCCACCGAGGCTGGAGTCACCGACGCCGACCGAGAAGAGGCCGGCGCTGCTCTTGACGCTGCCGAGGCCGCCGCAGCGGCGGACCACCTCGGCGGTGCTGCATGATTGTGCTCGACTCCGGAGCATTGATCGGCCTCGAAAAACGCAACTCCCGCGCAGTCGCGGTGTTGCAAGAAGCTACCCGGCGGAATTACCAAATCCTCATCCCCGCAACAGTTCTGGCACAGACATGGCGGAACAGCCCACGTCAGCATGCGATTTCGTGCCTTTTGAAGGCGCATACGGTCACCGTCGCCGGACTCAGCGAGACCCACGCCATCGCGGTCGGCGCGTTGCTGGCCGTCACTGGAACTGCTGATGTGGTCGATGCACACGTGATCGTGCTTGCTCGTGCCGTGCAGTCGATCATGGTCGTAACCTCCGACCCCGACGACCTCACCGCCCTCGACCCTGCGGTGCGGCTGCATGTGGTCTGATGGTCGGGGTCTGCCGCCCTCCCATTGACCGTGACCGCGGATGCGGCGGATCTGGTCAGGTGACCTGGGCAGCTGGAGCCCCCAGGTGTCGCGGCATTCGGTAGGGTTCGGCAGGTGAAGGCACTCCGTCGTTTCACCGTCCGTGCCCATCTGCCCGAGCGTTTGGCGGCCCTGGGCGAACTTTCCACGAATCTGCGCTGGTCGTGGCATTGGCCTACCCAGGACCTGTTCGCCGAACTCGACGCCGAGCTGTGGCGCGAGCTCGGACACGATCCGGTGCGGATGCTGGGTGAGGTCCCCGCGGCGCGGTTGGACGAGCTCGCCGCCGACGCGGACTACGTCGGGCGCGTGGATGCCGCGGCCGCCGATCTGCGCGACTATCTGACGCGACCGGGCTGGTTCCAGCGGCAGACCGACGAACCGGTGCGCGGTATCGCCTACTTCTCGATGGAGTTCGGCGTCACCGAGGTACTGCCGAACTATTCGGGTGGCCTCGGGATTCTCGCCGGTGATCATCTGAAGTCCGCATCGGATCTGGGGCTGCCGCTGATCGGCGTCGGATTGCTCTACCGCTCCGGCTACTTCCGACAGTCGCTGACCGCGGACGGTTGGCAGTCCGAGCACTATCCGGCGCTGGATCCGCAAGGGCTGCCATTGCGGCTGCTGACCACCGAAGGTTCGCCGGTGCTGATCCATGTGGCCATGCCCGATCAGCGGGTGTTGCGGGCGCGGGTATGGATAGCACAGGTCGGGCGGGTGCCATTGCTGCTGCTGGATTCCGATATCGCCGAGAACGATCCGGAACTGCGCGCGGTCACCGACCGGCTCTACGGCGGTGATCAGGACCATCGAATCAAGCAGGAGATCCTGGCCGGTATCGGTGGGGTGCGGGCGGTGCGCGCCTATACGCGAGCTGCGGGGGTGCCGGATCCCGATGTGTTCCATATGAACGAGGGCCACGCCGGATTCCTCGGCGTCGAGCGGATCCGCGAATTCGTCTCGGCCGGACTGGATTTCGACACCGCGCTCACTGCGGTGCGGGCCGCGACCGTGTTCACCACGCATACGCCGGTGCCCGCGGGTATCGACCGGTTCCCGATGCCGTTGGTGCGCAGGTATTTCGGCGGTGGCCACGGCGAATCCGAATCCGCCATGCTGCCAGGGCTTTCCGTCGACCGGATCGTCGCGCTCGGTCGCGAGGCCGACCCGTCGGTGTTCAATATGGCGCATATGGGCTTGCGGCTCGCCCAGCGCGCCAATGGTGTTTCCAAACTGCACGGCGAGGTGAGTCGCGCGATGTTCGCGCCGCTGTGGCCCGGCTTCGACGCGACCGAGGTGCCGATCGGATCGGTCACCAATGGTGTGCACGCCCCGACCTGGGCCGCGCGCGAATGGTTCGACAAGGCACGCGAACATATCGGTCCGGAGCTGGTCGAGGAGGCGCGTGGCTGGGAGAAGCTGCGCGACTTCGACCTGGGTGAATTGTGGTCGACCCGGAATACGTTGCGCGCTATCCTCGTTGCCGAGGTGCGCCGGCGGGTCCGCGCGTCCTGGTTGCAGCGCGGTGCGGCTTCGGCTGAATTGGGTTGGGTCGACAGCGTTTTCGATCCGAACGTATTAACCGTCGGTTTCGCGCGCCGGGTGCCGACCTACAAGCGGTTGACCCTGATGCTGCGCGATCCGCAGCGCTTGCGTGCGCTGCTGCTGGATCCCGACCGGCCGATGCAACTGGTCGTCGCGGGGAAAAGCCACCCTGCCGACGATGGCGGCAAGGCGCTGATTCAACAGGTCGTGCGGTTCGCCGACGATCCGGAAGTGCGTCATCGCATCGCCTTCCTGCCCGACTACGACATGTCCATGGCTCGCTACCTGTACTGGGGTTGCGATGTCTGGCTGAACAATCCGCTGCGTCCGCTGGAGGCCTGCGGCACCTCCGGTATGAAGTCCGCGCTCAACGGCGGACTCAACCTCTCCATCCGCGACGGCTGGTGGGATGAGATGTACGACGGCGAAAACGGTTGGGCCATACCGACCGCCGACGGTGTCTCCGATGAACACCGCCGCGACGACCTGGAGGCCGCCGCCCTCTACGACCTGTTCGAACGCACCGTCGCACCGCGCTTCTACGACCGCGACGGCTCGGATATGCCGGTGCGCTGGGTCGAGATGGTGCGCCACACTCTGCAAACGCTCGGCCCGAAGGTGCTGGCCTCGCGCATGGTTCGCGACTATGCCGTCGAGTACTACACTTGCGCCGCATCCGCCGGTCGACGCGCGAGCGCCGACGAATTCGCTGGTGCCCGAGCGGTTTCGGAGTACCGCCGCCGAGTCGAGGCCGCGTGGTCCTCGGTCAAGATCATCCAGGTCGACAGTGCGGGCCTGCCCGACACTCCGATCATCGGCGCCGACCTCTCTCTCGCCGCCCGCATCGACCTCGGCGGACTCACCCCCGGCGACGTCACGGTCCAAGCGGTACTGGGCCGCGTCTCGCCGACCGACGACCTCTCCGACACCACCACCTTCCCCATGACCCACACCGGATCCGATTCCGGCGTAGACCGTTTCACCGTCGAAACCCCGGTGCCCCTGTCGGGCGCCGTCGGCTACACAGTCCGCGTACTCCCTCACAACGAATTACTCGCCAGCGATGCCGAACTGGGCCTGGTAATCGCCCCGAACGGCTAATCGACCGCGCTGCGCTGGTGTAAGGGTCGCATGCTGGACCCACTCCGAGCTCTCGGCGAGTTGGACCAGGCCTTTCAGGTCCCAGGGGAGCGGGTCTGAGATGGCGACCGTGACGCTGCTCACGGAAACCTCTACCTGCTGATGGGCCGGGTTCTGGGGAGCAGTGAATTGTCGGCTACCGTGCCCTGGCACCCCTGTACTTGTTTTCGACTGGAGAGCTCATGGTCACCGACGTTCTGACGCGAACCCGAGGACGCCTCGACGCGTACTTCGGCATCAGTTCGAACGGTTCGACCATGAAGCGCGAGCTGATGGCCGGAACCATCACCTTCCTCGCCATGTCCTATGTGCTCGCCGTGAATCCATCGGTTCTCGGCGACGAGGGCACGCTCGGTGCCAAGGGCATTCCCATGCAGGCGGTCTTCACCGCGACGGCCGTCGCCGCGGTCTTCGGCACGCTGGTCATGGGGGTGTGGGCCAGATATCCGATCGCGCTCGCACCGGGCATGGGCCTGAATGCCTTCTTCGCCTATTCGGTGGTGCTCGGGATGGGAATCCCGTGGCAGGTGGCGCTGTCGGGGACCTTCCTGTCCGGCGTGATCTTCTTCGTACTCGCGATCACCAAGGTGCGCGAACGCATCCTTAACGCGATTCCGATGCAGATGAAGCTCGCCGTCGGCGCGGGCATCGGCATGTTCGTGGCATTTCTCGGCCTGAAGAACGCGGGCATCGTTGTCAATAGCGAGGCCACCCTCGTCACCCTCGGCGACTTCACCAAGGGCACCACGCTGCTGGCACTGTTCGGTCTCGTGATGACCGTGGTGTTCCTGGTCATCGGCTGGCACGGCGCGGTGCTCTACGGCATCGTGCTCACGGCCATTGTGGGTGTCATCAGTGGTTTAGTCGATCTGCCCACGGGTGTCGTGGCGATGCCGACGGGACTCGAGCACACCTTCGGCCAGGCGATCATCCACCTGCCCGATGCATTCACCGGCCAGATGGCAGTCGTCATTCTCACCATGCTCTTCGTCGACTTCTTCGACTGCTCCGGCACCCTGATCGGCGTCGCCAACCAGGCCGGACTGCTCGACAAGAACGGCAAACTGCCGCGTGCGGCCAGCGCACTCGCCGCGGATTCGGTGGGCACCATGGCGGGTGCGGTTATCGGCACCTCGACCACCACCGCCTACGTCGAATCGACCGCGGGTGTCTCAGCGGGCGGACGGACCGGCATGACTGCCGTGACCACGGCGGGGTGGTTCCTGATCGCCATGTTCTGCTACCCGATCTTCGCCGTGGTCGCCGGTTCGGCGGCCATTACCGCGCCTGCGCTGATCGTGGTCGGCGTGCTGATGGCCCGCGCGCTCGGCGAGATCGACTGGAACCGTCTGGAGTACTCGATTCCGGCGTTCATCACCGTCGTCATGATGCCGCTGACCTACTCGATCGCGAATGGCCTGGCGATGGGCATGCTGTTTTATCCGATCGTCATGGTCGCGAAGGGACGAGTCAAAGAGGTGCATCCGGCGATGTGGGCGCTGATGGTGATGTTCCTCGGATATTTCTTCTTCCTCGCGAAATAAGTCGCGCCTATCGCGCGGTTGGGTCGTTCTGTGCGATAATCGGACCGCAGTCCGCTTCATTGCCGAGGCTAAACAAGCCATTTGTTCATAACCGATGCGCGAATGAGGACCAGCATGAATACCAACGGCACACTCGAACGCTCCACCAATCCGAGTGGCGCGACCCTCGACAACTCTGCCGCCGATATCGGCCTGCTGGTGCTGCGCGTCGTCTTCGGCGGCCTGCTCGCGGCGCACGGCGCTCAGAAACTGTTCGGCTGGTTCAGCGGCATGGGTTGGAGCGCCAACGCCGCCGCCTTTGATTCCATGGGCTACAACCCTGGAAAACTGTTCGGCACCCTCGCCGGACTCAGCGAATTCACCGGCGGCATTCTATTGCTGCTCGGCCTGCTGACACCGCTGGCCTCGGCCATCGTGCTCGGCACCATGATCAATGCGGTCAATGCCACCTGGGGTGGGGGGCTGTTGACCGGTAAGGGCTACGAAACGCCCTTGCTGTTCGCCGCCGTCGGTGCGGCTGTCGCTTTCACCGGCCCCGGCAAGTTCTCCCTCGACCACGGCCGTCCGTGGCACCGTCAGGGCATTGTCTGGGGTGGTGCCGCCATCGCGGTGGCCGTGGTCGCGGCTGTCATCACCTTGATCCTCAAGTGGACGCTCTGATCTCGTAACAGATCGCGGCGCGGTGACCGGGGGTGCTCGCCGCGCCGCGAATTCATCTGGGTTGGCAACCGTTTTCACGTTTCGTCCGAGTGCGGGTGCAGGACCAGAACCGTGGTCGCTCCATGGTGGAACTCGTAGGCCGTCTCCCGGAGCGACGAGCGGATTCCCTTGTCGTGCAATTCTTTTCGCAGATGTGCGACCAGATCGTCTTGGCGTGCGCCGGTGTGATCGACGAGCGGATAGAGGCGAGTCTCGCCCGCGGACACTCGGGAGAGTTCGAGCAGGGATGCGAGATGGAAATCCGGATCGAGTCGGTCGGCGTAGGTGAAGAGCAGATGTGAGCTCAGGGCCAGATCGAAGCTGTTGTCGGGAAAGGGAAGTGACGGCAACACAGCCGCGACGTATCGGTCTCGATGAGCAGTGAGGTCGGCGCCGAAGCGAGCCGCCGCGGCCAGGCGGATTGCTCGGTGCTGTTGCGGATCGCCGTAGAAATCCCACCGGTAGCGGTCCAGATGTGCTGTTGCCCAGATGTTTCCGCGATTGGTTTCGGAGACGGCGAGGGTGCGCAGTTGCTCCGCGGGTTGGGCGTAGATCGGATCCGCCGCGATGACGGTGGCCCCGAGTTCACACGCCTGCGCGGTGAAACTTGCTGCGCCGCCTGGGCAGTCGAGGATGTGTCCGTCGAGGTCGGCTTCGGTGAGTGCAAAGATTGCCCGGTATTCATCCAAAGATCTTGCGCTGATCAAGAATTCGCCGAGTGTGCCGATATCTGGCTGGTGCGTCATTGGGAAACGGTCTCACGGGTGCACCGGCGGTGACAGGGATTTGTGGTGTCCCCGCGCCGCGTGCAGGGCTTGGCGCGGGGATCGCCGATACGTCCGGTGTGGGAATTGGGGTTCCACCGACGTACCGATTCTCAACTTACTTCTGCCTGGAAATATTGGCATCCTTTGTGAGTGGTCTCACAGTGTGTGCAGCTCAGGCGCTTGCGGCGGCGAGTCGCCGCAGCGCTTTGGTGACGACTTCGGGATCGGCGGTCTCCCAGTACGGCGGCAGTGACGCCCGCAGATAGGCGCCGTAGCGCGCGGTCGCCAAACGAGAATCCAGGATCGCGACGACGCCGCGGTCATCGACGCTGCGTAAGAGCCTGCCGGTGCCCTGGGCCAGCAGCAGCGCGGCGTGATTAGCCGCAACGGTCATGAAGCCATTGCCACCGCGCGACTCGACGGCCCGCTGTCGCGCGGTCAGCAGCGGATCGTCGGGGCGCGGGAACGGGATCCGATCCAGGATCACCAGACTCAGCGACGGACCGGGCACGTCGACGCCCTGCCACAGCGACAGCGTGCCGAACAGAGAGGTCTCGGGGTCGTCGGCGAACTTGCGCACCAGCGCGCCGGTTGCGTCGTCCCCTTGACACAGAACGGGAGTATTCAGCCGCTCGCGGAGTGCGTCGGTGGCCGCGCGTGCGGCTCGCATCGAGGAGAACAGCCCGAGCGTGCGTCCACCCGCAGCGTTGATCAGCCGCTCGATTTCGTCGAGGTAGGCCGGTGCCAGACCGTCTCGTCCGGGGGCGGGCAGATGCTTCGCGACATAGAGAATTCCCGACTTGGCATGGTCGAACGGCGAACCCACATCGAGCGAACTCCAGCGCACGGTCTCCGCGTCCGAGGGCGCCTCGGCGCCGTTTGCGGTTGCCGTATCGCTGCGGTTGGCCGATTGTGCGGGCAGGCCCCAGGTGATGGCTAGTCCGTCGAAAGAGCCGCCGATCTGCAGGGTGGCCGAGGTCAGCACGACGGTGGCGGTGCCGAAAAGTCGGCTGCGCAGTAGCCCGCCCACCGACAGCGGCGCCATCCGCAGCGTGCGCCGGGTGACGCCGCGGATCTCGTCGGCGGCGAGCCAGATGACATCGTGACGCTTGGCCGGATCGGATTCGTCGAACGCGGTCAACGCGCGCACCGCGCCGTCGTGCACCTCATCGATGGCGGCCAACGCCTGGGTGCGGGCGGCAGCGCTTTCCGGATCGCCCTGTGCGGTGGTGCCGCCCTGCGGCGCGAGCGCGGTACGGGCATTCCAGGCGGCATCGCGGACCAGTGCGAGCACCGGCGCGATGCCATCGGGCAAGGTGTCCCAGCGGGCGGCGGGCAGTTCGTCGAGCACCGTGTGCCAGGCCTCCCCGGCCTCCTCCAGCCGGTCCACTTCCTGCTGGTCGATGAGTTTGGCGCAGCGCCGGGCTGCGGCGCTGATCGTCGATGCGGCCAGTTCGGCGGTGGCGACGCCGGTGACCCGATCGACCAATTCGTGCGCCTCATCGATGACGACCACATCGTGTTCGGGCAGCACCTGGATGCCGCTGATCGCATCGATCGCGAGCAGGGCGTGATTGGTCACCACCACATCGGCCTGCGCCGATTCGGCTCTTGCCAGTTCGGCGAAGCAGTCCTGGCCGAACGGGCAGCGCGACTTGCCGAGGCACTCCCGCGACGACACGCTGACCTGCCGCCAGGCCCGATCGGTGACGCCGGGAGCGAGCTCGTCCCGGTCGCCGGTTTCGGTATTCGATGCCCATTCGTTGAGCCGCTGCACCTCCCGGCCCAGCCGCGAGATGGCGAATGCGTCGAAGAGTTCGGCCTCCGCGGGTTCGTCCGGAATCACGCTGTTGATCTTGTTCAGGCACAGATAGTTATTGCGCCCCTTGAGGATCGCGAATTTCGCCTCCCGCCCGAGCGGCTTGCTCAGCGCCTCGGCCAGTCGCGGCAGGTCCCGGTCGACGAGCTGACGCTGCAGCGCGATCGTCGCGGTCGACACCACCACGGTCCGGCCGGTTCGTACCGCATGACGCAGGCTCGGCACCAGATACGCCAGCGACTTCCCGGTCCCGGTGCCCGCCTGCACCGCGAGGTGTTCCTTGGTATCGATGGCGTGATCCACCGCCGCCGCCATCGTCACCTGCCCGACGCGTTCCTTCCCGCCGAGCGCGCGCACGGCGGTGGCCAAAAGCTCGGGAACGGGAGGCAGTTCGGGCACGCGACGAGCCTACTGCTTCGGACCGACACCGATAACCGCCCGATCGGATCCTCGGCCTGCTTCGCGCATCTTCCGAACGCGAAACCGGCGTGTTCTGCGGAAGGTCGGGTGGAGGGTCTGCGCTAGCGAATGACCGAGCCCTCGATATCCACCCCCGCCGCACGCATGCGATCGAGTGCGGCGGTGGTCGTATCGGGTGCGACGCCAGCGGTGAAGTCCAGCAGCACCCTGGTGTCGAAACCTTCGATGCGGGCGTCCAGAGCGGTGGCGCGGACGCAGTGGTCGGTGGCGATGCCGACGATGTCGAGTTCATCGATGGCGCGCTCACGTAGCCAGTCAGCGAGGCTGGTGCCGTCCTCGGTGGCGCCCTCGAAACCCGAATAGGCGGCACTGTATTGGCCCTTGGAGAAGATCTCCTGGATCTGCTCGGTATTCAGGGCGGGGTGGAAATCCGCGCCGGAGGTGCCGACCCGGCAGTGCGGCGGCCAGGTGTCCAGGTAATCCGGATGGTCGGAGAAATGGCCGCCGGGATCGATGTGGTAGTCGCGGGTGGCCACGACCGCGCTGTAATGCGCGGAGTCCAGGTAGCCGGTGATGCGCTGGGCGACCGTCGCCCCGCCGGTGACGGCAAGGGACCCGCCCTCGCAGAAGTCGTTCTGCACGTCGACGATGATCAACGCTCGGTTCATGTCGACCTCACCTTCCCAGGATCTAAGCGCCGAAGGTGTAAACACTCGGGCCCCTGTCTGTGGATTACATTGTGCCGCCTGATCGCTCGGGCGGGCTACCAACACTCGGAGGTCCACGTGAGCAGTACCGCCAGAATTTCGATCGCACTCTTCGTCGGCTACACGGCCTATCTCGCCACCGCCTTTCTGCTGGGTGACCGACCCGATGGGGTAGGTGACTGGGTGCCGCTGCTGATCAAGGGGTTCCTGATCGTGCTGGTAGCGATCTCCTTCGTGGAATGGCTGACCAAGCGACGCCACGCCGAAGCGGTCCGGGTCAGTTCGCGAATGTCGTCGGAATCGCAGGTTCCCCAGCCGATAGCTTCAGGCCCTCCCACGGCAGGCTGACCAAACCGCGCGCTACCAACTTGCGGCTGTCCGCGAGCGTGGGCAGCTCATCCACCGGTTCGCCGTCGCGCACCAGCGGGGTCAGCAACTCGCGCACCTCGAATCCGTTTGCGGCGGGCTGGGTTCCGGCGGCCGGATAGATGATCTCCTCCACCACGGTGCCGGTCCGGCGCGACAGCCGAATCGCCTTCTTGGTGCCCCCGCGCGACTCCTTGTGGCTGCTGCGCTTGGCGACCGGCAGCCCGTCCACCTCGACCAACTTGTAGACCATTCCAGCAGTGGGTGCGCCGGACCCGGTGACCAGCGACGTCCCGACCCCATAGGCATCCACCGGTTCGGCGCGCAGTGCGGCGATCGCGTACTCGTCCAGATCGCCGGAGACCACGATGCGGGTCTTGGTCGCGCCGAGTCCGTCGAGTTGGTCGCGCACCTGCCTGGCCAATACGCCGAGATCACCGGAATCGATACGCACACCGCCCAATTCGGGCCCGGCGACCTCGATGGCGGTCGCCACTCCCTGGGTGATGTCGAAGGTGTCGACCAGCAGTGTGGTGCCGATGCCGAGTGCCTCGATCTGACCGCGGAATGCGGCGGCCTCGTGCGCGCCATCCGCAGCGCTGTGCAGCAGGGTGAACGCATGCGCGCTGGTACCCGCCCCCGGCACGCCGAACCGGCGCACGGCCTCCAGATTGGAGGTGGCGTCGAAGCCGGCCACGTATGCCGCGCGCGAGCAGGACGGCGCCGCGAGTTCGTGGGCGCGGCGGGAGCCCATCTCGATGATCCGGCGTCCGTCGGCGGCGCTCACCATGCGGGCGGCGGCCGAGGCGATCGCGCTGTCGTGATTGAGGATCGACAGGGCGATGGTCTCCAACAGGACGCATTCGGCGAAGCTGCCGCGCACCGAAAGAATCGGGGAGCCCGGGAAATACAGTTCGCCCTCCGGATAGCCGTCGATATCGCCGGTGAAGCGGTACTCGCGCAGCCAATCGATGGTCCTCGAGTCCAGGAAGCCAGCCGCGATATCGAGCTCCGGTTCCTCGAAACGGAAATGCGCCAGCGCCTCGACCAGTCGGCCGGTGCCCGCGACCACCCCGTAGCGGCGACCATTCGGCAAACGTCGTGCAAACACCTCGAAGGTGCAGCGGCGGTGCGCCGAGCCGTCGCCGAGGGCGGCCGCGAGCATGGTCAGTTCGTACTGATCGGTCAGCAGGGCGGTGCTGCGCATCTCCACCCCAGCCACTGTAGACAGCCGTGGCGGGCATGATAGGCCGGTGTGGTCGGGGTGTCTGTCAATTACCGGTGGACGGGTGTTGTGTATCCGGAGTCGAGTCGTACCCTGAGTGTTATGGCCTTGTGCGAAGTGAACGCGACACTGTCGGCGGCACAGGCGACTCCGGAGGCGGTCGAATACACCGAGATCCTGGAGGCCGAGGACCGTCCGTGGGTGACGGTCGTATGGGATGATCCGGTCAACCTCATGCACTACGTCGCCTACATCTTCCAGAAGCTGTTCGGCTACAGCAAAGCGAAGGCGACCGAATTGATGCTGAAGGTGCACAACGAGGGCAAGGCAGTAGTGTCGTCGGGTTCGCGGGACAAGATGGAACAGGACGTGCGACGGCTGCACGCCGCGGGTCTCTGGGCGACCATGCAACGGGACGACTGACCGGTACGACTACCCTGACGTCAGTGCGTAAGTGGAGCCGGAAGAACTCGCTGAGCGGCCTCAAATTGCGATCCGAAATGGACGCGCGTGAGGCGAGCGTGCTGCGGTCCCTGGTCGGCGCGGTTTCCGGCCTACTGACCGAGCGGGCCGAATCCGCACCCGACGATGAGCTCGCCGAGCTCACCGGGCTGCGCAGCGGCAATACGACCCCGCCCGACGATCCCCGGCTGCACCGGCTACTGCCGGACTTCCACCGGAGTGAACCGGGCTCACCCGATGCCGATCGCGCCGATCTCAACAGCGCGCTGCGCGGCCTGCACGAACCGGAGATCATCGACGCCAAGCTGGCGGCCGGATCGGTGGTGCTGAATACGGTGCCGACCGACGGCGGGAAGATCGTGCTGACGCCGGAGCAGGCCGACGCCTGGTTGACCGCGCTGACCGATGTGCGGCTGGCCTTGGGCACGGTGCTCGGAATCGATGCCGAAACACCGGATCACCTCGAACCCGATGATCCGCGCGGGCCGCATCTGGATGTGTACCACTGGCTGACGTGGATGCAGGATTCGCTGCTGCAGGCCCTCGCGCCCTGAGGGGCGTCCGTCCGGGAACCGATGCGCGGTCAGGTCCGCCGCGGCTCGAAGTGTCGCATGCTTGCATGGAGATCGTCGTGACCAGTAGTCAGGAGCACATGCTGTGAATGCGCAAGCCGGACTGCGGAATTCGCTCACCGATGTGCCGAGCCTGCTGGTCGGGCACCATCATCTGCTCGACCCGGACGCGACGCTGGGTTCCGGCGCGGCGACCGGCTGCACCGTCGTGCGCGTGCCCGGCGGTGCGATCGCGGCGGTCGATGTGCGCGGCGGCGGGCCGGGGACCAGGGAAACCGATCTGCTCGCCCCGGGCAATACTGTGCGCCAAGTGAATTCGATCCTGCTCACCGGCGGCAGCGCCTACGGACTCGCGGCAGCGGACGGCGTAATGCGTTGGCTGGAGGAACATCACGAGGGCATACCGATGGATCCGGCCGATCCGAGTCGGGTGGTGCCCATTGTCCCCGCCGCCGTGATCTTCGATCTTCCGTTGGGGGACTGGCGAATTCGACCGACCGCCGACTTCGGTTTCCGCGCGGCCGAGGCGGCGGCGGAGGAGTTCGAGCGCGGGTGCGTCGGCGCTGGCGTCGGTGCGCGCGCCGGTTCGATCAAGGGAGGCGTGGGCACGGCGAGCGTAGTGCTCGGCGCGGGTGCGGCCGCGGGTGTCACCGTGGCGGCGCTGGTTGTCGCCAACCCGGTCGGCTCGGTTTTCGATCCACGCACCGGCCTGCCATGGGGCATCGGCACCGAGGGCCCCGACGCATTCGGCCTATCTCCGGCTACGCCCGAGCAACTGGCCGTGGCCAACGCCCTCCCGGTCAAGGGCACCGTCCTCAATACGACCATCGGCGTGGTCGCCACCGACGCGCCTCTGGACCCGGCCAGCTGTCAGCGTATGGCGACCACCGCCCACGACGGGCTCGCCCGCGCCATCCGGCCCGCCCACTCGCCCCTGGACGGTGACACCCTCTTCGCCCTGTCCACCGGCACCGCCGAAATCACCGAGGCCGCGCTGCCGCCTGCGTTCCCATCCGACCTCCTGGTCCTGGACGAGATCTGTACCGCGGCGGCCGTCTGCGTCGAGCGCGCCATCGTCGATGCGATCCTGTCCGCCCACTCCGTGGCGGGCATCCCCGCGTACGCCGATCTCTTCTCGCGCTCCTAGCGGCCCCGCGCAGCTTCGGACGGTTTCGCTTATCGGCTGGCCGCGCTCGGAGCGGGTCCCGCAGAGTTTCGGGCGGCCCCGCACATCGACTCGCCGCCAGACATGCCGGGCGGGATCCGCGAAAGTGTGCGGGAGCCACGGGAACAGCGTCGAGGAGGGGACCGGCCGACAGGTGGATGGGAATAGCGGAATATTCTGGGTCGTTGTCGGGTGCGATGTGTCGGCAGCGGATATGCCGAATGCGGAAGGGTTTGACTCGTGCTGGTGATCAGGACCGACCTGGTGGAGGCGATGGTGGCGCATGCGCGCGCCGATCACCCGGACGAGGCCTGTGGCGTCATCGCCGGTCCGGAGGGTTCGGATCGGCCGGAGCGTTTTATCGCCATGGTCAATGCCGAGCGCTCGCCGACCTTCTACCGGTTCGATTCCGGTGAACAGCTGAAGGTGTGGCGGTCGATGGACGATGCCGACGAGACCCCGGTGGTGATTTACCACTCGCATACCGCCACCGAGGCCTATCCGAGCCGCACCGATATCTCCTATGCGTCCGAGCCGTTCGCGCATTACGTGCTGATCTCCACCCGCGATCCCGAGCAGCACGAACTGCGCAGCTATCGGATCGTAGACGGTGAGGTCACCGAGGAGCCGGTGCGGATCGTCGATGCGTACGAGACCGCTTAGTACCCATGTTCGTCGAATTCGAGGAGTCCCCATGCCGGTAACCGTGTCCATCCCGACCATCATGCGTGGCCTTACCGGAGGCGAGAAGCGCGTCGACGCGCAGGGCTCGACCCTGTCCGCGCTGATCGAGAACCTCGAGGCCAACCATCCGGGCCTCGCGGAGCGGCTGCTCAAGGACGGCAAGCTGAACCGCTACGTCAACATCTACGTCGACGACGAGGATGTGCGCTTCGCGGGCGGACTCGACGCGCAGGTGCCCGAGGACGCGAGCGTCACCATCCTGCCCGCCGTCGCCGGAGGCTGATCGAGCCCGTGGCGCGCTATGAATCGCTGATCGCGACCCTCGGCAACACCCCGCTGGTCGGTCTGCGCAACCTGTCCCCGCAATGGGACGGTGAAAATCCGGTGCGGCTGTGGGCCAAACTCGAGGACCGCAACCCGACCGGTTCCATCAAGGATCGTCCCGCTCTGCGGATGATCGAACAGGCCGAGGCCGACGGCCTGCTGACGCCCGGCTGCACGATCTTGGAGCCGACCAGCGGAAATACCGGCATATCGCTGGCCATGGCGGCCAAACTCAAAGGCTACCGGCTGGTCTGCGTGATGCCGGAGAACACCTCGGTCGAGCGCCGTCAACTGTTGACCATGTTCGGTGCGCAGATCATCGATTCCCCGGCCGCGGGCGGTTCCAATCAGGCGGTCGCGCTGGCCAAGCGGATCGCCACGGAGAATCCGGACTGGGTGATGCTGTACCAGTACGGCAATCCGGCCAATGCCTTGGCGCACTACGAGACCACCGGCCCGGAAATCCTCGCCGACCTGCCCGAGATCACCCATTTCGTCGCGGGTCTCGGCACCACCGGCACGCTCATGGGAACCGGCCGCTTCCTGCGCGAGAAGGTGCCCGGCATCGAAATCGTCGCGGCCGAACCGCGCTACGGCGAACTCGTGTACGGACTGCGCAATATCGATGAGGGCTTCATTCCCGAGCTCTACGACGAGTCGGTGCTGACAACTCGTTTTTCGGTCGGTCCATTCGATGCGGTGCGGCGCACGCGCGAGCTGGTGCTGGAAGAGGGCATTTTCGCGGGCATTTCGACCGGCGCGATTCTGCATGCGGCGCTCGGTGTCGCGCGCAAATGCGTGCGTGCGGGCACGCGCGCCGATATCGCCTTCGTGGTGGCCGATGGCGGGTGGAAGTACCTGTCCACCGGGGCGTACGACGGGACCCTCGAAGAGGCCGAGGAACGCCTCGACGGCCAGCTCTGGGCCTGAGTTTCGAGCGATCCGGCCGGAGCGTGCGCTTTTCGCGCGGAAAGTGCACGCTCACGCCTGTATCACCGGCCGTTTGGTCGCGAATTGCCCCGGTACTCTCGAAAGAGCGAGTCCCTTGTCGCATATCGTCGGCGTCCGGGTCTCGCTCGACGAGGAGGTTGCGATGACCGGCGGTTCGGGAATCGGTTCGTCGTTCGATCCGGAACGGATCGCCGCACTACGCGCCCAACTGGGGCAGTCGAGCATGCCTTCCGGTACGCCCGCCAAACCGAACAGCGTCGCGCCGATCAAACAGCTCTGGCTGCGCGCGGGCGTCATCATCACCGCATTCGTCGCCCTGCTCTACGGCATCGAAGGCGTCGACAACCTCGACCACAACCAACTCGATTACAACGGCATCGAACCGCGCGAGGCGGACGGCCTGTGGGGCATTCTGTGGGCCCCCGTCCTGCATCACGGCTGGGACCACCTGTTCGCCAATACGCTTCCGGTTATCGTCCTCGGCTTCATCACCCTGCTCGCGGGCATCGGTCGTGGACTCGCCGCCACCGCGATCATCTGGATCGTTGCCGGAGTCGGCGTCTGGCTCACCGGCGCCACCGGATCGGTGCATCTCGGCGCATCGTCGCTGATATTCGGCTGGCTGACCTTCCTGATCTCGCGTGGCTGGTTCGCCCGCAATCTGGTGCAGATCGGGATCGGCCTGGTTGTGCTGGCGATTTACGGGTCGGTGCTGTGGGGTGTGCTGCCCGGACAGCCCGGAATCTCTTGGCAGGGCCATCTTTTCGGGGCAATGGGTGGAGTGCTGGCCGGCTGGGTACTCTCTGGTGATGAACGTCGACACCGTCGCGGGGATCGAGCCGGAGTCAATGCGTAGTCGCGGTTGTCGCGCGGTTCGCAGCGGAATGTGGGGGATCGGTTCTTGAGCGAGCGAACAACAAAAACAGCCGGGCTCTCGCTCGTGACGGTGCCGAGCGTTAGCGAGGCGCTGTTATGAGCGAGAATTCGTCGTGGGAGCATGGGGGAATGCGCCTTACCGTCCTCGGGTGCTCGGGCAGTGTGTCCGGCCCGGACTCCCCAGCGTCGGGGTACCTACTGACCGGGCCGGATATGTCGCCGGTGGTCATCGATTTCGGACCCGGCGTGCTCGGCGCATTGCAGCGCTACGCCGATCCCGGTGAGGTCGATATCTTCCTCACGCATCTGCATGCCGATCACTGCCTGGATCTGCCCGGACTGCTGGTCTGGCGGCGCTACCACCCGTCACCTCCGGTGGGACAGGCGATCGTGCGCGGTCCGTCCGATAGCGCGGTGCGCATCGGCAATGCGTCCGCCGAGATCGGCGGCGCATGCGACGACTGGTCCGACGTCATCGATCACCAGACGTGGGTCGAGGGCGAAGCGATCGAATTCGGTCCGGGCCATACGGTGCTCGCGCGTCGGATGTATCACCCGCCGGAGTCGTACGGGCTGCGCATCGTGACCGCGACCGGGCGGACCTTCGTCTACACCGGCGACACCGCGATGTGCGATGCGGTACTCGAACTCGCGCAGGGCGCCGACATTCTCATGTCGGAGGCGTCGTGGACGCACGATCCGGCCAACCGGCCGCCCGGCATTCATCTTTCCGGCACCGAGGCGGGCATTATCGCCGCGCGTGCGGGCGTGAAAGAGCTGCTGCTCACCCACATTCCGCCGTGGACCTCCCGCGAGGACGTGATCGCCGAGGCGAAGGCGCAGTTCTCCGGACCGGTGCACGCCGTCGCACCGGGCGAAACCTTCGACATCTGACCGCCTGCCGCGCGCGGTTGGCCATGTGACTAGGCTTGGCGCGTGTCGAGACGAGCCGATGGCAGGGCGGACGATGAGCTCCGCGAGGTACGGATCACCCGTGGCTTCACCACGCATCCAGCCGGTTCGGTGCTGGTGGAGTTCGGGCAGACCCGGGTGATGTGCACCGCGAGCGTCACCGAGGGCGTGCCCCCGTGGCGTCGTGATTCCGGACTCGGCTGGCTCACCGCCGAATACGCGATGCTGCCCGCGGCCACGCATACCCGTAGCGGGCGGGAATCGGTGAAGGGCAAGGTCGGCGGGCGCACCCAGGAGATCAGCCGGTTGGTCGGCCGGTCGCTGCGGGCATGCATCGACCTGGCGGCCATCGGTGAGAACACCATCGCCATCGACTGCGATGTGCTGCAGGCCGACGGTGGCACTCGGACCGCGGCCATCACCGGCGCGTATGTCGCGCTCTCGGATGCGGTCACCTACCTCGGTGCGGCGGGCGGATTGGCCGACCCGCAGCCGATCTCGTGTGCGATCGCCGCGGTGAGCGTGGGTGTCGTCGACGGCAGGGTGCGGTTGGACCTGCCGTACGAAGAGGATTCGCGCGCCGAGGTCGATATGAATGTGGTCGCCACTGATACCGGCACCCTGGTGGAGATCCAGGGCACAGGTGAGGGCGCCACCTTCCCGCGCTCCACCCTGGACAAGCTGCTCGACTCCGCACTCGCCGGCTGTGAGCGGCTGTTCGCCGTCCAGAAAGAGGCGCTCGCGCTGCCGTATCCGGGTGTGCTGCCGCAGCCTGCCGAGTCGAAGAAGAAGTGATGTCGCGCCGCGTCCTGGTCGCCAGTCGCAATGCCAAGAAGCTGAACGAACTGCGCCGGATCCTCGCCGACGCGGGTATCGCTGGCATCGAGATCGTCGGACTCGGCGATGTGCCCGCCTACGACGAGGCGCCCGAGACCGGCGCGACCTTCGAGGAGAATGCGCTGGCGAAGGCGCGCGATGGCGCGGCCGCCACCGGATTGCCCTGTGTCGCAGACGATTCCGGGATCGCGGTGGACGCGTTGAACGGTATGCCCGGCGTGCTGTCGGCGCGCTGGTCCGGTGTGCACGGCGACGACGCGGCCAATAATGCCCTGCTGCTCGCCCAACTCGGTGACGTACCGGACGAGCGGCGCGGCGCACAGTTCGTCTCCACCTGCGCGCTGGTGGTGCCCGGCGGCACCGAGATCGTGGTGCGCGGTGAATGGCCGGGCGTGATCGGCCGCAAGCCCGTGGGCGACGGTGGATTCGGCTACGACCCGCTGTTCATTCCGACAGGCGGCGATATCACCGCTGCCCAGCTGACGCCCGCCGAGAAGGATGCCGTGTCCCATCGCGGTCGCGCGCTGACTCAGCTGCTCCCGGCACTCGCGGCCCTCGCTGAGGCCTGAGTCAGCCGTACGCTCGAGAGGCTGCAACCGCTGCGGATCCTCCCGGCGACGGATGTGTGCCGCGCGACGGGCGGTGATTCCCTGAGGGTCGGGTCGCGCGGCGGGGTGCGGCGTTAGGGGTGGGTCAGAGGTCGAAGTCTTGCTTCACCTTGTTCGCGTTGACGTGCTCGACGAAGAAGGACAGCAGGGGGATGGTGCCTGCGATGAGGGTGCCGACGGTGCGCGGGATCGGCCAGCGCACCTTGACCGCGAGGTCTGCGGTAACCAGCAGGTAGACGAAGTAGACCCAGCCGTGCACGACGGCGATCCAGTTCGGGGTGTGCACATCAAAGCCGTACTTGACGATCATTTCGCCGGTGAGCAGCAGCAGCCACAGACCCGTCGTCCAGGCGAGTACCCGGTAGCGCAGGAGTGCGGGCTTGATCTTCGCGACGTCGGTCGCCCTTGGCTCGGGGGTGAGCGTCGCGGCGGATTCGGTCGAGTTCTCGCTGGTGGTCAACCGGCGCTCCTCTGTGTGTCGTGGGCGAGGCCCGCTTCCCGGACGTGTTGGTCGATATCTTGTGCGTGCAGCTCGGCCAGATATTTGTTGTATTCGGCGAGCACCGGGTCATCGTCGCGGGCAGCTTTGGGCCGCTCGGGCAGCAGTCCGGCCGGAATCTCGCGCGGCGCGTCGACTTTCGTGGGTCGGCGCGCCTTCGCGGGAGCCGGTTCAGCTTCCGGCTCCTTATCCGCTTCGGATTCCAGCCGCACGAACCGGAAGTAGGCGAAGACTGCGAATCCGGCGAACAGCGGCCACTGCAGTGCGTAGCCGAGATTCTGGCCGGTGCCGCTCGCGGATTCGAACCGCTCCCACTGCCACCATCCCAACGCCAAGCAGGCGAGGGCGGCCACTATCACCAGCACGATCAGGGCTGGGCGATTGTGTGCCGAGCGGCGAGGTGGAGCGGACACGCATACCACGGTACCCGTCTACTACACGGTACGTAGGAGCAGGTCGAGTCAGCGGTCGGGCCTCAGAACTTGTAGGTGATCCCGGTCATGCGCTCGGATTCCTCCCACAGTCGGCGCAGCAGTTCGGGATTGTTCGACAGCTTGCTCGACGGCGAGGGTTCGACCGGGCCCTGGCTCTGGAACAACCGGTTCGGCCCCCAGTAAGTGGTGGGATCGGCATCGGGCATGGTGGCCGCGAAGAGGGTGGAGTGGGCGGCCTTGGCCGGGGCATGGCCGATGATGCGGATGAAAGGCTTGCTGATCCGGTCGAGTGGGGTTTCGGTCCTTGCGAACAGATCGGTTGCAGAGACGCCCGGGTGTACCGCGTAAGAGCGTTTGTCGGAGCCCGCCTCGGTCAGCCGCCGTTGCAGTTCGCGGGCGAACATCAGGTTGGCCAGCTTGGACTGGGCGTAGGCGAGGTTGCGCTGGTAGCGGCGGTTCTCGTAGTTGAGATCGTCGATCCACAGTTTCGGGGTCTGCTTGTGCGCGATGCTCGCCAGGCTCACCACCCGGTCTCGGAGGCGATCCAACAGCAGCCCGGTCAGCGCGAAATGGCCGAGGTGGTTGACGCCGAACTGGGTTTCGAACCCGTCCTTGGTGCGTGAGAACGGAATGTTCATCAGGCCGGCGTTATTGATGAGCACATCGAATTCGCCGGTCTTGTCGACGAATTCGCGCACCGATGCCAGATCCGCCAGATCCAGCTGCTCCACCCGGACGTCGCCATCGATCCGGTCGGCGATCGGCTGCGCCTTCGCGACGTTGCGGCAGGCCATGATCACGGTGCCGCCCTTGCTCGCCAGCACCGAGGTGGTCTCGACACCGAGGCCGCCATTGGCTCCGGTGACGATGAAGGTGCGCCCACTCTGGTCGGGCATATCTTTCGGGTTCCACGCCATGAGCCGACCTTACTTCGGAGTAAGTTGCAGCGGAAGGGCGACACGCAATCCGGAACTTCGATCACCCTGCGCTGGCGTAGGCATGGGGCCGCCAACGGTGCGTTCTCGGTGATTGCTGTCGTGTCGCTGGGAGGAGGGGGTGGTGGGTGGCCCTACTTGGGGAATGGGCGGTGCGGTTGCTGTCGCTGAGAATACTTCGGAGCCGTTGGGTCGGAGCAAGACGAATGTCGTGTTTGCCGCGATTGTGCTCGGGATGTTACTGGCGGCGCTGGATCAGACGATCGTGTCGACCGCGTTGCCGACGATCGCTGCCGATCTGGGCGAGGCAGGGCATATGGCGTGTGTGGTCACGGCCGCCGATCTACGGCCGGGTGATCGGCTGCGGCTATCTCGCCGAAGATGCTGTGGGACTGCGACTTACCGGACAGCGCGAGGTCGACCGGATCCAGGCATCGTGGCGGCGCTGGTTCGATACCGAGCTCGACGATTGGGGCTGCGCCGATCCGACCGACCGTGCGCTGTTGGATCGGGCCCTGGGGAAGCCGCCAAGCTGAAGACGCCAGAGAACACGAGCCGGTCCACGCCCAGTACTTGTGCCCAACTACTCGTAGACGTATATTCGTAGACGAGTAAGGAGGTGTCCATGGTGGCGAAGCGCAAGGTGAACAATCTGCTGGCGCTGGCGGTGCTCGCGACCGTCATCGAACGGCCGATGCACCGCTACGAAATCGCCTCGCAGATGCGTGAGCGCGGCAAGGACCGCGATATGGACATCAAATGGGGCTCGCTTTACACCGTCGTGCAGAACATGGAGAAGGCGGGCTTCCTGGAGGTCGTCGGCAGTGAGCGCGACGGCGCCCGGCCGGAACGCACGATCTATGCGATCACCGATGCCGGTCGCACCGAAATGGCTGACTGGACAAGAGAATTGATTGCCGAGCCGGAGCTGGAACACCACCGGTTCACGGCTGGACTCTCCGTCGTGGCGGCGCTGCCGCCGGATGAAGTCGTCGAGTTGCTCGGCCGGCGCATCGACGCGCTGGGTCGCATCATCGAGGCTGCGCGCCGAGAACTCGATCAACTGGCTGCCGCCAATCTGCCCCGGCTTTTCGTCGTCGAAGCCGAATATGGTGTGGCGATGCTGGAGGCCGAGGTGGCGTGGGCCGCGTCGCTGCGTGACGAGATCGCCGCGGGCAGCTTCCCCGGCGTGGATCTCTGGCGGCATATGCATGTCGCAGGCATGTCGCCCGCCGAGGTCACGGAGCTGGTGGAAAGGGGGATGACGGAGTAGACGTCCCGCTCTCGGCCCGGTCCGTACCGGGCGGAGTGAATTGTCGAGACCGGGCCCGGCGGGGTGCGGCAACACCGCCGCCGAGCCCGATGTAACCGTCTCGAACCGCGTCCGCATGCGCGCACCCGGCTGCAAGGCTGGCAACCACAGGATAACTGGGTGTGCGATCGGACGGTCGGTTCGGGCTTCGAAGAACCCGTATCGCACATAACTGGAGTACACCCATGTCCAAAACAGAAACGGCCATTGTTATCGGCGGCGGTATCGCCGGACCTGTGACCGCCACCGCATTGCACAAGGCGGGCATTGCCGCTCGCGTCTACGAGGCCTATCCCGGTCCGACGTTCGGTATCGGCAGCGGGCTGGCATTGGCACCGAATGGTGTTGCCGCCCTTGACATTGTTGGTGCGGGCGACCGCATTCGCGCCATCGCGAGTCCTATATCGCATACGCAGCTTTCGGTGGGCGGCAAAGTGTTGCAAATGCCGGAAATGCCCGACGTGCCGTCATTGAAGATGGTCGACCGCAACGAATTGCACCGGGAACTGCACGATCACGCGGTTGCCGCGGGGATTCCTTTCGAATACAACAAGCGAATCGTGCGCGTCGACGAGGACGCGGACGGCATCACCGCGCATTTCGCCGATGGCAGTAGCGCAACCGCGGATGTGCTGATCGGCGCGGACGGCATTCGATCCACGGTGCGCGGTCTCATCGACCCGAATAATCCGGGACCGGAGTACACCGGGATGATCGGATTCGGTGCGATGCTCGACAGCGATTTCGGAATTCCCTCGGAGACAATGGTTTTCGCGTTCGGTAAGAAGGCGTACTACCTCTACGGAACCGTCGAGGGCAATAGGGTCATGTGGGGTGCGAATCTGCCGCACAAGGAGTATCTGTCGCTGACCGAGGCACGCGCGATTCCGGCCGAGCGCTGGTTGGCAATCCTGCGGGAGACCTACGCCGAGGACACTCCGGGCGGTGAATTCGCCCGCAGGACCACTGCGGAAAACCTGGAAACGACTGGCGCACTGCACATTATGCCGCCGGTGCCGACCTGGTATCGGGGGCGCATGGTGTTGGTGGGGGATTCGGTGCACGCGCCGTCCAACAGTTCTGGGCAGGGGGCGTCGCTGGCCATCGAGAGTGCGGTGCAGTTGGCGCGGTGTCTGCGGGACCTGCCCGATCACACCTCGGCCTTCGCCGCCTATGAAGGGGTGCGGCGGCCGCGGGTGGAGGGTGTCGCGGCGCGGGCGCGCAAGATCAACCACAGCAAGACGCCGGGACCGGTGGCGCGGCGGATGATGTCCTTGCTGATGCCGCTGCTTATCAAGGCGATGAACCCGGAGAAGACCATGGGTGTCGAGCAGCGGTATCGGATCGAGTGGGATGCGCCGGTGCAGCAGGAGTTGGTGACCGCGAAGGCGTAGTGCTGGTGCTGCCTGTCTCTTCCGGGGACGGGCAGCACTATTTCGAACCCGGCGGCCGGTTCGTCCGTAACGTAGGAGATGGGAATTGAAAGACAAAGGGGGGATAGATGGTGCATACCGATCCTGCGTTGCAGCTGACCGGGCTCTATAAGCGATTCGGCGGCCCGTGGGTCGTCGACGATGTCGGCCTCACGGTGCCGCCGGGCTCGTTCTTCGGGCTGGTCGGCCCGAACGGTGCGGGCAAGACCACCACCTTGTCGATGGCCTGCGGACTGTTACGGCCGGACGCCGGACAGGCGCGGATCTTCGGCGTCGACGTTTGGGCCGATCCGGTCGCGGCGAAGACTTTGGCGGGCGTGCTGCCGGACGGCCTTGCGCTACCGGAGCGCCTGACGGGCCGAGAACTATTGACCTACACCGGTTTACTGCGCGGTCTGCCCGCGAATACGGTGGCCGAACGTGCCGATGAACTGCTCGGAGTCTTCGAATTGACCGGTGCCGAACGGACTCTCGTCGTCGATTACTCCGCGGGTATGCGCAAGAAGATCGGGTTGGCCACGGCGCTGCTGCACGCACCGAAACTACTGGTGCTCGACGAACCGTTCGAGGCCGTGGATCCGGTGTCGGCGAGCACGATTCGCACAATTCTGCAGCGGTTCGTCGCGGCGGGCGGTGCGGTGGTGCTGTCGAGCCATGTGATGGCGCTGGTGGAGAACCTGTGCGATCGGGTAGCGGTGATCACCGCCGGGCGAGTGGTGGCCGCGGGCACGCTCGACGAGGTGCGCGGGGACAGTACCTTGGAGGCGGCGTTCGTACATCTGGTCGGTGGCCGAGTCGGCGGGGAGGACGGGCTGTCGTGGTTGGCGTCCTGATTCGGATGCGGTTGCTGCTGACCAAGCGTGCTCTGGGCAACGGCTGGCAGGGCGTCACCTTCGTCAGCGGTGTGGTCATCGGCGTCGTATTCGCGCTCGGTACAGCGGGTCTCATCGGATTCGGGGTGCGGGACGGCGACGTGGGCGGTGGTGTCACGGTGGCCGCTGCGTGGTATGGAATATGGACGCTCGGCTGGCTGTGCGGTCCGGTATTGATGGGCAGCAGCGATGAGACCGTGCAGCCCGAACATCTGCGGCTGTTGCCGCTGAGTCATCGACAGTTGGCCACCGGGCTATTGGCGGCGGCGTTCGTGGGGCCTGCGCCGGTGATCAATCTGCTGGCGTTCGCTGGACTGGTTGTGCTTGCGGCGCAACTGAGTTGGGCTGCCGTCGGGGTCGCGGTGGTCGGTGTGGTGCTGCAGTTGTTATTCGTCGTGGTGCTCTCGCGGGTGGTGCTGGCGTGGATCGGTGCCGCGATGCGTTCGCGGCGGGGACGCGATCTCGGGGTACTGCTGGCGGGTCTCGCCGGTTTGGCCTACTACCCGATGAGTTTCCTGCTGAATCATGTGGATGCGGTGCGGGAATCGGCACCGTGGTTGGCGAATCTGTTGCGCGTGTTGCCTTCCGGGTGGGCACCAGTTGCGGTGGGAGCGGCGGCGCGCGGTGACTGGTTGTCGGCAGTGGGCGCGTTGGTCGGGTTGTCGGCCTTGACAGGGGTGCTGTGGTGGGCATGGTCTGTGCTGTTGCGGAGGCGGTTGACCGCGCCGCTGGATTCGGTATCCGGCGCGGGCGGGCGCGGGATGCTGCTGAGTCGGGTGCGGACGTCCGGGCCGGTGGGTGCGGTGGTGGTCAAGGAGTTGCGAACCTGGTCGCGAGATAGCCGACGCCGGGCGGCGCTGTTGCCCGTGCTGCTGGTGGGTGCCCTGCTGCCGGTGTTTCCGGCAATACAGGGCGACGGTTCGGGCGGCGTGGCGTTCGCGGGTGTGAGTGCCGCGTGGTTCGCGGGCCTGGCCGCCAATAACCTCTACGGCTACGACGGCACCGCACTCTGGCAGACACTGGTGACTCCCGGCGCGGTGCGCGCCGATGTGCGCGGACGACTGCTGGCCCTGCTGCTGGTGATCGGGCTGCCGTCTGTGCTGCTCGCAGTTGTGCTGCCGGGCGCGCTCGGCCGTTGGTCGATGTATCCGTGGACGCTATCGCTACTTTTCGCTGTCCTCGGCGTCGGCGCGGGCTCGGCCGTATTCCTGTCGGTGACCGCGCCCTACCCGCTACCACCGCGCACCGGAAACCCCTTCGCCTCCTCCGGAAACCCAGGCTGCGCAAAGGCTTTGGTGCAAGTCGCCACCAGCTTGGGCCAACTGGTCGCGCTGATCCCGGTCCTGATCGTGCTGCTCATCGGCCTAGCCCTCGACATCACCGCCGTACTGTGGCTGGCCCTACCGGTCGGGATTGCGATCGGGATCATCGCAGCTGTGCTCGGTGCGCGTCTCGCCGAAGAGCGATTGTCCGCCCGCGGACCAGAAGTTCTTGCGGCTGTGCAGCCGCGTTGATGCTCGCATCGCGCGGCCACCAGGTCTTGTCTCGAAGTGGTGGGCGTCCATCGAGCCGAGTCGAATGGTGGTACTGAACCCTGTCCGGAACCGGATGGTGCCTCGGAGAGTGACTTCCAGACAGGCCATAGCCGGATGGCTGGGACAATCCGCGTATGCCCCCTGGTCACGCCCCGCTCTAATCGAATGGCAGAAGTCGCGGCAGGAATTCGAACGACGGGCCGTGGGATAGGGATCGGCTGGTCGAGTATTGGGAGAGAAATACACTTGTTGGGTGGGCGATAGGGATTCCGATGGCAGTTTCGATCTGAATCAGCTGCGGACGTTCCTGGCGGTGCATCGCGCCGGATCAATTACGGCGGGAGCGCGGTTGGTGGGGTTGTCGCAGCCGACGGTGACGACGCAGTTGCCGCGCGCACGTGGTAGGTCACTGCTGAGGTGGGTGTCGGTTCCGGGTGCGCGCAGGTTTTGCCGCCGCCAATGCGCAGCGACCTGTCCGTGGCGGGTTTGCGCGTTGGCGGAACCACCTGGTGAGTCATTGCGGAGATGGGGCGTAGGTTTTGTGCGCTTGCGCCTGACGCTGTTCGGAGCGGCGGCGGAGGTATTCGGCGGTTCGGTCGTCGGCGGGGAGGAAGGCTTCCAGGTGTAGTTCGGAGAGGGTTATGTCTACGGCAGTGGCGAAGCTGGTGATGGTGGTGATGAGGCGGAGTTCGCCCTCGGGGGTGGTCAGGCGGAGCGGGACGGCGAAGCCGAGGTGGTCGGGGCCGGGGGTGGCGGCGGGGAGGTAGCTTTCGAGCTCGGCGATGAAGTCGTCGAGGCGGGGGTCGGGACTGCGTAGGGCCTTGCCGCGCAGGCTTTCGGTGACGTGGCGGCCCCATTCGGGGAGGTTCAGCACGCGTCGTGCCAGGCCGTCGGGGTGTAGGGCGAGGCGCAGGACATTGATCGGCGGGTTGATCAGTTCCGTGGCGGCCCCCTCGGTGAGGATGTCGAAGGCGGCATTGGCGGCGACCAGTCGGCCGTAAGGGCGGGTGACAACGGCGGGGTAGGGCAGATGCCCGTCGAGAATGCGCTCCAAGGCGACCCGCACCGGACCCAATTCCGGTGTGTCCAAGTCGGATTCGGGGAAGATTGGGGCATATCCCGCGGCGAGCAGCAGGGCATTGCGCTCGCGCAGCGACAGTTCCAGCGATTCGGCCAGCCGCACCACCATGGTGCGTCCCGGGCGCGAGCGCCCCTGTTCCAGGAAGCTCAGATAGCGCTGGCTGGTGTCCGCGCGAATAGCCAGGTCGAGCTGGCTCACATGTCGCTGCGTGCGCCAATGCCGCAACTGCTGAGCGAACGGATTCGGCTCCACCACTGTCGTCATGAATTCAGTGATATCCGACCCGCGGTGTCCGCGCCATTCCCCGGAGGGAATCACCGAACCCGCATCGGATGTCATTCCCTGCAGGGAATCGCGCCACAACGCCGCGCTCGCAAAACTCAGTGCCATGAGCAACCAAGACCTGAGCCGTTTCGCCGAGCGCTACATGTCCCAGTGGAACGAATCCGATCCGGAGATCCGCCGCAAGCTGATCCACGAGATTTGGGCACCCGAAGGTGCACAGACCCTGGTCGACCCACCGGTGGAGATCCGCGAGGCGGCGGCGAACCTGAACTTCGCCGTACCTGCCCTGGAAGTGCGCGGCCACGACGCGATGGAAGCCCGGGTGTCCCGCGCCTACGAGATGTTCGTGGCTCCCGGCGAGTACATCTTCGAGGTGGGGGCGGCCACCGGGTTGCCCGCCGGTCTGATCGGCCTGCCTTGGTCGATGGTTTCGCGCGCCGACGGTTCCGTCGCGGGCGGCGGTTACGAGGTGATCGGGCTCGACTCGGATGGTCGCATCACCTTCGACCACCAATTCATCGAAGGCGTGCGATGACCGAAGTGGCGACCTTACGGTTCAGCCGGATAGTGCGCACCGCCGACGGTGGCTCCCGATTCGTCGATGCGGAACTCGCACTGACCGGTCGAACCGTCGCGGCGGGCGTACCCGCGATGGCCGTCGCCGGAATGTCGGCGGCGGCGACCGTAACCTACTTGCGCAGTGCGCAATTCGACAGCGAACCGCATCCGGCTCCAGCACAGCAATGGGTTGTGATGCTGCGGGGCGTAATCGAAGTGACCACGAGTGACGGCGCTCAGCGCAGATTCGGCCCCGGCGACCTCGTCCATGTCGAGGACACCGACGGCCGCGGCCACATCACCACTGGTGTCGGAGAAGCGCCCTACGAGGCGCTCTTCGTGCCTACCACAGAAAGCAGATCATGAAAGCCATGAAAGCCATGAAAGCCATTGCCTACCACCTCGATCCACTACAGGGGCGCGCCGGTTTGACCGCGCGGGTGCAAGAACTGCCGCAGCCGGGACCGAATCAGGTGGTCATCAGGGTGCGGGCGGCCTCACTGAACCGGCGGGATCTCATGCTGATGGACGGTATCTACCCGCTGCCCGCGACCCCGGGCATCGTCCCGCTGTCCGATGGTGTCGGTGAGGTTATCGCCCTGGGCGACAATGTGACTCGCGCCGCGCTCGGCGACCGGGTGACCGCGTCGTACTTCGTGCGTTTCATCAATGGCCCGCAGCGACTGGCGCAGGTCGCTGAACAGTACGGCGCCAACTACAACGGCATGCTAGCCACCTATGCGGTCATCGAAGAGGATTCTGTGGTGCACGTGCCCGAACATCTCACCGATGTCGAGGCGGCCACGCTGACCTGCGCGGGAGTCGTCGCGTGGGCGTCGCTGACCACACCGGTGCCGGTGTCTTCGGGGCAGACGGTACTTACCGTCGGCAGCGGTACCGTCGCGTTGTTCGCCGTGCAGCACGCGAAAATGCTTGGTGCCAGGGTTATTTCGATAACGTCCGGCACGGAGAAGGCGGAGCGACTGCACAAGCTCGGCGCGGACGAGACCATCGACCGCAACGCGACGCCGGACTGGGACGAGAAGGTGCTCGAGCTCACCGACGGCCACGGCGTCGAACATGTGGTGGAGGCCGTCGGACTGCCAACCCTGTCGAAATCGGTGCGTTCCGCAGGCTACAACGCGACGATCACCATGATCGGCGCATCGCAGCTGCCGGAGGGAGAGACATTCGAGAATCCGTTCGTCGGACCGTATCTCGCGATCCGCCGGATCGCGGTCGGCAGCCGGGACGATTTCGAGGCGATGAACCGCGCCATCACTGCCCATCGCATGCGCCCCGTCATCGATCGGACCTTTCCGCTCGACCAGGCGGTGGAGGCGTACCGCTACTTCCGCGAGGACAATCCGTTCGGCAAGGTCGTCATCACCATGCCGTAGGCCTGTGGATCAGGCCTCGAAGGGCACGATATTGCCTGCTGCATCGCGGGTTCCGGCGGTAGCTTCGATCGCGGCCGCCAACTCGGCGACGGTGGTCCAGGTGCGCGGCGGCTCCGCCTCGAGATTGCCGATGGTGTACCAGGTCTCGGTTTTGCGATAGCGGACCAGACCTTTACCCGTCGCATCGACGGTCACATCGAGCTCGCCGGAGACCGTCCCTTCCTCTTCGGTCATGACGGCGGCCTTGGCGGAAATCTCGATGATGTCGCTTATTTGAACTCTCCTCGACTGACGCAGTCGGCGACTGCGTTGCGCAGTGCGGTGTGTTCGGCGGGATCAACGTTCAGCGCGTATTTTACTTTGATCTTGACGTAATGCTCGAGATAGCCACACCGGAATTTTCCCGGCGGCAGGTAGTTCGCGACGTCTTGGTCACCCTTGGACCTGTTGGCGGAGGGATCGGAGGCGATCAGATTGACGGAGTCGTTGGCAATCCGGCGGCGGGTATCTTCATCGCGCTTATTCGCACCCGAACGCCACGCCTCGGCCAGCGGCACGATGTGTTCGGCGTCGACTCCGGCCGGGTCGGTAATGAACTTGTACGGCTTGAGCTTTCCGGTCTTGGAATCCAGTACGCCGTACTGGTCCTGCCAACCACCGCCGCGGCCGACGGTGAGCTCACAGGTTTTCGGGTCGAGTTTGACCGAGCCCGTCGCGTCGCGGAGCATCATCACGTCACGGCTGGTGCACTTGCTGTACTGCGTGAAGTCCGGGCCGAAGCCGTGCTCGGGCTTATTGGTATCCCAGTGCGGGAACTTCTCCCGGCTGTAGCCTTCCATCGACTCCTCGGGCGCATCGACGAGCTGGCCGAGCAGATCGTTGATGTCCTTGCCGGACGCCGTTGTGACATCCGCCGGTCCGGATCCCTTGCCGGTCTTACCGGTCCACTCGTCGATAAAGGAATAGCCAACGGCGACAACGACAGCCAAGACGATGGGTGCGCAAACAGCGAGTACACGACGCGCGGTGCGGGATGACAACCACTTCACAAAGATCGAACTTCCTAGCCTCGCACCGATGAATTTGTCGGGCGTCAAGCTACCTGCGGCCGATCGTCCCGTATGTGATTGTCGCGTATGACGTTCGGCACAGCTAGTCGAAGAACGCACGGCGTGGCAAGGGCACTCGACGGTAGACGCAGAACCACCCCTGACTCGGCGTGCCGGCGCTGATCCAGGGGTGGTCGTGTCACGAATGAGCTCGTGCGCGGCCGAATGAATGGGCCGGTTGTCCAGGCCGGATGATCCATTCTCGCGGCGCCACGAGGCTGATGAGGGAAGTCTCGTCGGGCCGTGTCGTACTGCGGATAACTTTTCGTGACGATCTGTGTGAACTTCATTGTTCTTACGTAGAGAGACAGTAGATCATTCCAGATTCCTTTGCAATCGCTTTACTTAAGTCTGAGAATCTCCTGAATGGCGCGCCGGTCAGTTGAAACATGTACTGCTCACATACGGAAGTTAGGTTTACCTGCGGTTGTGGTGAGCGCGGCCGGGTACCCGACTTCCGGATGAGTGACGAGCGTCACATTCGATGGCGGTCACAATGCGGCCGAAACGTGTGTCGAAACCGGGTGCAGGCACAGAAGCCGGATCCAGGAAGGACCCACATCATGGCTACCGTCGACGTTCTCGACTCGTTCATCAACTACACCGACCTCGGTGCCGGTTCGGTACCGGTGGTGTTCCTGCACGGGAACCCGACCTCATCGCACCTGTGGCGCAATGTGATCCCGCATGTCGCCGATCAAACCCGGGTGCTCGCACCGGATCTGATCGGGATGGGTGCGTCCGGGAAGCCCGACAGCCCCTACCGCCTCGCCGACCACGCCCGCTATCTGGACGCCTGGTTCGACGCACTGGGCCTCGACCAAGTTGTCATCGTCGGCCACGACTGGGGTGGCGCGCTCGGTATGCATTGGGCGGCACGGCATCCCGAGCGCGTCCGGGGCATCGCACTGATCGAGACATTCCTGCGACCGATGCGCTGGGACGAACTTCCGCCGCTCGGCGCCGAACTTTTCCGGAAATTCCGGACGGCCGAGGGGGAGCGAATGGTGCTGGTGGAGAATACGTTCATCGAGTTCAACCTGCCGAGGGGCATTACCGACCTGTCGCAGGAAGATCACGACGTGTATCGCGCTCCCTTCCCGACGCCGGAATCGCGTAAGCCCATGCTGGCCTGGACGCGCGAATTTCCGTTGGAGGGCGAGCCTGCCGATGTGGTTGCGCTGGTGGAGAACTACGACCGGTGGGCGGCGGATTCGCCGGCGGTGCCCAAGCTCATCATGGCGCTCGACAATGGCGTCGGCCTCGGTTCGTCGGAGGTGATCGCATGGGCCGCCGAGACGTTCGCCAGCGCCGAGGTCGTCTCGGTCGGCGCGGCGGGACATCACGCACCGGAGGATCAGCCCGATGCCATCGGGACCGCGGTCGCGACGTGGTTGCGCGCGCACTCGTTGACGACGGCGACCACGAGTGCATGACTCCGGTGCGCCGCGCGGGTGCGGGGCACCCGCGCGGCGCATGTAGGACTTGCGTAACGCCGGAAACCGCCGAAGGATTGTGCGGTGGAACCCGAGCTATCGCACCCCGACCCGCCCAAGGCGGAAAACAGCGACGACATCGCTCGGGAGCGGCGGCTGGTCGATCGGGCGATCGCAGGGGAAGCGGCCGCCATCTCGGATGTGGTGCGGCAGCTACAGGATCCGCTGTACCGGCTGGCACTGCGCATGGTGTGGCGGCCCGCCGAAGCCGAGGACGCGACGCAGGAGATTCTGCTGCGAGTGGTCGGCAATCTCGCGACATGGCGAGGTGAGGCCAAGCTGCTGACCTGGGCCTACCGCATCGGCGTCAACTATCTGCTGAATCTCAAACGCCAGACACCCCAGGAGGCGGCGCAGCTCAGCCTCGACGCATACCGCGACGGATTGGCGGACGGGCTCGCCGCCGACGACTATCGCGGACCCGAGGCCGAACTGCTCGCCCACGAGGTGCGGCTGAACTGCAGTCAAGCCATGCTGCAGTGTTTGGCCCGCGATGAGCGGGTTGCCTTTGTACTCGGTGACGTTTTCGAACTCGGCTCCGCCGATGCGGCCTGGATTCTGGGTATCACCGCCCCTGCATTCCGAAAGCGGTTGGAACGGGCCAAGAAACGCATCGGCACCTTTCTGAATGCGACCTGCGGCGTGGCCGATCCCGAGGCGTTCTGTCGCTGCTCGCGTCGGGTGGAGAAGGCATTGGCGCTCGGACGCGTCGATCCGAAGCGGCCGGTATTCGCCCGACATGCGGTGAGTACGGGCGGCCGCAGCGTCACCGAGGTCGAACAGCAGATGATCCGACTGCACGACGCCGCCGCGGTAATCCGGCTGCACCCCGATTACGCTGCGCCGCAGGCGAAAATGGATGCGATCGCGGTATTGCTGAATTCGGGCAGGTTCCCGCTGCTCGACTGATTACGCGTTGGCTGGAAAGCGCACGTCGGTCAGTTCTTCGGATTTGGTCCACAAGGCGGCGGCGAGGTCGGCATTCGCCGCGGCCGAACTGCGGCCGACGACCTTCGGGTAGCCGCGGAATTCGAACCAGCTGTCCGGGCCGACGTAACTTCCCGGCGACAGCTGCTGGCTGGCGGCGAACAGGGTGGGCAGCGCGCCGAAACTCGCATCCTGGGCGAGCAGTTTATTGCCCACCTGCATGACCTCGTGCAGGATCCGGTTGCCGGAATGGCTCTGCAGATTCGTTGCGGACCAACCGGGATGGGCGCTGAGCGCGAGTCGAGATCCCGATTCGGTGAAGCGCCGCTGTAGTTCCAGGGTGAACAACAGATTGGCGAGTTTGGATTGCCCGTAGGCGGCGGCGGAGTTGTAGGTTCGGGTTTCCCAGTTGAGGTCGTCGAGGTCGATGCTGCCGCGGCGATGGGCCTGCGAGGAGACGGTCACCACGCGGTCGGTGATATGGGGCAGTAGCAGATTCGTCAGCGCGAAATGGCCGAGGTGGTTGGTGCCGAATTGGCGCTCGAAACCATCCTTTGTGCGTCCGGCGGGGACCAGCATGATGCCCGCATTGTTTACCAATACCTCGATATCGCCGGACCAGTCCGCGGCGAACCGGCGAATCGAGGCCAGGTCGGCGAGGTCGAGTTCGCGCACCTCGGTGTGGCCCGAAATGCTTTTCGCCGCTTCCTCGCCGCGTGCGATATCGCGCACCGCGAGTACGACGCGAGCGCCGACGCGGGCCAGTTCACGGGCTGTCACCAGGCCGATCCCACTATTTGCGCCGGTGACGATGACGGTGCGGCCGTCGAATCGGGGCAGATCTGCGGAAGTCCACTTGTGGTTCGTCATAGCGCCAATGTAGGCAGTGTCAACAAAGTAGTCAATGCCAACAATCGATCAGGCATCGGATATCCTGCAGCAACCATGAGTTTTGTCCGCTCCCGCTCCTATCACCACGGTGACCTGCGCGCCGAACTGCTTCAGCGCGCCGAGGCGACGTTGCGCGAGTCCGGTGTGGACGGGCTTTCGCTACGTCAGTTGGCCCGCGACCTCGGCGTCAGTCATGCCGCACCGAGCAGGCACTTCCGGGATAAGCAGACGCTGCTCGACGCGCTCGCGCTGGTCGGATTCGACCGGCTCGCCGCGGTGTACGGCGAGGGCGACCCGACCGGATCATTCTCCGAGCGGCTGCATGCCGTAGCGCGTGCCTACCTGAATTTCGCGATCGACAATCCGGCGCTGCTCGCGCTGATGTTCGCGCGCAAACACAGTCCGACCTCGGGCGAGGAAATGCTGGCGGCGGTGGGGCGGGCGTTCACCGTGCCCATCGCCTTGATTGCCGAGGGGCAGGCGCATGGCGAAGTCGTTGCGGGCGATCCGATGCGGATCGGTATCGCCGCCATTGCCGCACTGCAGGGGTTGGCCACCTTTGTCGGGTCCGGATTTGTCGAGGCCGAGAACGTGGAAGCGGCACTGACCGAAACGATTACCCAGCTGACCTACGGTTTGCGCCCCCGCGATTGACCTGCGCCCACCTACTCGAGGAGAATCGATGAGTTCGACCGTGACGGCACGGCACGCCTTCGACAGCGCAGTCGCGCTGACACCGGACGGCACCGGAAACTTCAGTGGTCGAACGACTCCCGAGTACGCCAATATGGTCGGCCCATTCGGTGGCATCACCGCGGCAACCATATTGCGTGCGGTACAACAACATCCGCAATGTCTCGGTGAGCCGATCTCGCTCACCGTCAACTTCGCGGGCCCGATTGCCGAGGGCCCCTTCACCATTGCGGCGCAACCGGTGCGAACCAACCGCACTACCCAGCACTGGATGCTATCGATGAGTCAGGACGGCGTCGTGACCACCACGGCCACCGCGGTTTTCGGCACCCGCCGCGAAACCTGGACCGCGACCGAAGCCACCGCACCGACCGCCCCGCCACCGGACACCATCGAACCGGACGCGCTGCCCGAATTCATTGCCTGGGTGGACAACTACGAAATGCGCTTCATCGAGGGCGGTATCACCCAACTCGACGGCGCTGCGGCACAACCGACTTCCACTACAACGCTCTGGGTCCGCGACCGGCCCGCGCGCCCGCTGGACTATCCGGCCCTGACCGCATTGAGCGATGTGTTCTTCCCGCGGGTCATGCTGCGACTCGGCCGAGTCGTGCCCGCCGGAACCGTCACGCTGACCGTGTATTTCCACGCCGACACCGACCGCCTCGCCGCCCAATCCGATCAGTCGCTGCTGGCCACCGCGCGCTCCCAGCATTTCGGCAAGGGATTCTTCGATCAGTCGGCCGAACTCTGGGCGCACGACGGTGGGTTGCTCGCGACTAGCCATCAGCTGGTGTATTTCAAGGCCTGACGGATCCGGCCGGTCGCAGTAGCGGCCCGATGAGTACACCGTGGATGGTCTTGGTAGCGACGACTGCCCAGGCACTGACCAGTCCGACATACAGCACGACCGCGGCGACGGCGAAGATATCGGCGCCGGTGTGTCCATAGAGCACAGTGCTGCCGGTAATGCAGGTGCCGAGCGGGAAGGTGAAGCCCCACCAGGTCAGATTGAACCGCAATTCGCCTGCGCGAGCGGTCTTTACGGTGACAGCGGCGGCCAGCGCCAGCCACATCATCGCGAACCCCCAGGTGACCACGCCGAAGATCACCGAGAAGACGGTCAGCCCCTTGGCATAGAGCTCGGGCAGTGCCGAGGGGCCGACATTGGCGAGCAGGCCTGCGGCAGTGACGGATTGGCCGAGCGGGCCGAGCACGAGCCAGAGGGTCGCCACCATGCCCGACTGCGGGACGCCGTAATGCACCAGGCGTGACCAGACCATGGTGGCAGTGACCAGCGCGGCGATCAGGCTCAGGCCGAACATGGCCAGGCACAGCAGGATCATGGTGAGCCGCAACTGGCCTTGGGGCAGATAGGGGACCAGCAGTGCTCCCATGGCGGCCGACACCATCGGCGGCACCACGGGCATCAACCAGCCACCGAAGGCGGCATCGGGCTCGATGTGGTGGTGGGTGAACATCCGGTAGGGAATGGCGACGGCGGTCAGCAGGCCGAGCGCGGTGCCGAGCGACCACAACACCCAATCGATGGCGAGTGCGGCATCGAGGCCGATCACCTCGCGGCCGAGCACCAGCGTGCCCCCGCCAACGGTCACCAGTGCCATCGGCGGTGCGCCGTAGAAATGCGCCATGACCGGGTGGTCCTTGTGGCTGCGGGCCTGCTCCGGATAGCGCGTCCAGTGCACGACCCAGGCGGCGCTCAAAACCACCAGCAGTAGTGCGGCCAGCGCCCAGACAACCGTCGCCGCGCCGCGCAGTCCGGGGAACTGCAGCGGCAGCGTGGCGGCGGCATTGGCGACAATGCCGGTGCCCATGACGGCGGCGAACCAATTGGGTGCGAAGTGCCGCAGCGAGCGGCGCTGGGTCGCGGTCTGTCCGAGCTCGCCGAGCAGATGCCGCGGGGTTGCGGGGCGGAAGGTCGCTATGGCGGTCATGTGTTCAGATTCGTCTGCGTAGATAGTGTCGAGTAGCCACCGCGTACCTATGGATGCATAGACTCGTTCTATGCCCCTGTCGCCGCGTGTCCCCGATCTGGCCGCGCTCGACCTGCTGGTTTCGGTCATCGAACTGGGCAGTCTCGGACGTGCGGCGCAGGCGCACGGCATCAGCCAGCCCTCGGCGTCCTCGCGCATCCGCTATCTGGAGAAGTTGGTCGGGATGCCGGTGCTGGAGCGCACGACCCTCGGTTCCCGGCCCACCCCGGCCGGGGCATTGATCGCCGAATGGGCACGCGGAGTCGTCGATGCGGCCAAGCAATTGGACGCGGGCATCGACACCTTGCGTGCCGAGCGTGATTCGCAGCTGCGGGTGGCGGCGAGTCAGACCATTGCCGAATACCTGTTCCCCGGCTGGCTCATGATGCTGCGCACGACCGCACCTGGTACCGCGATCGCATTGCAGTCCGGCAATTCCGTCGAGGTCGCGCAGGCGGTGCTCGACGGCAAGGATGCCATCGGCTTCATCGAGAGTCCGCGGAATTTCCGTGGGCTGGAGAGTCATATCGTGGCCCGCGATCAACTGGTCGTCGTGGTCGCCCCGCAACACCGCTGGGCCCGCCAGGGCTCGGTCGACCTGGCCGAACTCGCTCGAACGGCGCTGATCCAACGCGAACTCGGATCCGGCACCCGGACCTGGTTCGAAAATGCTGTCGCGCGGGCCATTCCGGGCTGGGAACCCACCGTTGCGCTGGAACTTTCCTCCACCACCGCGATCAAAACCGCGGTCGCCTCCGGCGTCGGCCCCGCCGTCCTCAGCTCCCTGGCCGTAGCCCCCGAAATCGCCGCGGGCACCCTCGTTTCCCCGACCGTCACCGGCCTTGACCTGACTCGGACCCTGCGTGCCGTCTGGCCCGCGGGCAACCGCCTCACGGGCCCCGCCCGCGACCTCTACGTCATCGCCCGCCGCACCACCTAGCGCCAGTCCCGATAGCCTGCTGTGCCACCCGCTCCGGCTACTCGCCGAGCGTAGCGATATCGCGGTCGATGCGACGTGGGCGACCACCATTCGACTGCGTTCGACGGAACCCTCCGAACCAAGGCTCGGTACGGTCTGGACGCGGCACTAGCTGGCTTCGGAGGTTTGGGCCGTCGGCGGAATTCCGGTGTCCAGGAAGCGGATCAGGCGATCGATGCGGATGGTGTGGTCGATACAGCCTTCGAGGTTATTGCCCACCAGGGCGATATCGATGGCGGCCTCGGTGGCGGTTCGCTCGGTCAGCGCAGAGTGGAGTTGTTGGTGGAGTTGCTCCATTGCGGGAATACCGGATTCCGGGGTGACGGGTTGGCGGCCGGTGGCGACCGATTCGCCCGCGAGGGCGGTGTGCCGCGCGGCCAGCCGACCCAGAGCGGTGAGGATTTCCATAAGAGGTTGGGGTGCAACGGATTCTGGGTGGTATTTGTAGACCTGATCGGCGACGCGGCTGATCAGCGAGCCGATCCGGGACAGTTCACCGGCGATCTGGATGGCGGTGACCACATGCCGCAGATCGCGCGCGACCGGCGCCTGCAATGCGAGCAGCACCACGGTTCTGGCCTCGCAGGCGGCGTACATCTTCTGTAGCTGCTCGTCGAGCGCGAAGGCCTCATAGGTGGCGGCGAGATCGGCGTCGCCGAGCGCGGCCGTGACACGCTCGGCGGCATCGTGGGCGAGCCGACACATGAGCGTCAAATCATTGGTCAACGCGATGAGCTCGCGAGTGAACTGGGTCCGCACTCCGCACATTGTCGCTTATCGCCGCGCTGTCCCATAGAAGAATCTCGACTCGATCGCCGCGAAGGCTGGAATACCTGGGTGTTCGGCATTCGAAATGACGTCGCCCCGTGCAGTTGCCGTCGCCGGTTGCCCACCCCACGCCGTCGTGACCCGACACGGTGCCAAATGCGATCAGCTGGTGTTAGCGTCGGGAGATGGCGAACTTGCGTGATGTTCAGCACCGAGTTGTGACGCTATTTCAGCGACGGTTGGGGAATCCGATTCTGCGCAGATTGCCGACACAGCAGTTGCTGGAGACCATCGGGCGCAAGAGTGGGCAGCCGCGGATTACGCCGATCGGTGGTCGCCGGGTCGGCAAGGAGTTCTGGCTCGTCTCGGAATTCGGGGACAAGTCGCAGTACATTCGTAATATCAAGGCCGACAACCGGGTTCGAGTGCGGCTGCACGGTCATTGGCATACCGGTATCGCACATCTACTGCCGGATGATGATCCGCGCGCCCGGTTGCAATCGTTGCCCAAGGCCAACAGTGCGGGTGTTCGATTGCTCGGCACCGACTTGCTGACCGTCCGGATCGATCTCGCAGACTGACGCAGCGCAGCGCCCGATCACACGCGATCGAGTGGCATGGTCATCGCAATGCTCGTCCTACCGCCGGAAACCCTTGCGTCCGTGCGCGCCGCACGCCGCGATCAGGTGCAGATCAGCCTTGATCTCGCGCTCGGCTCCTAGGCGAGCATCGGTATGACCATTCCGGCGATCGCCGTAGCAACCATCTGGCTAGACGGTAACCGGTCCTCGGGCTCGTCGCCACGCAGATGGTGCTGCTCGCTTTGGCGGTCGTCGTCGGCGTACTGACGTAGGTTCCGAGTCGGGCGACGCTACTGCGAGGCGGTGTACATGTGCCCCTGTTCTCGGCTTTTTAGTTCATCGCGGGTAGTCCGTAGCCGGTGTGATCGAGCTCAATAGCTTCCAGTTGGCCGCGAGCGATATCGAATGGGCGGGACCGGCCACCTCGATCGGCGCGCCCAATCTGGTGCGGTTCGGTCAGTCGCTGGACGATCTCGTCGAGGCGGTCGGTCGGCTGGTCACGGCCGGGAACAGTCCGCAGATGTATCTGGAAGGCGATGGCCTGGTGCCGTTCCTACAGCGGGTGACCGAATGGATGGACAAGGTCGGGCCGGAGCTGAAATCGCTGCTTCCGGGACTGCGGCCGTTGGCCGATGCGGTCGCCGCCACAGCGCCGCGCATCGATCTCAGCAGTCTGATCAGTCAGGCGCTGCACGAAACCGGCGATGACGCCGTCAAGGTGCGCGTCGGCATCAAATAGGGCATTACCTGCACGAACACACGTCGCCAAAGTTGATCTTTCGCACTGCGATCTTCGGTAGCCTGCCAGCAGAGCTTTTCGTGAAGGTAGTCCCTACTCGGCACGAAGGCGGTGCGATGGTGGAACCCGGCGTCGGCACGACACCCGGCGGTGATCGCGGAACCGATAACGGGCGCGTCATGGCCATCGCGGCCGTAATCGCCGCCGCGCTCGCACTGGTGGTCGCGATCGCTCTGCTGCTGCGATCGAATCAGGATTCGAAGAACGCACCGCCATCGGCGACGTCGACCACCACCGCCCGGCCCGTCCCCGCACCACCGCTCGTGCCGCCGTCGAACCGCGCGACGACCTCCGCGGCACAACCGGCGCGCAAGCCCGGCGATGATTGCTCGCACGAAGGGATCGTCGCGCAATGGGATATGCGCAATGGCCTGTGGGTCTGCGCACCGCGGGAACAGGCGCGCAATCAGCACCAGGTCGGCGATGATTGCTCGCACGAAGGGATCGTCGCGCAATGGGCCCTGTCACCGGATGGCGGCTGGAACTGCATACCGCAAGGTCAGGGCGTTGCGGAACCGCCGCCGGTGCCGCAGAATCCAGTGCCTCGCTCGGTTCCGGTCCCGGGCAATGCGAGCCCCAACCCGGGCAATGCGAGCCCCAATCCGGTTCCGGACAATCCGAACCCCAACCCGGTTCCGGACAATCCCAACCCCAACCCGGCCCCGCAGAATCCGAACCCCAACCCGGCCCCGCAGAATCCGATCATCATCCCGGGTCTGCCGCCGCTGCCCCCGCTGCCGCCGCTGCCCGGACTGCCGTAGCCGAGGCGATGACGAAATTCGTTCGACACGGCTGAGATGCTCGATCGGTGATCGTTGTCCCCGAATTCTTCGCCGATCGTCTCGCCGAGATGGAGCCCGCGGCCCGGGTTTGGCTGGACGGTCTGCCCGAACTCGCGGCGCGGTACGCCCAGCGCTGGGAGCTTCGGTTCGAGGGCGCGCCCATGCACGGTTATGGCGGCTTGGTGCTGCCCGCCTTGCGCGCGGATGGCAGTCGGGTTGTGCTCAAACTCGGCCATCTCACTCCGGAGACCCGCGATGAACCGGTCGCGTTGACCGCCTGGGCAGGCAATGGCGCGGTGCGTTTGCTCGACAGCGATGCCGAGTACGGCGCACTCCTGCTGGAACGACTCGATCCCGCCCGGTCATTGGACTTCGAGCCCATCGACGACGCGGTTCGGATCATCTCCGTCCTGCTGCGTCGGCTCGCCATCCCCGCCCCGCCCGGCCTCTCCCGCGACCTGCGCAGTGAGGCCGAGCGCCTGGTGGAGGAGCTGCCGAAGGACTGGCAGCGCCTCGGCGCTCCGTTCCCACGCAAAATGCTCGATGCGGCCGTCGAGGTCTGCGCTCAGCTCGGCCCGAGCGCGGACCGCCTGCTGGTCAATGAGGATCTGCACTTCGAGAACGTCCTCGGCGGCGGCCGCGAACCGTGGCTCGTCATCGATCCGCAGCCCCTGGCGGGCGATCTCGAATTCACCACGCTGTCGCTGCTATGGAACCGGCGCACCGAATCCGCCCTCGACGATCGCTTCGCCGCCGTCGTCGATATCGCCGGACTCGATCCGGATCGCGCCCGTGCCTGGACGCTGGTCCGCGCCGTGCAGAACTGGCTGTGGTTCGTCGAAGATGAGGACACCGAAGACTTCGGCTGGCCCGCCGTCCAGGCCATTGCCCCGTGGGCTCTGCGCTGACCCTCCCGGCTATGCGAAGAAAACGACTCCACGCCACCCGCCCGGCCGACGCCCCTTGGCGAAACGGTCGGCGCGCCAGGCCGACCGAGACCAGGCCGCCCAACTTCACCGCCCGCCGCTGCGCGCGTCGCCGCTACTGGTGAACCGCGAAGGCAGGCAGGACGTAGGAACTTCGGCCTCCGGGAGGAGGGGCATCCTCCGCCGGAAGGAGTCGATGCCCGCCCCCGACCAGGCATCATGGTCCGCGTGGTGGATTCGGGCGTGACCAGGAGTGTGGACTGGCTGCTCGATGTCCGTGCACTGCCGGTGCGCGTGGGCGTGCTGTTGGCATCGGCGATCGGCTGTCTGCTGCTGCTTTCGGATGCGCCCCGACCGGTGGACTGGACCATCGGCCTGCTCGCGGTATTCGTGACCGCCGTCGGCATCCGCTGGCCGTTCGTGACGTCGCTACTGGTGACCGGGCTGTTGGTGCTCGGCTACGAGATCGGCGGCACCGGCCCACTGGTCCCCAAGGTGGGCGCCGCGATCGCCCTCATCGGGCTCGCGGCCCGTCGCAGTGGATGGCAGCCTTGGGCGGCGGCGGGCGCATTGGGCGGGGCCTATCTGCTGCATCCCTCGGGCGCGGAAGCGGCGACCGTTTACCGAGCGCTTGTCATGGCCGGTGCACCGCTATTGATCGGACATCTCCTGTACGCGGCACGTGCGGGTGCCGACCGAGCCAGGCAGCTGGCCGGGGAGATTTCGCAGCGCCGCGAGGCCGATATCGCGGCGGCGCGAGCGGTGGAACGGACCGCCATCGCCAGGGAGCTACACGATCTGATCGCACATCACGTTTCGTCCACCGTGCTGCGGGTCGGCGTGGCCCGGCATGCGGTTGCGGACGCGCCGCCTGCGGTCCGTGCGGTGCTCGACGATATTCACGCCAGCGGCACCGAAACCCTCGCTGACCTAAGACTTTTGGTGTCTGTATTAAGAGATCCGACGATGGCGGGTGAACCCTTCGTCGCGCCAACGGATCTGCCCGCCGCCATCGCGGCCGTCGCGGAACGGGCCGTGCGATTGGGAACAATTGTGGAGGTCGAGGTCGACGATGCCGGGGTGGATGCTTTGCGGTCATTGACATTGCTGCGATTGGCGCAGGAGGGCGTGGCGAATGTCGTGAAGCACGCGGGTTCGGGAGCGACCGCCCAACTGGCCATTACGACACGTGAGGATGGGACGGTCGATTTCGTGCTGTGCGACAACGGGACGCACACCGGCAAGGGCAGCGGGCAGGGCCTCGGCTTGGTCGGACTGCGCGAGCGGGTCGAACTGCTCGGCGGCGAATTCATTGCCGGGCCGGGTGATTCCGGTTGGCGGCTCGACGCATCCCTGCCGATTTCCGTCGGGAGGGCAGTGGCGTCATGACGATTCGGGTACTCATCGTCGACGACCAGCAGTTGGTCCGCGCTGGATTGCAGATGCTCTGTGAGGCCGATGCCGAACTCGAGATCGTCGGGCGGGCGGCCAGCGGGGGCGAAGCCGTTCGGCTGGCCGAGCAGACCTCTCCCGACGTCATCCTGATGGATCTGCGCATGCCCGGTATGGACGGTATCCGCGCCACCGAGCGCATTCTCGCAACCAGGCCATCGATCCGCGTCGTGGTCTTGACCACCTTCGACGATGACGACCACCTGTACCCCGCACTCGCCGCGGGGGCGTGCGGTTTCCTGGTCAAGGATGCCTCGCCCACCGATCTGCTCGACGGCATCCACCGCGCCGCCGCGGGCGAGTCACCGTTCACGCAGGCGGTACTGCAGCGACTGGTGGATTCCGCTGTGGCCGCACGCGAGGCCGATCGAACCCCGGATCACGTTGCACCACAAGGACTTACCAATCGCGAAGCCGAAGTCCTCACGTTGGTCTCGGCGGGGCTATCCAATGCCGAAATCGCCGAACGCCTGCACCTCGGCGTCACCACGGTCAAAACGCATATCGGCAACCTGATGACGAAAACCGGTGCCACCAACCGTGTTCGGCTCGCGGTACTCGGCGTCGGTCACCACTGAATTCTCAGTGCGGATGCTGCGCCGCGTATGTCGCCCGCTCCAGCGCCCGGCGCCGCGCCCGCTGCGGATTCTGCAAATCCGCTGGCAGTCCATGTTTGGCCAGCCGGTGCGCGCGATTCATCGGCATGAAGGCCGTCGTGTAGAACAGGGCGAGCAGTAACGCCAACAACACCATCGAGCCGCGCAACCACAGTTCGCCTGGGAACAAAAGGAAAGCGGCGAACAGTGGAGTGAACGGCATCAGTCCGCGCAGGAGATGACGTGGCGTCGCGTACTTGCCGGTGAGATCGTTGCGCACCCACTCGCGCAACGAATCCGGCAGCCGTCGCCCGAAGGCGTAGCCGATCCACTGAATGGGATTGGGTCGGGTCATGCGTGCACTCCTCGTGACGTGGCAGGGGCACCCGCGTGCCGTGCGGCCGCGTTGACCCGGGTCAGTACTTCGCGCAGTTCCTCCAGGTCCGCCAATGTCACGCCGAGTCGCTCCACTACGGCGGGCGGAATCTGCTCGGCCTGCTTGCGCAGCGTCCGCCCGCCCGGAGTCAGATCCACCACCAGGTTGCGCTCGTCACGACTATCGCGCCCTCGTGTGATCAGCCCGGCCGACTCCAGCCGCTTGAGCAGCGGCGACAGCGTCGGCGAATCCAACTGGATCGCCTCGGCAATCGCCTTGACCGACATCGGCGCCTCACCCCACAGCGCCAACATCACCAGATACTGCGGATGCGTGAGCCCGAGGGGTTCCAGCAGCGGCCGATACACCCCGAGCACCGCCCGATTGGCCACGGCCAGCGCAAAACAAACCTGCCGATCCAGCCGCAACGGATCGTCGGCCTCCATGGAACCTCCTAGTTCGCCAGCAAGCTTAGTGCATGAATCATTAGTGTACGAACTATTAGCGGGTGTGGTCACCGAGTTCACCAAAATGCGTAAGAACCGGAGGTGGCAGGGCACGGGAGATTCTCGATGCCACGGATGCGTTTGCCGCATGGGCGGCTCGTCGGCAATCTGGGCTGAGCGGCGCTGTCTTCACCGGATCTCGGGCAGAGTCTCGTTAGCGTGGACATATGGATCACGCCGGTGCGCGTCCGCGCATCCACGCGCTCGACGCCGTGCGCGGTTTTGCGCTGTGCGGGATTCTGGTGGTCGATATCTGGCAGATCACCGATATGCGGGCGATGACCGGGCCTGGCATCGTGGATCCGATATGGCACGTGCTGTCCGTGCTGTTCGAGGGACGGTTCTTTCCGATCTTCTCGTTTCTGTTCGGGCTCAGCTTTTCGCTGTTCCTGGATCGTGCCGCCGAGCGCAGTGACCGTCCGCGGCTGGTACTCGCGCGTCGGCTCGTCGCGCTTGGTGTGCTCGGCTTGATCCACCATGTGTTCGAGCCGGGTGAGGCGTTGCTGCCGTACGCGATGGTCGGGTTGGTGGTTCTGTTGCCTGCGGCTGGTCTGGCGCGCTGGGTGATATTGCTCGCCGGGCTGGTCGCCACGATCGGGGTTCCGGTCACGATCGGCGGTGGGCTCGGGTTGGTGCCGGGTCTGTTCCTGCTCGGCATGGCGGCCGACCGTTTCGGTCTCGCGGAGAGCCTGCCCGATGGCGGCTGGCGGATCGCGATGGTGTTCGCGCTGGCCGTGCCTGCGGCGGTGGCGGCGGGGGTATGGGAGTACCGCACGCCATATACCAACCTGTGGACCGGGAGTGTGGCTCCGGTGGCCGGACTACTCGGCGCGCTCGCATATCTCACCGGATTTCTGCTGTTCCTGCGCACCGAGACCGGTGAGGTTTTCGCGGAGGTGCTCGAGCCGATGGGGCGCATGGCGCTGACCAATTACGTTTCGGCAACCGGACTTATCCTGGCCGCCGACCCATGGCTGGGCATATCCGATTCCAATCGCTACGGCGCACTACTCGGCCTGGCCGTCGGGATCATCGCGGTGCAGGCAGTGTGGAGTTACTACTGGTTGCGCTGGTTTCGCTATGGCCCGCTGGAATGGGTGTGGCGGTGTGTGACCTGGTGGCGACTGGTGCCGAACCGCCTGACGCGACAGGAACGCTGGAAACTCACAGTGCCGTATGGGCGCGGTCGCTAGGGAAATCTCAGCAAATCACCGCAGACTGGGGCGTCATGGACCAGTTGGTGGGTGATGTTCGTCTTGCTTTTCGCCACGATCCTGGCCGAACCGCTCGCTCGGCGGCTCGGTATCGCGTCAGCGGTTCTGATGACGGTTTTCGGTTGCGTGCTCGCGTCGATACCTCGACGTGACCGGCGTTGCACCGGTCGGGTGGACCCGACACCTCGACCTGGGCGGCGCGCCGCTAGACCGATCGGGCGGACCAGACGCGTTCGACGTACTCGGCGAAATCGGTGGCCGGTCGGTCGAGTACCGCGAGCACGCCGTCCGTCGGTTCGGCGATGCGCCCAGTCCGCATCAGCTCGAACATCGCGTTCAGCGCCGTCGCGACTTCCTCGGGAAGGCCCTGGGCGAGCAGTTCGGTTCGGTAGGCGTCGGGCGTCAATGTCTCGTATTCGATCGGACGCCCTGCCGCCGTTGCGATCTGCGAGACGGCTTGCGCGAATGTCAGCGCGCGCGGCCCCGACAACTCGTAGATCCTGCCCCGTGGCCATCGCGAGTGAGTACCGCAAGCGAGCGATGACGTGGTCGGTCCCGTATTGCGGGTGATGCACGAAACACCGGGCGCGCCATGGACTCTCACCACTTTGGCCGCTGTCGCCGGCGTCTCGCGCACCACATTCGCCAAGCGGTTCGCCGAACTGGTCGGCGAACCGCCATTGGCATATCTGACGGATTGGCGGATGACGATCGCCGCGGACCTGTTGGCTGAACCCGGCGCCACCGTGAGTGCGGTTGCCCGCCGGGTCGGCTACGCGGACGCCTTCGGATTCAGCACGGCATTCAAACGCGTGCGCGGGGTCAGTCCGAGCGAATACGCCAGGTCCGCCTACTTCGCACCGACGCCCGCGGAGCGGATCGCGTCGAGTACTTCACCGTAGGAAAGGGTGGAATTTACGGTGATGGTTTCCGAAGTGCGGTCGACGTCGACCGATTGCACGCCACCGAGGTTGTAGAGCGCGCGTTCGGCGACGACGGCGCGTTCATCCGAGTAATCGGTCATATCGAAGGTGTAGGTCATCACGACCTCCTGGTAGGGGCTGTCTTCGGTTCGGCGGATAACCCGATCGGCAGGTTTCAAACGCCGCGCCGGCGTGGTGTTTGATTTCGGAATCACCGGGCATAGCCAGAAAGTAATATCAACCAGCGCAACGGGATTGTCATGATCATTATCATCGGGCTCGTCGTTCTCATCGGCGCGGTAATTATCGGCGTTGCCGGAGTGGCGGCCAATACGGGCGAAGTTCGTACGTCACCGGGCGATTTCGGGGTATTCGACTATCACTTCAGCGTCTCCGCGGGGGAACTTTTCCTCTACGGGATCGCAATCGGGGCGATCGGGATGCTCGGCCTGAGCCTGCTACTGGCAGGCCTCTGGCGTAGTTCCCGTCGCAGCAGCGCCGCACGGCGCGATCTGCGGCAGTCGCGCCGGGAGTTGGCGGCCCAGGAAAAGGCCCAAGAAAAAGCCCAAGAAAAGGCCCAAGCAAAGGCGGCCGAGCCGCGTCGAAGCACGCCACCGGCGGCGGCACCACCGCCCGCCGCGACCAAACCCGCCACGCAGGACACCCCGCCCCAGGGCGGTAAGCCGGCGTGGAGCTGGAATCGGTTCATGCGCCAGTCCGGCGGGTCGGCACCGGTCGAAACATCCGGCCGCACAACGGTCAAGACGACCAAGTAAAGGAAAGAACGATGATCATCCTCGGCTTGATACTCCTCATTGTCGGATGGCTACTCGGCATCGGTCTGCTCACCACAGCCGGAATCATATTGCTGATCATCGGTGCGGTACTCGCCCTCGTCGGGTCGGTGGGGCGGCACCCGGTCGGCGGTCGACGGCACTATTACTGACGTCGACATGCTGAGCAGTGAGCGGGCCGAGGGTTTCCCTCGGCCCGTTTCACGATCCGGAAATACCCGCCAATTGACCGATGCCGTAGGTGACCGCCATCCCCAGCGCACCACCGATCACCACCCGCAACACCGCGCGCCCGCGATTACTGCCGCCGAGCCGCGCGCTGACCGACCCCGTAATCGCCAGCGCGATCAGCACCGCCGCGAATGTCACCGGAATACGCGCCGTGGTCGGCGGCAGGATGATCGCCAACAGCGGCAGCAGCGCACCCAGGGTGAATGAGACCGCCGAGGAGACGGCAGCGGCCCATGGATTGGTCAACTCGTGCGGATCCAGACCGAGTTCGGCCTCGGCGTGGGCGAGGAATGCGTCGTGTGCGGTCAACTCCTCGGCCACCTTGCGCGCCGTCTCCGGTGTCAGCCCCTTCGACCGATAGATATCGGCCAGTTCGGTCAGCTCGTATTCCGGTTCTTCCTTGAGTTCCGTGCGTTCCTTGGCCAGTAGCGCACGCTCGGAATCCCGCTGTGCGCTCACCGACACGTACTCGCCGACGGCCATGGAGATCGCACCCGCGGTGAGTCCGGCGATGCCCGCGGTGAAAATGGCCGAGGCGCTGGTCGTCGCCGCCGCGACACCGACAACCAGACCCGCGGTCGACACGATGCCGTCGTTCGCTCCGAGTACGCCCGCGCGCAACCAGTTCAGCCGCGACGCCAGACCCTCACGATGTGGTTCGTGGGGGTGCGGCGAACCCAGCGTCTCGTCCATAAGCCGCAGACTATGCCAAAGTCCGGAAGGTATCAGTGTCTTCCTGCGGGTTCACGCGCCAGTCGAGGCGGGCGAGCGGCACACCCAGCCGATCGGTGTGGTCGGTCGGCGTGACGCGCCTGTCCGGATTCGGCAGGTCGTAGGCCGGGCACCGTCCGACGATGCCCAAATCCAGACGGATCCGACGTCGGCGCGGTCACACTCGAAGCTCGTTGTGGCACAGGATGATCAGGACGGCGGAAAAGTGTACAGCTTTTCGGGCGTGATCCGCACGATCAGCCGCTCGGCCTCCGGTTCCGGCGGTGGGGTGACCCCGTTCATATACCGGCCGTACATCTCGTACAGCAGCGTCTTCTCCGGATCCTCGGTGATATCCACTCGTCCGCGAATCTCCACGTAGCGACCGTTCGTCCGGCTCAGTACCAGCAGGCTGACTCGCGGATCGCGCAGCATATTGCGGGTCTTGAGCCGACCCTTGATGGTGCTGAACACCACGGTGTCGTCCTCGTACTTCACGAAGATCACCGACGATTGCGGCCGGCCGTCGGCATTGGGGGTCGAGAGGATAGCGGCGTGCGGTTCGTCGATCAGCGTGCGGACATTGTTATCGAGTTTCATCGCGGTCTCCTTTGCGGGTGGTCGGATAGGTAGACCCAGGTGATCGCCCGAAGGAATCGGGTGCGGCGATTCTTTTTCGGCGCTCGGTCGGTCTATCTCTACGAGGACCTCGAGACAGGAAGGAGGCGCCGATGACGCAGGCGAGCACCGCGCATGCCGAATTCGATCGCCGCACCCAGCCGTATCGGCGCGAATTGCTCGCGCACTGCTATCGGATGCTCGGCTCACCCGACGACGCCGAAGACCTGGTCCAGGAGACCTATCTGCGCGCCTGGCGGGCCTTCGACGGCTTCGAAGGCCGCTCGTCGGTGCGGACCTGGCTCTATCAAATCGCCACCAATGCCTGCCTGTCCGCGCTGCGACATCGCAGCCGTCGCGTCCTGCCGTCCGGACTCGGCGCGCCCGCCACCGACCCGTCCGGTACTTCGACCGTGGACCTCGAGGTGCAATGGCTCGGTCCGCTGCCGGACAAGCTGGTGACCGATGAATCCGACGATCCGGCCAGCATTGTCGCCGCCCGCGACAGCCTGCGGCTCGCGCTGATCGCCTGTCTGCAACAGTTGTCCGGCAAACAGCGTGCGGTTCTGCTGCTGCGCGACATCCTGGACTTTTCGGCTGCCGAGGTGGCCGAATTGCTCGGCACGACCACCGCCGCGGTCAAGAGTTCGCTGCAGCGTGCGCGGGCCCGGCTCGATGAACTCGGCGCGGTCGATGCGAATAGTCCGACCGAACCCGAGCAGCGGGCACTGCTCGACGCATATATGACCGCATTCCAGAATGCCGACGCCGCCGCCATCGAGCGCCTGTTGCACCGCGACGCTGTTCTCGAAATGCCTCCCGCCACAACATGGTTCGCAGGAAAACGTGCCTGTGTCGCCTACCTCGCCACACAGGTACTCGGCACGCCGGGCGATTGGCTCATGTTGCCGACCACAGCCAACCGACAACCTGCCGCCGTCGCCTACCTCCGCGAAACAGATGGCGGCTACCGGGCTTTCGGACTCGCGGTGCTCACCACCACACGCGGGGCGATCACCCGAATCGCCGCCTTCGGTGACGCGAATTTGGTCACCGCATGCGGATTTCCGGCGACCATGTAGGCGTACGGCCCGCGTTCGTTGAGGGGCGCATGTCACGGACTCGTCAGATTGCGACTCGAGATTCTTTCAGATAGCGATGGACCGGGCGCACCGGCAACCGGTGCTGCCGGGGCGACCACGGCGTGCGCGGACTGCGTGGACCGGACCCGGCGGGCCCGCGGCCGCTGTCGATGCGACGCCCGCGAATCGCTCGAAACACCGCGGTTGGACATGTCGATACGCCTTGCGTACCCCTCGTACACAAGGCGGTATATAGCGCGCCCGCCCGGTGAAACCCACGACGGTGATCGCATCGACCCAGAGAATCCCAGGCAACCATCAGCGACCGATAAATGTTGGATAAACGCCGCCTAATCCGCGATATCGGCGGTCGGCGCGGCGCTGAACAGCCGGTCGATGGTGGGTGGTGCCAGCCCCGCGCGCCGGAAGATCTCGGCTGCCTCACCGAATTCCGCGGTGGCCGGGCCGGTGCGTCCCTGTGCGGCCAACGCGCTCGCGTGCAGCGCCAGCGCGCGCGCCCGATCGATCGGATCGGCCGCCTTAGTGAGCAACCGAACCGCTTCCGCGGCTTGGCTTTCCGCATCGACCACATTGCCCGCGCGCAGCTGGATCTGCGCCAATCTGGTTCGCGCCCAACCCTCCCAGAGGCGCACACCATTGCGTTGCGCGATCCGCACGGCATCGCGGCCGAGTTCGAGTGCCCGCTCGTGCTCGTCGCGCATCGAAAGCGTGGCCGCCAATTCGTGGGTGGCCCAACCGAGTGCGACCGGATTCGAGGACGCCTGCGCCAACGCGATGGCGCGGTCCGCGATATCGACCGCCTCGTCGTATCGGCCTGCCTCGCAATAGGTTCGGGTGACCAAGGCCAGACACCAGGCCTGCATCGACCGGTCGCCGAGTTCGCGGGCAAAGCGCATCGCATTCTCGAAATGCCGACGCGAGGTTTCGACATCGCCGAGTCGTCGATCGGCAATGCCGAGCAGTACTTCCGAAAGCACCGCGATCCGGCGATCGGCATCGTCTGTGGGTGGCCCGGCCGCCGCGTCGAGATATTTCAGACTCGCCTCGACCTCACCGAGCCCGACCTGCAGCAGCGCACCGAGCGCGACCCGGATGCGGCGTTCGCTCGCGTGCGAGTCGCGAATTGCGGTGTCCAGCAGGGCTGTCAGTGCCTCGGATAATTCCCTGGCGCGGGTGCCCGCGTCCATTAGTTCGGCCATCACCCAGGCCAGATCCGCGGCCACCCGCAGTGCGCGGCCACCGACCCTGGCGGCCTGCCGGTGCAGCGCGATCACGACGGGTCGCTCGACGTCGTTCCACACCTGCCCCTCGGAACCGTTGGCGAACCGCCGACCTGGCACTGTGGTCGGGACCAGCAGGCGCGTGATGTTGCTGTAGTCGATGGCGCTCAACAGGTTCTTCGCACCCGCGAGGTAGTAGTCCAGCAGCCGGACCAGCACCGCCGACTCGTCCTCGTCGGCGACACTCTGGGCGAATAGCCGCAGCAGATCGTGGAATCGGTAGCGACGGGGCACCGTCGTCTCGAGCAGGCTCAGATCGACCAGCGATTCGCAGATCCGCTCGGCCTCGGACTCCGCGATGCCGAGCACCGCGGCCACGCCGTCGACCGGCAGATCCGGGAAGTCGACGAGCGCAAGCGTGCGAAAAGCCTTGGCCTGCTGTTCATTCAGCTGCCCATAGCCGAGCCTGAATGCGGCCTCGACGCCGAGTTCGCCGGTCTCGAGCACCGCGAGCCGACCCTGCTCATCGGCCAGACGTGCCACGAACGATCCAATCGTCCATTGCGGCCGAACTGCCAGTCGCGCACCGACAATGCGCACCGCCAACGGTAGGCAACCGCACAGTGCGACGACCTGCCGTGCCGCGCTCTCCTCAGCGGCGACGCGTTCCGGGCCGAGGATGCGGATCAGTAGCGCCATGGCCTCGTCATGCTCCAGCACGTCGAGGCGAGTGCGACGCACAGCGGGCATCTCGGTCAGCGCCGAACGACTGGTGATCAGCACCGCGGTGCCGGAAGTTCCGGCGAGCAGCGGCGTCAATTGCGCACTGCCACGGGCATTGTCGAGCACGATCAGCATGCGTTTACCCGACAGGCGGGTGCGTAGTTGGGCCGCACGATCGTCGACGGCGCCCGGAATCTCGCCCTCCGCGATGCCGAGCGCACGCAGGAATCCGCCGAGTGCGTCACCGGGTGAGGTCGGCACCGGATCGACGCCGCGCAGGTTCACATACAGCTGTCCGTCCGGGAAGCGATCGCGCACGTGATGGGCCACATGCAGGGCCAATGTTGTCTTGCCCACGCCGCCCATGCCGCCGACCGCGGAAATGGCGACTGCGCTGCCACCGCTGGTCAACTGGTCGGTAATGCGCTCGACCAGCTGCTCGCGGCCGGTGAAATCGGCGATATCCGGCGGCAGTTGCGCTGGCACCACCGGCTCCGGACCGTAGCCGTGCTGCCGCGGTGTCGGCATTTCGGCCCGCAGGATGCGTTCGTGCATCGCGGTCAACTCCGGGCCGGGTTCAACTCCGATTCCGTCGATCAGATCGCGGCGGGCTCGCGCGTACACTTCGAGCGCCTCGGCTTGGCGGCCGCAGTGGTACAGCGCGGCCATGAGCAGCGCCCGGAACCGTTCACGCAATGGATGCTCATCGATCAGCGGACCCAGTTCGGCGACCGCGCCGCCAGCACGGCCGACCTCGATATCGAGGGCGAGTCGGTCCTCGAGAATCGCCAAGCGCCACTGCTCGAGGCGGGTGCGGTGGCGTTCGGCGAAAGGTCCGGCCAATCCGCTCAGCGCGGGCCCACGCCAGCGGACGAGTGCGTCGATCAGTGCCTCGCGTGCCGCCTCCGGTGACGCGCCGCGCACCCGTTCGGCCGTTCCCACCAGGGCCTCGACCTCCTCGATATCGGTCGAGCCCGGCGGGATCCGCAATGCGTAACCGTCACCGACCGAGACCAGCACCGTCGACGGCGCGCGCGGAATCCGATCAGGTTCCAGCACCCGACGCAATTGCGCGACATGGGTGCGCAGTGCGGCAATGGCGCGCGGCACCGGATCCTCGCCCCAGATGCCGTCCACCAATTCCGCTGCGGTAACCGACTTTCCGGCACGCAGCAGTAGCGCGGCCAGTACCGCGCGACGTTGCGGAGGTCCCAATTCGAGCGGCGTCTCCCCACGCCACCCGCAGACCTCGCCCAATACGGAAAACTGCACTGACCCGACCTCCCGGACCAGGGAGCATACGCGCGCATCCGGCGAACGGCTCGTTCATTCCTTGACTATTCGACGTTCATCGATCCTTGCTAGCGCCGCGTCCAGGCCCATCACGACCCAAGCCGTTCGCCGCATTGCGCCCGGCGGGCACCTCGCCTGGTACGGAAATATCGGGGGTGCAGCCGAATTGAACCTGGCCGACTTCTACGCCCAAAGCTGGAACGCGCACATCGTCGGCTTCATAAGCCCGGTCCCGGAGGAAACCACGGGCGAAGATCTCGGCACCTGGTGGACCTGGTCGCCGATGGCCGGGTCGCGCCATCGATCGGCTTGACGCTCGACTGGGAGCAGACCGCCGATGCCTTCCAAGCGCCGCGGACCCTGCGCGGTAAGGCGGTGCTGCGGGTGACCTGATTTGCGGTGCCTACGAGCCCACGGGTGGGGCCCTGCGCTGCGGCGATATCGGTTTCGATATCGGATTTCGGCCACGTCGGTCTTGGACAGGCGGATCGGCGCTGTGCTGTCGTGTCGCCATGACAAAGATCGGTAGACGCGGGGCTCGCATGGGCCTGTTCCTGGTGACAACGGTGCTGCTCGGCGCATGTGGGACCGAATCTAAGGATCCGGACCCAGCGCCCACCCCGGTGGGCCAGCTGGCCGGTATCGAGCAGCAGCATCAGGCCAGGCTCGGGGTCTTCGCCGTCGATACCGGTTCGGGAAAGACCGTCGGCTTCCGTCAGGACGAACGCTTCGCGATGATGTCGACATTCAAGACCTTCGCGTGCGCTGCGTTGTTGCGCGAACATCCGCTTGCCACAGGGTATTTCGATCAGACTGTGCACTTCACCGAGGCGGATGTGGCGGCTGCGGGCGGCTCGGCGGTCACCGGTACCCGGATCGATAGCGGTATGTCGGTTTCGGAACTGTGCGATGCGGCCATTACTCGCAGCGATAATGCCGCGGGCAATGAGCTGCTGAAACTGCTCGGCGGCCCGCAGGCGCTGACGCAGTTCCTGCGGTCCATCGGCGATCAGATCTCCCACCTGGACCGTACCGAGCCGACGCTCAATACCGCTATCCCCGGCGACGAGCGCGACACCACCACCCCTGCGGCAATCGCGGCCGACTATCGGGCACTGACGATCGGCGACGCACTCGGCGCGCCTGAGCGTGCGCAGCTGACAGCCTGGCTGATCGCCACCGCCACCGGCGGTACTCGCATTCGCGCTGGCCTGCCTAATAATTGGAAGACCGGCGACAAGACCGGGACCGGCGACTACGGCTCTGCCAACGATGTCGCGGTCACTTGGCCCGCAGGTAGCGCCGCGCCCATCGTTATCGCGGTACTGACCACCCATTCCAGCCCGGATGTCAAGGCGGACAACGCCTTGGTCGCGGAGGCCGCCAAAGAGGCAGTCGGTCTACTGCGGTAACCGGTGCTGCGCGCCTTCTCGGCGAACCGCGGTAGGCGTTGTGCCCCACCATCTTCGGCAGCAGCGGGTGAAGGTGGCCTGTTCGGACAGGCCGATCAGCGAGGCGACCTGACTCATCGGCATATCGGTGGTGGTCAGGTAGCGGCGGGCCTCGTCGCGGCGGACGGTATCCAGGATGGTGGCGAAGGAGGTGTCCTCAGCGGCGAGGCGACGTTGCAGAGTGCGCGGATGGATTGTCAAAAGCCTTGCCACGGTAGTAATTTCCGGCGCGGAAGTACCCAGCAGTTGTTGTACGGCGGCGCCGACCTTAGGTGCCATGGTGGCATCCGCGCCGCCGGACTGTTCGGCCAGGAATGCCATCGCCAAACGATGCAGATTCTCGTCGCCGCCGCTCAGCGGCCGGGTCGCCAGGCTGATCGGCACTCGCAACACCGCCGCGGCACACTCGATCCGCACGGGGGCGCCGAAGAACTCCTCATAGATCCGGATCGGCGCGGCCGGTCGGTACGGCAGTTCGACCGAGCGCAGCCCGTAGCGCACATCCACCAGCCGTTGAAATGTGCGGTGCACGAAGGCGAGTCCGAGATCGGTGCCCTGGACCGGTGTCGGCCCGCCGGGCGCAATGCCATAGCGCAAGGCGGTAACGCTGCGATCGCCGTACGGGTCGGGTGCGAGCGTCAGGCTGAGTGAGCGCGCGTGCAGGAACAGATAGCGCGAACAGCATTCGAGGGCATCGGCGAGCGTCGGCGAATTCCGGATGGCCAGGGCCAGCGGGCCGAGCATATCCAGATCTTGTCGACGCGAAATGCGCAGACCGAGGTCGGGGCAGTCGAGCCGCTGCGCGGCCAGTTCCAGCGCCGCCGCGACCGCCTGATCCGGTACCAGCAGATCATCGGCGTCTAGAGCGGCGATCGGCAGCCCGACGGCGGTGGCGAATTCCTCGGCGTTCCCGCCCAGCTCGGCCACCGTCGCGCGAAATCCGCGCAACCCCGCGGACCGAATCACCGACATGTCGCTCAGAATCAAATACTTGTCGTGCAAAGTCAAGAATCCGGTCCATTGCCCTCGCAGACTGGAACGATGAGGTCAGCATCGCGCGGCGATTCGATAAGGGACGGTGGTCGGGTGACGGGTGGGCCCGAGACCGCTGTAGTTCCGGACCACCTCGATGTCGTAATCGTCGGCGCCGGGTTATCCGGCGTCGGCGCAGCGTATCGGCTGCAGACCGAATGCCCGGGCAAAACCTATGCCGTGCTGGAGGCGCGCGAATCGCTGGGTGGGACGTGGGATCTGTTCCGCTACCCCGGAATTCGCTCGGATTCGGATATGTTCACCCTCGGCTATCCCTTCAAGCCGTGGCGGGACGCGAAGTCGATCGCCGACGGTCCGTCCATCCTGCGCTACGTCGAGGAGACGGCCGCGGAATTCGGCATCGACCGGCACATCCGCTACGGCACCAAGGTGGTCGGGGCCGACTGGTCCACCGCATCAGCGCGCTGGACGCTCACCCTCGAGCAGCGCGACACTGCCGGTAGCACCACACAACGCACGCTGACCTGCAATTTCCTATATGTCTGCGCCGGGTACTACAACTACGACCAGGGCCACTCCCCGGATTTTCCGGGCATCGACTCCTTCGCCGGACAGGTCGTGCATCCACAGTTCTGGCCCGAGGATCTCGACTACGCGGGCAAACGTGTCGTGGTCATCGGCAGTGGTGCGACGGCGGTCACGCTGGTGCCCGCCATGGCCGACCAGGCCGAATCGGTGACGATGCTGCAGCGCTCGCCGACCTGGATCAGTGCCGTTCCCGGCCGGGACAAGCAGGCCGACAAGATCCGCGAGTTGCTGCCGCCGCAGCTGGCGCACCGCGTGATCCGCACCAAAAACATCCTGTTCAGCATTGGTTTCTATCAGTACTGCCGTCGACGTCCGGAGGCCGCGCGCAAACTGCTCACCGGTCTGACTGCGCGAATCCTGAAGGACCGGCAGGTCGTTGCCGAGCACTTCACACCCGAGTACGACCCGTGGGATCAGCGGCTGTGCGCCGTACCCGATGCCGATTTCTTCAAGGCGATGAAGAAGGGTAAGGCACAGGTCGTCACCGATCACATCGAAATCTTTGGGCCCGAGGGGATTCGGTTGAAGTCCGGTCGAATCCTGGAGGCGGACATCGTGGTTACCGCGACCGGACTGCAGTTGCTGGCCTTCGGCGGCATCGCGCCGCGGGTCGACGGCGAGACGGTGAACCTCTCGGAGCAATTCGTCTGGCAGGGTGCGATGCTCACCGGCGTACCGAATTTCGCGGTCTGCATCGGCTACACGAATGCCTCATGGACGTTGCGTGCCGACCTGACCTCACGGTTGGTCTGCAAGGTCATCAACCACCTGGACCGCAATGATTACGCGGCCGTGGTGCCGAAGCCGGAGGGCAAGCTCGATGAGCGCCCGCTGCTCGATCTGGCCTCCGGCTATATTCAGCGCTCGATCGGCGACTTCCCGCGGCAGGGGGATCGGCACCCGTGGAAGGTGCGGCAGAACTATCTGCTCGACTCGGCCACGACCATGCGCACCAGTTTGCACAAGACGCTGGCTGCGACCCGGCGCTCGGCCGTCCGTCACGCCGATCTCCCGGTTGCCCGCTGAACCGTCGCATTTTCAGTGGTGACCCCCGCACAACGTGCACCCTGGGTGGGGTCGTCACGCGGTGTGCGTCACTGAGGCTTGTGTCCAGTCGATCCGGTAGTCGTACATCCAATTCAGTGGGGCGACACCGGCTTTGGCGGCCTTGCGTAGGAAGTAGGGAGTGAGCAGGCGAACCAGCAGGCGTGCGAGTCCGTTCGATGCCTTGTCGCTGGTGGTTTCCGCGCCATAGGCGACCACCTTCTCGACGCGTTCCCGGCGGCGGTTCTCGAAGGCAGCCAAGGCCGCCGGGGTATCCGGTATATCGCGCAGGCAGATCGCCAGCGTCACGGCATCTTCCACCGCCATGGACACGCCCTGACCGGAGGAGGACGCCACGGCGTGCGCGGCATCGCCGACGATGACCATATTGTCGTTGTGCCACTTGTCGACCGTCGGCATGTCGTACTGGTTGAAGGCGGGGACGAATGTGTCATCCATTGTGGCGGCGACGATCCGGGCGGCCGGGCCGCGGTCCGCCGACAGCAATTCGACGAGTTGCGCACGCCAGTCCACCGAATCCGCCATTGAAAGCTCCTGTGTCCGAGGCATATTGGCGAACCACCAGATTTCGCCGTCCGGTGCGACGAAATAGCCGAAGAACGCCTTCTTGCCGAAGATCATGCTGTACACACCGGGCCGCAACCCGAGCTCGCTGTGCAGCGCCCGGTCGGTCACGAATCCGCCGAGCCCGTAGATGCCGAGGAAGTGCGCCTTCGGTGCGGACGGGTCGATGATTTCTCTTGTGCAGGAACGGATTCCATCGGCACCGATCAGTACATCGGCATCCATGGTGGTGCCGTCGGCGAAGGTCGCACGGACGCCCTCTTCCGTCGATGTCGCGTCCACCAGTAGCTTGTTGTACTCGAACCGCACGCCGCGCCGCGTCGCCTCGGCATTCAGCGCTCGATACATATCGCGCCGCTTGATGCTGTGCGTGACGGTGCCGTCGGGCAATGTGCCGCCGATCGGCATATCGGTGATGTGCTTGCCCCCGCTGGTCGCGAACGACAACGTGGCGGTCGGGTGCCCGATCTCGGTCACCACGTGATGTGCGTCCAGCAATGCCAGCGCCGACAATCCGTTGACCGCCACCGTCAGATACGCGCCGATCTGCTCGGCTGCCGCCTCCCCGTATGCCTCGCACACAATCGGCTCCAGCCCCGCCTGCCGCAATGCCATCGCGGTGACCGGTCCGGCGATCCCGCCGCCGATGATCAGCGCCCTCTTCATGATGTCTCCTGACTTGGCTCTGCTGTATCTTGATTATCAAGACATCATTAGTTTGACAATCGAGAGGCTTGAATGTCAAGAGAAAAGTCGGAGCTGGCAGAATTGCGTGCCGAGGTCGGCCGCGAAGCGCAGGCGCTACAGGCCGCGGTCGATGACGTGGACCAGGCCGCCGCGACCAATCTCGGCGTCAACCGCACCGATCTGCGCTGTCTGGAAATCCTGTGGCACGGCGAATCCACCCCCGGCGCTCTCGCCGCCGAACTGGGGTTGACCAGCGGCAGCGTGACCACCATGCTGGACCGCCTTGCCAAACTCGACTACGTCGTCCGGCATCCAGAACCGGGAGACCGTCGCAAGGTCGTCATCCGCATTACCGATACGGCGATGGCCAAGGTCATGCGGATCTATGGGCCGATCGCCGAGGAGGGGGCCGGCGAGGTATCGCGCTACAGCGCAGCGGAATTGCGCCTCGTTCTCGACTATCTGCGTCGCTCGCGCGAGCTGCAGCAGCGCCACCGCGGCCGGATAACGGAGCTCTGAAATACCTTCCGAAAGTCGGTGCTCGTGGCGACAGCTGACATGATCACCCCATGATCGAATTGCGTAACGCACGGTGGGCAGTGGCAATGGCGGCGGGCGTGGTGCTCGTGGCTGGCTGTAGCGGCAGCAAGGACGACTCGGCGGATCACTGGAATTCTGCGGCGCCCAGCACACCTCGCGAACAGTTGGTGCTTACCCAGGAGGAATTCCCCGCGGGCACCAAGAAACTCGACCTGCCGCCGGAGCAGCTGCAGTCGACGGTCGGCGACCTCACCGCGACCCAGCAGAATGCCACCTTCACGCCGGCGGAATGCGGTTCCACGCAGCAGGATCTCGGCGCGGCGACCAAGGAACTGCTCGCGCAGTCATCCATCTCCGCGGCGACCGGTAAGTCGGGTCAAATCTTTGTCGAATTCGTCTCCGGGCGCACCGGCGATCTGCAGCGGATCGCCGACGGCAATAAGCGCTGCGGTTCGGTCGAGGTGGTCGCCAACTACGACGGCCATCAGGTCAGCGCGACCGAGCGTGTCACGGATCAGCCTGTGCCCCAGGAACTGAAGGGCGCGAACGCAATCGCCTACCACGCGACCAGCACCGCGAAGACGGATGCCAGCGACAAGCCGTTGACCCAGAACGCATACCTGGGTTACGCCGAAGTTCGGGGCATTACGGTCGCGGTTCGCGTTGCCGCGCTGGATGATTCGCTCGACCAGGCGGCATTCGACCAGTTCTTCGTCGCCGCGGTGCAGAAGGTGGTGAAGGCGGCCTAGCCTACTTGCGGACAACCAGTTCCAACGCGATATTGTCCGGATCCCGGAACTCGAGGATGTAGCTGACCCCGATGTCCTTGATATCTTCACGCGCGACCCCGCAGGCATCGAGATGTGCTGCGGCAGCTTCCAATTCGGCCAGTGAGTTCAGCGGAAACGCGAGATGATCGAGCCCGACCCGGTCTTCGTCGAACCTGTCGGTGCCGACCGGCCGCAACCCGATCATCCCGTGCTCCATCCGATAGATCACTCCACCGAAGAGGAACCCGAGCCGCTCCCGCGTCGCCTCGTCCGCATCGGCGGGTACCTCCAGCGCAACGGGCCATCCGAACACCTTCTCGTAGAACGCTCGCGACCGATCGATATCGCAAACGGTCAGTCGTGCATGGGCAATGGCGCTAGTGGCAATCGGCATATGCCCATGCTCGCACCCGCTTCCGTTTACCCGCCGGTTAGCCCCTCCCACCTGCCGTTTAGGTAAGCGTCGCCGCATGCTGTAGCGTTATCCCTACCGACGCGGGGTGGAGCAGCTCGGTAGCTCGCTGGGCTCATAACCCAGAGGTCGCAGGTTCAAATCCTGTCCCCGCTACAAAGGGAAATGGCCCGGAACACTTTGTTCCGGGCCATTTTCCGTTTCCGCCTCCGAGTAAGGGTTCGCGTGGACATCGCCCAGTAGATAATCCACGCCGCTGACCAGTGCGGCGTGGTCCATCCAGGGTGGCGCATGTCCACTTGGGCGGGTGCCGGCAAATCCTGGGTTTGTTCAACCTTGGATTTGTTTTTCGATTCAGCAGACAGCATCTTCGGCATAGGTCTCGGCCGTGGCAAACGATAAGCACGCGGAGTGGTCTGGCTTCCCATGTTTGGAAAATTCTCTCGGCCGAGGTCTGCTATTTCTGGTGTAGCGACGCCATGAGGAGACCAATGCTTTACACCGCACAATCCCACCGGGGCCGACTGGTGATCACCGCCTCGATCGAGCCGGTGGCTCGTCCTCGGTCGCGGTAACCATTGGGAAGCTACTGGCCGGTTGACAAGGTCAAGAGCACCAAATTACTGTTCAGTACGATGAATCGTGTTCTACTGGTCGAAAATCTCAGGGATCATTGCGCTGATCCACATCGCTGTCGCGTAGGTGCTATGCGTGCACCTAGCGGCGGATATTTCGGGCACCACGCGTTCTTATGTGCGCCTATGCCCTCTGGTGTGCTCACGTAGCGCTCCAGTCCTCAGCATTATTTGCTGATAATTTGCTCTACTGTGTCCGGCGGCACACCATGTCCAGCCTGGCCTAGCCTGCGCCATCTCCTCGCCGGCCCCAAGTCGCTTGCGGAAGACGCTCCGCATCTCCTGGGCTCTTCGCTGAGCCTCGACCGCGTCGAAACCGTTATGTCCGGAGCAGGAATCGTCTGATTCCTTTGCTGCGGACAACAAACACACTCGCCAAGGTTTTAGGGCGGGTCCCAGCTGCCTTGGGAAGGATGTTCAGAGGTGACCGGATCGGCGTTCGAGGTCGCTATCGTCGGCATGTCCTGCAGACTGCCGGGGGCGGCCGATCTCGACAGTTACTGGCAGTTGCTCAGCGAGGGGCGCGCCGCGATCGGCGCAGCTCCCCGGGGTCGGGAGAGCATCACCGAGCGCGCCGGATTCGCCGATACCGTAGGGGAGTTCGACGCGGACTTCTTCGGAGTCTCGCCCAACGAGGCGCGGGCAACCGACCCGCGGCAGCTGCTGGCACTGGAGTTGAGCTGGGAGGCGCTCGAGGACGCTGGCCTGGCCGCCACGGCACGCGATGCCCGGCGGTGCGGTGTGTTCCTCGGCTGCACCGGAACCGATATCGCCGAAATCGCGAACCCCGTCTCGCGCTACTTCGGGTTCAGCGGCCCGAGCATCCTGGTCGACAGCGCCCAGGCGTCCGCGCTGGTCGCTGTTCATCTGGCATGTGAGAGCCTGCGCAGCGGCGAGAGCGACATGGCCCTGGCCGGTGGACTGAACCTGGCGCTGGCCGACGGATTCGTGCGCGGCGAGGGCGGCGGCATTGTGGCGCTGAAACCCTTGGCGCAGGCGGTCGCCGACGGCGACCGGGTTCATGCCGTGATCTGCGGAAGTTCGGTCGACACGGGCAACGAACGCCGCGAGCTGAGCGCACCGAGTCGCGATGCGCGGGCGGCGGCGATTCGCGCCGCTCTGACCGCGGCAGGTTTCGAGGCGCCGTCGGTGCAGTACGCCGAATTGCACGGCATCGGAACACCCGCAGGTGATCCGATGGAAGCCGCCGCGCTCGGCGAGACCTATGGTGTGCGCCGGGTGCAGGAAGCGCCGCTGGCCATCGGATCGGTCGACGGGCATCTGGAAGGTGCTTCCGGTATCGCGGGCCTCATCAAGACCGTGCTCTGTCTGAGCCGCCGGGAACTGGTGGCCAGCCTGGACTTCGAGCCGCTGAATCCGCGGATTCGGCTCGCGGACTTGGGCTTACGGGTGGTGACGGGCACCGAGGACTGGCCCATGGCCGACGTACGCAGGGCAGCTGTGTTGTCGTTCGGTATGGGGGGATCCAACGCCCACGTGATCGTGGAGGAGGCGCCCGCCGTCGGGGCCGCCGCGTCCACGGTGGACAGCAAGGCCGCTGCGGTGCCGTGGGTGGTGTCGGCGCGCAGCGAGGACGGGGTGCGTGCACAGGCAGCCCGGCTGCGGGAGTGGCTACTACGCCATCCGGAGCTGGATGTGGTCGATGTGGCGCATTCACTGCTGGCCATGCGAGCCCAAATGCAGTGGCGCGGAAGCGTTGTCGGGCGGGATCGGGCGGAGCTGCTGGACGGTTTGAAGGCCATGGCCGACCCGACCGCGCCCGCTATGGCGACCGAGCCGACAACCGGGCGGGCCGAGCAGCGGCGGGTCGCGTTCGTCTTCCCGGGGAATGGCAGCCAGTGGGAGGGGATGGCTCTCGGACTGCTGGATTCGGGTGGGGTTTTCGCGGAGTCGATCGCGGAATGTGGAGCGGCGCTTGCGCCCTACGTGGACTGGTCGCTGACGGCGGTGCTGCGTCGCGAGGTCGATGCCCCCTCGCTGGATCGCGTGGATGTGGTGCAGCCGGTGCTGTTCGCGGTGATGGTGTCACTGGCCCGGATGTGGCGGGCAGCCGGTGTGCAGCCGGACGTGGTGATCGGCCATTCCCACGGTGAGGTCGCCGCCGCGCACGTTGCCGGTGGACTGTCGCTGTCCGATGCGGCGCGTGTGGTGGCTCTCCGGTCCCGGGCGCTGGCCGATGAGCTGGCCGGGCAGGGTGGTATGGCCTCGATCGGACTCGGCTCGGATGCCGTCCGAGAACGTCTTTCGGCGTATGGCGACCGGCTGTCGTTGGGGGCGGTGAACGGACCGGCGCAAAGTGTGATCTCCGGTGACGTTTCGGCGGTGCAGGAATTCCTCGCCGACTGCGCCCGCGACGCTGTATGGGCCCGCCGGGTTCCGATCGATTACGCCTCGCATTCGAAGGCGATCGAGCGGATTCGCGATCGGCTGCTCGCGGAACTGGAACCGATCCGCCCGCAATCCGGGCCGGTGCCGTTCTTCTCCACGGTATCGGCCGACCGGTTGGATACGGCGGACCTGGACGCCGAATACTGGTATCGGTCGGAGCGGGAACCGATTCGATTCGCCGATGCCGTTACGGCGCTGATCGGGGACGGTATCACCGGCTTCATCGAGGTCGGCCCGCATCCGGTGCTCACGATGGGTATCGCCATGACCGCCGAGGCGGCAGGTGCGGCCGAGGACGTATCCGTTGTCGGCTCGTTGCGGCGCGGTGCGGACGGTCCGGAACAGTTCATCGTGTCGCTGGCACAGGCCTACTGCGCCGGTATGCCGGTGGATCCGCGCGCGCTGGTCTCCGGTGGGGCGCGGGTCGATCTGCCGCCATACGCGTTCCAGCGCCGTAACCTCTGGTCGGGTGCGCTGGTCACTTCCGGTGGCTTCCACGAAATTTCCGAGGGCCGAATTCCCGAAGACAGGGCGCGGACCGATGCGTGGGACGACAGCCCGCTGGCCCGCAAACTGCTGGCCGCCCCCGAATATCAGCGTGCCACAGTAGTTCTCGATATCGTTCGTGAGCATGCCGCCGCCGTACTAGGCCACGATTCGGCCCGATCAATTGACCCCGACCTGCCGTTCACCGAGTTCGGCATTGATTCGGTCAGCGGGGTGCGGCTGCGGGACCGGCTGATGCGGGCCACCGGTGTGCCGCTGCCCTCATCGCTCATCTTCGACCATCCGACCGCGAGTGCGGTCGCGACACTGTTGCGAGCCCGGGTCACCGGAAACGACCGGGGCAAGCACCGGGTATCACGGCGCGCGAGTACGGACGAACCGATCGCGATCGTCGGCATGGGCGCCCGATTCCCCGGTGGTGTGCGGTCCGCCGAGGACCTGTGGGACCTGCTGACCGCGGGCCGGGACGTGATCGGCGAATTCCCCACCGACCGGGGTTGGGACCTGGACGGGCTGTTCGACCCGGACCCCGACAAACCGGGCACGGTCTACACCCGCCACGGTGGATTCCTCAGCAGCGCAGGCGATTTCGACCCAGGCTTTTTCGGCATCAGCCCACGCGAAGCGTCGGCGATGGATCCGCAGCAGCGGTTGCTGCTGGAGACATCGTGGGAAGCCCTGGAAGACGCGGGTATCGACCCGACCTCGTTGCGGGGCAGCGATACCGGCGTATTCGCCGGTGCCTGCTCATCGGGTTACTCGCGACGGGTGACCGGCGACCTGGAGGGCTTCCGGCTGACCGGCACTTCGCACAGCGTCATCTCGGGCCGTGTCGCGTACGTGTTCGGCCTGGAAGGTCCGGCGGTGACGGTGGATACCGCGTGCTCGTCGTCGCTGGTGGCATTGCACCTGGCGTGCCAGGCGCTGCGCCAGGGCGACAGCTCGCTGGCGCTCGCCGGTGGCGTGACGGTCGCGGCCAGCCCATATCTGTTCGTGGACTTCGCCCGCCAGCGCGGCCTGTCGCCGGACGGCCGCTGCAAGGCGTTCTCGGCTGCCGCCGACGGTGTGTCGTGGTCGGAGGGTTCGGGCATCCTTGTGCTGGAGCGGCTTTCGGATGCGCAGCGGCTCGGACACAACATCCTGGCCGTTATTCGCGGTAGTGCGGTGAACCAGGACGGCGCGAGCAACGGTCTGACCGCGCCGAACGGTCCGTCGCAGCAGCGGTTGATCGCGCATGCCCTCGCGAATGCGGGGATCTCGGCGGCCGATGTGGATGCCGTGGAGGCGCACGGGACCGGCACGACCCTGGGTGACCCGATTGAAGCACAGGCCTTGATCGCGGCCTACGGGCAGACCCGTGGCGACCGGGAACCATTGCGGATCGGTTCCTTGAAATCGAATATCGGCCATACCGTGGCCGCCGCAGGTGTGGCCGGTGTGATCAAGATGGTGCAGGCCATGCGGCACGAGCGGCTGCCGCAGACACTGCACGCCGAAACACCGTCGCCGCATGTGGATTGGACCGCGGGCGCGGTGCGTCTGCTGACCGAATCCGAACCGTGGATCGGCGGAGCTCGGACGCGCCGGGCGGGTGTGTCGTCGTTCGGTATCAGCGGCACCAACGCGCATGTGATCCTCGAAGAAGCGCCTGCCGCACCGGCAGCGGCCGCCGAGGACGACACCGAAATCACCGTGGCGGTGACGCCGTTGCTGGTGTCGGGTAAGGGCGAGGCGGGTCTGCGTGCCCAGGCCGCCCGGTTGCGGGCGTGGTTGTCCGAGCGGCCGGAGATCGACATCGCGGATGCGGCCTATGCGCTGGCGACGTCGCGGGCACAGCTGGATTCGCGCAGTGTGGTCCTCGGTCGCGATCGGGGCGAGTTGCTCGAGCGGTTGGCGGATCTCGCCGAATCGGGTACCGGTACCGGTGTGATCGGCGGCGTCGTCGGTACGGGGCAGACGGCATACCTGTTCACCGGTCAGGGTGCACAGCGGATCGGTATGGGTGCAGGCTTGTACGACGCGTTCCCGGTATTCGCGGACGCGTTGGATTCGGTGTGCGCCCAGTTCGATCCGGTATTGGAGTGCTCGCTCAAAGCGGTCATGTTCACCGGCGTCGCTGGTGGCGATACCGGTGTCGCGGTGCTGGATCGGACGGAGTTCACCCAGCCCGCGCTGTTCGCCTTCGAGGTGGCGCTGTATCGCTTGCTGGAGTCGTTCGGCGTCACCCCGAATGTGTTGATCGGCCATTCGATCGGAGAAGTCGCTGCCGCGTACCTCGCGGGCCTGTGGTCGCTCGAGGACGCGTGCCGGTTGGTGGCGGCGCGCGGACGTCTCATGGGTGGGTTGCCCGAGGGCGGAGCGATGCTGGCCATCGCGGCGTCCGAACCCGAAGTCAACGATGTTGTCGCCCGATACCCCGACCGAGTGTCGGTCGCCGCGGTGAACGCGCCGGCGGCTCTGGTGATCTCGGGTGACGAGGACGCGGTCGGCGAAATCGAGGCACGATTCGCCGAGCGTGGCGTGAAGACGTCACGGCTGCGGGTCAGCCATGCCTTCCACTCGCATCGGATGGAGCCGATGCTGGTCGAATTCGAGTCTGTCGTCAAGGATTTGACGTACAACCGGCTTCGCTTGCCGTTGGTTTCGAATGTGTCGGGTCGGCTTGCTGGTGACGAAGTGACCGAACCCGCCTACTGGGTTCGGCAGGTGCGGGCCGCGGTGCGATTCGCGCCGGGCATCGAGACGTTGATCGCCTCGGGTGTGCGTCGATTCCTGGAAGTGGGGCCCGACGCGGTGCTGGCGGCGATGACCCGGCAGACGCTTGCGGAGGACGCGGAGTCGACCTCGGTTGTGGCCGCGGCCGCGCGCCGGGATCACGATGAGCCCCAACAGTTCGCGATGATGCTGGCACACGCGCACACATCCGGGCTGCCGGTGGATTGGACGCCACTGCTGCGTCGCGGGGCGATACGACGAGTTCCCCTGCCCACGTACGCTTTCCAACACCAGCGCTTCTGGTTGCCGCCGCGCCCCGAAGTCACCGGCGACGCCCTTGCCCACCCGTTGCTCACCGGTGTGGTGCAGGTAGCCGGCACGGACGAGTTCGTTTTCACCGGCCGGTTCTCGCTGGCGACCCACCCGTGGGTCGCCGACCATATGACCTACGGCACCGTGGTGCTGCCGAGCGCGGCCCTCGTCGAGTTCCTGCTCGTCGCGGGCAGCAGCATAGATTGCGGCGTCGTGGAGGAGCTGACCCTGGAGGCTCCGATACCGCCGACGGAAGACGATGAGGTCGAACTCCAGGTGTCGGTGCGGGAGCCGGACCAGGCCGGGCGACGGCAGTTCAGCTTCTACTTCCGTCAGGGTGGTCGCCGAGCGGGCGAATGGGTGCGTAACGCCAGCGGTGTACTGGCGCCCTCGCCAGACGGCGATGACGCGCTGCTGGACCAGTTGCGGGACGAAACCTGGCCGCCGATCGACGCCGAAACTCTCGACCCGGCATGGATTCCCGAGCGGATCGCCACAGTATCCGGACTCGAGTACGGCCCGGCGTTGCTCGGTGTCGGCGCCGCATGGCAGCGGGGTGCGACCGTCTTCTCCGAGGTCACCCTGGATACGGCGGCCGCGCCCGAACCGGAGCGATTCGATCTGCATCCGGCGCTGCTCGACCTGGTGATGCACGCCGGGCTCGCTGGGCTCCTGTGGCGCGATCAGGACGGAGATCCGGACACCGGCCGGTTGCTGTTCCGCTGGGGCGGAGCGCGGCTGCACCGGCCGCTGGCCGAAGCGACGACGCTGCGGGTCATCGCCACGACGCGCGGACCGGAGACGATTTCCCTTGCGGCCACTGATGATTCGGGACGGCCCGTGGTGTCCGTCGACGCGGTCGTCATGCGGCCCTATGACGTGAAACAGCTGCGCGGCACCCTGGCCGGGGATATCGCCGACCTCTACGAGGTCCAGTGGACGCCCGCGTCGGCAGCGACACCGGGTGTGTCCGCGGACCGGATGGCCGTACTCGGTTCGGAACCGGTTGCCGGAATCGGCACCTGCTATCCAAGCCCCTCGGAACTCGCTGCGGCACAAGAGATTCCAGATGTCGTAATCTGGCATCCGCAGGACAGCGCCGCGGCCGACGATCCGGCGATCGTTCGCGAGTACCTGGAAATGGTGTTGGCGACGGTGCAGTCCTGGCTGGCAGCGGATCGTCTGGCCGACACGCGGCTGCTCGTGGTTACCGCGAACGGTGCCGCGCTGCCGGGCGAGGCACCAGATCTCGCCGCGGCGGCCGTCTGGGGCCTGATGCGCAGCGCCCAATCCGAATATCCGGGCCGGTTCATTCTCCTCGACTCCGACCCGTCGGCAGTTGCGCCCATGGATGACTCGACACTCGTCGGTGCGGTGCTCGTGGCGGGCGAACCACAGGCCGCGGTGCGCGCCGGAGCATTGCTCGTGCCCAGACTGGTGCGAGCGCGAGCGGAGCACGATGCCGACCCGTCGCCCGACCAGCACCCCTCATCGACTCGCTCCGCGACGCCGTCGTTCGGCGCGGGCACCGTCCTGATCACCGGTGGCACCGGTGGCCTCGGCGCACTGGTGGCTCGACATCTGGTCACCGCGCACGGGGTCCGCCACCTGCTGCTGGTGTCCAGGCGTGGTGAAACTGCCAGCGGCGCAAAAGAACTGGTTACCGAGCTGTCGGCATCCGGCGCCGCTGTCGCGGTGGCGGCCTGCGATGTGGGCGATCGAGAAGCCCTCCGTTCCCTGCTCGATTCGATAGCGGTCGAGAATCCGCTGACCGGCGTGGTCCATGCGGCCGGTGTCCTCGACGATGGCACCCTCGCGGGCCTGACCACCGCGCAACTGCGGCGGGTGTTCAGCTCGAAGGCCGCGGCGGCATGGCACCTGCACGAACTCACTCGCGACCGCGCCCTGTCGGCCTTCGTGCTGTTCTCGTCTATCGCGGCAACGATCGGATCGGCGGGACAGGGCAACTACGCGGCAGCCAATGCCTTCCTCGACGCGCTGGCGCACCGTCGCCGTGCCGACGGGTTGCCCGCGATCTCATTGGGCTGGGGGCCTTGGAACTCCGCTGGCGGCATGACCGGTGGCTTGGACCGCAGCGCCGTCGCCCGCTGGGAAAGGCTCGGTCTCCACGCACTCGGGAACGACGAAGGTCTGCGGCTGTTCGATGCGGCCACCGGTCGCGCCGCCGCGCACTTGGCGGCGATTCGGTTCGACCCGGCCGAGCTGCGGCGCGAAGCGGGCACCGGTGCGGTGCCCACGGTGCTGCGCGGTTTCCTGCCCCGCACCACGAACCGGACCGCCGCCGCGTCGAGTTCACTGGCCACACGACTGAGCCGGGTACCGCGGGCCCAACGCGCCGAGGTGGTGCTCGACCTGGTTCGGGAGCACGCGGCGGCCGTGCTCGGACACGGTTCCGCCGAAGACATCGGCCCCGACGAGCGATTCGACGCACTGGGATTCGACTCGCTCGGCGGCGTCGAATTCCGCAACCGGCTGGCGCAGGCCAGCGGTGTCCAGTTGCCGTCCACCCTGGTCTTCGACCACCCCACCGCCGCGGCTGTCGCCACCCTGCTGCACTCCACGATCGAGGGAACGGATTCCGGTTCCAGGACGGCACCGGTTTCGCGCCGCGTGCGCGTGGACGAACCCATCGCGATCGTGGGCATGGCCTGCCGGTTCCCCGGCGGCGTCGAATCGCCGGATGCGCTGTGGGACCTGGTTGTTTCCGGCCGGGATGCGACCGGGGAGTTCCCGGCGGATCGTGGCTGGGATCTGGAGCGGCTGTTCGATCCGGATCCGGACAAGCCGGGGACGGTCTATACCCGTCGCGGTGGATTCCTTTATGACGCAGGTGATTTCGATCCGGGCTTCTTCGGGATCGGCCCGCGCGAGGCGACGGCGATGGATCCGCAGCAGCGGTTGCTGCTCGAGGTGTCCTGGGAAGCGCTCGAGCACGCGGGAATCGACCCGACGTCGTTGCGCGGCAGCGACACCGGTGTCTACACGGGCGTGATGTACCAGGACTACGAGGCCGTGACGGGTAAGGCCGGGCCCGAGGTCGAAGGGTATGTCCTGACCGGCGGCCTGGGGAGCGTGGCTTCCGGGCGGGTGGCCTATGCGCTGGGTCTGGAGGGCCCGGCGATGACGGTGGATACCGCCTGCTCGTCGTCGCTGGTGGCGCTGCATCTGGCCTGCCAGGCGCTGCGTCAGGGGGAGAGTTCGCTGGCCTTGGTCGGTGGCGCGACGGTAATGGCGACACCGATGGTGTTCCAGGAGTTTTCGCGGCAGCGTGGTTTGGCCACAGACGGCCGGTGCAAGTCGTTCTCGGCCGCGGCCGATGGTGTCGCGTGGTCCGAGGGTGCGGCGGTGCTGATCGTGGAGCGCCTGTCGGATGCACGTCGGCTGGGCCACGACGTATTAGCCGTAGTGCGTGGCAGTGCGATTAATCAGGACGGCGCGAGCAATGGCTTGACGGCGCCGAATGGCCCGTCGCAGCAGCGGGTGATCGCGGCGGCGCTGGCGAATGCCGGGTTGAATCCGCGCGACGTGGATGTGGTGGAGGCGCACGGTACTGGAACGGCGCTGGGCGACCCGATCGAGGCGCAGGCGCTGATCGCCACCTACGGGCAGGACCGTGCGGGAGAACCGCTGCGTCTTGGTTCGCTCAAGTCGAATATCGGTCACGCGCAGGCGGCGGCGGGTGTGGGCGGTGTGATCAAGATGGTGCAGGCGTTGCGGCACCGAACTCTGCCGACGACATTGCACGCGCAGGAGCCGAGCCCGCACGTGGACTGGTCTGCGGGCGATGTCCAGCTGTTGACCGAGGCGCAGGCGTGGCCGGTCGGCGACAGGGTGCGCCGGGCCGGGGTGTCGTCGTTCGGGATCAGTGGCACCAATGCGCACGTGATTATCGAAGAAGCACCGGCCCAGGCGGTTTCGACGCCTGAGCGTGGTGCGGCCGGGCCGGACATCGATGTCGCCGTGGTGCCGTGGACGGTGTCGGCCAAGTCGCAGGAGGGTCTGCGGACGCAGGCCGAGCGGTTGCGGGCGTGGTTGGCCGATCGCCCGGAGCTCGACATCTGGTCGGCGGCACGGTCATTGGTGGACTCGCGAGCATTGCTGGACCGACGGGCGGTCGTCGTCGGCCGGGATCGGGACGAGCTGCTGGTGGGTCTGGCGGATGTGGCGGCGGGTTCGCCGGGCACGATCGCGGGGACGGCGGGTTCGGGGAAGACGGCCTTCCTGTTCACCGGGCAGGGTGCGCAGCAGGCTGGGATGGGCGCGGGCCTGTACAAGTCGTTCCCGGTGTTCGCGGCGGCCTTGGACGAGGTTTGCGCGCAGGTCGATCCGCTGCTGGGCCGATCGCTGAAAGCTCTCATGTTCGCCGGTACCGAGAGCGTGTTGGATCGGACCGAGTTCACCCAGCCAGCGTTGTTCGCGTTCGAGGTGGCGTTGTTCCGTCTGATCGAATCATTCGGTGTCACACCGGATCTGCTGATCGGGCATTCGATCGGGGAGTTGACCGCGGCGTACGTGGCGGGGGTGTGGTCGCTCGAGGATGCGTGTGCGCTCGTTGTGGCGCGCGGTCGCTTGATGGGGGCCTTGCCGGAGGGCGGTGCCATGCTCGCGGTCGCGGTCCCGGAGGACGACGCGGTGCAGGTGCTCGCCGGGTATGACGGGCGGGTGTCGTTGGCGGCGGTGAACGGTCCGTCGTCGGTGGTGCTGTCCGGGGATGCGTCCGCGATCGACGAACTCGCTGATCGGTTTGCCAGGCAGGAGGTGAAAACCTCCCGGCTGCGAGTGAGTCACGCGTTCCACTCGGTATTGATGGAGCCGATGCTCGACGAGTTCCGTTCGGTCGCCGCGGGATTGACGTATCGGGAGCCGTTGTTGCCGATCGTGTCGAACGTTTCGGCGGTCGTGGTCGCTGCTGAGCTGACCGATCCCGAGTACTGGGTCGAGCAGCTGCGGGGATGCGTCCGGTTCGCGCCGGGCATCGACACCCTGGTCGAGGCGGGTGCGCGGCGATTCGTGGAGATCGGACCGGATGCTGTGCTGGCCTTCATGACTCAGCAATGCCTGGTCGAAACCCCCGCTGTCGAAGCCAAATCGACAGTGGTCGCGGCCGCCCGACGCTCGGTGGACGAGCCGACGCAGTTCGTGACCGCGCTGGCACAGGCCGCCGTCGTCGGCGTAGGGGTGGACTGGACGCCGCTGTATGCGGGCCGCTCCACGCATCGGATGACGTTGCCTACCTATGCGTTCCAGCATCGACGCTACTGGGCGCGGCCGGTCGACGCGCCGGACCTATGGCAATCGGGCCTGGACGATGCGGGGCATCCGCTGTTGGGCGCGATGCTGCGGTTGCCGGACTCCGAGGATGTGGTGTTCACCGGGAGGCTGTCGCGAGCCGGTCATCCTTGGCTGGCCGATCATGCTGTCACCGGGGTGGTGTTGCTGCCCGGTGCCGCGCTTGTGGAGCTGGCCCTGCACGTGGGAGCAGTGGTGGACTGCCCGCGACTGGCGGAGTTGGTGATCGAGGCGCCCCTGCCGATACCGCCCACCGGGGTTGTCGACTTGCGGGTCGTAGCGGGCGGACCGGATGACACCGGCGCACGGACGGTGTCGATGTACTCGCGGTCGAACGGCGACGCTTCAGGCTCGCCGAACGATGCTGCGGGACAATGGATTCGCCACGCTGTCGCAACGGTCACAGTCGGATCGGACACGCCCCCGGTGGAATCGGGTCCGGTGAGCTGGCCGCCCGCAGAGGCGACGGCGATAGCGATCGATCACGCCTACGCGGATCTGGCCGGGCGGGGCTATGAGTACGGACCGGCGTTCCGCGGACTGACCGCCCTGTGGGCGCACGACGGTGAGGTGTTCGCCGAGGTCGTACTGCCGGAGTCCGCACGATCGGACGGCTCGGCCTTCGGTGTGCATCCGGCATTGTTGGATGCCGCGCTGCACGCGGTCCTGCTCGGTGGGCTGGTTCCCGACACCCGGGCCGGTGCGATCGCGGTCCCGTTCTCGTGGGAGAACATCGCCTTGTATGCGACCGGCGCGACCACGGTGCGGGTCCGTGCTGCCGCGACCGGGTCCGGGACTGGGGGTGAGCGGATCACCGTAACCCTGGCCGACCCGGCGGGCATGGCCGTGGCCGACATCGGTGCACTGACGCTGCGGACATTGTCCACCGATGCGCTCGGTTCGGCGCACCGTCGCACCGACGGCGTCGGCTACGAGCTGAACTGGGTCGCGCTACCCGAGCCTGCGGGTGCGCTCACCGCCGCCGCCTGGAGTCCCGCCGATGACGGTGAGACCGCGACGATCGCGGGCCGGGACGCGACGGTGTTGCGACTCGACGATCGGCGATGGAATGAGCTGTCGCGCACCGGCTCTCCGGCCGTCGACGGCAAGCTTCCGGTGGCAGTGCGGGATTTGGTCACCGACCTCGCGGCGCAGGTGCGGCGGCTGCTGACGCAGGACCGGCTCATCGTCGTGGTGACCCGGCAGGCGGTCGCGGTACATCCCCACGAGCCAGTGGACCTGTCGACGGCAGCCGTGTGGGGTCTGCTGCGGACCGCACAGAGTGAGAACCCCGACCGGATCATCCTCGTCGATGTCGAAGACTGGCCGGACTATCGGCCCGCTGTGGCCATGGCCTCGGCTGCGGGCGAGGAACCCCAGCTGGCCCTGCGGCACGGAAAGGCATACGTGCCGCGCCTGAACCGCGTTGATCCGAACGCTCTCGACCTCGCGTCGCGAAATACCAAGGCATGGGCGCTGACTCTGCGCGACAAGGGCACATTGACCGCGGACAACTTCACCTTCAGCGACCATCCGACCGCATTGGAACCACTTGCGGCAGGACAGGTCCGGGTGAGTATGCGGTCGGTCGGCCTCAACTTCCGGGATGTACTGATGGCGCTCGGCACCTACCCCGACAAGGCTGGTCGGCCCGGCGGCGAGGGAGCCGGTGTCGTGTTGGAGGTCGCACCGGATGTGACCGAATTCGCACCTGGCGACCGGGTTTTCGGGTTGATCCCGGGTGTCGGATCGGTGGCGGTGGTCGATCGCCGACTTCTCGCGCCGATGCCGCGTGGTTGGTCGTTCACTCAGGCCGCGGCGATTCCGATCGTCTACGCGACCGCCTACTACGGCCTGGTCGACCTGGCCGATGCGCAACCTGGCGAGACGCTGCTGCTGCATGCGGCGACCGGTGGTGTCGGGCTGGCGGCCGTGCAACTCGCGCGGCACCTGGGCCTGCGGTTATTGGTCACCGCCAGTGAGCCCAAGTGGAATGTGTTGCGCGATTCGGGGTTCGACGACGCTGAAATCGGTAACTCGCGCACCTTGGATTTCGAGCAGAAGTTCCTCGACGCCACCGACGGTCGCGGTGTCGACATCGTATTGGATTCGCTGGCAGGCGAATTCGTGGACGCGTCATTGCGACTGCTGCCGCGCGGTGGCCGGTTCGTCGAGATGGGCATGCTGGACCGGCGTGATCCGGTCGAGGTGGCCGCCGCGCATCCGGGGGTCGACTACCACAGCTTCATGCTGATGGAGGTGGGTCCCGATCGGCTGCACGAGATTCTGACCACGCTGGTCGAGCTTTTCGAGGCCGGCACTCTGGCGCCGTATCCGACTGTCGCGTGGGATATGCGGCAAGCGCCGCAGGCCTACCGGTACCTGAGTCAGGCCCGGCATATCGGCAAGAATGTGCTCACCGTGCCGGTGCCATTGCGGCCCGAGGGCACTGTTCTCATCACCGGCGGCACCGGAGGATTGGGCGCGGTGGCCGCACGACACCTGATCACCGTCCATGGTGTGCGCAGGCTGGTGTTGGCGGGTAGGCGCGGTCCCCAAGCCCCCGGCGCGGCCGAACTCGCCGCCGAGCTGACCGCGCTCGGTGCGCATGTGGACGTGGTCGCGTGCGACGCGGCCGATCGAGCCGCACTGGACGCGGTGTTGGCGGCCATACCGTCGCAGCATCCGTTGACCGCTGTCGTGCATGCGGCGGGTGTGCTTGCCGACGGTCTGCTCGCCACCATGACGCCGGAGCAGATCGCGAAAGTGTTGCGGCCCAAGGTGAATGCGGCCTGGAATCTGCACGAGGCGACCAAGGACCTGGATCTGTCGGCGTTCGTGCTTTACTCCTCGATCGCGGGCTTGATCGGCAATCCGGGCCAGGCGAATTATGCGGCCGCCAATGTCTTCCTCGATGCGCTCGCGCAACACCGGCAGGTGACCGGTCTGCCCGCGACGTCGGTGGTATGGGGGCCATGGGAGCAGAGCGGCGGTATGACCAGCACGCTCGGCGCGGCCGACGTCGCCCGTTTGCGGCGCGAAGGTCTCCTTCCGCTGGGCGACGAGGACGGCATGGAATTGTTCGACGCCGCACTGGCGGGCGGGCAGTCGGCGTTCGTGGCGGTCCGGATCGACCGGACCGCCCTCGGCGAGGCACATCCCGGTGATGTGCGCGCGGTCATGCGTGGCTTGTCGCGGCCAGCGCGCCGCCGGGTGGTCGATACGACGAGCGCACCGTCGGCGGCATCGAGTGGCTCCGTGTCTTGGTCGACGCAACTGCTCGGACGCTCGACCGCCGAACAGGAACGCGTCATCCTCGACGTGATCCGGGCCCAGGCCGCGGCCGTGCTGGGACACACCAGTGCGGACTCGACCCCGCCGGACAAGCCGTTCAGCGATATCGGGTTCGACTCGCTCGGCGTGATGGAATTCCGCAACCGGCTGAAGTCGGCTGTCGGCGTGCAGTTGTCCGCGACCGCGATGTTCGACTATCCCACCCCGGAGGCGCTGGCCGGTTTCCTCCGGCAGGAGATCGTTCCGGTCGACGACCCCGCGGAACGTGTCGCGGCCGAGATCGAGTCGCTGGCGCGCAGTTGCGCCACGGCCGAGCTGTCGGCTGTGGACCGGTCGGATATCGCGAGCAGATTGACCGCACTGTTGCGTGAGCTCGAAGGCAAGGACACCGACGGATTCGACCTGGATGGCGGCGCCGACAGTCTCGAATCCGCGGACGACCGCGAGCTGTTCGAATTCATCGACCAAATCAGTTGAAGCAAGTTCCGCGACCACCTCAGCTGAGCAAATACGATCTGGAGTTCCACCGATGGCCGACAACGACGAGCTACGCCAGTATCTGAAGAAGACCGCGAAGGAGCTCTACCAGACCAAACAGCAACTGCGCGCGCTCACCGACCGGTCGCGGGAACCGATCGCGATCGTCGGTATGGCTTGCCGGTATCCCGGTGGCGTGCGCTCCGCTGAAGACCTGTGGCGGATGACGGCGGACGGTGTGGACGCCATCGGGGACTACCCGGCCGATCGAGGCTGGGACCTGGAACGGCTGTTCAACCCGGATCCCGATGTGCCGAACGGCATTTACACCCGTGACGGTGGGTTCCTCGACGCCATCGGCGAGTTCGACGCGGCCTTCTTCGGGATCGGCCCGCGTGAGGCCGCGGCGATGGATCCGCAGCAGCGCCTGATGTTGGAGGTGTCCTGGGAAGCGTTGGAGGATGCGGGAATCGATCCGGTGTCGTTGCGCGGCAGCGACACCGGCGTCTTCGCCGGAGTCATCCATCAGAACTACGGTCCCCGCATCGGCTCGCCGAATATCACCGCTGAGACCGAAGGCCATGCCTACCTGGGTGTTTCGAACGCTGTGCTGTCCGGGCGGATCGCGTATACGTTCGGGCTCAAAGGTCCGGCGATATCGGTCGACACCGCCTGCTCGTCGTCGCTGGTGGCATTGCATCTGGCGTGCCAGGCCCTGCGGCAGGGCGATACGTCGCTGGCGTTGGCGGGTGGGGTGACCGTCATGTCGGATCCAGCCTTGCTGATCGCATTCGCGCGTCAGCGTGCGTTGTCGCCCGATGCGCGCTGTAAGGCCTTCGCGGCGGCTGCTGATGGAACCGGATTCTCAGAGGGGCTCGGAGTAGTTGTGCTGGAGCGTCTTTCGGACGCCCAGCGGCTCGGTCACACCGTGCTTGCGGTGGTGCGTGGGAGTGCTGTCAATCAGGATGGTGCGAGCAACGGCCTGACCGCGCCGAACGGTCCGTCGCAGGAACAAGTGATCGCGTCCGCCTTGGCGAATTCCGGCCTGACCCCGTCGGATATCGACGCGGTAGAGGCGCACGGCACCGGCACGATGCTCGGGGATCCGATCGAGGCTCGGGCACTGATCAGCGCGTATGGCACGCGGCGCGAGAGCGCGCCGTTGCGTTTGGGGTCGTTGAAGTCGAATATCGGTCACACCTCGGCTGCCGCGGGGGTGGGCGGCGTGATCAAAATGGTTCAGGCCATGCGGCACGGCGTGCTGCCGAAGACGTTGCACGTGGATGCGCCGACACCGCATGTGGATTGGTCCGCGGGCACGGTGCGGCTGCTGCGGGACAATGAGCCGTGGCCGGTGGGGGATCGGATCCGGCGAGCCGGGGTCTCGTCGTTCGGAGCCAGCGGCACCAATGCCCACCTCATCCTCGAGGAAGCGCCCGCGCCTTCGGTTACCGTGGCGTCGGCGGCCGAATCCGAGCCCGAACCGGCCACGAAATCCGTTGTGGCCGAGGTCGTTCCGCTGTTGATATCAGCCAAGTCCGACGAAGCCCTCCGTGCCCAGGCGGATCGACTGCGGCAGCGGTTGATCGACGATCCCGACGTCGATATGCGGGATATGGCGTATTCCCTGGCGACCTCGCGGGCACAGCTGGACCGTCGCGGTGCGGTCGTGGGACGTGACCGGGACGAACTGCTCGCCGGTCTGGCCGATCTGGCCGCGGGTGCGCACGGCACGATCGAAGGGGATGCCGGTTCCGATAGGACGGCGTTCCTGTTCACGGGGCAGGGTGCGCAGCGGGTTGGTATGGGCGCGGGCCTGTATCAGGCGTTCCCGGTGTTCGCGGAGGCGTTGGACGACGTCTGTGCGCAGTTCGATCCGCTGTTGGGTCGTTCGCTGAAAGAGCTGATGTTCGCCGACGCCGAGGGGGTGTTGGATCGGACCGAATGCACCCAACCAGCGTTGTTCGCGTTCGAGGTGGCGTTGTTCCGGCTGATCGAATCATTCGGTGTCACACCGGATGCGCTGATCGGGCATTCGATCGGTGAGTTGGCGGCGGCGTATGTGGCAGGGGTGTGGTCGATTTCGGACGCCTGCACGCTGGTGGCGGCGCGCGGCCGGTTGATGGGTGCCCTGCCGGTGGGCGGCGCGATGCTCGCGGTGGCGATCGGCGAGGGACGAGCTGTCGATATCGTCGCCTATTTCGCCGACCGGGTGTCGATCGCGGCGGTCAACGGTCCGTCGTCGACGGTGTTGTCCGGGGACGTCGATGCCATCGGTGAGATCGAGCGGCTGCTGTCCGCCGAGGGTGTGAAGACGAATCGGTTGCGGGTGAGTCATGCGTTCCACTCGGCGCGGATGGAACCGATGTTGGCCGAGTTCCGTTCGGTCGCCGCAGGATTGACGTATCGCGAGCCGTCGCTGCCGATCGTTTCGAATGTTTCGGCGGTCGTGGTCGCTGCGGAGCTGACCGATCCTGAGTACTGGGTCGAGCAGGTGCGGGGGTGTGTCCGGTTCGCGCCGGGGATCGATGTCCTGGTCGAGGCAGGTGTGCGGCGGTTCGTGGAGATCGGACCGGATGCGGTGCTGGCGGCAATGACGCGTGGCTGTCTGGCCGAGCACCCGGAGGTCGAGTCGGTGTCGTCGGTGGCGGCGGCTGCTCGGCGGTCGGTCGATGAGGTTGAGCAGTTCGTCACTGCCATGGCGCAGGTTCATGTCGCGGGTGCGCGAGTGGACTGGCGTGCGTTGTTCGCCGGGCGTGTGGCGCATCGGATTCCGTTGCCCACCTATGCCTTCCAGCGTCGCCGTTTCTGGTTGTCGGGCGCCCTCGACGCATCGCCGTCGTCGACGGATCATCCGATCCTGACCGGTGTGGTCGGGTTGGCCGGTACCGACGAATGGTTGTTGACCGGCCGGTTCTCGCTGCGTACTCACCCGTGGATCGCCGATCACATGACCTACGGCGTGGTGGTCGTGCCGAGCGCGACGTTCATCGAGTTCCTCCTCGTCGCGGGTCGCCGGATCGGTTGCGGGGTGGTCGAGGAGCTCACCTTGCAGGCGCCGATTCTGCCGACGGCGGGTGACGAGGTCGAGTTGCAGGTGCTGGTGCAGGCGGCGGACGACTCCGGGCGGCGTCCGTTCGAGTTCTATTTCCGCAAGTCTTCCGATGCCGAATGGATCCACAACGCCACCGGTGTGCTCGGTGCTCGGTGGGATGGTGATTCGGCGCTGGTGTCGCGGCTACGGGAGGAGCAGTGGCCGCCGGTCGACGCCGAGGCTGTGGACAGTGCGGGGCTGCCGGAGCGGATCGCGAAGCTCGCCGGGCTCGAGTACGGTCCGGCGTTCGTCGGCGTGCGCGCCGCGTGGCGACGCGACGACACGGTCTTCTCCGAGATCGTGCTGGACACCGATGCGGCGCCGGAGCCGGGACGGCACGACCTGCATCCCGCCCTGCTGGATATGGTCATGCACGCGGGGTTCGCCGGGTTGCTGTGGCGCGATGGGGATTCCGATCCCGATACCGGCAGGCTGCTTTTCCGGTGGGGCGGTGCACGTTTCCACGAGTCGACAACGGATGAGGTGACCTCGCTTCGGGTCATCGCGGTCGCGACCGGACCCGAGACCGTGTCGGTCGCGGCGGTCGATCCGGACGGTACTGCGATCGTGTCGGTCGACGCGGTGGTGATGCGTCCCTATGACGTGCAGGAATTCCGGAGCAGTCTCGTCGGTGACGAGGCGGGCCTGTACCAGGTGCGCTGGGAGCCCACCGCGGAATCGGTCGCGGCAGTCGACCGATCCGCACCGGCCATGGCGGTGCTCGGGGACACGACGGTGGCGGGGATAGGCCCGAAATACGTGTCGGTCGCCGATGTCGTTGCGGCCGAGGATATTCCCGGTGTTGTGGTGTGGCGGGCGAGCGCGCCTTTCAGGGAAGGTCCGGGATCGGTGCGGGCAAGCGTGCACGGCGCGTTGGCGACGGTGCGGTCCTTGCTCGCCGAGGAACGTCTGTCCGATGTCCGGCTGGTCGTTGTGACGACAGGTGCCGTCGGGTTGCCCGAGGAGGCTCCGGATCCGGCCGCGGCGGCGGTCTGGGGATTGGTGCGCAGTGCGCAGTCCGAGCATCCCGGACGGTTCGTCCTCGTCGACGAGGATCCGGCGCGGCCGCTCGATGCGGACCGCATCGGCGCGGTACTGCGGTCGGGCGAGCCGCAGACCGCGGTCCGAGGTGAAGAGATTCTGGTTCCTCGGATGGTGCGCGCGTCCGCTTCCGTGGACCCGGGGGCGCGGTCGTCGTTCGGGGATGGGACGGTGCTGATCACCGGCGGTACGGGTGGACTCGGTGCGTTGTTCGCCCGTCATCTCGTTGCTGAGCACGGTGTGCGCGGTCTGGTATTGACGTCACGTCGAGGATCCGACGCGCCCGGTGCCGCCGAGCTGGCCGCCGAATTGACGCGGGCGGGCGCCGAGGTTCGGGTCGTCGCGTGCGATGTCGCCGATCGCGACGCGGTGCGGAACCTGCTGGATTCGATTGCCGGACTGACCGCTGTCGTGCACACCGCGGGAATTCTGGACGACGGCACCGTCGAGTCGCTGACCGCTGATCAGGTGGACCGGGTGCTGGCACCGAAGGTCGACGGCGCATGGCATCTGGACGAGCTGACTCGTGGTTTGAATCTGTCCGCGTTCGTGGTGTTCTCGTCGATCGCGACGGTGCTCGGGTCATCGGGGCAGGGCAACTACGCCGCGGCGAACGGTTTCCTGGACGCGCTGGCGCAGCGGCGGCGGGCTGCGGGGTTGGCCGCTACGTCGCTGGCGTGGGGGCCGTGGAACCAGGGCAGCGGTATGACCGGTGGCTTGGACCGCGCCGCCCTGGCGCGGTGGGATCGCCTGGGACTGAGCCCGCTCGAAAGTGCGGAAGGGACGCGCCTTTTCGACGAAGCGCTCGCTCACTCGGATGCGCGTCCGGCTCCGATCCGCTTCGACGCGAGTGTCTTGCGTCGCGAGTCCGATGTCGACGCGGTTCCGGCGGTGCTGCGTGGATTCGTGCGGCGTTCGACGCGCCTGACGCAACAGGCGGCGGTCGCCGCGGCGGCAGGCTCGCTGGCCGCCCGGTTGGCGGGTGTGCCACAAGCGCGGCGTGGCGAGGTGGTGTTGGAGGTCGTGCTCACAGCGGCGGCGGCAGTGCTTGGGCATGATTCGGCCGCCGACATCCGACCCGACCAGCGCTTCGACGAGATCGGTTTCGATTCGCTGGGTGGCGTGGAATTCCGGAACCGGCTCGGCAAGGCCACCGGCCTGCAGTTGCCGTCGACGCTGGTGTTCGATTATCCGACGCCGGCGGCGGTGGCGAAGCTGGTGCAGTCCCGCGTCGAGCCGACAGTGGGCGAACCCGTCAAGAATGTTGTCCGCCGGGTCCGGGCGGACGAGCCGATCGCGATCGTCGGCATGGCCTGCCAGTTCCCCGGCGGCGTCGAATCACCGAAGCAGCTATGGGATCTCGTTGCCTCCGGAACCGACGCGACCGGCGATTTCCCGTCGGATCGGGGCTGGGATCTGGAGCGGCTGTTCGATTCGAATCCGGACAAGCCCGGTACTGTTTACACCCGGCGCGGCGGATTCCTTTACAGCGCAGGCGATTTCGACGCAGGATTCTTTGGGATCGGTCCCAAGGAAGCCTCCGCGATGGACCCGCAGCAACGTCTGCTGCTGGAGGTGTCCTGGGAAGCTCTGGAAGACGCGGGCATCGATCCGGTGTCGTTGCGGGGCAGCGACACCGGCGTGTATGTCGGCGCGGGCTACTCGGGCTACGTCGATCGGGTGGCCGGTGACCTGGAGGGCTACCGGCTCACCGGCACCACGAGCAGCGTGATGTCCGGACGGGTGGCCTACGTCCTCGGTCTCGAAGGCCCGGCGGTCACCGTGGACACCGCATGCTCGTCGTCGCTGGTCTCGCTGCATCTGGCCTGCCAAGCGCTGCGTCAAGGGGAGAGCTCGCTGGCGCTGGCGAGCGGTGTGACGGTCGCGGCCAGTCCTTACCTCTACGTCGATTTCGCTCGGCAGCGCGGTCTCTCGCCCGATGGCCGTTGCAAGGCCTTCTCGGCCGATGCCGACGGCGTCGCCTTCTCCGAGGGAGTCGGTGTGCTGGTGCTGGAGCGGCTCTCCGACGCAAAGCGCCTGGGGCACAACGTCCTCGCCCTCGTGCGTGGAACGGCGGTGAACCAGGACGGCGCGAGCAATGGTTTGACCGCGCCGAATGGTCCGTCACAGGAGCGGGTGATCGCGGCGGCGCTGGCGAATGCCGGGCTCGAGCCAGCGGACATCGACGCGGTGGAGGCGCACGGCACCGGCACGACGTTGGGTGATCCGATCGAAGCCCAGGCGCTGATCGCTGCGTATGGGCAGGACCGTGCGGGACAACCGCTGCGGATCGGATCGATCAAGTCGAATATCGGCCATACCGTCGCCGCGGCAGGTGTCGGTGGCGTGATCAAGATGGTGCAGGCGCTGCGACACGAAACCCTGCCGAAGACACTGCATGCGGACGAGCCGAGCCCACACGTGGACTGGTCCGCGGGCGATGTCCAGCTGTTGACCGAGGCCCAGCCGTGGCCTGCCGGTGGACGAGTCCGGCGAGCGGGCGTGTCGTCGTTCGGTGTCAGCGGCACCAACGCGCACGCGATCCTCGAGGAAGCGCCGGTCCCACAGTCGGTCGGCTCGCCACCGGCCGCCGACCGTCCACGCACGATGGTGCCGTGGCTGGTGTCGGCCAAGAATGAGACCGCGCTGCGAGGACAGGCGGCGAGACTCCGACAGTGGCTCATCGATAACCCGGACGCCGATCCGGCGGATGTGGCGTATTCGCTCGTGACGACACGGGCGCAGCACGAGTCGCGGGCGGCGGTCCTGGGCGGTGATCGCGACGAACTGCTGGCGCGGCTGGCGCGTCTGATCGCCGGAACCTTCTCGGCCGGAGTGGTGTCCGGCACGGTGGGCTCCGGGAAGACCGCCTTCCTGTTCACCGGTCAGGGCGCGCAGCGGATCGGTATGGGCGCGGGTCTCGCCGAGGCCTTCCCGGTATTCGCCGCGGCACTGGACGAGGTGTGCGCCCAGTTCGATCCGCGACTCGGATGTTCCCTGAAGCAGGCGATGTTCACCGGTCACCTGATCGACGATCATGGGGTCGCCGCCGAAACCGGGATGCTGGATCGCACACGATTGACCCAGCCCGCACTGTTCGCGTTCGAGGTGGCGCTGTATCGGCTGTTGGAGTCGTTCGGAGTTGTTCCGGATGTGGTGATCGGGCACTCGATCGGTGAACTGGCCGCGGCGTATGTGGCCGGTGTGTGGTCACTGGAGGACGCATGCGCGCTGGTCGCGGCGCGAGGGCGGCTGATGGATGCGCTGCCGGCAGGCGGCGCGATGCTCGCGGTCGCCGCGTCCGAGGCCGACGTTCGCGCGGTGATCGCCGGATTCGGTGATCGGGTGTCGGTGGCGGCGGTGAATGCGCCTGCGGCCGTGGCGATCTCGGGTGACGATGACGCCGTCGACCAGATCGATCGGCAGTTCGCCGAACGGGGTCGCAAGACGAGCCGGTTGCGGGTGTCGCATGCGTTCCATTCCCATCGGATGGAGCCGATGCTGGCCGAGTTCGAGACCCTCGTTGCGGCAGTGACCTGCAACGCCCCCCGGATTCCATTGGTGTCCAACATTTCTGGCCGGATCGCCGACGACGAGATCCTGGATCCGAAGTACTGGGCGGCGCAGGTGCGCGCCGCGGTGCGTTTCGCGCCCGGCGTCGAGACGCTGGTGGCCTCGGGCGTGCGCCGTTTCCTCGAAGTCGGACCCGACGCGGTGCTCGCGGCGATGACGCGGCAGACGCTTGCCGAGGACGTCGAGGCTCGATCTGTGGTGGCCGCGGCGACCCGCCGGGATCACGACGAGGTAGAGCAGTTCCTCACGATGCTCGGCCAGGCGCATACCGCAGGGGTTGCCGTCGACTGGGACGGGTTGTTCAGCACCCTCCAGGTATCCCGAATCGCCTTGCCCACCTATGCCTTCGAACATCGGCGGTACTGGCTCGAACCCGGCCGCGGGGAGGCCAGGAATGCGTCGGAACATTCGCTGCTCACCGATGTGGTTCGGGTGGCCGACCGTGACGAGTGGCTGTTTTCGGGACGGCTCTCGCTGCGCACCCATCCATGGATCGCCGACCACACCACCTACGGTGTGGTGCTCGTCCCGAGCGCCGCGCTCATGGAGATGCTGTTGGTCGCGGGCAGGCGAATCGGTTGCGACGCCGTCGAAGAGCTCACCCTCGAGTCGCCGATCCTCCCGCCGCCAGACGGCGATGTCGAACTCCAGGTACTGGTGCGGGAACCGGATCCCACGGGACGTCGATCGTTCACATTCCACTACCGCCTGACCGACACCGCCGACGGTGAGTGGACGCGCAATGCCAGCGGCGTGATGAGCGGTCAACAGCTGCTCGACATCGGACTCGTGGACATGCTGCGCAACGGGCCGTGGCCGCCGATCGATGCCGAACCGGTGGACGCCGACTGGATTCCGGCCCAGGTGGCGCGTGTCGCCGGACTGGAATACGGTGCCTCGTTCATCGGCATCGACGCCGCATGGCGCAGTGGCGACACGATGTTCTCCCAGGTCACGCTGAATGAGGAAGTCTCGGCCGAACGGTTCCAGCTGCATCCGGCGCTGTTCGATATGGCACTGCATGCCGGACTCGTCGGTTTGATCTGGTCTGACGACAAGGGCAATCCCGCCGAGGGCAAACTCTTGTTCCGCTGGGGCGCGACGCAATTCCACACCACGTCCAAGGTCACGACATTGCGGGTGATGGCTATCCAGCGCAGCGGTGAGGCGATCACCGTCGTGGCGGTCGACCAGGACGGAAACCCGGTGGTTTCCGTCGATGAAGTGGTCATGCGCTCCTACGACGTCCAGCAGTTCCGGGCCACGCTGTCGGGTGGACGTGCGGCCCGGTATGCGTTGCGCTGGGCAGCGGTCGAGACGCCTGACGGAATCATCCGGCGCGGCAGCACAGCCGTGCTCGGAACCACGCAGGTGCCCGGCATCGCTGAGCGGTACCTGGATCTGGCGGCGCTCGCTGCGGCTCCGACCGTCCCGGATGTCGTTGTCTGGTCCGAATTCACTGCACCGCACGGTGATTCGCGCTCGTCCGTGAGTGATCGAGTGAAGGTTGCCCTGCGCATGGTGAACGGCTGGCTGGCCGACGAGCGATTCGCACGGTCGCAGCTGGTTGTGGTGACCGGACGGGCGGCGGCGTTGCCCGATGAGACGCCCGATACCGCATCGGCTGCGGTATCGGGGCTGATACGTAGCGCGCAAACCGAATATCCGGAGCGGATCGTACTGCTCGACGCGGACGAATCCGTTGGTGCGCGGCATATTTCGACCGACTTCATCCGAGCCGCGATCACGACCGGAGAACCGCAGCTGGCCCTGCGGGGCGACCTGGTCCTGGCACCACGGCTGGAGGCGGTGACATCCGCTGCGGCCGAGCCGGTTTCGTTCGGGACCGGGACCGTGCTGATCACCGGTGGAACCGGAGGATTGGGTGCGCTGCTGTCCAGGCACCTGGTCACCGCGCACGGCGTGCGACGGCTACTGCTGGTATCTCGCCGTGGCGAGCGTGCCGACGGCGCAACGGAACTCGCGGCGGAGCTGTCCGGACTCGGTGCCCAGGTGCGGATCGCCGCCTGCGATGTCACCGACCGCGACGCGCTTCGAGATCTGCTGTCGGGCCTGCCCGCGCAATTCCCGCTCACCGGTGTCGTACACACCGCGGGCGTGCTCGACGACGCCACGTTCCACACCCTCTCCGATGATCAGGTCGATCGGGTGTTCGCTCCCAAGGCCGATGCGGCGTGGCATCTGCACGAGCTCACCCGGGACATGAATCTGTCGGCGTTCGTGATGTTCTCCTCGATCGCCGGAATGATCGGTTCGGCCGGTCAAGCGAATTACGCTGCCGCGAACAGCTTCCTGGACGCCCTCGCGGTGCGACGCCGCGCCGAAGGACTACCGGCCCTCGCACTCGCCTGGGGTCCGTGGCAGCAGGACATCGGCATGACCGGCGCTCTGGATCACACCGCCATGGGCCGATTGGAGCGATTCGGGCTTGCCCCGCTGAACCGCACCGACGGCCTGCGGTTGTTCGACGAATCGCTGACCACGGCGGAACCGGTGTCGGCGCTGATGCACCTGGATACCGACAAACTGCGCTTGGAAGCGCATACCGGTGCGGTCCCGGCGGCGCTGCGCGGGTTCGTTCGCGCACGCGGCCGGGCGGCCACGACATCGAGTGATGGACCGTCGCTCGGGGAGCGTCTGCACGGTGTGGCGGAGGCGAAGCGACGCGGGGTCGTCCTGGACCTGGTGCGCGAACACGTGGCGACGGTGCTGGGTTACGGGTCGGTCGACGACATCGGACCCGATCGCGGCTTCGACGAACTCGGCTTCGATTCCCTCGGCGGGGTCGAGTTCCGCAACCGGCTTTCCAAGGCTACGGGGCTCTCGCTGCCCTCGACCCTGGTGTTCGACTACCCCACCGCGGGAGATATCGCCGACTACTTGCTGGCGCAGACCGTGGTGACGGCACCCGCGCAACCGACATCGACGGTGCCCGACGACATCGCGCGCCTCGAGGCGATGCTCGAGCGGATTATCGCGGGCGGCAGCGACGACGAGACCGTCGCCGGATTGCGGGGCGTCAACGAGCGCCTGCGCGACTATCTGACCGGCAAGTCGCCGGAAGGCGACTACGACGACCTCGAATTGCATTCCGATAGTGAGCTTTTCGACCTGATCGACGAGGAGTTTGGTCCAGCATGAGCAACCCCGGCACCAGCAACGAGGAACGTCTCAGCCGGTATCTGCGCAAGCTCACCGGAGACCTCCGAACCGCCAAGAAGCACATCCAGCACCTGGAAGACCGTGCCAGCGAACCGATCGCGATCGTGGGCATGAGCTGTCGGTACCCGGGCGGCGTCGAGACTCCGGCGCAGCTGTGGGAGTTGGTGGCCTCCAGCACCGACGCCATCGGTCCTTTTCCGGCCGGCCGCGGCTGGGACCTCGAGCGTCTGTTCGACACCGATCCCGATCGGCCGGGGACCATCTACACCCGGGAAGGCGGATTCCTGGACTCGGCAGGCGATTTCGATCCGGGATTCTTCGGAATAGCTCCGCGCGAGGCCGCGGCGATGGATCCGCAGCAGCGCCTTTTTCTGGAAGCGGCATGGGAGGCATTGGAGGATGCCGGTATCGATCCGACGTCGCTGCGCGGAGGTGACACCGGTGTGTTCGCGGGCGTGATCCACCAGGACTACGGCCCGCGCGTGGGTTCGCCGGGTCTGACAGCCGAGGCGGAAGGCCATGCCTACGCGGGTGTTTCGGCCAGCGTCCTATCCGGGCGCGTCGCCTTCACCTTCGGTTTCAAAGGTCCGACGCTCTCGGTGGACACCGCGTGCTCCTCGTCGTTGGTCGCACTGCACCTCGCCTGTCAGGCACTGCGTCAGGGGGAGACCTCGCTCGCCCTGGTCGGTGGCGTCACGGTGATGTCCGACGCCAGTCTGCTGATCGCTTTCGGTCGGCAGCGTGCGCTGTCCCCGGACGCACGGTGTAAAGCCTTCGCGGCGGCGGCGAACGGGACCGGATTCTCCGAGGGCCTCGGCATGATCGCGGTCGAGCGGTTGTCGGACGCGCGCAGTAAGGGCCATCAGGTCCTCGCGGTCATCCGCGGCAGCGCGGTCAACCAGGACGGGGCCAGCAACCGGCTGACCGCACCGAACGGTCCTTCGCAGGAAAAGGTGATCGCGCAGGCCCTCGCCGCTGCCGGTCTGACGCCCGCCGACATCGACGCGGTCGAAGCGCACGGCACCGGCACCAGCCTCGGTGACCCGATCGAGGCGCAGGCGCTGATCGCCGCCTACGGTCGCGATCGCGCTGGAGATCCGTTGCGGATCGGCTCGCTCAAGTCGAATATCGGGCACACCTCCGCCGCCGCCGGTATCGGCGGTGTGATCAAGATGGTGCAGGCGCTGCGACACGAAACGTTGCCCGCGACGCTGCATGTCGATGCCCCGACCCCACACGTCGACTGGTCGGCGGGAGCGGTGCGGCTGCTCACCGAGGCAGAACCGTGGCCCGCGGGCGAGCGGGTGCGTCGCGCCGGTGTGTCCTCCTTCGGAGCCAGCGGTACCAACGCCCACGTGATTCTGGAAGAGGCCCCCGCGCCGGAGCAGGTCTCGGTCGAACCGGCGGACGATGCCACCGATCGTGGTGCGAAGACAGTGGCTTCCGGTGTCTGCCCATGGTTCGTATCGGCGAAAACCGAAGAGGGCCTGCGTGCGCAGGCAGCCAAACTGCTGGACTGGGCGACCGAACACCCCGACCTGACGGTCGACGACATCGGCTATTCACTGTTGACGACCCGTGCCCGGTTGGAATGGCGCGGCTCGGTAGTGGGCGGCGAACGGGACACAATACTCGCCGGACTGGCAGCGCTCGCGGAACACGGATCGGCGTGCACCGCCAGCGGCGTCACCACCGGGAGGGCGGTGACACGCAAGACAGCCTTCTTGTGCACCGGGCAGGGCGCACAGCGGGTCGGGATGGGACGTGAACTGTACGAGGCGTTCCCGGTGTTCGCTGCCGCGTTGGACGAGGTGTGCGAGCAGTTCGATCCACTGCTCGGCGGGTCGTTGAAGCTGTTGATGTTCACCGGTCGGCCCGCCGGTGGCAGCCCCGACAGTGCTGATGCCGGTGTGCTGGATCGGACGGAGTTCACCCAGCCCGCGCTTTTCGCGTACGAAGTCGCGCTGTACCGACTCCTGGACTCGTTCGGTGTGACACCCGATGTCCTGGTCGGACATTCGATCGGTGAGCTGGCCGCCGCGTACATCGCCGGAGTGTGGTCGCTAGCGGATGCGTGCCGTTTGGTCGCGGCGCGTGGTCGCCTCATGGGGCAGCTGCCCGAAGGCGGCGCGATGCTGGCTGTCGCGGCGAGCGAGCACGAGGTATCCGAGGTGCTGGTCGACGATCGAGTATCCATTGCCGCGGTGAATTCGCCGGCAGCCGTGGTGGTTTCCGGTGATGAGGAAGCGGTCGATGCGCTCGATCAGCGGTTTGCCGACCGCGGGCGCAGGACCTCGTGGCTGCGGGTGTCGCATGCGTTCCATTCCCATCGGATGGAGCCGATGCTGGCCGAATTCGAGTCTGTCGCAAGGAATGTGACTTACCACCGCCCGCAGATTCCCCTGGTCTCGAACCTGTCCGGCCGGATCACCGGAGATGAAGTGCTCGAACCCTCCTACTGGGTCCAGCAGGTGCGGGAGGCGGTTCAATTCGCCAGGGGCATAGACACTCTGGTGGCCTCGGGCGTGCGCCGCTTCCTGGAAGTCGGTCCGGACGCGGCACTGACCGCAATGACCCGCCAGTGCCTGCCGGAAGAAATCGAATCGCAGGTTTCCGTAATCGCGTCCGCACGCCGCGGCCGCGCGGAGATCGAGCAGTTCGTGAACTGCCTGACGCACGCGCACACGGTCGGGGTCGACGTCGACTGGAGCGCGTTCTTCACCGCCCGCCCGGTCTCGCGAGTGTCCTTGCCCACCTATGCTTTCCAGCGCCGTCGCTACTGGCTCCAGCCCTCGCATGGCACCGCCGGAATCGAATCCGCGGGATTGGCTGTGGTGGAACACCCCCTGCTGGATGCGGTCGTGCCGATGGTCGATGGTGGCGTCGTCCTGACCGGGCACCTGTCACCGCTGTCGCAGCCGTGGTTGGCCGACCACGTCATCGGCGGGGTCATATTGCTGCCGGGGACGGGGTTCGTGGAGTTGGCGCTGCGTGCCGGGGCCGAAGCCGGGTGCCCGGCGATCGAGGAATTGACACTGCGAGCGCCGCTGGTGCTGTCCGCGTCCGGCGGCGTGCGGATCCAGGTCGTCGTCGGCGCACCCGACGTCGAGTCGCCGCGGCGGCCGATATCGGTGTACTCCCGTGGCGAGCACGACCCTGACGGGCCGTGGGAACTGCACGCGCACGGCGTGCTGACCACCGGAATCGACACCATCGCACCCGAACCCGTGGCGTGGCCGCCCGCCGCAGCCACCGGTGTCGATGTCGCGTACTCGAAGTTCTTGACGCGGGATTACGGACTGGGACCTGCCTTTCAGGGTGTGCGGGGATTGTGGCGGCGTGGCGACGAGGTTTTCGCCGAGATCGCCGTCGATGCCGACACCGGGGTGCGGGCCGAGGGATTCGGCATCCATCCGGCACTGCTGGACGCGACGCTCCAGGCGGGACTGCTGGCCGATGTGCTCGAGATCGGCGCGGGGCAGGTGATGTTGCCGTTCTCATGGGAGTCGGTGTCGCTGTACGCGACCGAGGCATCGGTATTGCGCGCGCATGTGACGGCGGCCGGTTCGTCGGTATCGGTAAGGGTGACCGACGAACTGGGCCTGCCGGTGTTGTCCGGGTCGGTCACGATGCGGCCGATGCCACTGGAACAGCTCGCCGCCGCGGGTGCGAGCCGCGGGACCGATCCGGTGCTCGAGGTGGTGTGGTCGCCGACCGCACCGGAGTCGGATCCGGAATCACCGGCACTGCCCGTGGTGGTGGTCGAGGCGGGGTCCGGGTGGAACGGCACGACGGGCACTGATGTGGTGGCCGGTACGGATACCGAGGTCACACGGATTCTCGAGCTGGTGCAGGAGTGGCTGGCGCGGGATAGGTTCGCGACGAACACATTGCTGATCGCCACGCGCGGCGCGGTGGCGCTGCCCGGTGAACACCTCACTGATCTCGCCGGTGCCGCGGTATGGGGTCTGGTGCGTGCCGCGCAGGCGGAGGGTTCGGGTCGGATGATCCTGGTGGACGCGGACATTCGCGTCGACGAGCGACTCGCGGCCGCCATCGCGGCGGTGGGCGAACCCCAGGTGGTCGTGCGCGCCGGTGTCTTCCACACCGCTCGACTCACCCGGCCCGCGACCGCGTCCCCGGAGCGCGGTGCTGCAGCCGCGTTCGGTACCGGGACGGTGCTGATCACCGGCGCCACAGGCGGTTTGGGTGCGGTCGTGGCTCGGCATGTGGTGGTCGAGCATGGGGTGCGGTCGTTGTTGCTGGTGAGTCGCAGCGGCCCGCGCGCCGAAGGTGTGGCGGCGCTGAGCGCCGAACTCGAGCAGCTCGGCGCGCAGGTGCGGGTAGTGGCCTGCGATGTCACCGATGCCGACGCGGTGGCCGGATTGCTGGACGAGGTGCCCGCGCAGTGGCCGTTGACGGCGGTGATCCATGCGGCGGGTGTGCTCGACGATGGCGTTATCGCCTCGCTGACCGCGCAGCGGGTGGCGGCGGTGCTCGCGCCGAAGGTCGCCGCCGCCTGGTATCTGCACGAAGCGACGGCGGATCTGGATTTGGCCGCGTTCGTGTTGTTTTCGTCGGTGTCGGGCACGGTCGGTGGTCCGGGTCAGGGCAACTACGCGGCCGCGAATACGTTTCTCGACGGACTGGTCGCGTACCGGCGGGCGCGAGGGCTGACAGGTCAGTCGCTGGCGTGGGGGCCGTGGGCCCGGTCGAGCGGTATGGCCGGGCATCTGGGTGCGGCCGATATGGCGCGGATGAATCGTGGCGGGTTCCAGGCGATCTCGGATGAATCGGCATTGTCGGCCTGGGACGCGGTGCTCGCACGGGACGCCGCGCACGCGGTGATCGCCGCGGTGGATACCGCCGCGATCCGCGCGCGAGCCCATGCCGGACTGCTGCCACCGCTGCTACGGGAGCTGGCGCCGGCGACGACTCGCCGCCCTGCGGTCCCGGCGGCGATATCTGGTCTGCGGCAACAGCTCGCGGTTCTGGACGCCGATCGGCGGCCTCAGGTGGTGCTCGATTCGGTGCGCACCCACGTCGCGTCCGTGCTCGGCCACGACGCGGGGTCCGCGATCGGCCCCGATCGCGCCTTCCAAGAGCTGGGGTTCGATTCGCTCAGCGCGGTGGAGCTGCGCAATCGGCTCGAGGCCGCCACCGGCCTTTCCTTATCGGCCGCGGTGGTTTTCGACTACCCGACCCCGGCCGCACTCGCCGACCATCTCCTCGAACAACTCACCGAAGAGCGAGTGGAAACCAAGACCCGCTCGATCGACGCGGTATTCGAGGAATTGGAATCCGCTCTCGCCGGCGGAAATTGGGGCGAATCGGAAAAGGCTCGAATCGTGTCCCATTTGCAGTCCATCACGACGAGCTGGACCGCTCGACTGGACACCGACGGCGCTTTCCGCGAAGACGATATCGAAGACGCTTCCGAAATGGAGCTCTACGCGATTCTGGACAGAGAACTGGATGCCTGAGCAGATGGCCGACGATAAAAAGCACCTGGATTACCTGAAGCGTCTCACCGTTGATCTGCGCCAGGCTCGCAAGCGCCTGCGGGAAGTCGAAGATCAGAGGTTCGAGCCGATCGCGGTCGTGGGTATGGGGTGCCGGTTCCCGGGTGGCGTGGCGTCCCCGGAGGGCTTGTGGCACTTGGTTTCGGAAGGCATCGATGCCATTGGTGAGTTCCCGGCCGACCGCGGCTGGGACGACGGCATCTACGACCCGGACCCGGAAGCCAAGGGCAAGTCGTACACGCGATCGGGCGGATTCCTCTACGACGCGGCCGAATTCGACGCGGGCTTCTTCGGGATAGGCCCGCGTGAGGCGCTGGCGATGGACCCGCAGCAGCGGCTCCTGCTGGAGACATCCTGGGAGGCGCTCGAACGAGCCGGTATCGACCCGTCGACGTTGCGGGGCTCCGACACCGGTGTGTTCGCCGGCGCGTCGCATGGCGAGTACACCGATCTGCTGCGCGAGGGTCCGGTGGATCTGCGCGGCTACCTGCTGACCGGCACGACGGGCAGCGTGCTCTCGGGGCGCGTCGCCTACACGCTGGGTCTGGAAGGCCCGGCGGTATCGGTCGACACGGCGTGTTCGTCGTCGCTGGTCGCGGTCCACCTGGCGGTGCAGTCGTTGCGCTCGGGGGAGTGCGCGATGGCGTTGGCCGGTGGCGTGACGGTCATGGGCTCGCCCGGTATGTTCGTGGAGTTTTCGCGCCAGCGGGGCCTGGCGGTCGACGGACGGTGCAAGTCCTTCGCGGCGTCGGCGGACGGTACGAGCTGGTCCGAAGGCGTGGGAATGCTGGTGCTGGAGCGGCTTTCGGACGCACGGCGACTCGGGCATCGGGTGTCGGCGGTAATCCGGGGATCGGCGATCAACCAGGACGGCGCGTCCAATGGGTTGACCGTGCCGAACGGTCCCGCGCAGCAGCGGGTGATCCGCACGGCGCTGGCCAATGCGCGGCTGACGACCGGTGACGTGGATGTGGTGGAGGCCCACGGCACCGGCACGGTACTGGGTGATCCGATCGAGGCGCAGGCGCTGTTGTCCACCTACGGACAGGACCGGGATCCGGGCCGTCCGCTGTGGCTGGGCTCGCTGAAGTCCAATATCGGCCATTCGGTGGCCGCGGCCGGCGTGGGCGGCATGATCAAGATGATCATGGCCATGCGGCACGGGGTAATGCCCCCGACCCTGCATGTCGACGAGCCCACCCCACGGGTGGACTGGTCGGCCGGAGCGGTCGAACTGCTGACCCGGCAACGGGATTGGCCGCAGGACCCGGAGCGGCCACGCCGTGCTGCGGTGTCCTCCTTCGGTATCGGCGGCACCAACGCGCACGTCATCCTCGAAGACGTATCCGCCGTCGAGCCGGTCGAATTCGAGGATGGCGCGACCTCCGACAGTGCCGGACGCGCTGCCCCGGTGGTGGTGCCGTGGGTGGTGTCGGCGAAGTCGGAGGCCTCGTTGCGGGCGCAGGCCGCGCGATTGCACGAGTTCGTGGCCGCGGATCCCGCCCTGTCGCCGTCCGAGGTGGCGTATTCGCTGGTATCGACTCGCGCGGTATTCGACCACCGGGCCGTGGTCGTGGGCGACGACCGTGCCGAACTGCTGGGCCGACTGAGCACGGTGGCGGCTGGAGCGCCCGGCCCCGGTGTCGTGTCCGGCGATGGGTCGACCGCGCGGCTGGGTGTGATGTTCGCCGGGCAGGGATCGCAGCGGGCGGGCATGGGCCAGCAGCTGTACCGGCGGTTCCCGGTGTACGCCGAGGCGTTCGACCGGATATGCGCGCAGCTGGACCCGCTGCTCGGACTTTCGCTGCGGGAGGCGATCAGCGACGGAACGGAGCTGGAACAGACCCGGCTGACCCAACCTGCGCTGTTCGCCATCGAGGTGGCGTTGTATCGCCTGCTCGAATCATGCGGTGTCACACCGGAAGTCGTCTTCGGGCATTCGATCGGTGAGATCGCCGCCGCGCATGTCGCCGGCGTGCTGAACCTGGCGGATGCCTGCACGCTGGTCGCGGCGCGCGGTCGGTTGATGCAGGAATTGCCCACCGGCGCAGCGATGCTCGCGGTGCAGGCCAGCGAGGAGGAGATCACCGCACTGCTGGACGGGCTCGACGGGGTGGATGTGGCCGCGGTCAACGGCCCGGCGGCCGTGGTGGTCTCCGGTCGCGAGGACGCGGTGGACGACCTCGCCGAGCGGCTGCGAGCGGACGGGCGGCGCGTCAAGCGGCTACGGGTCAGCCATGCGTTCCATTCCTCGTTGATGGAACCGATGTTGGCGCGGTTCACCGAAGTGGTCGAGCGGCTGCGGTTCGATCCGCCTCGGATTCCGGTGATCTCGACGGTGACCGGTGCGGTGGCGGATCCCCAGCTGTGGTGCTCGGCGCAGTACTGGGTCGATCAGGTGCGCCGCCCGGTGCGGTTCGCCGACGCCGCGGCGGCGGCTTGGGCGCGGGGCGTGAACACCTTCGTGGAGGTGGGCCCCGACGGGGTGCTGTCGGCCATGGCGGCCGAATGCCTGCCGGAGGACGCGACCACCGTCGCGGTCTTGCACCCCGAGCGCGGCGAACCCGCCGAGATACTCACCGCGTTGGCGCGGTTGTTCGTGCGGGCGGTGCCGGTGCGCTGGAACGCCGCGGTGTTCGCGGGAGCCGAGGCGGCGGTGGTGGAACTGCCGACGTATGCCTTCGACCGCCAACACTATTGGCTCGAACCTTCGCGCCGAGCCGGTGTCGACAGCGCGAACCGCGACGCGGACTCGGTGTCGGAGTCATTGTTCGGTGTGGAGTGGGTCGCTGGTCCGCATTCGTCGGCGGTGGTCGACCCGAACCGGGTGGCAGTGTCGGGCGATCTCGCGGTACTGATTGCCGACTTGGATGCGGCCGAGGATGCGGTTGTTCCCGAGGTCGTGTTGTTCGAGTGCCCCGAGTTCGATGGTGCGCCGCCGGAGGTGGCGCGACAGGTCGTGACCGGTGTCCTCGACGCGGTCCAAGTGTGGTTGAGCGATGTGCGTTTCGCGGACTCTCGCCTCGTTGTGGTGACGAGAAATGCTGTTTCCGTAGATGTTTCCGAGCCCGTGAACTTGGGGCAGGCCCCGGTGTGGGGTTTGGTGCGTGCCGCGCAGGCCGAGCACCCGGACCGGTTCCAGCTCCTCGACCTGGATCACCACGTCTTGGACCGGGATCTGGTCTCGGTTGCGGCGCTGGCGACGGAACCGGAGGTTGCGCTACGCGGCACGACCCGGCTGGTACCACGGCTCAGTCACCATGCGGTTGGCGAGGCTGTCAGGCTGGAAGAGCCCGGCACCGTGTTGATTACCGGTGGGACCGGTGGTCTCGGTGCGTTGATCGCCCGGCATCTTGTTGTGAATCACGGTGTGGGCCAGCTCGTTTTGACCTCGCGTAGGGGTTTGGACGCTCCGGGCGCGGCGGGGTTGCGCGATGAGCTGTCAGAGCTCGGTGCGCAGGTACGCATCGTTGCTTGCGATGTGTCCGATCGCAATGCGTTGGCGGCGTTGATCGACAGCATTTCGGACGAGCATCCGTTGATCGGTGTCGTGCATGCGGCGGGCACCGCCGACAACGGCCTGATCGAGTCGATGACCGCGGAGCGGGTCGATTATGTCTTCGCTCCGAAGGCCGATGCGGCATGGCATCTGCACACGCTCACCCGTGATCACTCATTGTCGCTGTTCGTCCTGCTGTCCTCGGCCGGTGGTCTGGTGCTAGCGGCCGGTCAGGCGAATTACGCCGCGGCGAACGTCTTCCTGGATGCCTTGGCCGCGTACCGCCGCGGTGCGGGATTGCCCGCGACCGCTGTGGATTTCGGATTGTGGGCGGCCACCAGCGGCCTCGGAGCCATGCTCTCCGAGGTCGATATCGAGCGGATTCGTCGACAGGGTTTCCCGCCGCTGACCGAGGCCGAGGGTCTGGCGCTGTTCGACGCGGCGATCGCCACCGAATCCGCTCAGGTGGTGGCATTGCGGGTCGATCCGGTCGTACTTCGAACCGGGGGCGAGCAGGTTCCGGCACTGGTCCGTGCGATCGCGCCGAGCCCGGCGCGCGATGACGCCGGAACCCCGGCAGTGGGTCGGGCTCTGCTCGATGAGCAGGCAGTGCTCGACCTCGTTCGATCGGTGGCTGCCGAGGTTCTCGGACACGCCGCCGCGGATGCTGTTGAGCCACAACGGACTTTCCAGGAGCTGGGGTTCGACTCCCTCGGCGCGGTCGAGTTCCGCAAGAAGCTCAATGCCGCGACCGGCCTGAAGCTTCCGGCCACGCTCATTTTCGACTACCCGAACCCGCGGGTTGTCGCCGAGTTCATCGGTTCGCAGCTCGCGGGCACGGCGGCTGTCGACGAGGTCGTGGCCAGCCGGGTTCGCGCTGATGATGATCCGATCGCGATCGTCGCGATGAGTTGCCGGTATCCGGGTGGTGTTTCCGCGCCGGAAGACCTGTGGCAGTTGGTCGCGGACGGCATCGACACGAATGGCGAGCTGCCGGTCGACCGTGGCTGGGATATCGAGGGTCTCTACGACCCGGAACCGGGTGCGGCGGGTAAGACCTACGCGCGCACTGGTGGATTCCTTTATTCGGCAGCCGATTTCGATGCCGACTTCTTCGGTATCAGTCCCAATGAGGCCACCATGATGGATCCGCAGCAGCGGTTGCTGCTGGAGACCTCCTGGGAGGCGCTGGAGCGGTCCGGCGTCGATATGGGTTCGCTGCGCGGCAGTTCGACCGGCGTTTTCACCGGCATGTCCTTTCACGACTATCCGGCCAATGCGAATACGGGATCCATTGCGTCCGGACGAGTTTCGTACGTTTTCGGTTTCGAGGGTCCGGCGGTCACGGTCGATACGGCGTGTTCGTCGTCGTTGGTGGCGATGCATTTGGCTGCGCAGTCGCTGCGGTCGGGTGAGTGTGATCTGGCGTTGGCCGGTGGTGTGACGGTGATGGCCACACCGGAGACCTTCGTGGAATTCAGTCGGCAGCGAGGGCTGTCGCCGGATGGCCGGTGCCGGTCCTTCGCCGATGCCGCCGATGGCGTTGGCTGGGCCGAGGGTGTCGGCGTGCTGGTGCTGGAACGGCTTTCCGATGCTCGACGGCATGGACACGAGGTACTGGCGGTCGTCGCCGGTTCCGCCGTGAATCAGGATGGTGCGTCGAATGGTTTGACCGCGCCGAATGGTCCCTCGCAGCGGCGGGTGATCCGCCAAGCCCTCGCCAATGCCGGATTGTCGCCTGCCGAGGTTGACGCGGTGGAGGCCCATGGCACCGGAACGACGTTGGGTGATCCGATCGAGGCGCAGGCGTTGCTGGCGACGTATGGGCAGGATCGGGATGCGGATCGTCCGTTGTGGTTGGGTTCGTTGAAGTCCAATATCGGTCATGCCCAGGCTGCGGCGGGTGTGGGTGGTGTGATCAAGATGGTGATGGCGATGCGCCACGGTGTGCTGCCACGAACGCTGCACGTGGACCAGCCGAGTACCAAAGTCGATTGGACTCGAGGCAATATTCGGTTGTTGACCGAGCCGCAGTCGTGGCCGGAGGTGGGTCGGCCGCGTCGTGCTGGTGTGTCCTCGTTCGGGATCAGCGGCACTAATGCTCACGTAATCCTGGAGCAGGCCCCGGTGACCGGGGTGCCGGTGGCGCAGGAGGCTCGGGTGGCCAACTCGGCGCCGGTAGTCGAGACGGCTCCGCTGAGTGCGGTCTTGCCCTGGGTGGTTTCGGCGCGTAGTGGTGAGGCTCTTGCTGAGCAGGCCGGGCGTTTGGCATCGCATGTCGGCGACCATGACTTGGATCCGATTGATGTCGGTTTCTCGCTCGTGACTTCGAGAGTGTTGTTTGATCATCGGGCCGTGGTGTTGTCGGCTGAGGGTGATGGTCTGCGGGCTGGCGCCCAGGCGTTGGGTCGTGGCGAAACGATGCCGGGTGTGGTGTCTGGTCGTGTGGTGTCGGGTTCGACGGGGTTGGTGTTTTCGGGTCAGGGTGCGCAGTGGGCGGGTATGGCCGCTGAGCTCCATGGTGCGTATCCGGTGTTCGCCGAGGTTTTCGATGTGATTGTTGCTGAGTTGGATCCGTTGCTGGGGCAGTCGGTTTCGCTGGGTGTGGCGTTGGTGTCTGAGGATTTGGTGGATCGGACGGTGTTTGCGCAGGCGGGTTTGTTTGCGTTCGAGGTGGCGTTGTTCCGTCTGCTCGAGTCTTGGGGTGTTGGTGTCGATGTTGTGGCGGGGCATTCGGTTGGTGAGGTTGCTGC